>CAYQJS010000069.1:11440-15178 GCA_964417895.1 uncultured Chloroflexota bacterium | reverse complement strand
CGAGCTGAAGGCCCCGCCGGCACGGTAAGCTGCGGGCAGGACGATTCGGAGGCGGGCACGCTCCAGCCGCCGGTATCTACAGGACGCCCTGCTCGGCGTAGTACCTGGCGGCGCCCGGGTGAAGTGGCACGTCGAGCGGCGTAGCGTCCGAGCTGGTGCATAAGTCGCGCAGCTCGACACTCGATTCGCTGTCCCACGGAACGTATGGGCGGGCGGCGTCCAGCGCCCTGGCCATCTCGTAACCGACGGCATCCGGCACGTCTGCGCGGGTAAAGAGGGGCCAACCGCTGAAGCTCACCGCCACCACGTCCTCCCGCATCTCCGGAAACTCTTCGCGCGAGATCGGCAAGAGCGGCCAGCCAAGGTCGGCCATGCGACGCTCCGCCTCGGCCCCGACGGGCAGGAAGCGCATCCCGCCCTGGAGCGCGAGGTGGCCCCAGCCCCCGATGCCCTCATCGAAGACCGCTTCGAGACTTCCGTCTGCCATGCCCGCGATCCGGGTGGGCTCCCTCGGGCCGTCCTCGAGCTGAACGGTCCCTCCCCATGCCTGGATCTCGTCGAGCGAGAAGCCGAGCGCATCCAGCACCTGGTCGACGACGAAGCGAGTGCTGTTCGTCGGCTGCCGTCGTATCGAGACGCGCAGTGGGTACCGCTGCTCGCGGATGGCTGAAAGCGAAGCGAGGCCAGTGCGGTCGGCGATGGCGAAGCCCATCCAGTCCAGTGAGGGCATCACTCCGATAGCCAGCAGCGGCAGCGGATCCGGGTATGGGCCAACGCCGCGGCGCGCCATCGTCAGATAGGCCGAAGGGTTCAGGGTGCCGAGGTCGATTGCTCCCCGCGCCACGGCCTCCGCGACGTCGGGCATATCTGTTGCGAGGGTTAGCCTGGGTTGGAACGCGCCCTCGACCGAGGTCCCGAGGGCGAGGCGGACTTCGCGGAACGGGCGCGCCGGATCGGATCGATTCCCGGACATCGCGACGGCCATCTGGGCGATGGCGAACGTTCGAATGTCCGGAGCTCGGGCGGGCCGAAAAGGCAATGCGTCAGCCATGAGCTTTGCTCCTTCATGATAAGAGTCCCGGTGTGCCGGGGGAGCATTCACACTCGCCCCGCCCGCTGCGCCCAAGCTGCGTGGTCGCAATTCCGAAACGGTGTACTCAGGCTTTCCCTACTGGCTCCGGCTTCCTCAGGCCGATCTCATCGGCAACCGCTTGCTCGATGACCGTCCCCTTGAAGAACTCCGGGTTATTGCGGGTATGCAGGCGGGCGGCGTTGGTGAAGGTGAACTCTCGAAAATCCTGCTCGGTCACGAAACCCTTCTCCACGATCTCGAACGCTTCGGGGATCACCTCCCCGAAATCGGGTACGTCGAAATGCGTGAAGTCCGAGCTGAAGACCGGCCGCAGCCGCGCGCCAAGTCGGGGGTCGAAGGCCCACATGGTTGCCGGGTCGTCCGCCTCGCAGCCGAAGTAGAAGTTGCCGGTAAAGGCTTCCCGGATGTCCTCTTTGGAGGTGATGCCCGCTGCCTCGAAGTCGTCGAAGATGTGCTCCGGCCGGCCGAGCTCCTCCAGACTGCACTCGGGGCGGAAGGCGTCCAGGCTGTTCATGATCGCGTCGGCGCTGGCCTTCAGGCGCGCGTCGCCGTACCGCGCGATGAGCTGGTGCATCTCGGCGACGTTGGTTGCGCTCGGGTATTGCAGCCCGGCAAGGCGGCGCTTCTCCCAGTGGGCGATCAGGTCAGTGAGCTGCTGGCACGCCCAGCTGACGCCGCCTTCCATGAAGCCGAAGTTGAGCTGTGGGTGCCGGCGCACCACGCCGCCCAGGAATACGCCCCGCGCGAAGGCGTGGTTGGATTCGGCGAAGTGGCCGACGTGGTTGTAGGTGAAGTTGCTGATGGAGGCGCGGTCGGACCAGCGGGGGCTACCCGAGTGCTGGGTCACGGCCACGCCCAGATCGACGCATCGCTGCCAGAACGGCTCGTAGTCATACGGGCTGTCCAGGGCGATATTGTCGCAATACCAGACGGCCTTCCGCGGATCGATGCCCTCAGCCGCGGCTGGGACCGGGCGCTCCTGGTTCCCCCGGAGCATTATCGCCTTGAAGCCCAGCTGCCCGACCGCGTATTCCAGCTCCTCGATAGCTTCGTCCGGGGATTGCGCCGGGAGGATCGCCACCGGCGCGAACCGTTCGTGGTAGGGAGCGAACATGTCGGCTGTCATCATGTTGTAGGCGCGAGCCGCCGCCTTCTGCAGGTCGCGCTGTGCGATGCCGTTGATGGTGAGTCCGAAGCTTGGATAGATGATGGCGAAATCGATCCCCAGCTCTGGCAGGCGCTCGTTCAGCAACGCAGGCAGCAGCGCGGTCGCCTTGTCCAGCGTGTTGGTAGTCACGCCCCACCAGATAGTGCGGCGGAGCCGCTGGCGCTGGCGCTCCTGCCAGTCGGTCCGGTACCACTCGCCGTTCTGGCGCCAGAGGGCTCTGATCTGGTCGACGGCGCCAGCGCCGCCGGCGTCGCGAAGATACTCGAGGAAGACCGGAATCGGCTCCAGCCAGTGGCCGTCGCCGTCGATCACGGGGTGCCTCAGCTGAGCGTGGATGTCTACCGCTCGATGCTCCATCGTCACCGTCCCCTGGCTTCAGAGTATTCCGCGGCTTCACACCTGCGAAGCCGCAATCACTATATCTTCAGAACCGCTCATGTGGAACACCTCCTCGGCGGCGGCGTTCATTCCGGCGATTCGTCCCTGGACGACGCACCTGGCTAAACCATGCATGCTGAAACCGCCGGCTGATTCGCCTCCGCAATAGAGTCCTGCTATCACATTGCCCGTGAGGTCCACCACCTGGCACTCTGCGTTGATGCGGAGACCGACGCGCGTGTCGTGGATGACCGGCGTCGACCAGGCCGCGTAGAACGGAGGCGTTGCAATCTTGTACTTGGGGCCAGCCTTGCCGAAATCCGCGTCGTGCCCGGCGTCCACGAACGCGTTGTACCTCGCCACGGTTTGCTCGAGAGCAACGGACGGCATCGACTTGCGCTGATACCTGTTCTTGATGTTGTCGGCCAGCTCGGCGATGGTGTCCCCGCGGAAGAAGAACCCTTCGGCGATGTCCACATATGGCGGCTGGACGGTCCAGTTCTCCCGCGTCACCACCTCGGCGTCGAAGATCGCCCAGATCGGGCCGCCGCCGTTGACCGCTTCTCCGATGCCCGCCAGAGCCGCATTGAGGAAGTTGCGCGGGTTGTACTTGACGTTGGCAGCGTTGAGGTAGCTGCCCGGCACGTAGTCTTTGATGGCCTCGTAGTTGTTCGACGAGAACTGGCCCTGGGTCTCGTCGTAGAAGCGGAGGCCCGCCTGGTTCACGAGGATGACGTCTTGCCAGTCATCGACCCGCAGGCCAACAGCGCGCAGGAGATGGAAAAGAGGGCTCGTGGGCTGCCACCGCCCATTGACATACCCGTACTGACACCCGATTAACCCGGGTTTCGTGATCGATGAGCCGAATTCGCCGGTCTGGTTGAAGGCGCCCCAGAGCGATGCGCCGATCGCCATCGCCGCCAGCTCGCCACTGGCGTCCTGGAAGGAGTACGGCTCGCCGGCCACTCCGCAGTACTCCTCGGTCAATCTCGGGTCGAACATCCTGCGGAAGTTCACGTTGCCCGTCGAGCCGCCGGTGGCGATGACGACGCCTTTCCGGGCGCGGATGTTCAGGGTCTGACCGTCGTTGGTTGCAGTG
>CAYQJS010000069.1:0-11430 GCA_964417895.1 uncultured Chloroflexota bacterium | reverse complement strand
CAGTGATACCGAGAACTCTTCCGGATGTGGTGCGCTCCCGGATGATGCTGGTCATCCGGTGCTGCAACAGAATCTCCACGCCCAGCTTGCGCGCGGCTGCCTCGAGCGGCCTGACGAGGCCGATACCGGAGGAGGTCGTGGCCTGGCGTTCGGGGGGGAGCGCCCGGCCGGTCTGGAACTGCACCCAGTCCATGGCGGCCAGGTGGTTCTCTCTGGGCGCCGAGTTCCCGGTCCCGCCGGCGCCACGGTTGTCGACGGGAATATCGACGAAAACCACCCCATGGGTGAGGAGCCATTCAAGAGTTGGAGCGCTGCTGTCGGCAAAAGCGCGGATGATTTCCCGATCGTTGTACCGGTAACTGGGAAAGCCGTTGGATTCCACGACGGACCAGTCGGTCAGGTCAGAGAACAGAAGATCCGGCGAATCGACGATCCCGGCCGCCTTTTGTCTGCTGGTGCCGCCGCCCAGAGCCAGGTTCCCGCCGCTGAGGGCCGCGTGTCCACCGACGTCCCAGTTCGCCTCGATCACGAGCACCGACGCGCCGCCCTCGCAAGCCGCTATGGCCGCGGGGAGCCCCGTCGCCCCTGATCCGACGACTACGACATCCGCCTCTTTGTCCCAACTCATCGGTCCTCCATATACAATGCGAACGACCATTTTATTGCGCGAAGCGCAAGGGGGGGCAACATGGCAGCCAGGATCAAGCACGTGGCCATCAGGACCACGAGCAGCGAAAAGGCGCAGCTGATGTCGGAGTTCTACGGCTCGCTGTTTGGAATGCTCCACAACAACAGGATCTCCGACGGGTACGTGTGGGCGAGCCTCAGCGCGCGCGGCTGGGCGCGGCAGGCCGGCCCCGACCATTTCGGCCTCGTAGTGGAGGACATCGACGAGGTCATGGAGCGCTCAAAGGCGGCCTACCCGGCCATCAATTTCCTGAAGCGGCCCGACACTCGCCCGTTTGCGGAGATCGGCACCCACGATCCGGCCGGCAATGTGTTCGACCTCTACCAGTCGCGGCCTGACACCAGGACTTCCGAGGAAGAGCAGCCACGCCACCTGAGCCATCTTCAGTTGCGCGCGGTCAATCCGGGAGCGCTGGCGGAGTTCTACCAGGAGGTCTACGGGCTCCAGCTCGAGCCCCGGGCGGCCGACGATCCGCATTTCGCCCTGACCGACGGGCGAGTGACATTGGTCATCGCGCAGTGGAACATCCTGGACTATGCCGACACGGGCGTAGCGCGACCCGCGATCGATCATCTCGGGTTCAAGGTGGAGAGCCTGGACGCCTTCAAGAAGGACCTCGACGAGCTCATGGAGAGCCGGCCTGAGCTGTTCCCCGCGGGCAAGAAGGGACCCACGGAGGACGCGCGCATGCTGGAAATCCTGGCGGCGGGGTGCCCGCGCGGCGAGCTGCAGCTCCACGACCCGGATGGCTGGCTCCTCGACGTCAGCGAGGCTCCTTAATTCCCTCTCCCCCGTGCGCGGGGGAGAGGGCGAGCGTGAGGGGACCCCGAGAGCTGCGGGTCGGTCCTTCCGGGCGGGCAGCCGTCGCAGCCGGGCGAGAATCGCCGACCATGGGCAAACGTGATGTCGGTCGACGGCCAAGCCTCGGCTTCATCGTTAGACGGATCCGAGCATACGAGGGTAAGAAGCTACGACGGATCCGTCTTGAAGCGCTCGCTGATTCCCCGAGCGCTTTCGGATCTACCTACGAAGGCGAGCTGGGCCGCCCAGCAGACGACTGGAATCGGGCCGCAGCAAGAAGGGCCGACGGAGACACGGCGGCAAATTTCGTTGCTGAATCCGCAGGATCCTGGATTGGATTGATCGGCGCCTTTCGACAGGATGAACAGCCCGACCGAGTTGACCTTACGTCGATGTGGGTGAATCCAGAGGTTCGCAGGCTCGGAGTTGCAACGAGACTGGTGGCGTCGGTGATGGAGTGGGCGCAAAGAGGGCGCGCCAGCGCCGTCGAGCTATGGGTGACAGACGGCAACAGGCCGGCGCTCAGCCTCTATCAAGGAATCGGGTTCGCCGAGACGGGAGCCAGGCAACCACTCCCGTCCGATCCGACCAAGGAGGAGCTTCACATGATCTACTGGCTGCGACCGCGACAGGTGGAGAAGGACAAATGAGGCAGAGTGGAGTGGCCGAGCGGTACGTTGAAGCTGGTGGGGTGAGGGCTCGCTTTCTGGAGGAAGGCTCAGGGCCAGCGGTCCTGCTACTCCACGGGGGTGCGCTCGGGTCGTCATCCGACGTGTGGCAATGCAACCTTGCGCCTCTTGCCAGCCATGGCTTGCGGGCCATCGCCGTGGACCTGCCGGGCTCCGGCGGCACTGACGCCCCTCTGGAGCTCACCGAGGAGTACCGGCGGCGCTTCGTGCTCGAATTGCTCGACGCCCTTGGCGCGGAGCGTGCGGGTGTGGTCGGCCACTCGTCGGCGGGCGGGCTGGCGATGAGCCTTGGATTCGAGCACCCGGACCGCGTTTCCCGGGTGATGATCCTCGGGACCCACAGCCTGCTTCCCCCACTCCCGGCAGCCGAAGCCGCCGCGGAGGAGAGCGACGGAGAGCGCGAGCGCTCGACCCACGAGCCGACCATCGACGACGTGCGAGCCGTTCTCGAGGAGCAGCTATTCGATCACTCGCTCATTACGCCGGAGGCTTTGCAGACGCGGCTGCGAATGAGCGCGCGTCGGCCCCAAGCCGCGCAACGCAACCGCGCGAGCACTGACCGCCAGGCCGAGCGCCAGAGAGGTGTACCTTTCTGGCAGCGACTCGACCATATTCCTGTCCCGCTCTTGATGATGTACGGGAGGAATGATCGGCCCAGCACCGCGCGTCGTCTGGCTCTGCTCCAGGAGCGCTACCCGTCGCTCGATCTGCGGATCGTCGACCGCTGCGGACATATCATCCAGTGGGATGCAGCCGCCGAGTCCGTCGCCGTGGCTGGGAAGTTCTTCCGGCCTTAAGCCCTACTCGAAGCGCCACTCCCACACGTTCCACGCGTAGGATCCGGCCAGCCCCGTGATTCCCTTGAGTGACCTCAGCCCCACGGCTGGCCGCACCTGGTAGTACAGGTGTCCCAGGGCCACGTCCGCGCTGACGAACGCCTCCATCTCCACGAGGAGGTCATCCCGCGCCCGCTCGTCGAGAGTGGTGGCCAGGCGGCGGATCAGCGTTTCAAGCTGGGGATTGGCGTAGCCGCTACGGTTTTGTCCCCGGTAGTTGTTTGCCGCGGTTGCTGCCTGAGCCCCCTCCACCCGGTTGTACACCCCGGGCGATGAGCTCTGTACGCTGGCACCGGGGAAGCTCGCCCGATATTCGGGGTCGGCCTCCAGCGCCTCTGAGGTAGGGACCGGCCTGGCGTCGATGCCAGCGCGCTTCAAGAAGTCTGAGATGATCAGCGGCTCCTTGGGATGGTCTGAGCTGGCGGTGATTTCCACATCCAGGGTCTCGCCCACTGCGTTGTGGAAAAGCCCATCGGCGGCCTTCGTCCAGCCGACCTGATTGAGCAGCGCCTCCGTGCGCCGGGGGTCGAGGGGGTACTTCGTGATCGCGCGCTCGATGCGGGGCCAGATGGCGTCGGTCGGAGCAAAGGGGCTGTCAGAGGCGCCAGCGAGCCCTGCCGTCTCCGCGCGGCCAAGCGCCTCACGATCGATCGCGTGCATGATCGCCTGGCGAACCCGGACGTCGAGGATGGCCTTCTGGTGACCGGGGACATCGCGGTGCTGGAACCACAGTAATCGGTTGCTTTGGAAGGTGTTGTAGATCTGCCCTACGCCGCTGGTCTTCCAGTGCTCGCCCAACGTCTGGGCATCTTGCGCCTGGATACTCCGGTATTCCGCGAAGTCGACCTCGCCGGCAAGAAGCCGGACAACGATGGTGTTCTTGTCCGGAACCACGTCAAACTGAATGGTGTCGATGTTGGGCCTGCCCAACACGAAATACGGATTGGCTTGCAGCGTCACGCGGACCCCAGGATCACGGGTGGCCACGGCGAATGGCCCAGTCCCTACGTATTGCTCGGTCGTCCAGAAAGGACTGCTCAGGAAGGCCTTCTTGTCCTGGTCGTACAGGCTTGCGAGCAGGTGACGAGGCAGAGGAGCGAGATGGTTCTTCGCCGGCGTGCCCGCCTCCACGTAAATCTCCCGCCAGTTCACCTCAACCGTGCGGTCGTCGACGGCGACAACACTGGTCATGTACCGCTCGGGCAGATCGGAGAACAACGGGATATCCCGGTCCCGGTACACCTGGAAGGCGAAGACAATGTCTGCCGACGTGAGGGGGGAGCCATCATGCCACCTGAGGTCCTTGCGGAGGGTCAGAAGCGTCCTCATCGTCCCGTCCGGGTTCACGATCCAGCTGCCGTCGTCTTGGCTGGGCAGGCGCTCAAGCAGCAACGGGTGGATGACCTGGCTGTGGTCTCTGTCGGCGAGACCGGCGTTGACGTAGGGGTCGAGGGGGCTGTCGTTACCAGGCCTCAGTCGGTCGTGGAACACCGTGACGTCCACAGAGCCAGCGACCCTCAGGATATTCGGCCTGGTCGGCCCGCGCGCAGCTCCGCTCGGTTCCGAGCCTTGCTGCGACGGGGCGCACCCCATGGTCGCGACGAGCATCCCAGCGAGCACGACCGTCGCCCTCCACCTGGATCCCTTGCGCACAAACGCGAGCATATCGACCTCCATCCTGACCACAATGTTATCGCACCCTACTCGAAGCGCCACTCCCACGTGTTGTGCATGTAGGGCCAGCCGGTGACCCCCTTGAGCCCGCTGATTGCCACGGCTGGCCGCACCTGGTAGTACAGGTGTCCTACGCCCACGTCCGCGCTGACCAGCCGCTCGATCTCGACCAGCACCTCATCACGGTCGCGCTCCTGGAGTGTGCTCGATAGGCGGTCGTGCAGAGCATTCACCTCGGGATTCGAGTAGCTTCCCCGGTTTCTTCCCCTGAAGGCGTTCGCCGCCGTTGATGCCTGAAGGTGCGTTATGTTGGGATAGCCGCCGGTCGCAAAACTCTCCGCAGTGGCGCCGGGGTAGCTGGCCCGGTGCTCGGCATCTGCATCCAAGGCCTCTGGCTGAACGAAAGGCCTCGCGTCGATGCCCGCCTGCTTCAAGTAGTCGGCGAGGATGAGCGGGGTGCGGGGATAGTCTGAGCTGGCGGTCATCTCCACGTCCAGCGTCTGCCCGCTCGCGTTGCGGAAGAGCCCGTCGGCCGCCTTCGTCCAGCCGGCCTCGCTCAGAAGCGCCTCCGTGCGCCTGATATCGTACGGGTACTGAGTGATCGCGGCCATAACCCGGGGAAAGAGGTAGTGCTCCGGATAGTAGGGCGTGTCGGACAGGCCGGCCAGGCCCGCAGTCTTGACCCTCCCCATGTCCTCGCGATCGATCGCATGCATGATCGCCCGGCGAACTCGGACGTCGAGCAAGGCCTTCTGGTGGTTGGGAACATCACGGTATTGGAACGCCAGGCCACGGTTGGTGACCATGGCAGTAAGGATTTTCCCAGCGCCGCGGCTCTCCCATTGCTCCCGCAACAGCTGGGCCTGAAGCGCTGAGATGTCCTGGTAGTAGACGAAGTCGACCTCCCCGGCGAGAACCCGCACCACAATGGTGTTCTGGTCCGGAACCACGGTCATTTCGACGGCGTCCATGGTCGGCCTGCCAAACACGAAATGAGGGTTGGCCTCCAGCATCACGCGGACACCGGGATCCCGGCTCGCCACCCTGAATGGCCCAGCCCCCACGTATTGCTCGGTATTCCAGAAGGGGCTGTTGAGGAAGGCCGATTTGTCCCGACCGTAGAGGTCCGCAAGCAGGTGGCGGGGCATAGGAGCGAGATGGTTGTTAGCCGGGGTGCCCGCCTCCACGTAGGTCCGCTGCCAGTCCACCTCAACCGTACGGTCGTCGACGGCGACTACGCTGCTCATGTATCGCTCGGGGATATCGCTCATCAGCGGAACCTCGGGGTCTCGGTACACACGGAAGGCGAAGGCGAAGTCCGCCGCGGTAAGCGGGTGGCCATCTTGCCACTTGAGATCAGGACGGAGGATCAGGCGCGTCTTCATCGTGCCGTCTGTGTTCACGATCCAACTGCCGTCGTCCTGGCTGGGCAGCCGCTCCAGCAACATAGGCTGGAGCACGTCATTCCCGTCGCGCTGGGTGAGGCCGACGTTGACGAATGGGCCCGCGGGACTGGGACTCACAGGCTTCATCCGCTCGTGGAATACGGTGATGTCTGAAGTTATCGCGGTCCGCAGGACGTTCGCCCTCGCGGGCGCGCGCCCGGCCGCGGCTGGTCCCGAGCCCTGCTCCGAAGAGGCGCACGCCACCATCACGACGAGCATCGCGGCGAACAGGACGATCGCCGCGGATCTGGGCAGTGTTTGCGCGAACTTCAGCATTTCAACTCCACAACACGCAAATGCAGGCCTACAGTATGATCGGCCGGCCCCGGGGCCTCAAGGAGGAAGCATGCACCACGAGGAGACCCGCCGCCAGGTGGCGGTTGGCACGCATATGCTCGTCGATTTCGGCCTCGCAACGGGTGTGCGGGCGTCGCTCGGCCACGTAAGTGTTCGCGTGCCTGACGATCCCACCAGGTTCGTGGTGAAGGGTAGGGGCTACCGGCTGGATAGCCTGGCCCGAATGCGTCCGGAGGATCTGGTCGTCTGCGACATGGAAGCGAACCTGGTGGACGGCCCCCCCGAGATCGTCCCCTGCTTCGAAGTCAAAATCCACTCATGCATTTACAAAGCCCGGCCCGACGTGCAGTCTGTCGTCCACGTCCATCCGAAGTTCACCGTCGTCATGTCAGTCCTGAGCCAAACGATCCGGCCGATGTGTAATGAGGGGAACCGGCTGGTGATGGACCCCCTTCCCGTCTATCCCAAGCAGAAGATCATCACCACCGACGAAGAGGGTACTGAGGTGGCCCGGCTTCTCGGGTCAGGTAGGGCCATGCTCCTCTTCGGCCATGGGGCGGTGACAGCCGGGAGCAGCATGGAGCGGTCCGTTACCGACATGATTCAGCTGGAGCACCAGGCTGAGATGAACTACTACGCGTGCTCGATGGTGGGGACGGACTATCCATACGTGTCTCGCGAGAAGGTAGTCGAATTCGGCGGCGGGCTGAGCCACTGGGAGCTGCCGCACTTCAAGCAGGCGGTTGCCAGGGCCGGTATGCCGAGATACAGCGGTGTCTGGGCCGCCTGGTACGAGGCGGCCGCTTCGGAGGTCTAGGCTGGTTCATCGAAATGCCTCGTAGAAACCGTCGTGGGCCGCTACCCCCCCCCACCCTAACCCTCCCCCTCAAGGGTCAAGGGGGGAGGGGACCAATTGGTGGTGCGGCAGCTCAGCCGAAACTACGAACGATTTCGCTGGACGTGCTTAGGCTGGCCACCCAAGACGCAGTCCTCGAAGTGAAAGAACTCGACGACGTTGCCGCACCCCATCTTGAAGGTCTCGTCTTCGGGAACGCCCGAAAAGTTCTTTTCAACTGTCATTTCATATCCCAGACGTGGGCGTCCCAGGCCTGCGCGAACGTGCTGCTCGTCGTGACGTTGACCAAACGGTTGCTAACCGCGGCATTGTATGGCTGGTAGAACACGCCGATAGCGATCGCGTTCTCCGTCATGTGCCGTACCGCCTGATCAATCGCTCGCTCCCGCTCGGACCTGGGGATCGTCGCCATTGCGCGATTGATGAGGCCGTCCAGCTCGGCATTGATGTAGCGTGGCCCGTTGCCACCGGTGAAGTTGTTTTCCGGCAGCCGCACCCGAGAAGCGGAGAAGTAGGCGAACAGGCCGGACGCCGGCCCGCCGGCGATCCCTCTGGTGAAGGTGCCCGGCCACGTGTGCAAATACCTGGGATCCTGCCCTGTGGCCGGAAGCATCGCCAGGCTGGTCCCAATCCCGAACGCCCGCCAGTGCGCCTCACTTGTGAGGGTGGCCTTGACCCGGACCTCCTCCTCCTGTTGCCCGCTGACCTCCATGGTGAACGGGGCGCCCCTGAGAATCCTGGTACCCAGACGCCGGTCATAGCGCGCACGCTGCGAACCAGCCCCCCGCCGATCCAGCGGAGGACAGGCCATGGCCGTCGAGGCCGGCAACCGCGACGAGGCGGTGGCCATGTTCAAGGCGGGCATGACTCAGTCAGCCGTCGACGAGCATTTCCGCCAGTATCACCAGCCTACTGAGCAAAAGCCCACGCTCGAGCAGGCTCACCAGAGCATCGAGCAGATGGTCACGGCCGCCTGAAAATCGAAGAGCGGAAACAGGAGAGGCACCTATAGCCGATCAAAGCCCTCCGGTCGGCATCACCGAGCGGTTCTTCGGATACAGGTCGTTCCAGCTCCGGGCTTCCATGAGGTCGAGCCAGCGGGCGAAGCGCGTTCGCTGGGCCTGCTCGCAGCGATGTGGGCCGAGTCGCCCCTTGACGTCGGGAAGGGTGAACTCGTGGCCGAGGCCCATCTGGTAGTTGTAGGGGTAGCGCCGGGCAATCGTGCCGCTGCTGGCGGCTGACGCGTAGTTCCAGTTCTCCATGTCGTCCGACTCGGTGAGGCCGATGGGCCCCGCGTATCGCATGTGGTAACGGCGCAGCGCGTCTTTGACCTCCTGGGGCGCGTTGCTGTCAACGAGGTAGAACCGCCAGCACTCGGTCCCCTGCACGCCGTTCGGATGCCAGGCAACGATGGTTTTCCGCGACCCCGAAGCATAAGAGACGTTCGGCCACTCGCCGGCGGCCCCGGCGGAGATGTCCTTCATCCCTCGCTCTTTCAGGGTCTTCATCCGCTGCTCGTGCGCCGTACGGAAGTAGTCCTCGACCCAGGGCATCGTCTGCCACGTCTCCCGGTACGGCGCCCCGGGCTCGGCGATATTTGCGTGGCAGCCGTGGCCAAGTCCCGGAATGGAGATCTCGAGATTCATGCGCGGCCATTCCGATCGCACGCCGTGGCGCACCCCGCCTTCCATGTCGCCTTGCGGCCCGATCGCCGCGACGTTGATCGACCGATGCGTGATGGAGCCATGCGCACCGTCGCCGCCAAAGCTGGTGGCCGGGAACTTCCAGTTGCTCGGCATGCGCCATTTGTGCACGCCACCGAGGATCTCGAGGCCGCCGTCCCGGCCGTCGTCGCCTTCCCAGAGCGTCCGGAAGTAGTCGTCGTAGTCACCGAGCCACTCATCGAATGAGGGCGCCTCCTGGTCCCAGTTCGCCCAGATCGACCCGTGGTAGTTGGCGATCCTGGCTTCGGCCAGGCCCCACTTCGACTTGTCCAGTTCGGCGTGGTAGGCGTTCTGGTATTCCGGCACCCCCACGAGCCGCCCATCCGTGTCATAGCTCCAGCCGTGGAAGGGGCAGGTAAAGAGCAGCGTGTTCCCCTGATCGTATCGGCAGACTTTCATCCCACGATGGCGGCAGGTATTCAGAAAGACGTGCAGCTCATTCTTGCGGTCGCGGACCAGGAGGACAGCCTCCTCGCCCATGCGCGACTGAAAGTAATCTCCGTGGTTGGGCACCTGACTTTCATGCCCGACGAACAGCCAGGAGCGCGCGAAGATGTGCTCCAGCTCCTGTTGATAGATCTCGGCGTTGACGAAAATCTCGCGGCTGATCTGCCCGTGCTCGAGATCGACCAGGTCGCGCAACCCGCTGCCACGGATCATCACCATGATGTTTCCTCCACCCTGCTGTTGGTCTCAGTAGCCCAGCGGCCGAGGCTGTCCGCCGAGCGGGTAGATGTCGTTCCAGCTCGGCGCCTGCATAAATTCGAGCCAGCGTGCGAAGCGATTCCGCTGTCCTTGCTCGGCTCGATGCGGTGCAAGACGGCCGGGAGTAATAGATTCGTCGAAGTACTCGTGGCCGAGGCCCATCTGATAGTTATAAGCGTAGCGCCGTGCGATGGTGCCTTTACTGGCCGGTGTTGCGTAGTTCCAGTTCTCCATGTCGTCGGATTCCGTGAGGCCAACGGGCCCGGCGTAACGCATGTAGAAGCGCCGCATCGCGTCGCGTACCTCTTTCGGCGCATTTCTGTCGATGAAATAGAAGCGCCAGCACTCGGTGCGGTAGACGCCGGCAGGATGCCACACCGCGATCGGCTTTCGCATGACACCGGCGCCCTGATAAACCATGTTCGGGAAGATGCCGCCGCCGCCGCTGATCAGCTTCTGGCCCTCAGATCGCTTCATCTTCGCTGCGTGGGCCTGTCGGAAGTAGTCCTCGATCCATGGCATCGACTGCCAGGTCTCCGTGTACGGCTCGCCTGGATCTTTGATGTTGAAATGCCCACTGTGCCCGAGGCCGGGCGTTGCGACCTCCAGGTGATGCGCCGGCCACGTGCTTCGCACCCCATGGCGATCGCCTTCGTCGAGGTCTCCCTGCGGACCGATCGCGGCGACGTTGATGGAGCGATGTGTGATTGATCCGTGCGCCCCGTCGCCCTGGAAGCTGGTCGAAGGAAACTTCCAGTTGCTCGGCATATACCACTTGTGGACGCCCCCGATCACCTCGACGCCGTTATCCCGGCCGTCGTCTCCCTGGAAGAGAGGTCGCAGGTAGCCGTCGAAGTCGCCGATGTACTCCTCGAACGATGGGGCCTCCGGGTCCCAGGTCGCCCAGATCGACCCGTAATAGTTCGCGATGCGGGCTTCGGCCAGGCCCCACTTCGACTTGTCCAGCTCGCCATGGTATGCGGTCTGGAACTCAGGTACCCCCACAAGGCGGCCGTCGGTGTCGTAGCTCCAGCCGTGGAATGGGCAGGTGAAGAGCAGGGTATTGCCCTCGTCGTACCGGCACACCTTCATGCCACGGTGGCGGCAGGTGTTGAGGAAGACATGCAGCTGGTCCTTGCGGTCGCGAACCAGCAGCACGGCCTCCTCGCCCATGCGTGATTGAAAATAGTCGCCGTGATTCGGCACCTGGCTCTCATGCCCGACGAAGAGCCACGCTCGCGCGAAGATCTGTTCCAGCTCTTGCTGGTAGATCTCCTCGTTGACGAACACCTCGCGACTGATGGTCCCGTGCTCCAGATCGACCAGACCGCGCAACGGGTGAGCTTGAATCATTGCCATGCTCTTTCTCTCCCCGAACAGCCCGCTTCTGTCATGCGCTGCACTAGTGGGTCACTTCGCATGAACATGGACGTTACCCCCCTCCCTAACCCTCCCCCTCAAGGGGGGAGGGGATGATAACTGAGCTGGCGCACGAGTTGGTTGAGGACACTACCCCCCTCCCTAACCCTCCCCCTCAAGGGCAAGGGGGGTGGGGATGATACCTGAGTTGGCGCACGCGTTGGTTGAGGGCACTACCCCCCTCCCTAACCCTCCCGCCTCAAGGGGGGAGGGGATGACAGCCTAACCCTCCCCCGCAAGGGACGCTTGATGCACATTAGTGTCTCAGAGTCATCACAAAGGGTTGGGCTGTTCGT
>CAYQJS010000068.1:0-25836 GCA_964417895.1 uncultured Chloroflexota bacterium | reverse complement strand
GAAGGGGCCGGGGGGACAGGGGGCCGGGGGACGGGGGGCTGGGGGCAGGGGGGCCGGGGGGAAGGGGGCCGCGGGGCCGGGGGCCGGGAGGCAAGGCGACCGCGGGATCGAGCAAGAGCGGACGAGCGTCAACGAGAAGCTGATCCAGGCGATGGACGCCCTGTACGATCTGGTCTTCTCCGGCGTGCTGGAGAGGTTCCCCCGTCTGAAGGTCGTCCTCGTGGAGAACGAGATCGGCTGGATCCCCTTCCTTCTGGAGCAGTGGGACTACTACTTCAAGCGCCACGGTGTCGACCGCCCCGGTCTGG
Source organism: uncultured Chloroflexota bacterium (assembly GCA_964417895.1). Classification (GTDB taxonomy): domain Bacteria; phylum Chloroflexota; class UBA6077; order UBA6077; family SHYK01; genus CAYQJS01. The sequence goes on along the minus strand of CAYQJS010000068.1, from coordinate 25,528 downwards.
CTCTCAAGAGGCTGCCCAGCGAGTACTTCCACGAGCAGGTGTACGCCACGTTCTTCAACGACGCCGTTGGAGGCCACATGCTGTCCTGGTGGGGTGTGGACAACTGCATGTGGTCCAACGACTATCCCCACGGTAACTCCACCTGGCCCCATTCGCGTGAGGTGGTGGCGCGAGACATGGGCGATCTTCCCGCCGAGGCGCGCGCCAAGCTGCTCCGAGAGAATGTGGCGCGCCTGTACGACATCAGCATTCCCGCGCCTGTTGAGGCGACGGCCTGAGACTCCGTTTCATTACCCCGGGAGGCTCCGAATCCCCTCCATCACAATGGCAGAGGGAAGGAGGGCCCCCTGCCGAACGCTAGTATCATCGGCCATCGAGGCCTGCCCTCACCCCACCCCTCTCCCGCTGCGGCAGGAGAGGGAGTCTGGCCGCGCCCTCAACCACCGGCACTCTTGCGACGACGTGTACTAGCGGGAGAGGAGTAGGCCAGCCGACCCTGGCTCACGACAGCAAACGACAGCAAGAGAGGAAGAAGCATGACCGAACCCGGCCACCTTGCGCCAGATCGCTGGCAGGACTACTGGGCGATGGTGCCCAGGTACGAACGCTGGATCGAGTCGCTCGACGTTCCCATCTACCGCACGTATTACGTCGAGGACTTGCGCACCATCGAGGTCGGTCCGTGGGAGGAGCGGGAGTGCAACGCCGCTGTCGTCGTCCTCGAGGGGAACAAGGATTTCATGGAGACCCGCGTCACAGAGATCCCACCGGGGGTGAGCTTGCCCGCCGCGAAGTTCTCCCTCGACGACATCATCTACGTCCTTTCAGGGCGCGGCCTCACCACGCTCTGGGCTGGCGAAGGCGGCGTGAAGAAGACGTTCGAGTGGCAGCCGCACTCCCTCTTCTTCATCCCTCGGAACTACACCTACCAGCTCGCTAACGCCCAGGGACACCAGCCGGCCCGTCTGCTCCACTACAACTATCTGCCCATGGCGATGTCCATCACCCCGGAGCCCGAGTACTTCTTCGATAATTCCGCGTTGCAGCCCACCGTCGACCTCGCCGGCGGCGAGGAGCACGACGTCTACTCGGAAGCCAAGTTCATCCAGGGGACGCGAAGAAGCCAGCGCGGTCGGTGGGTGGCGAGCTTCTTCCCCGACCTCATGGCATGGGACAAGGTGAACACCGGTTCCGGCTATTCGGTCATCCCCACCCTGTCGTACAGCCTGCCCAACATCACCACTCTACGGATCGGCGGCCGCGTTCTCGCCGCTGGCACCTACAAGCCCGCCCATTACCACGGCTCTGGCGCGGTCATCGTGATCCCCGGTGGGGAAGGCTTCTCGCTCATGTGGCCCGTGTTCGAGGAGCGCGAGAAGATGATCGTCCCGTGGCACGAAGGCAGCCTGTTCGGCCCGCCCAACCTCTGGTACCACCACCATTTCAACCTCGGCGACAACACGACTCGGTACATCACGCTTCATCCAGCGAGGCATATCGAGCCCGCGTACGAGGGCAGCACGATCCACTATGTGGACGAAGATCCCTGGGTCCGGCAGACATTCGAGGCCGAGCTGGCAAAGCGGGGCCTGAACAGCCAGATGCCGGGCGCGATCTACTCGGACCGGAACTTCAAGTGGGAGGCGCCAGGAGACGACTGAGCGGAGAAAGGTAACAGCACGGCATGCCGTCGACCATCATGCACAACGGCCTGAATGTCAGCGAACATGTGAGCCACCCGATTCGTTGCGCCGGCGCAATGAGACTTGCGTTAGTCGTGCCTCAGAGCAGCGGGGCAGGGGGAACGTAAATGGCAGGAGCACTCGACGGTGTCATGGTCCTGGAGGTTGCCGACTACATCACCGGTCCCTACGCCGGCCAGCTTCTGGCAGACATGGGGGCCGAGGTCGTAAAGATCGAGAAACGGCCGAACGGCGATCCCTTCCGTGGCTTCGGTCGTGACCCGTGGAAGGAGGGCTATGACACCACCTTCCTCGCCTTGAACCGGAATAAGAAGAGCCTCACCCTCAACCTGGCTGTGCCCGAAGGTCAGCAGATCTTCCTGAGCCTGGCTCGGGAAGCCACCGTCATCATCGAGAACCATCGGCCCGGGCAGATGAAACGATGGGGCCTCGACTACGAAACGATACAAGGCATGAATCCCGGCATCGTCTACTGCTCGATCTCCGGATTCGGGCAGGATGGACCGTATCGTGACCTCCCCGGCTATGACACGCTGGGCGTAGCAATGGGTGGCTTGCTGGGCCTCCTCACCGACATGAAGGCACCGGCCCCTGCGGGCTTCACGTTCGCCGACCATCTCACCGGCATCTTCGCCGCCTACGGAATACTGGGCGCGCTGTATTCACGCGCCATAACCGGCCGGGGCCAGAGAGTCGAGACCTCCCTATTGCAGTCCATCGTATCGTTCGTTCAGGGTCCGGCCGCGCGCTACCTGACCACCGGGAGCGCAACGCGCGAGGTCGAGAGGGCAAACCTTGCCTCCGCGTTTGTCGCACAGGATGGCAAGCCCCTGGTCTTTCACCTCTCCTCGCCACCGAAGTTCTGGGAGGGCCTTACCGACGCGATCGGCAAGCCGGAGCTTCGAGAGGATCCCCGGTTTCAGCGCCGGGTGGACCGGGCGAAAAACTACGATGCGCTGCACGAGATCTGCCAGGAAGTATTCGCCACGGCGCCGCGGGATCATTGGGTCGACGAGCTGCGCAAGCATGATGTGCCGTGTGGCCCCCTTTACAGCATTGAGGAGGTCTTCGCCGATCCCCAGGTCCAGCACGAGCGTATGGCAGTCCAGGTGGAGCATCCGAAGATGGGAAGTGTGCGCCTCAGCACGAACCCGGTGAATCTGCGGGGAACCGCGATACGCTATGAGCACGCGCCGCCCCTTCTCGGCGAGCACACAGAGGAGATTCTGGCACACTTGGGGTACGACGCGGAGAAGATCAACGAGCTGGCCGAATCGGGCGTGGTCTGAGAACGGCCCTTAACCGATATGCGGTGAGGAGCCATCCGTCGCGGCAGGGCCGCTGTTAGCTGATGACGCCGGCTTCCCGGTATCGCGCCAGAGCGCCCGGCTGGAGCGGCACGCACACCGCGGGGGCATTGATGGGGTAAAGGCGGCTGTTTAGGCCGCCCGCCTCGGTCCCAGCGACATCTTGGCGCGAGTCCCGTATTCGCCGGCAGCGGGGGCGTCTAACGGTCAGGCCAGCGTGAGGGGAGGAATTCTGGTGAGAACGCCACTCGGGGCGTGCGTCTTGATCTCGTCAGTCCTGCTGGCCGTCACCGCTTGCGCCGGCCCGAGTCCGAAAGCCTCCGGGAATGAGCAGGCTGCGCCCGCCAGCCAGCCGAAGCGCATGACTCTGGCCATCGTCGGCGACCCAATTACCGTCTTCCCCGGGATCGACCAGCGTCAGGCTTCCGCCAGTGCGGAGCTCCAGAGCCTCGTGAATGCCAACCTGACGAGAAGCGACCACGAGGACATCCTGTACCCTCAGCTCGCGGAAGCGGTTCCATCGGCGGAAAACGGCTTATGGAAGGTGCTTCCCGATGGCACGATGGAGACAACCTGGCGGCTTCACCCTGGCGCAACCTGGCACGATGGCACTCCGGTTACTGTTGCCGATTTTCTTTTCACGCTGAAGGTATTGCAGGATAAGGAGCTGCCCCTTGCCGGCAGCCAGGTCTATGGCTACATCGAGGGAGCGCGGCAGTCCGATCCCCAGACGATGATCGTTCAGTGGAATCGCGTGTACATCGGGGCCGACGCTCTGGCGCTCGTTCCAATGCCGCGACATCTGGTGGAGAGCGCCTATAACGAGAACAAACACGGACTCCTGGAGCTACCCGTGTGGGGCACCGAGGCTGTCGGCACCGGCCCCTACCGGGTTCAGCAGTTTGAGAGAGGGAGCCATGCACTGCTGCAGGCGTTCGACGGCTATGTGCTCGGTCGCCCGAAGATCGACACGATCATGGCGAAGTTCATTCAGGACCAGAATACACTGGCCGCAAACGTCCTGGCCGGCGCCGTAGACGCGACGATCGGACGCGGGTTGTCAATCGAGCAGGCGGTGCAGATCCGCAACCAGTGGCCCCAGGGAAGAATCGCCGACCTGCTATACCACAGCTGGGTCCGGATTCATCCGCAGTTCATCAACCCCACTCCAGCGGTGATCCTCGAGGTCCCATTCCGCCAGGCGCTTCTCCACGCCATCGACCGCCAGCAGATCATCGACAGCGTCCAGGAGGGCGTGGGCGCGATTTCGGAGATTGGGTTGAGCACCAACTCGCCCTACTACGGGGTGATCGGCCCGAGCGTGGTCGAGCATTCCTATGACCCGCGCAGGGCCGCCCAACTACTCGACGGCCTCGGCTACACACGAGGAGCGGACGGATTGCTCGTGGATCGGGCGGGGCAGAAGCTCTCTGTGGAGCTCCGAACCACTCAGGACAACGCAGCTCGCCTGAAAGCCCTGGTGATCGTCGCTGATGACTGGCAGAAAGCGGGAGTGGGCGTAGTTCAGTCGATCACCCCGGCGCAGCTGCAGGGCGATCGAGCGTACCGGCAGGACCGGCCCGGCTTCGAGATCAACCGCGTGGGTGCGGCTCTCGACGGAATCGCAGCATATCACAGTCGGTCAATTCAGACTGCTGCGAACAACTACCGTGCCCCCGGCGGCGGCACCAACTATCCGCGCTATGGCAATGCCGAGCTCAATGACCTTATCGAGCGCTTCGAGCGGACCATCCCACTAAGTGAACGCCTCAATGTGGCAGCTCAGGCGTTCCACCACATGACCAGCCTCGTCGTTCAGCTCGGCCTGTATTACGACGTACAGCCCGTGATGGTAGACAACCGAATCTCGCGGAACTTCCTGGGCTACACGTGGGACGCCCACGAGTGGGATCTGGCTCCAACATCATCGGTCGTCGACTATATGTCAGCCTCGACTCACTAAGAGTAGGTTCAATCAGACAGCTTCCACCCTCAGGGTCCTACCGACGGCCGTACTGGGGACGTTCAAGCACCACCTCTGCGCCGTTCTTTGCGCACTCGCGCTCGTACTGTTGGTAAATCGCTGGATCCTCTTCCTCGTACTCGATCTGGTGCGTCGGTACGTCGCCACCGCCCCAGCGTCGCGAGTCGAGCAGTCCGAGGCGGAGGGCCAGGTATCGCGCAGACGTGGGACCGGTGCTGAAGTGCTGGTGGTACTCCTGCTCGCGCGGTGACAAAACGCTTCCGTCGCTCCAGTCCACTTTCTGGCGCTCCGCGCCCTCGTTCCACAGGAGCGAGTACCCCTGTCCACTGAGAATCACCACGTGAGCGCCCACGCCGTGGCGGTGCGCTTTCTTATACGTCCCGGGGGGGAACTCGCTGCAATGAGCCGCCATGGAGTTGTTGGACAATGAGAAGGTGGTCAGAAACCCGTTCGCTCCACGGTTCACGGCCGAGTCCAGACCGAAGGTGCGAATGTCCGGGATGAAGTTGGTCGCCCACGCGTTGCGACCCAACCGCTGGTGTGGGCGCGTAAAGTAGTCCTCCTCGCCGGCGAAGCGCTCATCGAAAACGTGGTCCACGTTGAACACGAATCCAGGGTCGCGGAGGATATTGATCATCATCGGCGCGTTTGTCACTGCGAACATGCGCGCGGGCTTTTGTCCGTCGAGATTGAAGTGCTGGTAGAAGCAGTTGAGAGGCGGAGAGAACACGCTGCCCTTGTGCCACTCCACAGTCTGTTTGGCCGTCCCGGGCTGCCACACGGTCGTGGCTCCGCGGCCCTCGAGAACATAGATGGCCGCCTCAAAGAGGTGGTGCATCACCTCCGTTTGCGCTCCCGGAGCGATCTGCAGGACGTAGGCGTCATCGTGCTGCTGGCCCGCGAGGTTGATGAATGCCCCCTGTTGTCCGGTTCTCGCCCAGGGCTTGACCTCGAGGCTGTACATGTCGGCCACGTAGGCTCCTTGGTAGATTGGGATGCCTTCCGACCGCTGCCACCGATCGTAAGCAGTCTCTGGCGGTGCGGTGCGACGCCGAGTAGGCTCGTCTTCCATAAACTCTTACCTCATTCCCAGGCGGGGCACTGATGGGATAGTCGTATCTCGCGTCCCTCCCGGGAAGACTGCAGCATAGCCAATATCACCTCCAGAGTTCCCAAACCCCAGCGGCCGTCGTGAGGGACCGGGCGATCTTCCCGTAGGGCAGCATACATCTCTTCGAGCTCGGTCCGACGCCCGCCCTGGATGTCGCCCACTTGCTCGTCATGGACTCCGTCGTCGTCGTAGACATAGATGCCGCCATACGACTGGCGAACTGCGCCACGCTCGCAGCTCACGATGACCAGCCCCGCGTCCCGCTGGAACCCTGAGCGTCCGCTCCCCTCGCCGTCACCTTCTGCCTCGTTCCCCGGTGCTTCACCTCCGAACCGCCGGGCCTCTTTCCACTCGGCGTCCTCGGTCGGCCGCCCTTCTCTGAGCGCCTTGCGCAGCTCAGCCGAGCGGCGCGAAGGGTTCCGTGATGCCGCCCAGGGGACGAGCTCGGTGGTGGCAAAGTAGCCGGTGCCGTCCTTGACCACGGTGGCAGGTGTGCCATCCTCAAACTCGAGGAAAGCCGTGTAGTACGTGGGAGTGGGGCGGAACGGCATCCATGCGCGAACGGAGCCGCGCACGCTCTTAACCAGCCCTCCGCCCATAAGGCGCACGCAGTCGAACTGGTGGGGCCCCTGCCGGAACGGCTGGCCCCCGCCCTTGCTCAGATCGATCTCATCGGGCATGCGTGGGCGAAAGATCCAGTCGACGTACGACCAGCAGTTGATAGCCTGCACTTTGCCCAGGCGGCCTGAGCTAATCACCTTGCGCATGGCCCTGAAGCCGGGGAGGAGACTTGCCGTGTGCCCACACATCAGCTTGATGCCGACACGGTCTGCGGTTTCGACCATCCGTTCAGCATCGTCCAACGTGGTGGCCATCGGCTTTTCCACGATGACGTGTTTGCCGTGCTCGAGTAGCGTGACTGTATGCTCGCAGTGAAGCGGGTTGGGCGTCGAAACCCAGACTACCTCCACGTTCGGATCGCTAGCCAGTGCCTCAACGCTCTCGTACGTGCTGCCTCCAAAGCGCTGCTCGAACGCCTTGAGGGCCTGGGGTCGGATATCGGCAGCTGCCACCAGCTCCACGAAGGGCGCGCTATCAGCCTGCTGGATCACGGTGTTAGCTCCAACGCCAAGTCCCGCGATGCCCAGTTTCATCACACCCCCAGCCACAGCCACTATTTCACCTCCCAATCATCGATGTTGTGTTGTCGGTCGATGGCGCCCACTTACAGGTACCCCCGCTCCTTCCAGAAGCGCTCGGCGGCCGGGTGGAGCGGAATCGGGAGTGGGGCGTCGGGAGTGTTTGAGACCATGCGCTGCAGATCCATCGGGCCGGCACCGTACCAGGGGAGGTGGCTCTTCCGTTTCTGGAGGGCGGCGCAGAAATGGGTGACGATGTCGTCGGGCGTGCTCTCCAGGCAGAAGACGGGCCAGCCGCTGAAGTCAACCGCGTCGTGATCTTGCTCGAGCCCGGGGAATTCCTCCTTGGTCACGCGGGATCGGCTGAATCCCAGCTTCTCCAACTGCTGCAGTTGGGGCTCGTCGATCGGGAGCAGTGCCAGGCCGAGATCGATGGCTCCTCTGGCGAGGCCGGAAAAGGCCTCGTCGATCACGAGGTCAATCTTGCCGCTTGGGACGGCGTCAAGGCGCCCGGGCGCCGTGCCTAGACCGGGTGTGTAATGCAGCTCCCCGCCCCACTCCTGTATGTCGCTCAGACCAAAGCCATAGGTCGACAGAACCAGATCGATAATGAGGTGCACCGAATGGTCGCGCTGCCCGCGGAGAGATACCTTCAGGGGCAGCTGCTGTTCCTTGATCTGGGCAAGGGACGTAATGCCTGTGCGCCTGGCAATCGCGAAGCCCAGCCGGTCGAGCTGCGGGAAGACGACGATGGCGCGCACCGGAATCGGCTGCTCGTAGGGTCCAAGCCCGTGGAGCGCCATCGCCAGTACACCACCGGGGTTGCAGATCGCGATGTCGGCCTCACCGCTCACCACGCTTGCGATGGAGTTGGCCGTGTCGCTGGCGAAGAAATTCAGACGCCAGCTGGCGCCACCCTGTTCCCGGAACTGGATGTTCACCTGACGGTCCGTCCATCCCGGCGTCCCTACGAGCTCCGACGCGATTTCCAGGAACATCTTGGAACGTTGCACGACCGGGCTACGCGACCAGTTCCCACTGGCAGGTCGCGTTATCGGCGCCTCTTGCATGCAAGCATCTCCATCAGAACTGACTCAGATCTCGTTAGCCACCAGAGGACAAGAACAGCGCGAGCCGTTACCTCACGTCCCACTCGTGGGCGTTCCAACTAACGCGCGTGTCGCGACTCTCCGCCGTCACATTCACGAGCCGATTGGCGATCGGCGTTGGAGTCCGCTCAAAGAACAGGTACATGATGATCACGCGCTCGGTAAGGTGCTGGATGATCTGGCCCAGCACCTGGGTCCGCTCGGGGATGGGAATCGTCGTCACGTAGCGGTCGGCGAGCACGTCCAGCTCGGGATTCGTGTAGCCAGTCCGGTTGCGCCCATTCCAGCCGGTCTCGGCGATGCGCAGCTCGGACGCGCGGATATAGCGGATGTCGCCCAACCCAGCCCCGGACCCGCTGATCTCAAAGCCCGGGAACTTCGCGCGGTATTCCAGGTCGCGCTGACGCGCCGGTGGCACCGCGATGGGCTCCGAGGAGATCCCGTTTCGGTTCCAGAAGTCCGCCACCGTAAGAATCGTGTTCGCCTCCATCTCGTCGTCGCCGGCGCGGCGCAGCTCAACCTGGATCCGCTGTCCGGAGCTGTCGCGGAAGAACCCGTCCCCGCCTCGAGCGAGTCCCATCCCCTCCAGCATCTGGACCGCGCGCCGCGGGTCGTGCTCGTAGCGCACCGCCCTCGACGCCGCGTCCAGGAGCGGATCGCCCGGCGGAATCGGGTGGTGGGCCACGACACTAAAGCCCCCCATCAACGTATCCACCAGTTCCTGGCGGTTGATGGCGTGATAGAGCGCCCGCCGGAACTGGACGTCGCCGATGATCGACGGATCCGGGTTCAGGTGCTGCGGCCGGAGGGAGAGGGGGTTCGCATTGGGAGACCCGTCGATCCTGCCGTCGCGCCACTGGCGTTGCAGCTCCTGGCCCTGCTCCAGCGAGAGCCCACGCCCCATCGTGAGGTCGACGACCCCCGCCAGGATGTTGGCCAGCATAGTCGTGGGGGCGGGAATGAACCTGATCTCAATCTCGTCCACTCGAGGTCGACCCAGGAAGTAGCGGTCGTTCGCCTCGACGATGGCGTGGCTCCCATCAGCCCACTCCTTGACGCGATAGGGCCCTACGCCCACGAACTCGTGGCTCCAGTAGGAGAGCCCGGTGAACGTCTGCTTGTTCTGAGCAGCTTCCGCAAGCAGATGCTTCGGCATCGGATAGGTGCCGCTGGCGCCGAAGATGAGGTCGGCCTCGACGTACGGCTGCTTCCAGAGAACGACGATCGTACGGGCGTCTGTCGCCTCGATCCGCTCCACAAAGTCGTAGATCTGGGGGCGCACGATGGGCAGCTCGCGGTCCTGGCCGATAGCCGCCGTGAACAGGATGTCGTCAGCACTGAACGGCATGCCGTCGTGCCAGAGGACGTTGGGCCGCAGGGTGAACGTCATCTCCATGCGGCCGTCGGGGAGAAGTCTCCAGCGCCCGTTCTCGATCGTGGGGGCCTGCTCCGCGATTTGCGCCACTCGGCGGCCACTGGCATCGAATGTCGTGAGCCCCACGTTGACGAACTGTTCCATCTCGCTCGTGCCGGGGACCGAGGTGCCCGTTCCTCCCACCGCCAGCAAGGTGCTGAACGTGAAGCCCAGGCCAAGAATCCCCGCCACGACGCGCTTCCGCTCCGCGGGTCGCTGGCCCTCCTGCGCGGCCCCCGATTGGCTGGGCGGCGCAGGCGCCACGCAGCCGCCCACCACGACCGCGACCGCTACCACGAGGCCCACGACCTGCCACCGCTTTACCATCTGATCACTCCTTCAACCACACGGGTTGTACGCTCAAATGGTCGGCGTGTCCAGGGGTGGGGTGTGATAGAGTGACACCCGACTCGAATCATCGATGGGGGTATTGATCTCGATGGCGCAGACAGTGGGAGTCGAAGCGCTGGTCCCTGAGAGGCCGCTCCAGGGCATGATGGCGAAAAAGTTCGCCTACGACTACTGGATGGAGAAACAAGGCGTCCCGATCCACCGCGGCTACTACGTTGAGGACCTGCGCACCGTCGAGGTGGGCAACTGGCGGCTCCGGAACATACGGACTGCCTTCGTGCAACTCGCGGGCATGGAGGGTATCAACGAGCTTCGCGTATCGGAGATCGGCCCGGGTGAGACCACGGACCCCTTCAAGTTCGGGCTGGACGAGATCGTGTATGTCCTCGAGGGCCGGGGCATCACCAACGTCTGGAGTGACGATGGTGGCCCCAAGAAGAGTTTCGAGTGGGGCCCACGCGGCATGTTCTTCCTGCCGCGCCACTACCATCACCAGTTCAGCAATACGCAGGGCGACCGCCGCGTTCGGCTCATGCACTACAACTACTTCCCCCCCGTGCTCTCGGGATGCGATAGCCCTGACTTCTTCTTCAACAACCGATATGTAAGCACGGCCCTGCCGGCGGACGCCCTCTATTCCGAGGCGAAAGCGTACGAGAATCCGGAGGGTCGGGGGCGCCGCATGGTGTGGTACGGCAACTTCTTCCCCGACATGCTGGCCTGGGAGAAACTGGAGCCATTCTGGGGACGGGGAGCCGGCGGCACTGTCGTGGGCATCCAATTCCCCAACTCGGAGGCCTCCTGCCACATGTCGGTGTTCGATGCGCGAACGTACAAGAAGGGGCACAGGCACGGGCCCGGTCGCGCGATCGTCATCCCCGGCGGCGAGGGGTACTCCATTCTCTGGCCGCACGAGAACGCCGAGAAGATCGTCGTGCCGTGGCACGAAGCGAGCCTGTTCACGCCGCCCGACCGCTGGTTCCATCAGCATTTCAACGTGGGATCGACGCCGGGCCGCTACCTCGCGCTGCACCCACTGCCCCAGTTCAGGGGGATGTCCGAGCAGGTCGCGGATCGAGCGAGCGACCAGATCGAGTATCCCTACGAGGACCCCTTCATTCGGCAGAAGTTCGAGGCGGAGCTCGCGAGTCGGGGCATGACGTCGCTGATGCCGGAAATCGCATACCAGGATCCCGATTTCGAGTGGGACTATGGAATGGAGCGCCCGGAGAGCGCGCGTCGCCGGTAGGGGTGGCACGACCGTGGGCGTTACCCCCCTCCCTAACCCTCCCCCGCAAGGGGGGAGGGGACTAATCTCTTTCCCCCTCCCTCTCGACGGGGGAGACCAGCTCTTTCCCCCTCCCCGTCGACGGCGGAGATCGGCTCTATCCCGCTCCCCGTCGACGGGGGAGACCACTTCTTTCCCCCTCCCCCTCGACGGGGGAGATCAGCTCTTTCCCTCTCCCCCTCGACGGGGGAGACCACTTCTTCCCCCTCCCCCTCGACGGGGGAGGGTTGGGGTGGGGGTGACCGTAACCCCGACATCCATGCTTGTGGCCCGCTCGTGGGCGGATGACGACGGGGAGTGATCCGTGAGCGGGCGCGCAATTTTCCCCCTGATTGCGCTCGGCTTGCTGCTTGCATCCGCGTGTCGGCCAGGCGACCCCGCGGGCGGCAGTGCCGAGCAACAGTCGCCGGCACCACGTCAAAGCAGGACGCTGGTGCTTATCTCGGGAGCCGAGCTGCCGAGCTTCGCTCCCAAGCCACTCACCCCGGAGGCGAGCTCAGCCAGGGCGGGCATCGGCAAGGCCACCCTCAATGCGCTCCTGGTTTACAACGACATCCAAGGTGTCCCACAGCCGTTCCTCGCCGAGGCCTTGCCGCAACTCGACACGGATACATGGCGGGTGTCCCCAGACGGGAAGATGGAGACGTACTACCGGCTGAAGCCGGACCTCACGTGGCACGATGGACAGGCGCTCACGGCTGAGGATTTTGTCTTCGCCCACCAGGTGTACGCGACGCCCGAGTTCGGTGTCGCGGAGAGCGCGGGTTTCCGGTCGATCGAGGAGGTCAGAGCCCTCGATGGCCGGACGATCCTCATTCGTTGGAAGGAGCGGTACTTCGAGGCGGGCCAGGTGGCCGTCGAGCTCCCGCCCCTGCCGCGGCACATCCTGCAACGATCGTACCAGGAGAGCCCGGGGAGCTTCATCGGCTTGCCGTACTGGACGTTCGACTACGTTGGTCTCGGCCCCTGGAAGCTCGAACGGCGCGAGCCAGGGGCATTCTTCGAGGCGAGAGCCTTCGATGGCTTTGTGTTCGGCCGGCCACGAATTGACCGAGTCCGGGTCATGTACCAGATCGACCCCAACGTCGTCGTGGCGACCATGCTCGCTGGAGAGGCCCATCTCACGGACAGCGCGCTGCTGCACGGGGACGACGGAATGACCCTGGAGCGGGCCTGGACGGACAGCAAGGCCGGGGTCGTGCAGTGGACCACGGACATCGGGAAGGTCCAGGAGTTCCAGGGACGGCCGGAGTTCGCCGTACCAACCCAGATCGCCACCGACGCGCGTGTGCGGCAGGCGCTCGCTTTCGCGATCGACCGGGTGACCCTGGCCGAAATCTGCACCGCTGGAAAAGGGCTGCTGCGAGAAATCTACAGCCACCCGAATGCGGACTACTACGAATCGCTCCTTCGCGCTGTCCCGCACCGGTATCCGTACGACCCCCGACGTGCAGAGCAGTTGCTGCTCCAGGCCGGGTTCGCGCGCGGGGGCGATGGTGGTGGATGGAGGACACCGACCGGCGAACGGTTTACCTTTGCACAGTATGGCCTCGGGGGGACAACCGACGAGAAGGACAGCGCGATTATTATCGAAAGCCTCAGTCGCTTTGGAATCGATGCGACCTCACACGTCTTCGCGACCGCCCGGAGCAGCCAGGAGGAACGAGCCAAGATCTCAGGCATGCTGAACGGGTCGAACCCTTTGCCCGACAGGTACCACTCTCGCAACGCCGCCGGACCCGAAAACCGCTGGACCGGCGCCAACCGGTACGGTTTTGTCTTCCCCGAGCTCGATGGGTACATCGAGGGGTACCTCAACACCGTGGACCGTTCGGAGCGAATCAGAAACCTGGCCCAGATGGAGCGGATCGCCATGGAGCAGATGCCAGCGATCCCAACCTATTACCACGCGGTCGTCATCGCCCACGCTGCTTCGCTGAAGGGGGTGGCCCGCAACCTCCTCCGTGAGGGCGGGATCGAACGTATGATGTGGACGTGGGAATGGCAGTAAGCCCGCAACCACGAGCCGCATCCATCAGGAGGTACTAATGCCGGCAGGCGAACGCTCTACGCGATTGGTCCGATTCAGCGTGCCCATCACCATGCTCCTGTCTGCTGGCCTCCTCGTTCTCAGTTGTGCCCCGCAGGCCGTCAGCCCTCAGGAGACGAGCGGTTCCCAGCAGAACCAGAAGGGTGCGCCGAGCACGTTGAGAATCGGCACCCGCAAGGTGCCAACGGAGGGTCTCATCCTTTTCCAGGGCACCAGTGTTGGCGGCCCAGAGTCGGGAGTCACCTTCCACGCGGGGCTCATCACGTTTAATGAACGAGGCGACGTCCTGCCTCATCTCGTCGAACGGATCCCTACGATCGAATCCGGGGATTGGCGCGTTAGCCCGGACGGCCGCATGGACGTCCTCTGGAAGCTGCGGCCGAACGTCACCTGGCACGATGGCACGCCATTGTCGGCCGAGGACCTGGTGCTGGCGATGCGAGTACTGAGGGATGATGAGGTCCCGTCCGTCCGAGGCCGCTGGGTGAGTCTAGTTATGGACGCGACGGCTCAGGACGAGAGCACCCTGATCGTGACCTGGCGGGAGCCGTATATGCTCGCGAACGCAATGAGCGTGAGCGATCTGCCGCCCCTGCCCCGTCATCTCATCGCGAACCTCTACGAGCAGGGAGATAAGCAGGCCTTTGTCAATAGCCCGTATTGGACCAGGGACTTCGTGGGTGTGGGCCCTTACCGCATGGGCCACTGGGACCCGGGGAGCCACGCCGAGGCGCTGGCCTTCGATGGCTACTTTCTGGGCCGCCCAAAGATCGATCGAATCATCTTTCGCTATATCCACGACGTCAACACCATGTTGGCGAACCTGCTCGCCGGCGAGTTGGACATGATTACCGTCGGCTCGATCAAGGGCGAGGACGTGCTGACGATCAAGCAGGCCTGGGAGCCCACAAACACGGGCACCGTCATCGCTTCGATGCACGGCATCCGCCGCCTCTGGTTCCAGTTTCGCGATCCTGGCGCCCCCTGGCTTCGGGACGTGCGGGTCCGCAGGGCGCTGGTGCACGGATTGGATCGGCAGACGATCGTGGACACGCTCCATCACGGGTTAACCCAGGTAGCAGACACGCTCGTGGACACTGACGATCCGCTCTACCAGCTCGCCGAGGCGAGAGGTCTCGCCAGGTATCCCTACGACCCCAGGCGAGCAGAGCAGCTGATGGCCGAGGCGGGCTGGACTCGCTCGGCGAGCGCTGGATACCAAGCGGCCGGAGGGCAGCGCTTCGGCATCGAGGTTCGCACGGTCGGAGGATCGCCGGAGAACCTGCGGGAGATCCTCGCTATTGCCGACCTCTGGAGCAGCGCGGGTTTCAATGGCGACACCCACCTGATTCCCAGCGGGACCGCGAACGCGAATGAGCTGCGGGCGAAGGCCGAGGGTGTCTTCTCAGTCCCCCTCAGGAACGAGCCAGAGGCAATGGGCAACTACATCAGCTCGCAGATCTCCTCGGAGCGCACCCGCTGGCGAGGAAGCAATCATGGCGGTTATTCCAACCCGGTGTACGATCGCCTCTATGACGAGTACATCACGACGCTCGATTTTCCGAAGCGCCAGGGCTTATTGGCCGACCTCCTGAGTCTGGCCGCCGAAGAGGTGATCTTCGTTCCGGTCTACTACGATGCCAGCACCGCCTACACGGCCTTTCGCAAGGGGATTCGCGGCCCGGGGCGGGTGAGCGCTAGCCAGCTGGCCGACCTCTGGAACATCCAAGCGTGGGAAATGAACTGAGTGCTGTGGAGGGACAACGTGAAAAGCCCGATGGTGCTCAGCCTGATGACCGTCTCGCTGATCCTCATCGCGGGTTGCGCTCCGGCGATGACTACCCGGAGCGATGAGCCCGCGCCGGTAGCCGCGCGCCAGGCGCGGACTCTGGTCCTGGTCTCCGGAGCAGAGCTGCCGAGTTACGCCGCAAAGAAGCTCCAGGTAGCGGCCAGTACCAACAGGGCGGGCATCGCCGATAGTCTCATGAACGCGAACCTCGTGTTCCTGGACGAGCGAGGTCTCCCCCGGCCGTACCTCACGGAAGCGCTACCCGATTTGAATACAAGCACCTGGCAGCTCTGGCCTGACGGGACGATGGAGACGACCTATCTGTTGAGGCCGAACCTGACCTGGCACGACGGACAGCCGCTGACGGCAGAAGACTTTGTGTTCGCCCAGCGCGTGTACGCAACCCCCGAGTACGGCGTCGCCGAATCTGTAGACTTCCGGCTGATCCAGGGAGTGTCGGCGCCGGACCCCCGATCGGTGGTGATTCGCTGGAAGGCGCTCAATCCGAACGCCGGAGCGGTCTCCCTCGCCCTTCCGCCGCTCCCGCGGCACATCCTGGCGCGAGCGCACCAGGAGGATCCGGGGACCTTCATCGGCTTGCAGTACTGGACATCCGAGTACGTTGGGCTGGGCCCCTGGAAATTGGAGCGGCGCGAGCCTGGAAGCTCGTTCGAGGCCGGCGCTTTCGACGGATTCGTCTTCGGGCGGCCCAAGATCGATCGCGTCCGCGTTCTCTATCAGCCGGACATGAATACGGTGGTGGCCACGATACTCGCCGGGGAGGCGCACCTCACGGACCAGGCTCTGCTCCACGGGTACGATGGCATCACGCTCGAACAGGCGTGGGCCTCCAACCAGAAGGGCGTCGTGTTGTGGGCGTCAGATATCGGTAAGGGGTGGGAGATCCAGATGCGGCCGGAGTTCGCCGTCCCGACCCAGCTCGCCAGCGACCGTCGAGTTCGCCAGGCCCTGGCGTTCGCAGTGGACAAGTCCGGCCTCCATGAGGTCGTGACGGCCGGCCGCGGTGTGCTCAGGGAGGTCTGGAGCCACCCGAACTCAGACTACTACGACACGGTGGCGCGCGCTGTCCCCGACCGGTACGCGTACGACCCTCGCCGCGCGGAGCAGCTGCTCCAGGAGGCCGGATTCTCCCGGGGCGGGGATGGAGGATGGCTCACCCCGAGCGGGGGGCGCTTTGCGCTGCATCACACGTATCTCACTGGCACCCACAACGAGCGGGATGCGACCATCGGCATGGACTCTCTTCGTCGCTTCGGAATCGAGACCACCACCGAGGTCTTCGGTACCCAGCGGACCAGCCGAGAGGAGCGCGCCAAGATGCCAGCGACCTTCAATGGGTCGATCACCCTGCCGGACAAGTACCACACGCGCGAGGCCGCTGGGCCCGAAAACCGCTGGGTCGGAGGTAACCGCTACGGCTTTTCGCATCCGGATATGGACCGGCTCACCGATGCCTACGAGACGACCATGGGGCGCAACGAGCGCATTCAGCTCCTGGCACAGCTGGAGCGGGTTGCCATGGAGCAGATGCCGGCTATCATCACGTACTACAACTCGGTGGTCATCGCTCACTCGGCGTCCCTGAAAGGCGTGGTGAACAATCTGGTTCCGGAGGCGGGTGACGAGCGGCTGATGTGGACCTGGGAGTGGGTTTCGTAAGCGGTATTGCTAATCCATCTAGGAAAGGAGGGGCACAGTCATGGTAGAGCAGGCGCAGCTCATAACGGAGGAACAGCGGCAAGAGTCGATCGCAACGGCGCGAGCGTATAAGAGCCCGTACCAACGATGGCGAGAGTCCCAGGGGATTCAGAGCATCCAAGGGTTCTCTGTGCCCAATATCTACGAGGCCGAGGTTACTCCCTGGGAAGCCCGTGGTGGATCGGGCGTTTTTGTCAACCTCGAGGGAAGCACCGGGTTCAACGACGCATACATCTACGAGCTCGCGCCAACAGAGTCTTCTGTACCGATCAAGCACATCTATGACGAGCTGATCTTCGTGCTTTCGGGACGAGGGGCCACGACGGTCTGGAACGACGAGAACAAGAAGCAGACTTTCGAGTGGGGGAAGGGCAGCTACTTCGCGATCCCCCCGAACGCTTCGCACCAGTGGCACAACCTGTCAGGTGATGAACCAGCCCGCTATTTCGCCATGACGGCCGCGCCCAGGGTGATCGACACATTCAAAGATCTGGACTTCGTGTTCAACAACGACCATAAGTTCTCCAGCATCTTCAATGATGAGGAGGGGTTCTTCAAACAGACCGAGCGCAAGCGGGGTTGGGAAACGAACTACATCGCCGACGTGTGGTCCCTGGCGCCGAAGCGGCGAGCATCAGCGGAAGAACTGGAAGAGAAGGCGCGGGCCGCGGCCAAGCTGGGGACGGGCTGGAAGTCGGTCGGCCGCTTCCTCGTTGGCGGCGAGGAGGCGCAGGGCGCATCGGCGACGATGCTGAGGGGCACCGTGCACGCGGGGATCAGCTTCCAATCACAACCCGGGACGCACGCGCCGCCCCACCGGCACGGCCCTGGGATTCACGTGACCGTGATCGGGGGACACGGCTATACGATCCTTCAGAGCCCCACCATGGACCAGACCGTGAAGATCCCCTGGGGACCCGGCACGGTATTCGTGCCGCCCGAAGGTTGGTGGCACGCGCATTACAACACGGGTCCAGAGCCGTGGGACTGGTTGAGGGTTGGCTGGGGGTCTGAGAAGCCCAAGCCGGGCGGCGGGACGTACGACTACAGCCGAACGCCCCAGGAAGGCGGAGATCAGATGGCCTTCGATGACATGGACCCCGCCGTCCATCGGGCGTTCGAAGAGGAGCTGGAGAAGGCGGGCATCAAGTGTCTGATGCTGCACCACCCCCACTGCTCCTACCGGTAAGGCGATCAGGGGCAGCCAGCGGGATCTGGATCTGTCCGAATTCATCAAGGAGGATAGGCCAGTGGACGTTCGGTACAACGTGATCTCGGGCGACTCGCATCTGGATCTGGCGCCGGAGCGATGGACAGCGCGCGTACCTGCGACGTGGCGGCATCTGGCCCCAAGGCGCATCACGTTTTCAGGCGGGGGCGAAGGCATCGAGGTGGAAGGCAAGACGCCGTACGCGCTCGGCCTGGCGGTGACCGGGAAGCCATATCAGGAGCACCGGTTGGACGGAGTGAGCTATGAGGGGAGTCCGGGCACTGGACCGCCCGAGCAACGGATTCGCGAGCAGGACATGGACGGGGTGGACGCCGAGGTGATGTTCACCTCGTGGAAAGGTGGCGCCACCGACACCGAAGGTGGGGCCGCGGTCCTTCACGCATACAACGAGTTCCTGGGCGAGGAATACGCCGCTGCGTACCCGGATCGACTGCTCGCCATGGGGCTACTCCCGAAGACCGGAGTGGACGCGGCCATCGCAGAGATGGAGTATTGCCAGCGGGTGGGCCTGAAGGGGGTGACGCTGTTCTCGTTTCCCAACGGGAACGGGCTTCCCCTCCCAGAGGATGACCGCTTCTGGCAAGCTGCCCTGGATCTCAACATGCCGCTCACGATTCATATCGGGGTCAGCGGCCGCCCTGGCGAGCCCCTGTATCGTTACCCACGCGAGCCGGCGAACATCGACATTCTGGGGCACGGATCCGACCCGATCGGTGTGCTGAGCCGGTTCGGGACCGGCCACCCGAAGAACATGATTCAGCTCATCTTCGCGGGCGTCTTCGAGCGCTTCCCCGGGCTACGTTTCTGGCAAGCTGAGACGATGATTGGCTGGGTGCCCTACGGCCTGGAGCAGCTCGACGACATTTGGGAGCGCAGTCGGTACTGGGCCGCGGACTACTTCGGGCTCGAAGCACCGCCAAAGCCGCCCAGCGCGTATATCCGCCAGCACGTCGTGTGGGGATTCCTGCGAGACCCCTTCGGCGTGACGGTCCGGCACCAGGTGGGAATCAAGAATGCCGCGTGGGGAAGCGACTTCGCCCACTCGGCGGGCGACTGGCCCGAGTCGCGGAAAGTCATCGACGAGATCTTTGCGGGCGTCCCGGAGGACGAAAAGTACCCTATGGTGGCCGGGAACGCGATTGACTTCTTCCATCTCGACAACGAGGCCTAGGAAGCTGCCGAATGGGCCATCAGTCGCCATCACACCTCCGAAGATCTCCCGATCCAGAAACCCGGCGACCGGCAGCTTGAAGGAGCAGGCACAAGTAGAAACGAAAATGGCTTGGAGAACCGCTGGCGTCAGCGTGCTGATCGCATTCCTGCTCGGTACAGCATGCGCACCCTCTCCGGCGCCGGGGACTGACGCGTCCTCAGCTGTCCGCCCGACCGCGGAGCGGAAGCGGATTACCGCGGCACTCCTCACGGGCGATCTGACGACGCTCCTGGGCACGAGTGGAGCGGAGGACGACATCGAGTACCTCGTGCACGCGGGGCTTGCCCAGCTCGACCTGAAGGGGGCTCCTCAGCCGCAGATCGCTGAATCCATCCCGAGCGTCGAGAATGGGCTGTGGAAGGTGCTGGCCGACGGGCGGATGGAGACCACCTGGAAGATTCGATCTGGCGCCCGCTGGCATGATGGCACTCCCGTCACGGCCCAGGATCTCGCGTTTGGAACCAGGCTGGCTGGAGACCCCGACCTTCCGTACAGAACAGACCCCGGCTGGGCTTCGGTCGATGACGTCACCGTTGTGGACGCGACCACGGTCACCATCAGATGGAAGGGGATTTACATCCTCGCTGACCGGATGTTCGGTCGGCCGTACCAGCTACTGCCTCGACATCTGCTGGAGCGGTCGTACGAGCAGGACAAGGAGCGATTCGAGATCTGGCCCTACTGGACCAGCGAGTTTGTTGGCGCTGGGCCGTTCAAGGTGCGGGAGCTGGTGCGGGGGAGCTACCTCCTACTCGATGCTTTCGACGGCTATGCGCTGGGCCGACCGAAGGTAGACGAGGTTGAGCTTCGATTCATTCCGGATGTCAACACCCTGTCGGCCAACGTCCTGGCTGGCGCGGTCGACTTCACGATTGGCAACCCGAACACGGTGGCCCCGGACGAGGTAACGCAACTCCAGGAGTCCTGGCCTCACGGGAAGGTCGTCGTGACGAACCCCATCAGCGACAACTACGGCATGTTTCCGCAACAGCTCAATCCCTCATTGCCCGCCTTGAGGGACCCACGGTTTCGGAAGGCGCTCCTCCACGCACTCGACCGCGAGGCTATGAACCAGGCCATCATGGGAGGCCTTAGCGCTGTTTCCCACACGCACGCGGTGCCGGCCTTGCCGGACTTCGAGCAGATCCAGGCCGCGGCGGTGCAGTATGGCTACGATCCACGCCGGAGCGCGGAGCTCCTGGAGGAGATGGGTTACCGCCGAGGCTCCGGGGTTTGGGAGGATGCGACGGGTCGGCGCGTGGCCTTCGAGCACTGGAGCCCCGCTGGCGGCGTGCAAGGGCGCAGCGCACTGGTGGCGACCGACTTCTGGAAGGTCGCGGGCCTGGACGTCCAGCACGTCACGCTCGGACCCCGGATCGAGGCCAGCGCGAGAGCGGAGCACCCGGGTGTCCTCACCTCCAGCGCGGGGGGCGACTACAGCGCCATCTGGCGCTACTTCCACAGCTCATTCTCACCCGTGCGCGAGAACAGTTACGCGGGCAGCAACCGGGGCCGATTCATGCTGCAACAGCAGGATGCTCTCTTGGAGCGCTGGTACTCGACGGTTCCTCAGCAAGAGCGGACCCAGGCGCTCCGCGAGGTTACTCGGTACCAGACAGAGAACGCGATCTGGATGGGATACATGTACAACCCTCAGCTCAGCATGATCAGCAATAGACTGCGCGACGTGGCTCCCAGCAGCTATAGCAACAAGACCTTCGATGCTCACCTGTGGGATATCGTTTAGGAGCAGGGGTGTCTGATGAGCTACCGGGGCCATCTCGTGGTCGACGCTGACTGCCACATCCGCGAGTACTGGGATCTGGACCGAACCTATAAGCAACACGTCGCTCCGGAGTATCGGGGGGCATACGCTCGGTTCAGCGAGGTGGTGAGAGCCGCCCAGAGGCGCCCCGGTGACGTGGGGTTCGAGTCCGTGTACTCGCACCCTCTCCTTCGCGCACTCGGAGTCGACGACGTCGGCGAGGGGCCGCGGAGTGCGGCTTCCGGCGATGGAAGTGGACCGTCCAATCGAACACGCATCAGCAACGGCAGAGAGGTCGATCCCGCCTGCAACTGGGACCCCACGGCCCGTTTGCGCGACATGGACGAGGCCGCGATCGACGTCGGCGTGCTGTTCTCGAGCCAGTCGGACAACCTGTGCATGCTGCCCGACGTTGGTTTCGAGCACGCGCTCCACGCGGCCTATCACCGGTACATGCACGACTTCTGCTCCGAGTCGGACGGGCGGCTGCGCTGGCTGAGCAACGCCACGATGCGCGACGTCGAGGCGATCTGTGCCGACCTGACCTACTGGGCCGAGAGGGATGGGAACTACGCTGGCGTGTTCATCACTCGGCGGCTTCCCGACGGAAAGCTGCTCGACAGCCCCGAGCTCTATCCCCTCTGGCAGCGATCCCAGGACCTGGACCTGCCGATCTGGATCCATGGCGATCCCGATCACCCGCCGCTGACGCCCGGGTACGACTCGTTGGAGTGGGCGGCCTTTGCGAGAGGCGTCCTGAAAGGCTGGGGCGGCCAAACCGCCATGGGCGCACTCATCGGGGGAGGCATTTTCGACCTTTTCCCGAGGCTCCGGATCGGCTTCTTCGAGAACGGCGCGGGGTGGATGCCCTGGTTCGTGGAGAAGCTCGACGAGAGCTATCGGCCCGGATCGAGCAGCACTCCCAACTTGAAGCGCAAGCCCTCAGAGATCGTCGGAGGGGGCCAGATCTTCTGCGCGATCGACCCAGGAGAAGCAGAGCTAGCGCATTGCATCGAACGCCTGGGCGAGGATATCTGGCTCTTCTCGACCGACTATCCGCACCCGCCGGCCGCCTGGCCCGACGATGTGTCGATGATCACGAACCGCGCTGAGATCTCGCAGACCGCGAAGATCCGAATCCTCGGAGAGAACGCCAGGAGCTTTCTCCCGCGGCTGGGAGCCTGATTCGACGATCCCTACCAGACCGTGGGCTCGCCCGGCCGTGGTTAGTCTGACGTTTCTACCGCCGCGTACCGAATCTACGCCGGCGATGAGCCGGCCGAGTCCAAGCGACGCTTCGCCTCCGCGTAGAGGTCCGCGGGCAGCGGCCCTTTCAGCAGGGCCGCGATGTTCTGCTCGAGGTGCAGCGGACTGACGGTGCCGACGATCGTCGTGTCGAGGTCGGGGTTGCTGCAAGTGAACCGGAGCAGAAACTCCGTGCGGCTCGCGCCATCGAGCAGGTCGTCGATCTCCGTTGCCTGCCACTTCTCCCAGAAGCCGCCCTGCTCCCTGGCCGGGTCCCCGCGAGCGATGCCGCCGCGAATGACGATGCCCGCGCCCGCCTCCGACGCCCGGTGGATGAAGCTCTCGTGCTCCTGCTGCAACGCGGAGTAGGGGATCTGAAAGACGTCGAACACGCCCATGGCGATCTGGTCTTCCAGGTGAGGGATCGTCCCCGAGATGCCGATGAAGCGCACCTTCCCCTGACGCTGCAGATCCTGCAGCGCCTCCAGAGCGCCTGCCTCCTCCAGCTGGGCGCGGCTCGGGCTGTGGTGGAACTGCACGACGTCAAGATAGTCGGTCTTCAGGCGGCGCAGGCTCTGCTCGACGCCGGCGACCACGTTCTCCGCCGTGAACAGGTGCGGCGAGCGCGTGCCGGCCGCGGGGTCCTCGCCAGCCATACAACCGCACTTCGATGCGAGGTAGAACTCCGACCGCCGGTCCGCGAGGTAGCGGCCGATCCGCTCCTCACTGACGCCGTAATCGATGGAAGTGTCGATGTAGTTCACACCGGCATCGAGCACCGCGTTGAGGATGCGCTCGGCGTCCTCCTCGGTCGTTGCGCGCCCGCCGATATTCCGGATCTCCATGGCGCCATAGCCGAGGGTCGTGACTTGCAGGCCAGTCCGGCCCAGCTGTCGTTTGGGCAAATCAGGCATTCGTTTCCTCCCGCTTGTTGGTAATGCGTGGGCTTGCTACATCTTATGCGGAAGAGCGATCATATCGACGGTACCCGCCATCGGGGCGTAGCGGACAGAGCACCGGACGGCGCGCCGCTCTGTTCTTCGCGTACAGCTCGGCGGGAACGGCGGTCGTGTGCCGACAGATCGGCGCAACCTGGTCTTCATCAGCTACAGCCAACTCGAGCGAAGGTGGGTAGATCGTCTTCTCGTCTACCTCAAGCCCTACATACGGGGTGCTCTTGAGGTCTGGGACGACCACTACATCCAGGTCGGGGACCGCTGGGAGCGCAACATGGAGGAAGCGCTACCCGCCGTGCTTCTCGCGTCGGCCGACTTCCTCGCCTCCGATTTCATCCACGACTGTGAGTTCCCGGCGCTTCGAGCGGCCGAGGAGGCCGGTGCCGCTTCCGAAAGGCGTTCGAATACCAGTGGCCGCGTTCCCCCGGGCCAGCCCTCGATCTCCTCTCAAAAGGTTGAGCAGGACCAGTGCTGACCCGTATCGCCCGGGTGATCCGCGACCTCTTCTGCTCGCCGGGGCCACCCGAGCTTGACACGGATAAACGCCCCGTTTCCGTAAAAGCTGTGGCGCCGCTCGTCCCCGCGGCGCGAGCGCCGGATCGACGGGGTGCGCTGCACGGGGTTCCCGATCTCCCGGTTCAGCACGTGCCTCGACCTGACGATCTCGCCCGAATCAGGGGTGCGCTGCTCCGTTCCGAGCGCCCAGCGGTGGGACTTACCGGCCCCACTCCCCTCGGCTTGCAGGGGATGGGGGGCATCGGCAAGACGGTGCTGGCGAGCGCGCTCGTTCGCGACCGGGCGGTACGCCGGGCGTTCCCGGGCGGCATCTTCTGGCTCACCCTCGGCCAGGACCCCAACCTCCTGGCCCTCATGCAGCGGCTCGCCGAATCGGCTGGTATCGGCGGCAGTTTCGATACGCCGGCTCAGGCGCGCGATGCCCTGGCGGATGCCCTCAAGTCCGGTGCCCTCAGTTCGTGCCTCCTCGTGCTCGACGACGTGTGGCGCGCTGCGGACGTTCGAGCGTTCGACTTGATGCAGCGATCGCGGCTGCTGGTGACGACCCGCGACGCGGGAATCCTCGAGGTCGTCGGGGCGCACCAGGAGCGCGTCGAGCTGCTCAGCGACGAGCTTGCCCTAGAGCTGATCGGCAGGCGGATTGGGCGACCGCAAACAGAGTGGCTGCGGGAGGATGGGTTCCGCCTGGCGCGGGCGGCGGGGCACCTGCCGCTCGCGCTTGCGCTCGCCGCTGCCCTGATCGCGGAGAGGAGGCCCTGGGACGAAGTGGCCGGCGCGCTCGAAGAGGGTCGCCTGCACTATTTCGATCCGGAGAGCGGCGCCTTCCACCCCGCCGCGAGCGTTTTCGCCTCGATGCAGCTGAGCGTGAGCGCGCTGCCCGCGGCGGATCGCGAACGCCTGCTGGAGCTGTCGGTGTTCCCGGAGGACCTGTCCATCCCGGTCGCGACGATCGACGTCCTCTGGCGCTATGCGGGCAG
The DNA here is from genome assembly GCA_964417895.1 of uncultured Chloroflexota bacterium. Taxonomy (GTDB): domain Bacteria; phylum Chloroflexota; class UBA6077; order UBA6077; family SHYK01; genus CAYQJS01. Next base: position 661 of record CAYQJS010000068.1, on the reverse strand, counting down.
CCTGTCTCAAGAGCGGACGCTGGCATTGCTGCGCTCGCTGCGGAATCGCTCGTTACTCAGCATGTCCGATAACCAGTCCTTCGTGCGCCTCCACGACCTCCAGCGTGACTACCTGCGGCTGGTGGCGGAGGAGCCGGCCGCCCTGCACGCGCGCCTGCTCGATGCCCATCGGTCGACGATTCCGAGCGGCCAATGGGCGGACCTGCCTCAGGACCACCAGTACCTCTGGGAACACATCGCCGAGCACATGATCGCGGCCGATCGCGGCGCTGAGCTGGAAACGTTGTTGCTCGACGTCGACTGGCTGGAGGCCAAGATTAGGGCGGCCGGGCCGGCGGCGGTGGTGTCCGACTGCCTGCGGATGCCCGGTGGCAGCGAGCCGCTTGTGCAGGTGCGACGGGCCGTCGGCTCGGCAGCCCACATACTGCGGGCCGACGCTCGCGCGCTTCCCGCGCTGCTGGTGAGCCAGATGCTCCGGTCCGGCTGGCGCGGGGACCGCATCACGGCCGCGATGCCCGGTCTCGATGGCGTGGCGCCTCGCCTCCGCCACCCGCTACAGCATGGTCTCGGGGAAGCGACACTGGCCCTCGAGGGCCACACGAGCGGGGTCAATGGCTGCGCGGTCACCCCGGACGGCCGCCGCGCCGTCTCCGCCTCGGAC
>CAYQJS010000067.1:0-25868 GCA_964417895.1 uncultured Chloroflexota bacterium | reverse complement strand
CGGTGAAGTGCTCCTCCAGAAGCGGCTGGACGAAGCGGAAGCTGAGATAGTTGCCAGTGGTGCCGTGGACCAGTACCAGCGGCGGCCCGGCGCCGCCGTGCCGGAAGGTGATCGGGGTCCCGTCCGTGGATAGCACGCGCCCGAGCTCTCCAGCCTGCATACCCGCCTCCCGCAGCGCACCGTTGCCCATGCGCATGGTCTTGACTCTCTCCATCGCCTCCAAATCTATGACGGCTAGTACCGACCTATGAAGTTCAGCACCTCGCGGTTGAAGGCTTCGGGCTGCTCCCAGTTGAGGGAATGCGCGGCCTCGGGGACAACCACGAACTCGACGTTGGGGATGTGGGCCGCTTGCCGCCGCATGACCCAAGGCGGACTCTGCAGGTCCTGGTCTCCGGGCATGAGAAGGGTTGGAACGGCGATGGTCTCCAGCGCTGCAAACGTGATCTCTGTTCGCAGCGGCTGTGACGGCGCGCCTTCCTGCTGCGAGTGATGGTGGATCTCGAGCCACCGCTCGAGGCCCTCGGGGTTCATCGCCATGTAGCCGGGACTAACTTCACGGAATTCAGGAGGCCAGCTTCGAAAGCCGGGCAGCTGCGTTCTTGTCCGGAGCGCTGCCAGCTGGGAGTCCTGGATGGCTCCGCCGCTGGCGGCGACCACCATGCTGCGCAGCCGCTGCGGTCGCCACAGCGCGTAGTCGTACGTGGCGAACCCACCTCCCGCGATCCCGACCAGATGGAAGCGATCCAGCCCCAAGTAGCCGACGAGGGCGTCAAGGTCGTCGGCGACCGTGCCGGGCTGGGAGCCGGTTGTCGCGTCGGCCTGGCTGCGGCCCCACCCCCGCCGATCGAAGGCGATGACCCGGTAGCCTTCTGCGACCAACCCAGGCGTGTTGGGCGCCCAGCTATCCGCGTTGCCGGTGTTGGCGTGCAGCAGCACAATCGGCACGCCGTCGCCGCCGCTATCGACATACCAGAGGCGAACCCCAGGTAACTCGGCATACCCGTCAAACGAGGCGGGCGCGGCGGGCGATTGCTGAGCTAGAGCCCCTCTGGAACCCGGCGGCGTGGAGCCGACGGGGTAGCTCAGCTCCACGACCGCCGCCGTCAAGATGCCAGTCAGCAGCACATTAAAGCTGTGCATCTGGGGTTCTCCTTTGTGCGTATGGCGCGGGCAGGACGCCGGTCCTCCTGCACCCACGGCCGATGGTGAGGCTATGCAGTAACGGGCGCCAGTATACGCAGGTGTGGCGACCATGGGGCATTTACGATGGCGAACATACCGCCGCTCACATTTCCTCCAGAATACTCACATCGCGCGTCGTGGGCCCGATGATCGGTGGGGTACTGATCGTGTTGTTTGCTACGACCCGGAGTTGCAGTCGGCAAAAAAATCCTACTGCCAATCCCAGGTGTGGATGTTCCAGGAGTAATTCGTCTCGGGCACGGTCAACCACGGGCCGCTGAGGCCACGATCGTAGGCCAGAACGCCGAGGCCGAAGTACAGGGTGTGATACGGCACCTCATCGTGCAGAATCTTGAGCGCGGAGAGGACCAGCTGATCGCGGGCTGAGCGGTCCAGGATGGTCGCCAGAGCGTCCGACAGTCGGTCGTAGTCAGGATTGGACCAGCCGCTGCGGTTGGAGCCGCGCCAGCGGTTCTGGGCGGTCGGAATCTGGCTCGAATGCCAGGTCGCCACGGCGAACGGATAGGTCAACCCGCTACCGCTTGTGCTGCTCAGGCCAATGAACGTGGCGCGAGCTTCGTTGTCGGCGGCTTGCTGCGGCGTGAAGACCGCCTGCTGGATGTTGAAGCCGGCTCGCCGCCAGAGGTCGGAGAGGATCGTGGCCTCCGTGACGTTGTTCGTGGAGTCGAGGACCTTGTACTCGGAGTCGAACCGCCCAAAGGTCGGATGGGTGAAGAAGCCGTCGGACCCCCTGGTGTATCCCGCCTCGCTCATAAGCTGCTCAGCGCGGCGGGGATCGTAGGGGTAGTGGGTGATGGTCTTTTCAACTTGCGGGTGGATGGGCGCTGTGGAGGGAACCATGGTGTCGCTCATCTGCCCGTTCCCCTCGAACAGACCCTCGTTAAGCATGTCGCGATCGATGGTATGGGCCAGTGCTCGCCGCAAGCCAAAAGAGGCAGAAGAAGGCGAAGGCTGCCCAGCATGCTCGTCCTCGTTTGTGAATCGCTGGCTTTCATGCTCGTTTGTGCAGTGCAGCTCCAAGGTGAATTCTAGCGGGATCGCAACGACATTGCCCGGCAACGTAGACTGGCCGATGTCTGGTCGGATGCAACCTGGCCGCAGGACCAACTGACCCCCTGCCAGATTGCGCCGCCCATGGTGGCCGGCTTCGACGTCAACGGGAAGGCGACTGCACGCAACCCGCGATCAACTGAGCCGTGGATCAGTTCGATGAGGAAATCAGCGTGCTATACATGGTCGAAGCCGCCGCATCCATGGAAAAGGGGAACGCCATCGACGCTGGCCCCGGGCCGGGGCCATTCTTCCAGAAGATCGGCGAGCGATTCCACCCACAGGCTTTCTGGGGCGACCCGTCTCGCCGGCATGTCTTCATGGTGGTCGAGATCGAGGACGCAGGGCAGATGGCCGAACTCATGTACGCTCTCACCTGGTTCACCGGGACCGAGCCTAAGTTCACGCCAATCATGCCGCCCGAGGTTTACGGCCAAGCGATCGAGCAAGCGAAAAACATCATCTCACCTGGTTGACAGTCGGTCTGGGGCAGATCGGCCACCAAGTCGGGCAGGCACGACTTGGTCATCGTGTGCATCGCCCCTGGCCCTCGTCGCAAGTCAGAATGCAGATGCCTCACCGATTGCCGGCAGAGGCAAACACCCCCACCCTCATCCAGCCGGAGCGCCGCCGAATACGTCCGGGTGCGCTCTCACCTGCTCCGCGAAGTCCTGATCCGCGCGGATGACTATCACCCGGAAGCCAAGGTCCGCCAGCTCTTCTCGGTTGCGGCGGTCGTCCTCTGCCTGAATCGGCGCATCGTGGTCGGCACCATCGACGAACACGCACACCCCGGGCAAATCGGCCCGCTCGTAGTAGAAGTCCGGCTGTACGTACACGTCGACCGCGGGGCGATTCTGAGCGTCGTCGGGTAGCCGATATCCGCCGGAATTCAGAAAATCGAGGAGCCGCCGCTCCGCCGGGGAGTCGGGGTCCGTGCGTTCCCGAAGCCAAGCATGCTGGTCCGGACGGGACCGCGCAGTCGCGAATTCGATGCGCGAGTGCGCGAGCGCGAGCAGGAAGCCACGGACCAGCCCACGGTCGAGGTGCCGATGGTCGCCCTGGTTGGCATAGCTCAGCAGGCAGTCGTAGCACGCGGCCACGCACCGGCTCTCCCATTCGGCCTCAGGCGCCCCGGTTCCGGGATCGAAGTGGCAAATCTCCAGCGCCTTGCGCGCGACCTCGGCGAGCGAACCGTCGTCCGCGACGATCCGCTCCCACACGCCGGTTCCCCCTTCGGCCGACTCCCAGAGCAGCAGCCGAGGCTCATCGCCGATCAGCTCAACGGCCACCTCGTGCTCTTCGACCTGGAACGTGAACTGGATACCACGCTGCAACGCGTACGCGAGCGACTTCAGGAATCTCGGGTCGGTCGCGCCGGGGTCGGCGAGCCGGACCAGCAGCAGGTTGCGCTTGTCCTGGACGAAGGGCTTCACGCCTGCCAGAGGAAGCCGGGCGGCGGGGGCCTGCTCCCCGTCACCGTCGTCGGGGTCCGGTTTCGGCGACCAGGCGCCCGTCTGGCGATCGAGCGTGAAGCCGGACTGCTGAGGCGAGCGCCGCCACCCGTGGTTGATGCGCCATAAGTCGGCGCGCGGGGCGTAGGTAAGGGTTAGCAGCTCGGTCCCGTCGGCCCCGCGCGCGAGGCCAGTCCTCACGCGAGCGCCTGGGGCAAACCGAAAATGAGTCGTCACGACGTACCCGTCCCGGTCGCGCTCCTCCTCCTCGGCCGAGATGCGCTCACGGCGTCGTCCCCGCACCGTCGGCTGGTCGAGGAGAAACTGGGGGAATCCGCCGGGCGCGTTGAGCAAGCTCCCACAGTGTTCGCACCGGTCGGCGGAGATCGCCTCGCCGGGGTGGATGAACCCGCACCCGAGGCAGAGCTTGGCTTTGGTGAGCCGCGACTCGATCCCACCGGCGGGGACGACGCACGACGCGATTTGATACTTCCGGCCCTCGTAGTACACCCGGTTCCAGGGCCCGAACTCTGTCAGTCCCAGGAACCGCGGCCGGTCGATTGCCTGAGCCGCGTCCTGGCCAGGCACGAGCGCGCGCAGCGGCAGACGCGGGAAGTTGTAGCCCGGCAGGAAGCCCTCCGTCGCGAGATAGCGATATGGGTAGAAATCGGACTCGCTGTACTCGCCGTGGTTGAGGAGCAGGTCGATCTCTCGCTTCGCTTCCATCTCACGCCGTTCCGCCTCCTGGCGCTCCGGCCGCTTCGGGTGCGTATCGATCACCTTCCGCGCTTCGTCCCGTTGACGCACCGCCGCAGAATAGAGCTGGCGCCACCGGTCAAACGCCCCGTCCAGCCGTTCGGGCGCACTCGCCACCACAGAGTGAAACCACTCATCCGTGAACCATTCAGCATCGGCCAGGGGATCCTCAACCGTCGCCGCGATCTCCTGCACCGCCGCCACAACGTCGGCCCGTCCGGCGGCCGACAGGTCCAGACTGGCGCGCTTCTCCGCGAAGATGGACTGGTCCGGCGTCGCCAGGTCGAGCGTCTCCCGAATCGAGCGCCCGAGGGGCATCCCCACCCGCGCCAGCCAGACCGAGTGGATGTGGGCTTCGATCAGCTCCTGATTTGCGAGGTCGATGCGTGCGGGCGCCACCGCACCGGAGATCATCTGGTCGCTCCGCCGGAAGAAGTACTGGTCGTGCGCATTCCCCTGGCTGCAGAAAGCGAGGACCAGCGCCGGCCGTCCCCCGCGACCCGCCCGACCGGCGCGCTGGGCGTAGTTGGCCGGCGTCGGCGGCACGTTCCGCATGTGCACCACCGCCAGGTCCGAGATGTCGACTCCCAGCTCCATCGTCGGCGAGCAGAACAGAGCCTTAAGCTTCCCAGCCCGGAAGGCCCGCTCTCTTTCCTCCCGCACGTCGGTCTTGGTCGAGCCGTGGTGCTCGGCGCCGCGCAGTCCGGTGAGCAACTGGGCTTTGTCGCGGTAGAGGCTCACAAAGTACGGATTTGGTGTGGAGTTAATGAGGCCCGGGCGCCGGAGATACAACGCCCGCGCTCTGACCTGATCTGGCCCCGGCGCCACCCCGGTGCCAGGGCTCCATACGATGGCATCGGAGAGGAGCTGGATGCCCACCTCGACGCCCTCCCTTCGAACCAGCGAGAGCAAGTGCCCGCGCAGGCCGGCCACGATCGCGGCGACGATCGCGTCCGCGTCAGCCGACGAAAGATCCGCCGCCAGCCCCCATGTATGGCGTGCGCGAAAGAAGCGTGCCAGCGCGGAGCGCGGCCCCAGGCGGATCACCTCGTCGCGCCCCGCGTCGTGACCGGCGAAAGCCGCGTACTTCGCGGTTCGCATCCGCTCGGATTGGTCGATGGCCCAGGGGTCGCGCAAGCTACCAATGGTGCGCATTTTGAGCTGATCCGACTCGTCGCCCTGGAGCGTCAGCGCGTCGATGCAAAGCTCGCTGCGCAGGTGGTCCAGAAAAGCCCGTAACACTCGCTCGCGGACCGGAGCGTCCACGTCGCCGAGCCCCGGCGTCCCGGACCAGAGCGTCGCGTCCGCCGCCAGTGAGGCAAGCCCGTCGTAGTCGACGCGCAGCAGCCCCGCCTGCTCCAGGTTTGGCTGGGCAACCCGCCACGCGCGGCGCAGGTCCTCGAAGGCACGGTACTGCAGCAGCTCGGCCATCACGCGTCGCGCGCGGGTGTAGCCCGGGCCGGACGGAGCCGGCTCTTTCATGAACTGGTCGGGAGGCAGATCGAGTGCGTCGAAGACCGCGGTTCCCACCTGGTCAGCCGTCATGGGCCCCCGCTCGGCCAGCGCCCGCACGAGCGCGCCGCGGAGCTGCACGATCTGGACGAAGTCGTTGAGGTGGCCCGCCTGCAGCGCAGTGTCCTGCCGGTTATCGCTGAAGCTCAGAATCTTCTGAGCCTCGTCCTCTACGTCGCCGGCCCGGCGGAGCGCCGCGACGGACGCTGCCGCGACCAGGCTCGTCGCGGTCGAGCGGCCCGTCTGGCTCAGCGTTGCAAGTTTGGAGTAGTCCAACTGCTGGCGGATGTACGTCGCACGGCATCGCAGGCACAACATCAGCCGCCGGGGCTGAAACCACCCCCGAACGGCGCCCGGCTCGTCGCCCTCGACGATGGCCCCGTCCGGCTGAACCCAGTACGGCACCGGCCGATCCTCCGCGTAGGCCCGCTTGATCCGCGGGCCCGACCGGAGCTGGTCGAACCAGTGCTCCGGCAGCTCTTCGTCGGCCCCCGAGAAGAGGTCATCGTCGTCGAGCGTGAAGTAGCCGAGCCTGCCCGCCGTCTCGTCGCCGAACGCGTTCAACAAGGGGGATGAGGGGATGAGCTGCCCGCCGCCCTCGTCCAGCCGCGACACGAGATACAGCTCCTGCCCGCACTCTCGGCAGAAGGCGAGAGGGTAATACACGCGCCGGCGGTCCGAGCCGGAGACTGGTGGCGCCAAAACCTGCCCTTCCATCGTAAGGTCGCGCTCGCCATCCGCCGGCAGCGTGGCAAACACACTCCCGCCGGAGGACAGGAACTGGTGCAGGCGGAACGCGAGTAGCGGGTCGCCCGTGCTTGTCCTGGGCGCCGTGCCGGCGGTCAGCACGGCTTTCAGCGCCCGGCCGCAGTCCGCCTCGGCGAGGCCAGTTTCCTTGGCGAGCTGGCGGACGCTCTGATCGAACCCAACTGGCGCCGCGCGCACCAGCCGACCGTCTTCCTGCGCGATCCCGAAGCGGCTCTCGGCCCAGGCGGCCAGCGGATGCGCCTCGATGGACGCGGCGCTGGGCGCCGGTGGGGGCGCCTGCACCGCCGCTTGCAGCTCGGCGGAACCCACGGGGGCAGGGATCTTCACCACGGGCCGCAGCGTCTCGTCGACCACGCTCGCTGGCGCCACCGGCGTTCCGAACAGTGTCGTGGCGACCCTCGCGATCGACTCGTGCCGCTCGGAGCGAGGCCCTTCAGTGGCGAGGGTCGCGGAAGTGCCGATGAACTGAATGTCGCCGCCCGCGCGCTGGCGCAGCCGACGCACGAGCATGGAGACATCGGCCCCCTGTCGTCCTCGGTACACGTGTAGCTCATCCAGCACAACGAACCGCAAGTCGCGCGTGGCTTGCTGAACGAGCATCCGCTCGGACGGCCGGACCAGCAAGTACTCCAGCATCACGTAGTTGGTCAAGAGAATGTGCGGCGGGTGCTGGCGGATCTCCTCGCGCTCGTCGCCCCGATTCTGGCTCGTGAACTGGTCGAAGCGAAGCGGGCAGTCGGGCCAGTTCCGCTCGCGGAACGCCTTCAGCGCGTCCATCTGGCTGTTGATGAGCGCATTGGTGGGATAGACGATGATCGCCCGCACGGACTCGTGCGCCGGGTTGTGCGTCAGGATGTGGTCGATCAGCGGCAGCAGGTAGGTCAGGCTCTTGCCCGAGCCCGTGCCCGTGGTGACGATGTACGGTTCGCCGCGCCGAGCGATCTCCAGCGCATCGTGCTGGTGCTGAAACAGCACGAGGGAAGGACCGAAGAAGCGCGCCGTCCCCCGAGAAATGGCGCCCGCATCGGCAAGCTCTTCGAGCGAGGGCCCCCGCTCATACGCCGGGTTAAGCTGGAGCACTGCGTCCGGCCATAGCTTGTCAGCCGCCAGCTCCCGCTCGACGAACGCCCGAATCTCGGGGTCCAGGATGTTGACGAAGCTGCTGAAGTAGTCGCGGTAGTCGGCGACCACCTGCTCGCGCAGGTCGAACACGTCAAATGGCATCTTAAAAACCTCCGCCGGCGGGCCCGGCGGTCAAGCGTACAGTGATGCGATGATAGCGTGCGGCGGCGGCGGCCATAATGGTCGAGCCCCTCGTGCTGGGTATACTGGGGGCATGGCACGCAAGGGAGTCCAGCCTCGGGCGTACGGTGTTGCGCAGGCTGGTGAGCAGCAGGCAGCCGTTGGTCTCTCGCCGGAGGCTCCGGCGGCGGGAGCGTCCTGGCTAGGCGACACGCAGCGAAAGTTCGTCCAGTTGCGCGACCTCCGACCCGACTGGGATAGCCATGGCGGCCGCCCTGCGGACTCTGCGATTCTTGAGCGCGCACTCGAGACCCTCATCGAGATCGTCCCGGCCTCAGCCCCAGCGCCGCAAGTAGTCCCCTCGCCCCCCGGCGGTGTACAGGTCGAATGGCACCAGCCCGCCGCGGATGTAGAGCTTGAATTCAAGGCTGACGGGACCGCGTCGTTCTATGCAGCGACTGACGAGGGCGAGGTTGACGAATCGGGTCCCGTCGCCCGGGTCGCGCCGCTCGCTGGGCAGCATCTCGCACGGATCTTCGGCGACCACTAGCAATCCGGGAAGTGGCGAGCCCTCAGGCTGACGATAGTCCCGAAGAGCACAAGGTTGACCTTCCGCCAGGCGCCGTCTTGTGGCGTCGCGTCCCCAACACAGGCGGGGCTGTCAGGAGGTGGTTACGGCGATACCCGCGCTGCCAAATAATTCCGGGCTTTGTGTCCGCGGGACAACGATTGGCAGTTGCGCCCAGCCAGAGAGTCTCAGCAATGGGTCATCATAAGTATGGACCTCCAGTGCACCCACGCTCAGCGCTGATGCAATGTGAATGGCGTCCGGGGGCTTCGGTATAACACGCTTCTCCTCTATCGCCTTACGCACGAGAGAGCGCGCGCTGCGGCCGATGAGTTCATGGTACTCGACGAGAGTGAGGAGCGAGGTGTCAGCCCACATGGCATCAATTCTGGCCTCGACGGCCGCATCGAGCGCCCGCGCATCCTTCTCGTAGCTCGCGAAGGCGACCTCCGCGATTGAGATCGTGGAGGTCACGATACGGATAGAGCCTCTCGACGCCCGAACCTCGTTTAGAACCGCGTCGATCATCGGAGCCCGGTCCGCATACCCCATGAGATAGGAGAGAAACACGCACGAGTCCCAGTAGATCAGTGTCTGCTCACCAGGCATCACGCACCCGGCGAATCAGCTCTTCTGGGGCCTCGCCGGACGAAGACTTGAGGATCCCCCTTGCCCGAAGGAAGGCACCGGGCTCAGGCTCGGAAACCGGTTCGACGCGAGAGATGTGTCGGATTGCAGTCGGGCGGCCATCCAGCGCGTCCCGCGTGATTAGGCCCTGCACATTGACGCGCTGGCCCCATGCGTCCCGCATGACATCCTGCTTTCCCTCGTCAAGGTAGCAAGAGATCGCACGGTCGTTCAGCATGTCGTAGAGAGTGAATCGAAGCCCGCCGCGGTTGGTAAGCGTCTGCACTCGACCTTCGATCGCTCCGTACGCAACCAGGCGCCGCGGACCGGTTGGAAAGGTGACGAGATTGCCGCCGATTGTGAATTCGCGCTCGGCAGTCTCAAACCGCAGCTCCGTGACCTTCTTGTTCACCGGCTTCAGCAGCGCCAACGCGGCGCGCCGCACCGGCGCGGCGAAGGGAACATGCGCCCCGCCCTCCAACGCTTCGCCGACCCGCTCGTAGGCGTGAATCACCCGGCTCACGCCCTCCTGATCGTCCGAGATGCCCCTCCAGGTCGTGACAGCACTCCCGAGATGTACGTCTTCCAGGACCCAGTCCATTCCCAAGCCGGCTGCCACCTCCTCACGAAGCGAGGCAACGAGCGCGCCGACCCTGTTCATCTCGATTGCAAACAGGTCGAGGGTAACGGTCCCACCGATTGCAAACGTGATCGTGTCATAGGACATGCGAAACCTCACCGCGAGGGCCCGTTGGCCGCGTGTCAGCAGATTCTATTACCTCTATCAAGAAGGCAGACTGCACGCGGACGGAAAGAGTTGTCGTCGCGGCCGCCGGCGCGTTTTGTCGCTGGTGTCGGCGAAGGGTTCAGCCGGTTTGCTGGCTGAGGTAATCGGGCACGGACAGAAGCGTCTCGCCCCGCAGGTTGAGATTCGTGATGAGCGCTTCAAGGTATTCCCGAAGGCCGAATTGACCGCACAGGACGCAGCGCAGCGCATAGCCTTCCATTAGCACAATGCTTTTGTCCGGGTTCTGCTTCAGCAGTTGGGGCACGTGTTGCGACCAGCCATTGATGGAGAGGAAGAGCCCCATCGTTTGCTTTCCGGAGCGACCGATCTTCCCCTTTAGTCCGTCCAGATCTGCGATGTCCGCGGGTGCCTTACGCCACCGGCACTCGACCAGGTAGGGCGAGCCACCGAGGTGGAATGCGCCGTCGATTTGTTCGCCGCCCTCGTTGCGCCTGAAGCTCCCGTGAACGGGGATCGCGTGAAGACTAAACAGGCGGTTCAGGAGATCCTCGAGGATAGCCGCGCCTGTGGGCATCGACGGCGCCTGTCTCCATGGAATCGAACTGCAACAGTAGCAAGTCAGACTCCTTCCGGAATCGCTCGGCCTCCTCTCGCTCTCTAAGCACCGCTGCTTCGTGGTGAGCGCGCTCCTCCGCCTCGGCGTACCGGGAGTCCAGATGCTCGGCGTGGCGGAGCACGTCACGAGCCTTCTCCGCGGTGGCACGCGCAGCGTATTCGTCGTCTGCGAGCTCAAAGCGATCCCACGCAGCGGCAATCTTGACGATTGCACGGATCACGCCGCCGCACGCCGGGCGGTCTTGCAGCGCGTCCACGATCAGAGGCCCCATCTGCCTCTTGGACAGCAGCCGGTTAGTTATGTCGTCGCGGCGGCGTAGGAGAGGGACGTACAGATCTTGAGGCACCCCGGCCGGCTTCAGAATCAGGTCCACCATGACGTTTTTCATGCGGGCGAGCGTGGCGATTGCCTCAATCGCCACCCTCCGTTCGCTGAGATCGTCCACGCAAGCTCCTCGGTCGTTGGCGCGGCGCTGTTACGGCCCTGGATTAGAACCCACGTTCGATGCCCAGCTCGATCATGCCTCGGCGGAGCGCCGAAATCAAGGCCGGATCGAACTTGAACCCAGCCTCGACACCAAATAGGTGAGGGCAGCGGCGGTTGCGGGACGACGAACGCACCAGCACGGTTTAGCTGGTGGAAGAATCGCCGGCCTGCCTGATGTACTCCCGGCAGGTGCGATCCCGCACTTGAGCGAGCAGACGGGAGCCGAGTGTCTGCAGCTCGGTCTTCGGCATTCGGCTACTACTGAGCACCGCCAGGGCGATCAGCACCTTGGCGAAGGGGTAGGGAGGATTGAACTTCGTCGGTGAGAGATAGCTGCGGTCAGAGCCGGTCAGGGTGCTGAGCCTGCGGAGACTCGCCACGTTCGCCAACACACGGATAGCTTCCATCTGCCCGCTGGCCCGCAGCGCGTCGGACAGCCACTGGAGCCCGGACGGGGTGAGCCGAGGCGTGAGGGCAGCCACCTGACGGGCCGCAAACCAGTTCCGGCGCCAGATACTCTGCCGCTCCTTGAGAAAACTTTCGATCTCTGCTGCCTGAGCGTACTTGGCGAGCAGCCAGGTAGCAGCCACGAACGCCATGACTCCCTCGCGGTCAGCAACCCGGCGGGCGAAGCTTACGACGGACCCGGCCATCCCCTTGGGCACATCCCAATCAACGAGAACCTTGCAAGCGCCAAAGAGAGACGTGTCGTCTACGCACTCGCTGAGCACGTACTTGCGCAGATGCTCGTACCTTGCAGGGGTATATCCAAGCTTGACGTAGTAGCGGAAGATCGTGTCACGAAGCTCGGGCTCCCCGCCGAGGCATCGGCCGGCATACTTCACAAAGGCCGGGTCCTGCAACTGCGAGAACAACCCAATGTAGCGCTTCAAGACCTTGTTTCGCGAGCCGCTTTGTGAGTGGCGCCAGAACCGCCTAAAGCGTTTGTGAATGTCGTCGAGCGTCGGCGGGAGCAGGCCCATTTGCAGAGCGTTGCCCACGAGCGTGAGGTACTGGTTTTCGGCGAACGCAAAGTGCTCCGCGCCAAGGCTTGCTGTCAGAATCCGCGTCTTGGCCAGATTTACCCGGAGCCCGCGGCTCCTAAGCACCTGGTCGAGTTCAGCGATGAGCCTGCGACCCCGTTCCTCCGATTCAACCCCAACATTGATGTCGTCCATCCACCGAACGAAGTTGTCACCTGTTCTCTCCTGAAGCAGCTTATCGGCTTCGAAGAGGTACGCGTGCCCCAGGAGCCGCGGTGCGTCGAAGTCGATCTGGGGAAGCCCCGTGCCGGACGGAGGAAGGTAACCCGCGCGTGATGCTAGCTCTCCCAGCAAGAGGAACAAGAGGTCGAGAAGCTCTTGGTCAAATCGAGCTATAGACGACAGCGCGTTCCGCAATGATGAGAGCGGGATGCTGTCGAAATAATCGGCGATGTCAGTGACGACGAGGCAGGGGAAGTCCTTGGTGAACCCGAGGATCCGGCTTTGAAACTCGGGCCACATCTGCCACCACATGTAGCCGAAGGTGTCGTCTAGAGCGCCAGGATTCTCCACGTGGCCGTGCGATCGGCTATAAAAGGCGTTCTTGCTCGGCTGCGCGCCTTTGATCTCAGGAGATATCACCTCCACGATGGTCTGAAGTACAACCGCGTCCTCTGGGGCCAGAAGGTGAAGAATGCGGCTCACCCCAGCCGCCTTTTCAAGGCGGATAGGCTGAGCCCTCTTCGGTCGGTACACGTAGTCCGCTATGTCGCTCTCCAGGACCCCCAAGAGGCCCTCGCTACTGCGATGGAAATCGTGGTAGTCATGAAGGTCGAGGACGGGTTGGTGGCGAAGGCCATCGCGCACTGTCTTGCTCCAGATCGTCCGCATTCTGTTGGCAGCGAAGAATCGCCTGAGGCCGCCCGCAGCTGATCCGGAAGGGGTAAGCGGCACCCTCGTCTAGCCCTCGGAGAAGCGGGCGTGGCGCGGCGCCACTGAAGTCACCGTGGGAGGCGGGAGTGCGCCTTTCACCCCATACCGCCCCTCGCGCTCCTTCAGGCGCCCCATCCGCCGGTTACCGGCTGCCCGCAGGGCTCTTGCCAGCTTCCTCAGCCGCTGCCACTTCCAGGTTCAATTCCAGCAGCCGCCGAAGCACCTCGCGCCGCGCGTCCGGCGAGATCGTGTACCGCGCCTGCCCCCGCTCGTTCCCATGAAAGTCGTGCCCAGGATCGAGGTCCGACCAGCCGTAGCAGGCGAGGATCGCCCGGTCCATGGCAGCGTGCAGCTCGCGCAGGCGGGCGATGTCGGCGTCGTGGCAATCAGCGCGGTTGAACAGGTTGTAGGTCTTGGTGAGCCCCAGGTTGCGGGCCAGCATCAATTCCCGGCGATGCTCGTGGTACTCGGCGCCGCTGCGCGCCGCTTCCGCTTGATCCGCCTGCGACGGCTGCTGGGGGAACGGGAACGTGTCGAAGCAGTCCGTCGGCGTGTAGCGGTTGCGGGATTCGAGGCTCGATGCGTGCCTCCAGACCCACGCCTCGTGGACGATCGACTGGAGCAGCGCGAAGTGGTAGTCGTCATCGAAGGCGAACACCACGAGCATCATGGAGTACACATAGCCCTGCGGGACGAAGCACATGGCGTGTAGCTCGCTCACCTGTGCGCGAACCAATACGCGTCGGAGCGGGCCGATCGCTGAATAGAGGCCCGGGCAGTTCTCGGCGAATGTCCACCATCGCGTCCGGTAACGGTCCCTCTTGACGAGAGCACGCTCGGGCTTGACCCTCTGCTCCAAAATGCTCAGGAGATCTGGGAACTCCCGCGCCTTTTCCAGCGGCCAGTCAAAAAAGTTGATCACCCGGCGGCTGGGCGACTGATCGGGCCTAGAATTCAGGTCCTCGCCGTTGAGGTACGGGAACAGGCAGCCGCGGTTGCGGGGGTCGTTCGCGATCAGCGCCTCGCCCTCGCTGGGTGTCAGCGTGAAGCCCAGCCCGAGAACAACCGAGCCCTGGAACGCCCCCGCCCGGCTCCCGTCGAGGCGTCTCGGCTCGGCTTCTGGCTCCGAGTCCAGCCGAGACGAGATAGACGGCACCGTTTCGCCGTCGAGGCAGCGGTCGCCGCTCCAAGGGCCCCTGCGGATCGCGAGTAGGTTCACCTCGACGCTCGCGACGCCGGGCCACTTGACGAAGCGCCGCGCCGCCGTGATGGTCCCGCCGCCTGCGAGGATCAGCGCAAGGCCGCCCTCGCGCGTGTCACCTTGGCCGATGCTGTTCGTCGCGACCATGCCAAGGTGGCCGCCTGCCCGCAGCATCCCAAAGGCCCGCCGATAGACGTACGCGCACAGGTCAGTCACGCCCCCGGTCGGCGCATAGGCGTCCGCCAGGTAGCTCCGGTATCGGTCCCCGAGCTGTCCACTGATCTTCTTGCCCCCCATAAACGGCGGGTTACCGAGGATCGCATCGAACCCACCGTTCACCATCACGTCGGGGAACTCTGCGGGCCAGTGAAAGAACCGGTGCGCGAGCCCGAGGTCCCAGGCGGCGCCTACCGCCTGCCCGTGGCCCGCGCCTGGGTTCGCCAGGTAGCGTCGCACCGTTCCCGTCGTAGGGATGAAGTCGCCGCCCCGCGAGAAATCGGCGAAGAAGGGCGCCGTCCACAGGTGGCAGGCCGTGGCGTCGGTCCACCAGTCGCTGGCCGGGCCGCGGGCCGCCTCGTAGCGGGCCGCCTTCTCGGCCACCCTGTTTACGGAGTCGTCCGCGAGCCGCTGGATCTCGTCGGCCGCGACGGCCAGGTTGAGGAGGCGGTCATCCAGCCCAGGGCTGCCGAGCGGGAGCTGACCGGCGCGCTCCTCCTTGTTGCGCTTGCGCAGCGACGCCCCCACGGCCTTCTGGTTGGCCTCAGCCCGCTTGTAGGCGTCGTCCGGGATCCCCTCCGCGAGCACGCGCAGGTCGGCCACGCCCACCAGGCTATCGCCGCACTTCACGTGGTGGTCGAGGGAAGCCCAGGGGTAGGCCGGGCTCGTGGCCCTCGATCCAGAGCGCCACCTTGCACAGGTCCACCGCCAGCGGGTTTTTGTCCACCGCGTAGATGCACTGGCGGATCACGTCGCGCAGGGCGTGCCGGTACGCCTCGGGCGCGGGCTCGTCCTCCCCCGTGCGGATGCGGGCAAGCTCTCGCGCCAGCCGGCGGGCGGCCGCCAGCAGGAAGTGGCCGGACCCTGAAGCAGGGTCGCACACGCGCAGGCGCAGCAGGGCCTGCTCCTTCTCCTCGGTCGTCCGCGCCTCCGCGAGCCGCTCCTCCATCACCGGTACGAGGGCGTGCTCGATCAGCTCGCGCACGAGCTCGGGCGGGGTGTAGTAGGAGCCGGTCTGACGCCGCTCGCTGCCCGCCGCCAGCGCGAACGGCTCGACCCGCTCCAGGTCCACCTCCGGATGGAAGTCCAGCAGGCTCTCGTAGATCGAGCCCAGCTCCTCCACGTCCAGGCCGGCATAGTTGACCCGGCGCGGCGTCCTGCCGTCGGTCCACACCGAAAGGGCGCGGATCGCGCGCAGCAGATCCGCGTTCGCGCAGCCGGCTCCTTCCAGATCAGAGCAGGCGTAGCCGCCAAACAGCTCGCCGTTCAGCGGCGCGAGCCCGAGTCTCGCGGCGGCAGTGCTGTCCGCGAACAGACCGAATGTGGTGAGCAGCCCCTGCCACAGGTCGGCGCCGCGATCCTCTGCAAAGTAGCGGTCGGCCCGAGCCCGCAGGCGGCTTACGCTGTAGTAGCGGCTGTACACCTCGCGGCGGTCGGCGCCGTCCGGGGCGGCGGGGAAGAGCAGTCGCCGCTCTTCGGCCACGAACAGGAAGAGCAAACGGTAAACGAGCTTCAAGAGCTGGCGATAATACGCTAACGCGTCAAGTCGCCCACCGCCGAGCGCTTCGCGGAGTGAGGCCCTCCCGGGGTGGATGAGGAAGCCATTCCCGAGCGCCTTCAGCGCCTCTTCGACCCCCTCCCGCAGCTTGTCGCGCACGCGCCCGCCGCTCTCGAGCCCCTCCTGGTAGAGCCGCTCGATCAGACAGGTCGCGACGTCATCCGCGCCGTTGGGGAAGCGTGTCTGGTGGAGCAGCCGATAGAGGACGACGAACTCGCTGTACAGGTTGCCTTCGACCATCGCCGCGAGGTCGAACTCGACGTAGCTCGGCTGGGAGACGCGCGCCGAGTCGCGCAGCAGCCGCACGCATGCGCCATTGGTCACGAGCCCCCACAGTGCGTCGGAGCGATTCAGGTATTCCTGCACCGCCGCGTGCGGGCTGCGCCGCTCGCCCTGCGCCTTCCGATCCAGCTCGCGGTCGACCGCGACGATCTGGACCGGCGGCGCCTGGGGGTCCTCCCCGGCGCGGAACTCGATGACAAACGTCTCACCCGCGGCCGTGGCGGACCGCTGGCGCTCGAGCGCGAAGCCCAGCCGCTCCAGAACGGGGCGCACGAAGGAGTCGCGCGTGATCGTCGTCCGGCTCTCGCTGGAGTGCTCCAGCCGCCGTTGCAGCGTATCCCAGTAGGCGCAGACGTCTGAGAACGCGCTCTGCTGCTCGTCGAGCAGACGGCGCCCGGCAGGAAGGCCGAAGTCATCCGCTCGCTGGCCGATTGCGTCTCCCGTCGCGACCCGATCGAGCAGGTCGACCGGGAGGAGCCCGCCCTCGCTGCTGATCGCAACGTACGCCATCAGCGGCCGCCGGCGGCGGGGACGAGGACGTAGCAGCCCAGGATGTCGGGCGGGTCGTGCGGCTGGATTTCCAGCTTGGGCGCGCGTGCGAGGCGGCGCAGGCGGGTGTGCGCGCCCTGAAGCGCAGCCACTCGGGCATCAACCACCGGGCGGTACCACCCGGCGTCGGCGGCAAGCTGGTCGAGCGCCCAGCGCACGTGCTCGGTGCGCTCGGCGTTGGACATGTTCGCGGCGGGCTCGGCTGCCTCGATCAGGTCGCGCCCGGCTTGCTCGATCGGGGTGAGCCAGGTGAGGCCGTCGGTCTCTCGGCTGAAGGCGGCAAGCAGCACCTCTTCCGCGAACCCGTTGCCCGGGTCGCGCATGTTGTAACGAATGCGCAGCAGCGCGACGGCCGTCCTCCGCATCACGGCGCGGGTGAAGATGGCGCCGGTGCGGGCAAACAGTGGGTCGGGGTCGCCGCCGAGGGCGCGGCCCAGCACGAGGTCGGCCAGCCCCTCGACCAGCGGATGGGTCCGGCCCACGTACTCCGCGCGGCGATCCGCCTGACGGTCCCGCGGCATGGACGCGGCCTGGCGGTCGAGCGTGACGGCCAGTGGAAACGCGTTCCCGGTGCGCGCCCGCAGCGCGGGCGCGGCCTGGCCGGGATTGAAGGAGAAGACGGCTGGCAGACGGCCCGGGAGAAGGTCGCCCCCCAGCCGTTGGCTCGCGCGGCGCAGGAACATCTCGACCGTCACGGGATTCCCGAGCACGGGATCGGTCGCCGCGAGTTCCGTCGCAACCTCGTTCGGGTCGATGCCCTGCTGGGCAAAATACGACCGGTCGCGCGCCTCGCGGTCGGCCGCGGCATCCCAGGCCTGGTGGAGGCGGCTCACCTGCTGGTGATCCAGCCCGAGTTGAAGCTGGAGCCCGCCGCGCGCCGGGCGCCGCAGGAGAACTGTCTCCACCAGCGCGCCAACGACGTGCTCGGACTCGTACGGGACCGGCACCGCCACGCCGAGACGAGCGCGGATCTGCTTCGCCTTGCGCAGCAGAACGTCCAGCACGACGAGGTCCACCTCGTTGTTTGCGCCGTAAAGCAGCACGGCGTTGACCGCCGGGCGCGGCTGGCCGAAGCGGTCCACCCGCCCCTCCCGCTGCTCGAGCCGGTTGGGGTTCCACGGCAGGTCGTAGTGGAGCACCGCGTCGAAGTCATCCTGGAGATTGATCCCCTCCGAGAGGCAGTCCGTCGCGACCAGCACTCGCCGCTCGTGCTGCGCGAGGTCCGCGATGCGCTCCCGGCGCACGTCGTCGCCCCCGGCCGCGCTGGTTACCGCCCGCACGGCCAGGTCCGGGAAGCTGACAGCTAGCGCGGCTTTGAGCTGCTCCTCCAGGTAGTCGGCGGTGGCGATGAAACGACAGAACACAATCGGGTGGGCGCCCGCCTGGAGCTGCGCGGTGAGAAGTGCGATGAGCCTGGCTAGCTTGTGGTCGCGCGCCGGGCCCGCGAGCTGCTCGGCGCGCCGTATGAGCCCAGTCAGGCGGCGCCGATCGGTGTCGGACAGGCCGTTCCACGTCTCGTCGACCGGCGCTGAGGGCGTGTAGTCGCCCGCCGCCTCGTCGTCCAGGGGGTCGAGCACTTGCGGCAGGTAAGTCAAGTCCACATCGTCAGCAGTGTCGAAGATAGGGCTGGTCTCGTCACCGAGACGCTTCGCGCGCCCACTCAGCACGGCCGCGGCGGCGCGTGGGCTGGAGAGAACACAGCGCAGGAGCGCGAGCGCCGCCCAGTACCGCACCCGCTGCTGCTGGGCGCGGAGGCCGGGCGACCCGGAAACTGACTCGCGGCAGTAGTCGAGCACGTCGACGTACAGCGCGGCATACTCATCAGACAGCGTGTACGTCTCCTCGCTTGACTCCCGCCGCGGGAAGGGGTGGTCCTGGCCAAGCCACCGCTCCTCCAGATCGCGGCGTCGCCGCTGCACGAGGTGGGGAACGAGATCGCGCCGGTTGACCTCCGCTGCCGTGTCAAAGCGAGGGTCGAGCAACCCGAGGAGCGAGCGGAAGCTCTCCTCGATGCCGCTGTGGGGCGTGGCTGTGACGAGGAGGATGTGTCGGGTGGGGTCGGCCGTGAGGGCCTTCAGAAATTCGTACCGCTGCTGAACGGCCCGTTCGCCGCCCGCCGGGCGCGCGGCGGTGTGCGCCTCGTCCACGATGATGAGGTCAGGCGCATTCCGAAGAAACGCGTGGCGGTTCTTGTCGGTCTTGATGAAGTCGATGCTGACCACCAGGTGGCGGTAGTGGGCGTAGAGGCTGAGGTCCGATCTGGGCAGCTCCCGCTCCAGACGGCCGATGCGCGCCGGCTGGACGACCGCCGCTTCGAGCGCGAATTTCTCGTGGAGCTCGCGCTCCCACTGATCGCAGAGGTGGGCGGGGCAGATGACGGCTAGACGGCGCGCGAGGCCCCGGTCGAGCATCTCCCGTGCGACGAGTGCCGCCTCGATCGTTTTGCCGACGCCGACGTCGTCCGCGATGAGCAGGCGCACGGGGTCGAGCCGCAGGGCCATGATGAGCGGCACGAACTGGTATGGCCGAGGCGTGACCGACACGCGCCCGAGCGAGCGGAACGGAGCCGCGCCACTCCGCAGTTTGAGCCGCGCAGCGTCGCACAACACGAGCGCCGACGCCGCGTCGCCCACCTGCTCCGGGTCGGGCGGCGCAAACGTGGCGGGCGCGATGCCCCGCCACTCGAGCGGCATGAACAGCCCCGCGATCTCGTCCTCGCCCCCCGCGAGCGGCCGCACCCGCAGGACATCGCCTTCCTCGGAGGGAAGCACAACCCATTCGCGCCCCCGCGCACTGACCAGCGAGCCAGGCGGGAATGACATACTCGCGGGGCTCGACAAGCTGCCTCCGTTCCCGCCGTCTCAGGATCGCACGCATAACTATCGCGACCGCGGCAACGATGTCAAGCGTGAGGCGTATCGGGTGAGGGCGCAACGGGCCGGAAGGCTGGGCTTCGGCAGTTCGCGGCTGGTGCCCGCGCGTGAGCGCTGCCCAATTGGCCTATGCGTCTCGAGGTAATCCTGGTATCGCTGCTGGGCGACAGCGATTTCGGCCTGCGGCGTCCGCTGCGTCTTCTTGGTGAAAGCGTGCAACAGGAGGAACCGCCGCGAGCTCGTGCTCGGATCTCCTGACAGGCCGTCAGTTGCTCAGGAGCGCCGGGCGGGCAAATAAATCGAATGGCCCGCCGCACGAAGCTGATGGGCCCGGCGGTGATCGCTTATGCAGTCGTCAAGGTATAGGGATACCACGCCGCAGCTCTTCAGGTATCCGCGTCAGGATCTCACGCTGGATGGCCAGCTCTGCTTGACGAATCGCCTCCATTTCCTCGGGATGATCGGCCGCATACGCCAGCGCCTCATAGACCGCGCCGAGAGGCAGATTGTACGCATCCGCGATCGCGTCGGGTGCGTCACCGGCTTCCTGCAAGCTGAGGATCGTGTAGACGGGGACCCCTCGGTGCGCGATCTCGGTGGTGCCGTCGGGCATCTGCGCAAGGTGCCTGTATGCAAGAGCCATGGCGTAGTTTACCTAGTCGTCGTGCCACTAGGATTTTCAGGCCTAACGGGGAGCCCGGTCACGGCGAGACGCACGAACAGCTTCTGGAGACCCGGTGACGAGCAAGTGGCGGTGGGTCGTCAGGCAGCTGTGATCGTAGTCGACTCCCACGTGGGCCCGGACCATCTGGCACAGGAGCGAAGCGGTTGGTTTTTGATTCACGGCGCCCGCGAGAACCTGGCGATCCAGGGGCGTGAGCGGGTCCCCCAGCTCGTGCTGGCGCACGTAGAAGCTCCGCAACAGGTCGAGCTCGTAGGGGAGCCAGCTTGCTCGGGTGAGGGACCCAGCGACGTGGTACAGCGCGAAGTAGAAGCCGTGGATTGTGTGCTGGTCCCAGGCAGCGTTGACGATGTCGTTCTTATGGTGGAGCACCCTCCAGTTGCGATGGCCGTGGACGCGGAGAAACAGGGATGCTCCCTCGCGGAATTCCGCGACCAACTGGTGATCCCACGTGTGGGTTGACCAGACGGCGAGGTCGGCTCGCATCGTCCGCATGACGTAGCTTAGCTCCAGGTGCGTACAGCCGAGCGCAGCCTCGATCGCTCTGGTCAGCCCAAAGCAGGCGTAAACGCGCGGCGGCTCGCGGCTCGGCCAGCGGTGCTCGCGGCCCGCCGACAGGACGCGCAGGCAGTATTCGGTCTTCAGTGCGGCGTCGTTGGCCCGGAGTCTGTCGACGCACGCGAGGCGATAGGCGGTGTGGGTGCGGCCGATTTCGCCGGACCGCAGCCTCGTGATCAATCCATCGCTGATCCGCACGCCACGTCGCTGGAACGCGTCCTTCACGGGCTGGTGCGAGTCGCCGGGCGCCCCGAGATCAAGGTCGATGTCCAAGGGCACGAGTGCCGCCCTCCGCTTCCATGTCCGTGCGGGCAGGCTCGATTGTAGCAAAATCAGGATATATGTTCTATGGATGGGGCAGCTTCCGACAGGCTGCCTAGTGATCGTCGCCGTGGGGTGGTTCCTCGCTTGGCGGTCCACGGTGCCCTAGTCGAGCCCGCGCAAACCGAGGCGCTGCTCGATAATTGCCGTCATGAGAGTGGTTCGCTGCATTGCAGATCGCCGCCAGTCGCCCGAAGCCTGGTGGCCAAGGTAATCTGAACCGGCGAGTTGGGTGCTCGGAGGTGAGGCATGACGGCGGACTCGGGCGAGATGACGCTGCATTTGGAACGTGTTCTGCCGGCGCCTCGGTCGCGCGTGTTCACAGCGCATACCGAGCCTGACGAGCTGGCGAAATGGTGGGGCCCGAAGGGGTTTACTGCTCCCAGTGTCGAGGTCGACCTGCGTGTCGGAGGCAGCTATCGGATCGCGATGCAACCACCCAACGGCGATCCGTTCTATCTCTCGGGAGAGTTCCGCGAGGTCGACCCTCCCACCCGCCTGGCCTACACATTTCGTTGGGAGGATCCGGACCCTGACGATCGGGAGACGGTCGTCACGCTCGCGCTTGGCGATCTGGGCGAGTCGACTGAGCTGATTGTTGATCAGGGCGTCTTTGCCACCGAGGGGCGGCGTGCGCTTCACGAACAGGGCTGGACGGAGGCTCTGGACCGTCTCCAAGCGCTGATTTCAAGCCAGGAGTCGCCCGGGGCTTAGCCCCCTGCTGCCTGGGGCTTAGCGACTCTAGAAGACGATGACGAGGCGCCCTCTGACGCCGCCGGCCTCCAGTCTTTTGTGTGCCTCGGGAGCGCGCTCGGGCGGGAAGGTTTCGGCCACGCGCAGGGTCAGTTTCCCCTGCGCCACAAGCTGGCCAAGCCGGTCGAGCGCGCCCTGATTCTGGGCGTATGCCGCCACGCGCACCTGGTGGATCGTAATACCGCGCTCGGTTTCCCCCTCGAAAGCACGCACCGCCGCGAGGCCACCGCCATCGCGGATAGCAGGCAGGATGGGCGCTCCTATCGCAGCCGCGTCGACCAGCCCGTCGACACCTCCGGGAACAACGTTCCGAATACGCTGCGCGGCATCGTCGCCGCGGGCAACGACTGCTTCAGCCCCGAGCCTCTTGAGCAGCGATTCGTCACTGGTCGCGGCGACCGCGATCACACGTAGGCCTTCGGCGACGCCGAGCTCGACGGCGTATCCGCCGACAGCCCCGGCGGCACCGGTGACCGCAAGCGTATCGCCTTGCTTCAGGGCCAGCAGGTCGAGCGCTTGACGTACAGTCAGGCCGTTCATCGGTAAGGTCGCTGCCTCTTCCAGACTCGCGCCCTCAGGCACGCGGGCGACGGAAGCGGCCGGCACAACGACCGACTCCGCCATGGCGCCCCCTTCTGGGCGCCTGGGAATAACAATTGCCATGACGCGGTCTCCCGCCAGCCAGTCGCTTCCGGGCCCAATGGCGTCCACGACGCCGGCCAGCTCCATGCCGGGGATGTACGGCGGTTCCACGCCGGTCAACTGAGCAGTCTGCCGTCCGGAGCGAAAGCCGACGTCGGTGGGGTTGACGGTCGCCGCAGCGACTCGAATCCTAACCTGGTTCGGCCCCGGCTCACGCTCGGGCAGGTCTGACACCTCAAGAACGTCGGGCCCACCAAACCGGCTGAAGGTCACGGCTCGCATTGCAGATTCTCCTTGCGAAGAGGCCCGTGAAGACGCCTATTGCGATCCAGACATCGAAGGTCTCCCGTTTGCTCAGGGGTGAAGGGCCGCGCGGCTCGTCCATCGCCCAATGAAGGCTGCCTTGCGGGCTCGCTTCTAGGAGCCCCACTCCCACCTATCGGCGAATAGCTCGGGGCCGATGTTGATATCGGGAACCTTGCGCATGTCCACGCCCCTGAGACCCTTGGCAACGACGTTGAGGAGCGATTCCCAGCTATTCATGGTGAGCGCCCGGTCCACCGAAACCAGCCGCTCGAGCTGTGCCATGAGCTGGATGCGCTCGCTCATGGGAAAGGTGCCTTCTAGCTGCGCAAACGCGCGGTTGTACTCAGCGTTGGACCATCCGGGTCGGTTGTCCCCCCGCCAGCGATTCGCCGGCGACGGAATCGCGCTGTCGACGTAGTACTCATACACCTGACCGCCCCCTCGGAGAGAGAGACCCGGCCGAGTGGCTCGGAGTTCGTTGTCGTCGATTAGCGCGACCGGCGTGATGTATTGAACAGCGTCGAACCCCACCTTCCGCAGGCTATCCACATAGACGGCGGCCTCCTGCTCGTTCTTGCCGCCGGCGGACGAGGCGACCTCGATGGTGAACCGCTCGCCGGAAGCGTCGCGGAAGAAGCCGTCCGGGGCCTTGGTCCATCCGGCCTCGGCCATCAGCTCCTGTGCCCGGCGCGGGTCGTAGGCATGCTTGAGCACCACCTTTTCCATCTCCGGGTAGTAGGGAAACCCGTCGGAGGCCAGGGTATAGGCCACGCGGCCCTTCCCGCCGTCGAGCACGTCCACGCGCTCCTGGTCGTTCATGCTGTGGGCCAGGGCGTACCGGACGCGCACGTCGGAGAGGGCTCTGGGCTGCTGGTGCTCGGGCCGCATCTGGATCACCCCGAGCCGCCGCTGGGTGGGCGAGTACAGGACCGTACCACCACCATTCGCCGTCCAGGCTTGTTCCAGCACCTGACCCTGGTCTACCGAGAACATGAAGTTCGTGACGTAGTCGATCCCGCCAGCCAGCACGTTGGCCATGGCGGCCTGCGGATCGTTGATGATCAAGATCCTCATCTTGTCGATCTTCGGCCGGCCGAGCGCGTAGTTATCGAACGCGGATGCTTCCAGGAAGGCGCCCGGTTCCCAACGGTCCAGCTTATAGGGGCCCAGCCCTACGTAGTGGAACGTCCAGAACGGATGACCGATGAACGCGACGGCGTCCATCGTCTTTAAGTCCTCCTCGAGGAGGTGCCGCGGGAGTGCCTGGAAGGAGATGTGCATTCCCGCCGCGTCGACGTATGGCCGCTTCCAGTGGATCGCGAACGTCCGTGCGTCCTGGACGACGATCTCGTCCATCTGGGGGACGGGGCGCGTCGACGAGGAGCCGATCTCGGGGGTCTTGTAGACGCGGAGTGCGAAGGCGAAGTCCTCCGACGTCAATGGGGCGCCGTCATGCCAGGTCAGATTCGGCCTCAGCGTGTAGCGGGTCTCCATCCGCCCGTCGGGGAACAGGCGCCAGGTGTCCGAGTTGAGCTCCGGGAGCGCCTCGGCGAGCTGCGGGTGGGACACCTGATTCATGTCCCACACGTCCAGCGTGGCGTTGAAGAACCGGTCCGGGATCAGGAGGCCGCTGCCCTGCGTAACCAGGGACCGGGCCGCCAGCGTCGGAGGCTCGCCACGCTGGGCGATCACCAGCGTCTTTTGCGGAGCCGAAGCGCTCGGCGCGGCGCCCGACCCCGGTTGCGCGGGAGCCGTCGCGGGGGCACAGGCCACCACGACCAGGGCGATCGACAGGAACAACAGGGTGGTCACGTTGATTCTTCGCACGCTCTCTCCTCCCGGTGTCTTCTCCTCGTCTTGCCGCCATCGTATCCCAACGCCTGCGAGCAGGCAAACGGCCCCCGCACGATCTTGGAATAGTGGCGGGCCGCGCGGCTTGGTGAGCTTAGCGCATCAAATGCCTCGCCTCTGGAGCAGCTTGCACGTTCACGACCCGCAGGATGTTGGCGTTCATCGTATAGACGCTCATGATTGCCACCAGCTCCATTAGGCCTCTCTCACCGTAGCGGGCGCGTACTGCGTTGAAGGTGTCATCGGAGACCGCGGGTTGCGCCAGGAGCTCTCGGCCGAAGCGGACGATCAGCGATTCGTCTGTGGTGAGTCCGTCCAGGGGACCATGCGTATCAACGGCATGCAGCGCTTCCACACGCGTCCCTGCCTGCAGGCCAAGACGCGTGTGGGCGTTCCAGATGTAATCGCTGTTGGATGCGCGGGCTGCAACGCAGATCGCAAGCTCTGTCTCTGCATTGGTCAACGAGGTGTGGTAGCGCAGGTGCTCCACGAGGTCGGACAACAGGGCGCCGGCTTTCTCGGCATAGGTCAACAGCCCGCTGGGCGCTGGGACGCTGCCGCCACGAGTATCGAGAATATGTCTGATGGCGCGACGCGTGCCCTCGGAGAAGGCATCGCTATCGGAGGGTACGGGCAAACGCGGCATTTCTGACTCCTGACCTCGAAGCCAACGGCGTTTCGGCGAATAAGATACTCGCCCGCCATTCTAGCGTCTGGGCTGTCGGGACACCTCCATTGGGCGTAGTATGGACGCTCCGACAGTGGAGGGAGTCTGGGACCATGATCAACGATGCTCTGCGCACGATCTTGCCGATCGCCGGCTGGGGGGAGGATCGCGCCCGCGCGGTCGAGATCACCGGAGCCGCCGATCCGATCTTGCCAACGCCGTTCCGGATTGGCGAGACCAGTGCGGCCGCGCTCGCGGCGACCGGCGTCGCCGTCTCCGATCTGTGGGAATTGCGCACCGGGCGCCGGCAGGAGGTAGCGGTCGATACCCGCCAGGCGACTGCGTCGCTTCGGAGCGGGCACTACATGAAGCTGGACGGGGCGCCCGTGTCGACCGAGCGCAACACGGTGATGGGTGTCTATCCGGCGAAGAACGGTCGCTGGAGCTATCTGCACTGCAA
>CAYQJS010000066.1:6220-25873 GCA_964417895.1 uncultured Chloroflexota bacterium | reverse complement strand
AGGTGCAACACTAAATTCGTCCCCCGAGTGTCTCATTCCTATTGACAGGTTCCGATCCCGCCGTCGGCATGAGCGCTTCCCGTGAATACGATCGGGGGATATCCAAGGTATTTTGTGAACGCAAATCGGAGCCCGCGTTCGAACGCCCTGTCCACGTTCT
Organism: uncultured Chloroflexota bacterium; assembly: GCA_964417895.1. Taxonomy (GTDB): domain Bacteria; phylum Chloroflexota; class UBA6077; order UBA6077; family SHYK01; genus CAYQJS01. The sequence goes on along the minus strand of CAYQJS010000066.1, from coordinate 25,713 downwards.
GATCCCGCTGAATCACGTTGGATGCGTGGAGGGTATCGTATTTCCGGGAGGCCAGCTCGCCGAGATACGTGAAGTAAGTCTGATCCGGATCAATCGGGGTTGGAGCCACCGACGCGGCGGCGTAGCGATCGAAATGGTTGATGAGGTGTCTAATCTTGACCGCCCTCAAATTCGGGGGCTTCTGGCCCGGGAAGTTATCGAACAGGCTGTCCAACTCGAGGTCATCGAGCTTATCTAACAAGCCAGTTGGTGGCACGTCTCCGTCTATCAGCCGTTCAATTAGGAAGGACTTACGGCTTGAGATAATCTTTTGACCCGCCTGCTCCAATGCTGATTTTATTGGCTCCATGGGCAGCTTTGATGCAAGATTTCCATAGGCTGCTGGCTGAAGGACAACGCCAAGAAAACGTCTTAGCCTGGTTGCGATCTCTTCCGGACAGACGACCTCCGTCCCGCCTCGATGCTTGAACTGGACAACGAAGACATTATCATTGATAGCCCTGAGAGCTGCTTCGGCGTCTTGAGCTGTCATCGGGCTCCGGTCAATAGCTCGGATCTCAAGCACGCGGTGATCGCGGCGGCAAATACTGAGTTTTCTCCGAAGACGCTTTATCAATTGAAATTCATCGAAACTGAGGACCTTGTTCTCCCATGCGACCTCAAGGACCGAACTGTACGTGTCAACCGTGCGCGGGTCCAAATGACGGATGGACGAGGGGTTCCGAGCATAGTCGAAGAACTTGCCCTCGGCCTCGACTGCACGCCTAATGAGGTCCCCTTCGTCGCCAATCACATACCCTGGTTCGCCCAGTAACAAACGGAGCAGAACTTCCCCAGATTCACCGCGGACGTAGTTGACTTCTCGCTCGAACTCGGCTAGGCGTTGCCTCACGGCTGGCTCCGAGTCGATTTTGTGGATCTCTCCCAGGATCGCTTGTTCGAACACATCACGTTTGTCAGACTTGATCGTGGTGACCGACCAGGCGTCAGCGAAGCGCCGGAGAGGCTGGATGGTCAGTTGTGGCAACGCATCGGCAATTTTCATATTCGAGCCCTCGTGCTGCCCTTTCAAACTCGTGGTCCGAATGTGTACATCAGGCCAAAGTCCGAGTCAAGGGGATATGGGGCGCCATGGAAAACGGCAGCACCGATTACGTCTGGAATGTCCTCGATGAGCGAGAGCACCTTCAATTAGTTTCGCCGGGACTCGTCTCTCGGTCAGGATAGCCTCTATATCCCGCCCAAGTGCGGTGGGTTTATCCGTTGGGTGCCGTCGGCCACGGCATTCTGTGCCCCTGCGCATGTCAGCTGGTGCCAGACGACAGCGGCAGGTAGATGATTCGCCCGTCGCAATCCTCGGGTACCCTGGTAGTCGCCAGCAGCTCCAAGTCCTCGATAGCACGTCCTACCGGGAGGTCCTGACCAAGTTCAACGATGCCGGGCGTGGTGCCCCCGGCATTGATCCGCTCGTACGCCCGCGCGTCGTGGTGGTCACGTCCTGGGTGAGGATCACTCGGCCCGTTTCGGCCTCCCACTGCAGCGCCAGTGGGTCAGCAGCGCCCGAAAGCCCAGCGTCCTGGATCCGCACGACGTCAGTGTCAGGGACCCTTTGTCAGAGCCCTCGAAGGACACGCCCGTTCAGGCTTTCGTCAGCCGCAAAGCGCAGCATCCCGGCGGACTAATGCTCCTGGCGCTCTAACAGACGACGGCGCAAATCGTCGCTGGGCCATCGCGCCTCATTCTTCTGGCGGACCGCTTCGCCCAGCCCTCGCCGCTCTTGCAAGTAATCTTCTACTTCGGCCGCGTGGCGCAGGTAGTAGGCGATGACCGCGTAGATGTCACCCAGCCCGAGGGAGGGGTAGGCCTGGCCAATCTCCTCCGCCGTCGCCCCGGCCTGGAATGCTCCCACCAGCACATCGAGGGACACGCGCGTGTTGGCTATGCGGATCGTGCCGTCCTCGTGACGGTTCAGAGGGATCGGTTCTGCTTGGGGTGGTTGCGTCATGACCGTCGCCGTTCATCATCTCTCTTAAGCAGTCAAGTCTACCGGCCCCCTCGCCTGTCCCACCAGCCGCCCGCCAGAGACGCCATGACCGCGGTAGGGGTTAGGCATGCCTGACCCGCGTACCCCCGACGCCAGGCGGGCGCGGCATGCCGCGGCCCCCACGAGTCTACGAGTCATCACAACCACAGCGGCGGCGGAACACGATCTGAATTAGAATCCCTACAAATGAGGCATGGAGAGCGACCACCGGGCGATCGGTCGCCGAGTTTGCGAAAGGAGTCGACCATGGCGCGCGAGTATCGAGTGATCTCAGCGGATTCGCACCTGGATTTGAACCCCGAGGTCTGGGCCCACCGGGTTCCTGCGAAATGGCGCGACCGCGCGCCGAAGCGCGTCACCATGGCCAACGGCTCCGATGCCGTCGTCTGCGACGGGAGCGAGCCCAACACGATCGGCCTCACGCGGAACGTGGGCGTTCCGTTCGAGGAGCTTCCTTTCCAGATACCGAAGTTCTCAGAGCCGGTGGGGAATGGGACACCGCAGCTGCGCGTACAGGAGCAGGACCGCGACGGAATCGACGCGGAGGTCATGTTCACCTGGACGGACCAGATGCTCCGGAACGCCAAAGACGACGAGCTCTATCTGGCGTTGGTGCACGCCTATAACGAATACATCGCCGAAGAGTACGTGTCTGTGGCGCCGGATCGCCTGTTCCCGCAGGGGACCATCCCGACGACCGGCATCGACGACGCGGTGCGGGAGATCGAGCACTGCGCAAGGCTCGGCTTCAAGGGCGCCACCCTCACGGCGTTCCCGAGCGGCCATGGCTATCCGACGCCGGAGGACGATCGCTTCTGGGCCGCCGCCCTCGATTGCCGGATGGCCCTCGCGAAGCATGGGGGAGGGCGCTTTCGCGGGCGGCGGGGCGATCCTCCCTTCCTCTACCCTCACGAGAACACGTCCACCGACAACCACAAGGATGACGCCCTCAGCCTACTCTTTGCCAACTCCAACAGCACCCCCTACGCCGTGATGCAGCTGGCGTATGCCGGAGTCTGGGACAGGTTCCCCACGCTTGAGATGTACTTCGCCGAGACCATGTGCGGATGGCTCCCCTTCTCCCTCTTCATGGTGGATGACAACTACCGCCGTTACCAGCCAATGATCAAGGAGTTCTGGGGGATGGACGATCTGGAGCGGAAGCCCAGCGATTATGTCAAAGAGCATGCCCTTTGGGGGACGCTGTACGACCCGGTGGGCGTCCAGATGCGAGACCCGGCAACCACCAACACGATCATGTTCTCCACGGACTTTCCGCACGCGGCGGGTGACTGGCCGAACTCGCAGAAGGTCATCGACGACATGTTCGCCGGGGTGCCCGAGGACGAGAAGCACATGATGCTGGCCGGGAACGCAGTCAGGTACTTCCATCTGGACGAGTAGGGGCCTGTGGTGCCCTCACCTAACCTCTCCCATCGGAATGGGAGAGGTTAGGTGAGGGCAGCCCCCGAGCACGTCATGGGGCACGTTGGGAGTGCCCTCACCCCAGCCTCTCCCGCTGCGGCAGGAGAGGAGTGGTCGCTGCCGACTCGTTCGTCGGGAGGTGTACTGTGACTTGGTGGCAAGGGCGTCGTTTCTTCTCCATCCTCGGCCTTGTGGCGTTGCTAGCCACCACCGCCTGCGCCGGCCCGCCGGGTCAGGCAACGAGCGACGGCCTGCGGAGTGCGCAGCAGCAGCCGACCACTCTACGGCTCGTGAGCCGTTTCGAGGTCCAGAGCCTGGCATCCAAGTACGACGAGCCGGGCGGCGCCAGCGGGCATGCCAAAGATGCCATGAATGCGAGCCTCGCACTCATCGACAGCCAGATGCAGGCGCGCCCAGAGCTGGCAGAGCAGCTGCCCCAGTTGAACACCGACACCTGGAAGCTCCTCCCCGACGGGCGGATGGAGACAACCTACAAGCTCCGCCCGAGCCTTACCTGGCACGATGGGCAGCCGCTCACGGCGGCTGACTTCGTGTTCGCGTGGCGCGTCTATCGGGCGCCCGGGCTGCCGTTCTCGGGGCGACCGCAGAATCAGATGGAAGCCGTCGAAGCAGCGGACCCGCTGACCCTCGTCATCACGTGGGGCTCACTCTACGTCGAGGCCGGCATCCTGGGACTCACCTTCGAGCCGCTGCCGACACACATCCTGCGCGAGCCGTTCCAGGCTCTCGAGCAGGGGTCCGCGGGCCTCGATGCATTCGCAAACCTTCCCTTCTGGAGCTCCGAATACGTCGGCGCTGGGCCTTATCGGTTGGAGCGGTGGGCACACGGCTCGTTCATCGAGGGCGCGGCGTTTGACGGCTTCGCCCTGGGGCGGCCCAGGATCGACCGGTTCATCGTGCGCTTCATGGGCGACGAGAACACGGTGCTGACCAACGTCCTGGCGGGCGAGCTGGACTACGCGCCGATCCTTACGATGCGGTTCGAGCACGCGGCGGTACTCAAGGGAGACTGGATAGCCTCGGGAAAGGGCAAGCAGGTGATAGGGCCCGACTACTTCATCTTCGTCCAGTACCAGTTCAGGCCCGAGACGCAGACCGAGCCCGCGCTCCTTGACACCCGCGTCCGACGGGCGATGTCGCACGCATTCGACCGCCAGGCAGTCAGCGAGGCGATGTTTCAGGGCGACACCGAGATCGCGCACACCTGGGCGTGGAAGTTCACCCCGTATTTCGCCGAGGCGGAGCGAGCGATCACGAAGCACCCGTACGATCCGCGGCTCAGCGAACAGCTGATAGTGGAGGCCGGCCTCAGAAAGGGCGCCGACGGGCTCTTCACTTACGCCGACGGGAAGCGCCTGCAGCCGGACTATGAGGTGCGCGCCGGCACGCAGCACGAGCGGGGCCAGGCGATCATGGTGGACATGTGGAAGCGGGCAGGCATCGATGTCCAGCCCTCGGTGCTACCCGACGTCACGGTCCCCGCGATCCGTCGGCACACATGGCCCAACATCAACGGTCGGACCGGCGCGCCGGAGAACTGGACCAACTGGGCGACTTCCGAGATCGGCTCCCCCGCCAACCGATGGGCGGGCGCGAACCGGAGCGGCTGGTCGAACGCCGAATTCGACCGACTCCACGGGGCATTCACCCAGTCGCTCGATCGCGGGGATATGGACCGTCTCGCGGTGCAGATCCTGAAGCTGCTCAGCGAGGAGGTGCCGGGCTTCGTCGCGTACGACAGCCCCGCCCTGATGGCCCACGTGGCGACCCTACGCGGTCCGACGTTCCCATTCCCCGGGACGCCCGGGCCGAACTGGAGCTGGAACCTCCACGAATGGGAGTTCGTCCGATAGGAAGAACTGGTCCCCTCCCCCCTTGCGGGGGAGGGATAGGGAGAGGGGTAGAAACCCGGTCCCCTCCCCCTGCTTCCCGCGACGCCGCGCCCTCTACAGCCCGTAGAGCGCTCTGGCGTTGTCGTCCAGGATCTTGTCGATGATCCGCGGTTCGACGCCACCCTTCTCTCTGATATTCCGCAACGCCTGGATCTCGGAGGATGTGTCGTTATGCCCGTAGTCGGAGCCGATGACGAGGTTGTCTTCGCCGGCGTACTGCAACACGTACGGAAGGTCGTCGTCTGTCTGACACGCCACGTAGAGTCGGCGCTCCCTCAAGAGACCGTCTTTCCACCACGTCGCCGTGAACTTCGAGCGGCGGTACAGGTCGTGGCAGATGTACGGGACCCACTGGGCCTGCACTTCGATGAAGCCGAAGCGAAGGTTGGGGAACAGGTCGGGTAGCTTGCTGATCGCAATGCTGTGGAACGCGCCGATGGGCCCCAGCTTGAACGTGGGGACTCCCCCGGCGCCGCCGGAGAACAGCTCGTGGGTGGCTATCGTTCCTGAGCTGGCGTGGACGCAGAGGGGAACGTTGAGGCTGTTGGCCTCCTCATACACCGGGTAGAAGCTGGGGGAGACGAGAAGCTGGTCCGCCTCGGCGTAGCGTGCGAAGATGGCGCAGGCGCCGTTCTCCTTCGAAAAGCGCAACTGCTCGACTGCCCTGTCGACGGTGAACCACGGCAGCATGCAGGCCCACCGCAAGCGCCCCCGGCCCTTGACCCAGATGTCGGCCATCCATCGGTTGTAGGTCTTGCAGAGCGCCAGCTCGACTTCCGGGCGGCTCGTCACGGGCCGCAAGAAGAGGCTGGGGTACAGGACCTGAACGTCGATCCCCAGCTCGTCCATGTGGCGCAGTCGGCCCTCGATATCCTCCATCTCGCGCAGGGCTTCGGTGGTGTCCAGCCCGATGTTCGAGCGCCGTGCTTCCAGGCGGCCGTCGACGAGCCAGAATTCGCGCCCGCGAGGTCCCTCTGAGGTCGGAGGGTCCCGAGGAATGACGGTTCGCGGCCGATACTGCTCCTCCCCATCGTCGATGAAGTCCCATGTGTGCTCGGTCTCGATGACGTGTGCATCAGAATCAATGATCGCCATTGCAGTCGCCTCCGGAGTCTGGGCATTCGGCACGGTGACCCGATTTCAGCCTACCCGGCGACGTGCCACCGGTGGCGTCGCCGCCTGCCGATTCTATCTCGTGTGCTTCCCCAGTCGGTGAACCTGCCTCCGATATCGACGCCGACGACGTATTACGCGACGGGGCTCAGCTACTCAGTACTGCCACTCGTAGTCGCGGATCCGGTAGGCGTCCTCGGGCATGTCGCTTGTGATGGCGCGCTGCGCCAGCTCGCCCTCGAACTTCTCGCGGATCCACGGCTCCTCGTCGGAGTAGTCGATCTGGTCGCGGGCTCGGTCCTCGACCCGCTCGCCGTGGCCCGAGAACTGCTGCAGCGGGTGGAACGCGAGATAGCGCGCGTTGTCGGTGCCCAGGTTGAAGTGCTGGTGGAACCAGCGGCCCGGCGGCACGAACATGCTGCACTCGTGCCACGGCACGACGATCTTCTCCTGGCCCTCTTGCCACATCACCGAGAAGCCCTCGCCCGCCGGAATGACGATCACGCGTCCGGGGCCGTGGCGGTGGGCTCGCTTGTACGTCCGGGCTGGGAACACGGACATGTGGCACGACATCTCCGACCCGGGGAAGTTGATGAACACGGTGGTGCCGCCGGCGCCTCGGCCCCAGAACGGCACGAGCTTGTCCCATGCGCGCATGTCCGGGAAGAAGTTGCCGACCCAGAAGACGCCTACGCGCGACTCGCCATCCTCACGCTTCACTTCCTGGGCCGACGAGTACAGCGCGTCGCCCGTGACGCGGTTGCGCGGCGTCACGCCCGGGTTGTTGAAGAAAAACTCCGGGTCGGGCACCGCGGACATGGCGATGGGCAGGTAGTTGAAGTTGAGCAGGCGGGCGGGCTGGTCGCCGCGCGCGTTGGAAACCTGGTGCCAGTACCCGCGTGGGATGACGAACATGCTGTGCTCTTGCCACTCGAACGACTTCTTGCCGCCGTCGTCCGTCCACACAGTCGTCAGGCCACGCCCGGAGGCGACGTAGATCGCCTCGTCCACGGTGAGCTTGAGGGGCGGCAGCGTGGCGCCGGGCCTCACCTCGGTGACGCGCGCTTCGCTCACGCCCTCCTGGCCGGCGAGTTGAATGAAGCAGGAGTCGCACTCTCGCTCGTCCCATGGGCCGAGGGGCACCGTGCGCAGGTCCTCTACGAAGTAGCCCTTGTGGATGGGAACGCCAACGGACTCCATCCACCGGTCGTAGGTGAAGCGGAACATCTCATTGAGGGAGATTGGCCGTGCTTGGATCTCTACCATTGATCCTCCGAGTTTTCTTCCCTCTCCCCCAGCGCCCGGGGGGACAGGGTGAAGAGTCTGTCCCCTCCCCCCTTGAGGGGGAGGGTTAGGGAGGGGGGTGACTCCTAGTGCACCGGCCCGACGAGGGCGGCTTCCCTCCCGGTCCGACGAAGCGCCTCCGCGATCACGGGGCTGTACTTCGATGCGCCGCCCGAGCGGTTGAGGTCGCCGCGCCGCGCGGACTCCGCCGACAGCAGCCAGTATTCCGAGGGCAGCTCGTGGTACTCGTTATCCTCGACGTCGCGGAACACGTTCATGGGGTCCTCGCCGCGCTGCACCTTCTGGAGGTTCGACATGAGCAGCTTGCGGTAGAGGTTGACGCCGCGGTCCGACAGGCTGAGCCTTTCCTGCGTGCGGTCGGCGACATACCCCTGGGTGATCCACATCATGATGTCCTGGCCGCCATTGTTGTCGAGCAGCGACCAGGGCATCTCGCCTTTCGAGCCAACCTGCGGCAGCGGCACGTCGTAGTAAGGAATCTCGTCCTGGGGCGGCAGCTCGACGCCGTCGGGAATGCGGTGCGGAAAGAACCACCAGTGGAAGGTGTTGTTGTCGTCGATGGGGATGCGGTACTGGAAGCCCGTGGTCTTGAGGATGTTGGGGAAGACGATCGGGTGGCCGACCGTCCAGTATGGATGGGTCTCGTCGGTGTGGTCCATCACGCGGCGCTTCACGATGCCAAAGTCGAAGACGTCGAAGCCGATCTTCGTGTGCCGGTGGGGGACGCTATTTCCGGAGAGCCCCTGCCGCTTGAGCTCTTCATGGCCGAGGCGCTTGAGCACGTAGTTGGAGAAATGGGTGTGCAGCCACTCCACGTGCACGGGGTCGAGCGAGTTCTCCATGATCTGCAGATAGTTACACGGGATCGCGCAGCTGCCGATGTCGTAGTAAACGTCGTCCCACATGAAGAGGTCCCAGCTCGGGAACAGGGGCGCCGGCTTTGGGCCAAGGTACGCGAAGATCATGCCCTTGCGCTCGATCACCGGGTACGCGGCGATCTGGACGCTTTCTTTAAAAGTGTCGTTGCCCTCGGCCTCATCGTAAGGCTGCTCGATGCACTGGCCGGTCTCGTCGTAGCGCCAGCCGTGGCACGGGCAGCGCAGCCCTACATCGCACGGAATGCCGAAGAGCAGGTGCACCCGGCGGTGGGCGCAGCGGTTGCCCACGAGGCCGAGCGTGCCGCTCTCGTCACGGTAGAGCACCAGGTCCTCCCCGAGGAGGCGGATCGCCCGCACCGGCTCTTCTTTCAGTTGGACGCTCGCCGCGATTGGCTGCCAGTAGCGGCGCATCAGCTCGCCCATGGGCGTGCCCGGCCCGACCTTCGTCAGTAGCTCATTCTCTTCTGCAGTCAGCATAAATCCCCCAGTCAGTCGTTGTCGGCTCTCCTGAGCCTGGCGATGGCAGGCCCTTCTCTATGCCCACCAGTGTACCCAACTCGCGGTTTCCCCGGTAGCCGACTGGGCCATCTGCACGCGCAGATGTGATACTGGCTCGAGGCACCTTCCTGCGCGCAGCTGAGGCGTGATCAAAGATGCCGGAGCGGCTATTACATCTTTGTGATAGACTTGGGTGGTGGCAGACGTACGCTTCATGCTCGAGGCTGACGCCGAACTTCAGCAACTGACGGCCGCTGAACAAGTGGCAATGCGCAATGCCGTCGAAAACTCCGCGCGCTCGGTGCGGCCCTCCCATTTCCTCATCAAAGCAACGTGGGGGGCGCCAACCAGCTTCGTGAGCTCCGCCCGCGGGCGGGTCGGAGCCGATGGCGCGCGCTCTATCGTCAGATAGGAGACGCCTTCGTCGTGGGCGCCATTGCGCCAGAGGCAAGCGTTGATCGGCAAGGCTTCAGCCGGCCGTCCGTGCGGCTGAGGCGCGCCTGGCTCATTACGTCGATTTAGATACAAACGGCGAGGCCGAAAGCGGAGACGATGTCAGATGACCGAAAAGAAATGGATCGACAGCGAAGAGATGTTCGCCAGGGACGTACAGAAGCCCGAGATCCGGCGCGAATATGAACGGCTCGCACTGGCAAACGCCGTTTCCTTGGAAATCGTCCGATACCGAGCCAAACACCATTTATCGCAGACCGCGCTGGGCAAGCGTCTTGGCATGAATCAGTCGGCCATCGCGCGGCTAGAGGCGGCCGAGCACAATCCGAGCTTTGAGACGCTGTGCCGCCTCTCTAGCACGCTTGGTATCGAGTTCCTCGTGGACATCGCCCCCTCAGGCAGACGACGTCGGTGGGTAAGCAAAAATGCCCAGCAGTCCGGCGAAACGATCGAAGTCGAGGGCAGTCAGGTCCTCATCGCCGCGGCAAGCTGAGCAAACATGACAGCCAATTCATAAACACCAAAACTAACGGGGCTCTGCCCCAGCCCGATGAGCTGTAGGTGTGGTGAGGACCGGCTGCCCGAGCCGCATCTGCATGCTGCGGCAGCATGGGCCGCATCGGGCCGCCTCCAGTCAGTCGAACAGCGCGTCGAGGTCGATCGTCACGTTGGGCAGAGCGACCGGCTGAACGGCGCCACCGGCGTAATGCGATTCGACATAGCTGCCGTCCGACTGCCGTCGCCAGGCGATCAATGTGCGGTCGAAGGGGTGTAGCAGCCAGATCTCGAGGTCACGGCACCGCTGGTACTCGCTCAGTTTCGTGTCCACGTTGTAGTCGCCCGTTGAAGGTGACCAGATTTCCACGACCAGCGGCAACGGGGCGTCGTACCATTCGAGCACGTCGCGCCGTTCGCGGAACGGCTCCGCCAACGCGAGAGGAATGACGAAGACGTCGGGGATGAAGTAGTTCTCGGGCGAGCGGCGCACATGCCCGGCGTTGCTCCGCACGTCGAACCGATCGAGGTCCAATTGCTGGCCAAGCTGCAGGGTCAGACGGAATTCCGCGTGGTTGTGGGCAAAGGTCATCCCCGGCTTCCTGCGCAGGTGGCCACAATACAGCTCCCAGTGCCCCTCTGGATCCTCCAGCGCCAGCTGTTGGAAGGTTCGCTCACTTACCGGCACGGTGCGCTCCCCGGTGGATGCTGCCAGCCCGATTGTACCGCCTCATCGGTAGGGATCCGGGGCGGGAGCCCTTCGAGGTAGCGACGCGGTCCTACCGCAGCTCCCACGTCTCGATATTCCAGGCGCTCGCGGTCTGCAGGGCCGTGATCATGCCTGGCCCGCTCAGCCCTTTTTTCGCCACGACGGCTGTCCCGTAATAGTAGATGGGGATGAGCGGCACCTCATCCGCCAGGACCTTCATGATTTCGGCCACGAGGCCGTCCCTGGCGGCCGGCTCCAGGGTCGTGGCGAAGCGATCGTAGAGGGTGTCGTAGGCCGGATTGCTGTAGCCCCCATAGTTGCGCCCCCTCCATGATGTCCGCTCGGCGCCAATCTGGGACGTGACCAGGTTCTGTGTTGCCGTGAGCGACAGACTCCATGGCCACAGGAAGCCACCCCGCACGGTGGCTCGCCGCTCGTCGAAATTGGCTGCCTGGCGGTATGGGCACCGGACTCGCTCGGAAGCCGACGGTCTGCCACTGGCTCGCGACTGTCTCGATCTCCTGCACGTTGCTGCCCTGGCCTGTGGCGGAGAGGTCCAACGCCAGAGTCTGCCCGCCCCTGTCCCGCAGCGATCCGTCGGACCCCGCGTTCAACCCGCGTCCGACAAGAGCTGCCAGGCGCGACTCGCGTCGAAGGGATAACGGGCTAGCCCCCGCTGCTCGAGCTCGCGGAATGCCGGGTCGTCCGGGAGAACGAAGGTATCCGCGGGCGGAGCGAGGCCGTGCTGCAGGGGCCTCGCTCATACCCTGCCGATTCGGTCGCATGCACCATCGCTCGCCGAACCCGCACGTCGCGCGCCCACGGAGCTCCGGCGGCGCAGTTGGAATTGCGATCACGAGGTTGCGGATGATCTCGGCCGTGATCGCGTTCGTCTTTCCAGGTGCTCCGACCGCCATTGCTCGTGCCCCATGCCCCTCCAGAGTGAGGGGCATGGGGCATGTTGCCATGGCGCACCACGCTTACTTCTTGACGGCCACCACCTCAAGGTAGGCAGAGGGCACCACCATCGTGGAATCAGTGGAGCGATTGCGTCGCTGGACCAGCTCGCGCAGATCGTGCGCCAGCTCTTCCTGGCGAGTCCCATCGAGCGCGTCGAAGGCCTTCAGCGTCGGCCCGTAGTACGCGCGGAAGAAGTCGATCCAGTGGTCGGCCGAGCGGTACCGGAACGTGAAGTCCCGTTGCACCGTCGTCAGCTCAGCGATCTCCTCGCCGAACAGCTCGCGCAGGCGTTGCTCGGTGCCCCACAGGGGCGGTGGCTTGAGACCGGGAGGCGGCGGCACGAACCGCCCATTGATCTTGAACATCTCTCCCACGAAGCTGTCCGGCGTCCAATTCGCCATGCCGATCTTTCCTCCAGAACGGCACACTCTCAGCAGCTCGTGCGCGGCCTTTTCCTGGTTCGGCGCGAACATGGACCCGAGCGTTGAGAGGACAACGTCGAAGGACGCGTCGGGGAAGGGGATCGCCTCCGCGTCCCCCTCCTCAAAAGTCACATCCAGTCGCTCGGCGCTCGCGCGATCCCTCCCCCGTTCGAGAAGTGCAGGCACGTAGTCGATGCCGGTGGCGTCGCACCAGCGCCGGGCCGCAGCGATCGCGGTGTTACCACTGCCGGTCGCCACGTCGAGTACCTTTTGGCCCGGTCGTAGATCGACCGCCTCACACAGGAGCTCGCTGATCATGACGACCCTGGAGCCGACCTCGGCGTAATCGCCCGATGCCCACGTTGCTGCTGACGGTGTTTTATGGCCGCAAGGTCCGGATTCTCTGTTTGCACGCTCACCTCTAACCTCCTCTTGTTCTCAAGATCCGGATTCTCTGTTTGCACGCTCACCTCTAACCTCCTCTTGTTCTTTAGAACGGGCAGTTCCCCGGAGCTGGCACGTCGATGCGCGGGGGGCCTCCTGGGGGAAGCATGAACGCGGCGTAGATCTCGACGGGGATGGCGCCTTCGTTCATGCCAATGTGCGTGCGGTCCCCCGGATCAAGGAATGCGCTCCCCGCCGGGAACACCTCGGGTCGGCACAGCGGGTCGTCGCCGCTGTACAAAGTGAAGGTGCCCGCCGTGATCACGGCCCAGACCGGGCCGCTATGCTGGTGCCACCCGAAGGTCCCTCCGGGCTCGAGAGCGTACTTGAAGACACTGATAGTGCTGATCTCCCTGGCGCTACTCGGGGCAATGTCGTCCCCGTGGAAGCTCGCCAGGATGGGCTCACCAAGATCGCCTCCACCGAGGGCTGTCGCGCTCAGGCCTGATGGCGGGGTGGCTCTGGCTGTCGTCACAGCGAGCGTGAGTGTCCCGATCCAGAACGCCGCGGCGATCATGCCGAATATCGCCAGGTGATTGGGTCGCCTGCTCATCGGTCCTCCCTCATCGGTCCTCCTCATCGGTCCTCCCTCACCGGTCCTCCTCATCGGTCCTCCCTCATCGGTCCTCCTCATCGGTCCTCCCTCTTGCCTCAGGGTGAGGCCTAGGCTAAGCTCACGGCGTTAGAAGAGCGTTAGACGGAGCGTGAGATGGGCCAGCTCAGCTTGGCCTTGCTCGGCACGCCGCTGGTGCGCCATGGCGGCCCGGAGCTCGCGTTCCCGACCAGAAAAGCGCTGGCGTTACTCGCCTATTTAGCGGTTGAAGGCGGTCTCCAGGCGCGAGAGAAGCTCGCCGCGTTGTTCTGGCCCGAAAGCGACTCCGACCGGGCTCGAGCTTCACTGCGCTACACGCTCGCCGCCCTGCGCAGCGTGCTCAGCCACCCCGGTGGCCTTTCACACGTCATCGCCGAGCGCCATGCCGTTCGTTTTGACTCCAGCTCCCGATACGAGCTGGACCTACGGAAGGTCGAGGCCGCGTCCTCCTTTGCTCGCGCTCGCGAACGAGAGCCGCAGTCCTCCGCAAAGCCCTCCGGCAGCGCTCAGGCGACGCCGGTCGAGATGCTCGAGAAAGCCGCCGCTCTGTGTCGGGGTGCATTTCTCGAAGGCTTCTCACTGCCAGACGCCCCCGAGTTCGATGACTGGGAAAGCGTGCAGCGTGAGATCTGGCATCGAAGGATGGAAAGCGTTTCGACCGGCTGTCGCAACTGCGCGCGGAGACCGGCGATATCGGGGGCGCGGTCGATACAGCGACCCGGTGGCTGGCGCTCAGCCCCCTGAACGAAGAGGCCCACTGCCGCCTGATGCGGCTCCACTTCGCAGCCGGTGATCCATCGGCCGCGCTCCGGGCCTATGAAGCCTGTCGCGCCGTTCTCGAGAAGGAGCTGCAGACCTCGCCGGCACCGGAGACCGAGGCGCTCGCGGTGCGGCTGCGCGCGCAGCCCCTGCCGGAGGGGCCCGGAAAGAGCTCGACCGGGCGGGCGTCGCCGCGACCTTCAACCTCCGACATCCAGCGCATCCAGGTGCCACTCGTCGGGCGTACCCAGGAGTTCGCGCAGCTAGTCGAGCGCTACTATGCTGCCTGCCAGGTAGGACCGCAGGTGGTCGCCATCCAGGGCGAGGCCGGCATCGGCAAGACACGCCTCGCCACCGAGTTTCTCGGATGGGCGCTCAGCCAGGGGGCCGATGTCCTTCAGGGCCGGGCCTTCGAAACTGGTGGCCGGCTGCCCTACCAGCCTCTGGTCGACGCGCTGCGCCCGCGGGTCGAAAGTGAGAACGCTCCCGCGGACCTACTCGCCGACGTGTGGCTGGTGGAGCTCAATCGACTGCTGCCGGAGCTTCGCGACCGCTATCCAGACCTCCCGCCACCGCCGGCGGAGGAGACGACGGCCCGCACGCGCCTGTACGAGGCCGTGGTGCGGCTGGGCCAGGCTTTCGCCGAGCGGGCGCCGATGGTGCTCTTCGTGGATGACCTGCAGTGGGCGGACGCGGCCTCACCGGATGTGCTGCACTACGCTGTCCGTCGCTGGACGGGGAGTGGTACGAAGGTCCTTGCGCTCCTGTGCCTCCGATCCGAAGCACTCGCCGAAACGCCCGCGCTGGTTGAGTGGCTGGCCGGCCTTGAGCGCGACGCGGCTCTAGCCCGAATCGAGCTCAATCTTTTGACAATCCAGGATACAGCGCAGTTGATCGAGGGCCTGGGAGTCAGAAGCTCCGGCTCCGAGCGGCATCCCGACGCTACACCGGTCGGGTTCGCCGAGTGGCTCTTTGGCGAGACCGGCGGCCAGCCTTTCTTTCTTGCTGAGACTATCCGCGCACTATTGGAACGCGGCGTGCTCGTGTCGAGGCGTGGAGACCACGGCGAGTGGGTGCTGGATCTCCAGATCGGCGCGTCCGAACGGGCCACATTGGGCGGGTTTCTCCCACCCAGCGTTCAACAGGTACTCAGCGCAAGGCTTGCTCGCCTCACGCTCCCCGCTCGCGCGCTTATCTCGGCGGGCGCCGTGCTCGGGCATGGCTTCAGCTTCGAGCGATTATGGCGGGTCGCCGAGGTGCCCGAGAACGAGGCCCTCCCTGCAATCGACGAGCTCGTGCGAGGGCATTTGCTGCGCGAAGTTGAGGGAGATAGCCTTGAATCGGGGACCTACTTCTTTTCCCACGACAAAGTTCGCGACGTCGCCTACGTAGAAGCCGGCGAGGCGCGGCGACGAGTGTTCCACCGCCGTGCGCTCGATGTTCTCCAGACGACGGAGGCCGCCGCTACGCTCGCCCATCACGCACTGGCCGCCGGGATGCAAGACACGGCTGTGCGCTTCAGTCTGCAAGCCGGCGACGACGCGATGCGCTTGCTGGCAGCGCGCGATGCCATTGTCCACTACGAGCGGGCAATGGAAATCGCCGAGCGCCATCGCTGGAGCGAGCTGTTGACTGGGGCGCAGGCGCGACGGGCGAAGGCATTCGCCAGCGTTGGCCTGTGGGCAGCTGCGCGGCAAGACGTCGAGGACACGATTGGATCGCTCGGGGCCGACCAGGAAGAGCGGCGCGCGGAGCTGCTGGTCGATCTCTCCGAGGCGTACTTCTGGCTTCTCGACATTCCCCAGGTGCATCGCCATGCCGCCGAGAGCGTGAAGCTGGCGACGAAGATCGGCCGAAGCGACCTCGAGCTGGCTGGGACGGCCTGGTTGGGCGGGGCGGATGCCGCCGACGGCGACGTACAGTCGGCCGTCGAAAAGTACGATCGCGCAGTCGCGCTGGCGCGGGACCTTGGCGTTGAGCCGCCTGCGCACGCGCTGACCTTCCATTCGCTCACCCTCTACTGGCTAGGCCGCCTCGATAAGGCTACCGAGAGTAGCCGCGCGGCCGTGGCCGCCGCGCGGAAGGCGAACAATGCCTCCCTCATGATGTTCACGCTTCCCCACCTTGGTCTCGCTCTCGCGTCAGGCGGGCGGTACACGGAGGCAACCCAGGTATTCGAGGAGGCAAGGCGTTTCGGGCGCGACTACGGGGTTACTAACCTGCTGGCGCGTGCGATTTTCATGTCCACGGGCTTTCATGTCGATTTGTTCGATTTTCCCAGGGCAGAGGAGCTTGCGAACGAAGCGCGGGAATTGGCCCTGTCGGCCAGTTTTCCCCCAACGGCCCCGAGCGCGAGTATCGACCTGTTGCTCAGCTTCGCGCGGAGGGGAGAAATCGGTTTAGCCGAGCAGCTCGTCGGCACGGTGGCCGAAGCGGTCGAGAAGGCAGCCGGCTTCCACGGCTGGCTGTGGAGGCTCCGGCTCAGCGAGGCGCGAGCGGAGATCGCCCTCGCACGCCGTGACTGGGATGAGGCGCTCCAATGGGCAACCGACGCCGCGAGCCAGAGCCGAGCGAAGGCCCGCATGAAATACGAGATAGCGGCGCTTCGCACCCGAGCGCAAGCGCTCGTCGGGCTCAACAGAACAAATGACTCCATCGAGGACCTCCGGGGCGCGCTGGAACTGGCGCGCACCCTAGGGGACCCCGCGCCCATTCTCCATACCGCGGGGACACTCCTTATGATCGAGGGGGACGAAGCGATGGCGACGGAAGCGCGCTCTACGCTGGACCGAGTCGTGGCGTCGCTTCCGGACCCGGAGATGCGACACCGGCTCGAGGCAGCTGAGCCAGTCCGCGTCGTCATCGCGATGGCCTGAGGGCGCCACGACGGAGGTGTCATCAGTCGGGATTGCTTCGCCTGCGGATCGCCCCTCAGGCGTGCACCACCTTTGCGTGGTTCACGCCATCCAGCTTCAAATCGAGCCGCTCCCACGATTCGCCGGCATCGTCACTGCGGAAGAAGCCGCTATCCGCGAAGCCCATGTACACGCGCCCCGGGCGCTGGTCATCGAACACCACGGCCTCAGGGAAGTCCCGCGATAGCTCCTCGCCAACATTCATAGCTGTCCAGCTCTTGCCAGCGTCCTGCGAGCGGATGGTGATGCTCCTGTACTCGGGGTTGCTGCGGCGGCTGGGGGGCCCGCTCGCCACCGCCGAGAAGAGGTTCTCGGGAGCGTTCGGATCAACCGCCAGGGGGACGGAGTAGGTCTGGTCGAAATTCATCGCCATCGGAATCCAGGTCTCACCCGCGTCCTCACTCAGGTAGAGCGCCTTGCCGGGCGCGCGCCCGGAACGGGAGTCGCCTCCGCCGGTGGCGATCAGGACTCGCCGCGAGTTGCTGGGGTCGAGAACGATCGTGTGCACGTCGCAGTCGAACCCCTCGCGCAGCAGGCGCCACGTCCCGCCGCCGTCCGTGCGCTTGAGCATGAATCCGACCCGGAGTTCGACGCCCTCGTCGACCGCTACGTTTCGACGATTCCGTGGACCGAGCGGATGCGGGCCGCCGCGGACATCGTGCGCCATATGACGGATCAGGTCATCGTGCTAGACCAGTTCTACGATGCCAGCCCGACGGCTGTATCGAATCGAATCGTGAACGTCTCCTCGAAACTGGCTCGCGGCACGTCCAATGTCTGGAACGTTCACGAGTGGGACATGCAGTGAGCTCGATCACTTGACGCTATCCCATATTGCTTGCGCGTCGTGCCCCTCATGTCGTTGAGGGAAGAGAATCCGGAGTCAGAATCCCTGAGGCCCAGGCAGCTGGGGGCACACCTTCTCGTAGGGCCGGTCGCGGAATATCTGTCGCCACTCCGCGACCGTGAGGTTGCGGCTGGAGCGTTGGCACCCATGCACCTGCCACGACACCACATCTACGTCCCAGAGCCGCACAGTGTTGTCGGCGCTGGCGGAGGCGAGCCGCCGCCCATCTGGGCTGAATGCGACGCCGTAGACCGGGCCGGTATGGCCGAGGAGTGGCTCCCCCAGGAGTTGGCCGGTGGCGGGGTCCCAGAGCCGCACGGTGTTGTCGGCGCTGGCGGAGGCGAGCCACCGCCCATCTGGGCTGAACACCACGCCGTAGACCGGGCTGGTATGGCCGCGGAGTGGCTCCCCCAGGGGTTGGCCGGTGGCGGGGTCCCAGAGCCGCACGGTGTTGTCGGCGCTAGCCGAGGCGAGCCGCTGCCGATCCGGGCTGAACACCACGCCGTAGACCGGGCTGGTATGGCCGCGGAGCGGCTCCCCGATGGGTTGGCCGGTGGCGGGGTCCCAGAGCCGCACGGTGTTGTCCCCGCTGGCCGAGGCGAGCCGCAGCCCATCCGGGCTGAACGCCACGTCGCTCACCAAGCTGGTATGGCCGCGGAGTGGCTCCGTCAGGGGCTGGCCGGTGGCGGGGTCCCAGAGCCGCACGGTGCGATCGTCGCCGGCTGAAGCGAGTCGTCGCCCAGCTGGGCTGAATGCGACGCCGTAGACCGGGCCGGTATGGCCGAGGAGTGGCCCCCCCAGGAGTTGGCCGGTGGCGGGGTCCCAGAGCCGCACGGTGTCGTCGCCGGCCGAGGCGAGCCGCTGCCCATCTGGGCTGAACGCCACGCCGTACACCGGGCTGGTATAGCTGCGGAGTAGCTCATCCAGGAGCTGGCCGGTGGCGGGGTCCCAGAGCCGCACGGTGTCGTCCTGGCTGGTCGAGGCGAGCCGCCGGCCATCCGTGCTGAACGCTACGCCCAACACCGAGCCGGTATGGCCACGGAGTGGCTCCGCCAGGAGTTGGCCTGTGGCGGGGTCCCAGAGCCGCACGGTGTAGTCGTCGCTGGCCGAGGCGAGCCACTGCCCATCCGGACTGAACGCCACGCCCAACACCGAGTCGGAATGGCCGCGGAGTGGCTCCCCGATGGGTTGGCCTGTGGCGGGGTCCCAGAGCCGCACGGTATTGTCCTGGCTGGCCGAAGCGAGCCGCCGCCCATCTGGGCTGAACGCCAAGCTGCGCACCCCGTCCGTGTGGCCGAGGAGTGGCTCCCCGATGGGTTGGCCCGTGGCGGGGTCCCAGAGCCGCACCGCGCGATCGTCGCCGGGTGAGGCGAGTCGCCGCCCATCTGCGCTGAATGCGACGCCGTAGACCGGGCCGGTATGGCCGAGGAGTGGCTCCCCGATGGGTTGGCCGGTGGCGGGGTCCCAGAGCCGCACGGTGTTGTCGTCGCTGGCCGAGGCGAGCCGCTGCTCATCCGGGCTGAACGCCACGCCGTACACCGAGCTGGTATGGCCGAGGAGTGGCTCCCCGACGGCTTGGCCGGTGGCGGGGTCCCAGAGCCGCACGGTATTGTCGTCGCCGGTCGAGGCGAGCCGCCGCCCATCTGGGCTGAACGCCACGCCAAACACCGGGCCGGTATGGCCGAGGAGTGGCTCCCCGATGGGTTGGCCGGTGGCGGGGT
>CAYQJS010000066.1:0-6120 GCA_964417895.1 uncultured Chloroflexota bacterium | reverse complement strand
CCCAGAGCCGCACGGTGTTGTCGTCGCCGGTCGAGGCGAGCTGGCGCCCGTCAGGGCTGAACGCTACGCCCCACACCAAGCTGGTATGGCCGCGAAGTGGCTCCCCGATGGGTTGGCCGGTGGCGAGGTCCCAGAGCCGCACGGTGTTGTCCTGGCTGGCCGAGGCGAGCCGCCGCCCATCTGGGCTGAACGCCACGCTGAACACCGAGCCCGTGTGGCTGGGCAACACCGCGTGTAGCCGCGGATTGTGGAGGACCGAAGCGAGCAGGATGCTGCGCGCCTCAGCCGTGTCGCGCTCCCGTAGTGCGGCCACGGCAAGGAGGGCCGCGACGTCGATGCGATCGTCGAGATTGCTCCGTGCCTGCGCTGCCAACTGCCCGGAGACGGCAATGCTCCGCTGCTCCTCGGCTAAGGTGGAGGCCGTCTCAGCCGTGGCCCTGGCCGCGATGGCCGCTACGCTGGCCCTCTCAGCCGCGCTCCAAAGGCGAATCGCATTCACGGCCAGCAGGACGGCGATAGCGCCCATCACCCCCAGCGCCCAGGCGAGCCGCCGGAGCCGGGCCGCTGCCGCGCGCTGCTCTTGAGCGAATCGGTGCGCTGCGGCGAGCTCCCGCTCCTTCGCCTCGGCCTCGGCATGTTGCCGCTGCGCCTCGGCTTCTGCCTGCAGCTCGCGCCCGCGCTGCGCCACCTTCGCGGCGAGACTTGTCTCGAGCGCGCGCTGGTCCTTGTCCTGCTGGTAGCGCCTGCGCCAGTCGAGAATCGCCGGGGCGAGCACGTCGTGGAAGATCTCGTAGCGCGGGTCCGGAGGCTGGTCGGGGGCCGGCGGCACGCTGCGCAGGATGCGGAACGACCCAGTGAGGCCTTCCAGCACAGGTGTGAGCTGGGTGACGGGCGTGTCGGTATCGGCCGCCAGATCGCTGGCGCTTAACGCGATCTTCGCCCCGGAGGCCGTGACCAAACGGCGGAACACAGAGGCGGCGAGGTCCTGCGCCTCTGGTGGCTGGCCACTCATCACGGCGTCAAGGTGAGTGCGGACGATGGTTTCGGCTCCCCCGAGATCTTTGAGCGTCTGCAAGGCGAGCGTGCGGCCCCCGGAGTGGACGGTTTTCTCCCATAAGCGCGTCATGACAAGCTGCAGGAACGCTGTCTCGATGGTCGTGTCCTCCGGCTGCGGACGACCGTCAGGGACGCCGCTCGCGTCGCCCGCCAACGTCACCCGCCCCGCTCGCACCTGGGCCAGGACCGCCTCCACGAGGTCAGGCTCGATGATGACGTGCGCGGCGGGGGTTGCCTGCCGCCGGTTGTATTCTTCGAGCGGCCTCGTGATGGCATCCCGCCCGCCCTCGCACGTGAGGTGGGCGAGGCGGAGGTAGTTGTCGAACAGGTTGGGAATGGGCCCCTTGAAACGACCGAGTTGCCACAGCGCATCTTCGCGCAATGCCACCAGGAAGTTCACTCGCAGGCCCGGGTCATTGACTGCCCTGGGGAACTCGCCAGCGAACGTGGCCTCACCATCGTCACGTTCGTGATAGAGGAAGTACTCCTCGAACTGGTCGAGCATGATGAGCAGATCGCCCAAGTTGTGCCGCGTCCACGCCTCCAACGTTGGTACGAGTCCCGTCGGCGCGGGCCAAACCTCGCTGGACCGGTTCATCAGTGTGAGCGTCCGCGCGGCAATCTCCTGGATGGCCCGCGGCAGGCCGATGACTGGATCGCTCTGCCAACTGTGGAACACGACGACCGCCAGCTCTGGCTCGCCGCGTTCCGCCAGGCTCTGCCGCGCGTATTCGTTTAGCGCGTGCTCCACGCCGGCCCGCAAGACCGAGCTCTTGCCAGACCCGCTCGGTCCGTACAGCACGGTGAGCCGCGTGGCGAGAAGGTTCGCGGTGATGGCCGCTCGCTCTCGGTCGCGCCCGAAGAAGAAGGGGGCGTCTTTTTCAGCGTACGGATCGAGTCCCTGATATGGCGTCACCCTCTCGTTTGTGGGTGCGCTCATGGCTGCAACGGCAACGCGCTCAAACGCGTGGCGAGCTGGGTGACGTAGTCTTCGAGCCGCACGCTCAGTAACTCGACCTCGTGCCTGACCCAGAACTTTTGATCCAGGACATCGGTGTCCTTCTGGATTGCCCAGGAGGGGTAACTGCGCTTCTGGCTGCCCCAAATCCGTCGCAGGATCACCCGCAGGTTCCAGTCGCGCAGGCTGTAGCCCAGGAACAGAAAGTTCGATTTCTGAAGCTTGGCCTCAATTTGCTTGGGCAGCGGGTTTGAGACGTTGCGGCCCGCCAGGTACTCGATGTAATCGTCCTCCGTGATGACGAAGCTACTTTGCTGAGCGTCCGAGCGATCCACTGCCCCGTGCAGCTTCAGGACGATGGTACGCGTGAGGTTGCCGCCGGGCAGCTCGATCGGCAGGTCACCATATTCGTTCGTGTCGATCGGGACGGGCTCGGAGTCATGCGGCCAGAGGGAGTGTTCAAAATACCCGCCGCGTTTCTCGTTCGCGGCGACATACTTCACGACGTCGAACTGCTCGTCCGCCGAACTCAGCGTCCGCTCCATGAGGTCGTCGTAGTTTGTCGTCATGATGAGCTGATGGCACCGCCGGTATCCCTTGGCACGGAGAAGTGCTGGGACCATCGCCAAGAGCTGGTGGACCGCGGTCGGGGAGTAGTCGGCCGTGAAGATCTCCTGCAGGTTATCGTAGAGCGGACCGCCCCCACTCATCAGCGCGACGTACTGGGCGATGCGCATCAAGTCCTGTGGGTACTGGGCGATGCGCATCAAGTCCTGTGGGTCGGGCGCCGGATAGCTAAAGCTCTCACCAAGATGGGTCGCCAGCTCCGTGCCGCTCGGCAAATACTGGCCCTGTCGCCATTGCACCCCTTCGGGCCGGCCGCAGAGATTAACGCCGGCGCCGAGGAACGGCACCAAGCGCCCGTAGCGGAAGGCTGTGACGACCGTGGCGTCGATGTGATCTATGCTTGGGGGAGGCGCAGACGGCGCCTGGCGCTGCCTCGCCGCCGTGATCGCGGCCTCCAGCAGCCCGCGCAACTCAGCGGCCGTGAATCCAACCTGCTGCGCATCGGCTGCAGTCGCGCCGGCCTCCACATGCCCGACGCTCTGGTGGGCGGACAGGGGCAGAGGAGCAGGTGACGGACGACGCTCTGTCTCTGCGGACGAAGCTGCTTCCGGATCCGGCTGTGGGGTGAGCGGGGCCGTCATATCGGCACACCTGCCGGGTCAGTTTGCATGGTTACCTCCCCTCCCTAACCGTGCCCCGTAAGGGGGGAGGGACCCGGATCTCTTCCCCCTCCCCTGCAAGGCAAGGGGGGAGGGAACCACTTCTCTTCCCCCTCCCCCTCGACGGGGGAGGGTTGGCGTGGGGTGACCGTGATCCCGACATCCATAGGAACTGACCCACGGGCCGCTTCCAGTCAGTCGAACAGCGCGTCGAGGTCAATCGTCACGTTGGGCAGGGCGACCGGCTGAACGGCGCCACCCGCGTAATGCGATTCGGCATAGCTGCCGTCCGGCTGCCGTCGCCAGGCGATCAAGGTCCGGTCGAACGGGTGGAGCAGCCAGATCTCGAGGTCACCGCGCCGCTGGTACTCGCTCAGTTTGGTGTCCACGTCGTACTCGCCGGTTGAAGGCGACCAGATTTCCACCACCAGGGGCAACGGAGCGTCGTACCATTCGAGCACGTCGCGCCGCCCGCGGAACGGCTCCGCCAACGCGAGAGGAAAGACGAAGACGTCGGGGATGAAGTAGTTCTCCGGCGACCGGCGCACGTGCCCGGCGTTGCTCCGCACAGCGAATCGACGGAGGTCCAATTGCTGGCCGAGCTGCAGGGTCAGAAGGAATCCCGCGTTGTTGTGTGCAAAGGTCATCCCCGGTTTCCTACGCAGGTGGCCACAATACAGCTCCCAGTGCCCCTCGGGATCCTCCAGCGCGATCTGTTGGAAGGTCTGCTCACTCACCGGCACGGTGCGCTCCTCGGTGGATGCTCCAGCCCGATTGTACTGCCGGACTGCCGGATAGGTATTCGAGACCGGGAGGATTGGGATGTGCGTTAAGAACCGCGTCACGGGCAAGGTGGCTCGCCCTCACCCCAGCCCCTCCCATTGAGATGGGAGTCCCCCGCGGCCTGCCGGACCCTGCCGTCTGAAAATTGCTGCTTCTGGGGTACAGTGGCGGGGTGCGCGGGCCGCGAACGGTCGGGTCTCAGTCTGGTGCACCGAGCCCGTATGGGAGTCTGATTTGGGCATTGCGTCGCACCGTCGCCTGTTGCTCCTTCGGGAAGCACGCATCTGAGAATGCAACTTTCGCAATGCCTGCGAGCCCGCACACATAACTCTCCTCTGGAGTGCGTTAGCAATGGAACTGCTCCACCCTTGTTGCTGCGGCCTCGACGTCCATCAGCAGTCGGTTGTCGCGTGCCTGATCCAGACCGACCCAGACGGTCAGCGAACCAAGGAGTTCCGGACCTTCGGAACAACGACCGCCGATCTGCTCCAGCTGGCGGACTGGCTGCGAGAGGCGACATGCTCCCAAGTGGCGATGGAGAGCACCGGGGTCTATTGGAAGCCCGTCTACAACGTGCTCGAGGGCCAGTGCACGCTGCTGGTGGCAAACGCCCAGCACGTCAAAGGGCTGCCCGGCCGCAAGACCGACATTCAAGACTGCGAGTGGATCGCCGACCTGTTCCAGCACGGTCTGCTCCGCCCAAGCTTCATTCCAGACCGTGCACAGCGAGAATTGCGGGATCTGACCCGCACGCGGACTACGCTCACCGACGAGCGTAGCCGCACCGTCCAACGCCTGCAGAAAGTCTTGGAGGACGCCAACATCAAGCTGGCCCAGTGTGGCTAGCGACATCACCGGCGTCTCGGCCAGACAGATGCTGGCTGCGCTGGTCGCCGGCACCACTGATCCGGCCACCCTGGCCGAGTTGGCCAAAGGGCGACTCCGAACCAAGCGGGAGGCTCTCGCTCGTGCCCTCTCCGGTCGGCTGCGCGAACATCATCGCTCCTTGATCTCGATGCATCTGGAGCACATCGACTTTCTGGACGACCAGATCGCTCAGCTCAGCGAGCGCATCGCGGACCAGCTCCGCCCTTTTGAGTCCATCCTCCTGCGCCTGCAAACCATCCCTGGTGTCGGTCGTCGCATCGCAGAGATCATCGCCGCAGAGATCGGCTGCGACATGAGTCATTTCCCTACAGCTGGCCATCTGGCCTCCTGGGCCGGCATCTGTCCAGGCAACCATGAGACCGCCGGCAAACGGAGGAGCGGCAAAACCCGAAGAGGAAGCAAGTGGCTCCAGCGCGCGCTCTACGAGGCTGCCCAAGCCGCTGGTCGTAGCAAGAAGGGCGGCTTTCTTGCTCGCCAGTACCACCGGATCCGCGGGCGCGCCGGCCGCAAAGTCGCTGCTGGCGCCGTCGCCCACACCATCCTTATCACCAGCTACTACCTGCTCACTCGTCACGAGGTCTACCGTGACGAAGTTCCCGCCCCATTCCAGCAGCGCCACCACGACCATCTCCGAGACCGCGCCATCAAGCAACTCCAAGCCTTGGGATACGAGGTGTCCGCTGTCCCCAAGACTTCCGCGGCATGACCGCATTTTCATATGAGAGGGGGAGCTGCCTACCGCAGCTCCCACGTCTCGATGTTCCAGGCGCTTGCGGTTTGCAGGGCCGTGATCATGCCTGGCCCGCTCAGGCCTCTTTTCGCCACCACGGTGGTGCCGTAATAGTAGATGGGGATGAGCGGCACCTCGTCCGCCAGGATCTTCATGATGTCGGCCACGAGCCCGTCCCTTGCGGCCGGTTCCAGGGTCGTGGTGAAGCGATCGTAGAGGGTGTCGTAGGCCGGATTGTTGTAGCCGCCATAGTTGCGCCCCCTCCATGACGTCCGCTCTGCGCCAATCTGGGACGTGACCAGGTTCTGTGTTGCCGTGAGGGACAGACTCCACGGCCACAGGAAGCGGCCCCGCACGTTGGCTCGCCGCTCGTCGAAATTGGCTGCCTGCGGCGGGATGGGCACCGGGCTCGCTCGAAAGCCGGCGGTCTGCCACTGGCTCGCGACTGTCTCGATCTCCTGCACGTTGCTGCCCTGGCC
>CAYQJS010000065.1:0-26582 GCA_964417895.1 uncultured Chloroflexota bacterium | reverse complement strand
GAGGTGCAACACTAAATTCGTCCCCCGAGTGTCTCATTCCTATTGACAGGTTCCGCATGGGCTCCAATATACGGAACATTGGCAAGGCCCCTGATCGCCCATTCGCACGGTGGCCGGAGATAATGGGCGTGGAGCACGATATCGGCGACGCCCTGGTCGCTGTGTCTCGGATGTTTCGCCGAGTGAGAGGGGTGGCCTTGCGTTATGAAAGAGCATACGATGGGTGTAACGCTCACAGACATTGCAAGGGTATTCAGTGATGAGGCAGCGGCCTACGAATACCTGGAGTCGAAGCGCTGGCCCTCGGGCCCAATCTGCCCGCACTGCCAGAGCCAGGACGCGCGCTACATTGAGCCCAAGAATGGCACGGGTGCTCGGACCGCGAGACATAGGGGGTCGGCCACAGTGCCGGCGAGTATGTGCGGGGCTCCGTCTAAACGAACACGGTTGAAGGCTTTTCACAGCTGAACGATCAGTTGATGGGACCCACCACCACGTGACTAAGCAGCACCTAGACCGCTACCTGGCAGAGTTCGACTGGCGGTATTCCTCGCGGAAGATGATCGACGCAGATCGGACCGAGCTAACGATCCGCAAGACGGCCGGGGAAGCGGCTAACCTACCGCTGACTTACGAGCGGAGACGCTTAGCACGCGGTTCGCGGGGCGGCTTTTTGGCCTTTTCAGGCTTGGGGGGCGGTGGGGACTTCAGGCTGTGTTCCGCTGCCTCAGCAAACGACAGTGGATAGAGAGAACCCCCAAAGCTTCACGTGGCTGCTGCTTAGGCCGATTCGTGTCTCTTGCCAAATCAGGCAAGAACAGCCCCCCTCAGTTCCCCTGCCAAGTCGGCCTTCGGGAGTATGCTGCGCAGCATGTCACCAAGTATCCGATCATCCTTTAATCGCTTGGACACATGCGGAATCTCAAATCCGACAATCTTGAGCGTCTCCGGTTCGAATCTCAAGTACATCCTGTTGGCGGAACTCTCTGTTATCGCCTCCTCTGGCTCTCCAAATGTCACAGTAAGCGTATCGTCCTCACGATCATAGAGCATGTGGTATGAAAGCGAGCGCATACGGTCGGCGAGATCCTCATTAGCCTTGAGGATCTCCTGTAGCGCCTCATTGTGTTCCAGAACCATTTGCTCCATCATACGCCCCCTATTGGTAGCTCAACAAGCCTGCCGCCGGCTAGATCACGTGTCTTGCAAAAAAAGACCGTTCTAATCCTGCCTTCAGTGAGCCCAGCAATTACCCGAAGATAAAGGGGCCTGTACCTTCCCTCTCCAATTCCCTTGCGATAGTAATGGTATTCGTTGTCTTCCGTCTCAATAACATCGTCGGGGTGAAGCAACACGTCGGGTATTTGATCGTGATAAGGCCCGATTTCCGGGTGCTTTTCGAGATGTTTCGTCCAATTGATGTGAGTCAGTTCCAGCGGGCGCCCGGCGTAGTCGGAGCACTCAAACCCGCAGCTCAGATTCGACCCATCCCATTTCCTCGACTTTAGGCAGCGGTCTACAGTTTGTCAATATACACCACCAGTACTCTCGTTCTATATTACGGATGTTCTAGGGAATAGGGGGCAATCCCCATGCAGCAGCGCGGCAGTCGCCGGCACAGCGGCGCAAGCCGTCCGCTGCAATGCAAGCGGAGCCGGGAATATTGCCAAGCGAGGCGCGGTTCGCATCCACAGTAAGGCTACCCCCACCCTATTCTGTGTCAAATATAACACCGCCTTCTCTTTGACATCGATGACGCCAACCAGATCATCGAGCTCGTGGACATCCGTAAGCGGGATGAGCGGACCTTATCGCTGAGGTGTCTCTTTGTCTTTCTCCCCAGGGGCTGAGGCGGCGCTCTCGCACCGCATCGTCAATTCCCTCTCTCGATGCCCTGGGAGGCGCCTATTTCTCCGCGAGCAGCGCGACACTGCTTCCCGAACGACGGAGTGGGGGGACGACCGAGCACAATGCGTCGTCGATGCTGTTGAGGTTCCAGGCCAGCTCCAGGCTGCTGCTCACGCCGAGCTTTTCCAGCGCAAGGAGCGCATACCGAGTCAGCGTCCCGTGGTGGAGAATCCTGGCACTCTGGAAGCTCTCGAAGAATGGCCGCACCCTCGCGTCGGTGAGGGGGCGGCAGTTGACGTTGCGCTCACGCTTGCCCAGGATGGCGGTGCCGAGCGCATACAGCGGCGTACGCCACGGATCGACGGCGCTGAACCTCCCCGCGTCGTTCAGCACACGGGCGCACTCAGGGAGTGCCAAATCGGTGACCATGTGGTGAACGCAGCCACCGGAGTAAACAGCGTCGAAGCTCGCATCCTTGAACGGGAGTTCCTCCGAGATCCCGACGACGCCATGAAGCCGGTCGTCGACTCCGAACCGCCGACCGAGGGCCAGAGCGTACTTGACCTCGCCAAGCATGGGCGAGAGGACCCATGCTTCAGCAGCTCCGGCAAGCAAGAATTTCACCGCGTGGCTGCCCTTCCCACCCAGCTGCAGGGTACGCTTGCCCTCAAGCGGAGCGAGGTGGGCGTAAGCATCCCACTGCGCAGCGCTGTCATAGACCGCGTCAAGGGAAATGTTGCGGGGCGCCGGGAACAGGCGGCGCTCCTCGGGTGATAGGCGGAGCAGGGGCTCCAACGTGGCTATAGCGGAGGAGGCCTCGATGGCTCGATCTTCCGCCTCGGCGACAGCGTTGTAGTAGTCGAGCTCTTCGTACGCCTCGCGGTACGGCTCGGCTGAAACGTCAAAGGATCGTGGAGCGCCAGCAGGCAGCAGCATCTCGGGCGCTATCAGAATTGGGATACCATCAATGATCGGATAGGCGCACCCGTGGTCCGCGCGCAGCATGACTGTTGCAGCCGGGCCCAGACCGGGCTCCCTCTCGGCGTCCCGCATCACGAGATGTCTTCCCGGGCAGACGCACGACTCTGCCTCGTGCAGCGGACAAGGAGTTAGGGGAAGCTTGCTCACGGGGCAAACGAGGACGTCCGGCCGTATTCGGGCACTCATTCCACCACTCCCTGGTAACCTAACCTTAACTATTGCCTGCTGCGCCCCATTTACAGCATCCAGCCCACGCACAGGGCCGACTAATCCATGTTGGTCAGGGCCCACCAGCCGGCGTTGTACCACTCCGGCGCGTGCGCCCGGTCGCCGAAACACCGACCGATCGCCATGATGATCGGGTCTCTCGCATCCCTCCATATCGCTAACCCTTCCTTCACACGGTCCCATCGGCGATGCTTGCCGCAAATGAGCATGTTGTAAAAGAGGTATCTCCGCATCCTGTTGGAATAATTGCGAACCAATGGACCAATGGTATCTGGCCACTTGGTTCGACAGCGCTGCAAGTTAACCGCATGTATGGATAGTACCCATAACACGACCCTCCAGTGTACAAATGCGTAGAAGCGACTATCATCCACCGCCATAACATCGATCAATGGTTCGTCGATATAGGCAACATCGTATTCTCGTGCGATGCGCATCCACATATCGACGTCGCTGTAGTTGCCGAATCGCGGGTCGAACCATCCGAGGCCTTCGTAGATGTCGCGATGCGCCATCACGGTGCCGAAGACGCACGACCCCCATCCGGAGAGTAACCGGACGGCCAAGCGCCTCCCCTCGATGATTGGCGGGTAGCTCTCCCGAAACACGAGCTCGGGCCGGGACTGAGAACGATAGGCATTGAACACAAACCCAGCCGTCGCGTACGTGTCGAGCGCCTCCTTCCATCGTGCTATAAGGTCGCTCCTGTACAGGTCACCATCATGGAGATCGGCCACGTACCGACCCGATGCAGCCCGCAGTGCGGCGTTGAGGTTCCCTGGCATGCCGAGGTTCACGCTGTTCCGGTTGTAGCGAATCCGCTCGTCGCGCCTGGCATAGGAACGGCAGATCTCCTCGGTCGCGTCCGTCGAGCAGTCGTCGCTCACAATCAGCTCGTAATCCGTGAACGACTGGGCGAGGATGCTGTCCAAGGTGGCGGGAAGCAATGAGCTCCGGTTGTAGCTCAGGAGGCAGATGCTGACCGGGGGGCGCGCGGTCACGAGTCAACTACGGCGACGTAGAGACTTTGGAAACCGAAGAGACCCGGCCAGAAAGCGGAGGCGCTGCGGTTCAATCGACGCACGAGCGGCGGCGGTAGCCACCCGCGAAGCTTCCACAGAGGGAATGCTCCATCCGCCTCCGCCCGGACTACCTTGTATCCGCTCGACCGCAGCAGCTCCGCACCGGTGGTAAAGGTGTAAAAGCGAAGGTGCGTATCGTCCATGATGCCGCTGGAGGTGTACTTGAACTTCCCGAGCAGGAAGCGGACGCGATTGGGGTAGAAGACCACGTTCGGGAGCGCTACCGCCAGCACGCCGCTCGGGGCGAGCACGCCCCTCAGCGCCCCGAGCAGCACGTCGGGTTGGGCCAGATGCTCCAGGATGTGTGAGAGGAGCACAGCGTCGTAGCTGGGCCCAACGCCGGGCGGAAGCCCCAGTTCGAGATCGGCGAGAAGGACTTGCTCGCAATATGGCGCGGCGGCGCATTGCTCCGCCGGACTGATGGTGATGCCCATCACGTTCCAGCCTAAGCCTGAGAGCAGGCGCGCGTTGGCGCCAGCTCCGCAGCCACAGTCCAGGATCCGACCCGGCTGCGTCGGCAACAAGTCCAGGAGGGGACGGTTGCCCGAATTCTCGTATATCCTTTCGCACGACGACGGCGTCCACATCGAACCTTTCCGAAACGCGTTCCGCTGAGAGACAACCATTCAGTGGCGGGGTACGCGGCGACCCTCAGCTGGTTCGGTCACCGCCACGCCCTGGGCGTCGGTGAGCGGACCACCTCGCTTAGCAGTTTCGTAGTCCGTTCGTTGGCTTTTATTGGCCATGGCTCGCGAACGCGAGCGCTGCCGGTGCCCAAACAGTGGCAGGTAACGGAGAGCTACCGAGAATGCTCCGGCCTGCCTCCGAGCGTAGATCGCTTCCTGCTCCAACCTCCAGGAAAGGCATACCCGGACCAACAGGGTTTCCCGGCAGTCGACGACCCCTGGAGATGTTGCGACCATCATTGATCTCCTATCGACCTCTTCACAGGACATTTCCGCGCTGCACTGCGCTATCCACGGGGTACTGAGGCCCCTGGGCTAGAGCGTCGTGTTTGCATCTCTGTAGAATCCCGGCCCGGTGAAAGGGAATCCTGTTGTGGAGAGCATCAGATTCTCTGTGGCCTGCCCACCAAGCTCCACCAAGACTTTGTCGCGTAGTGCCCCATACACTGTATTGAGCCTAAAGACCGCCCCCGCGTTTATCCGAATGACTTTCCCCATCCGCGAGGGCAACCAGAGGTCACTCTCGCTCAGCTTGCTCCTTTCCACTTCGATGATGTATTCAGACTCGATGCCCCAGTGCAGGTTGTTTAGACGGAGACGCACGAGCCCCCCGGTCTTGTTGACATAGATGAGGCGGCTCGCGGCTTGCTGCGCTCCTTCCACCCGGCAGTTGTCGATGATGAGGTCGCTCGCAATCGCGTTGGGCTCGGTGCCCTCCAGGTCGAAGACGTAGCCGCCGCCCCGCGCCCCGAAGGAGAAAAACGAATCGCGGAACGCCAGCTCGTATTGCCAATGATGCAGGCCGATCAGCCTGGCGTCGCTCACCGTGGTGTTGCTGGCGAACCAGCAGCCCCAGAAGAACTTCCGAGTATTCGAATGTGACGCGCCCGGCGTGCCAGTCAGCCCGAAGGAGTCCGTGGCGGAGTCCCAGTAGGTAGGGTTGCCATTCGCGCTCGCGAAGTAGCAGTTCTGGAACACCACGACCTCGCAGCCGGCATTGTAGACAGGGGCAACCTGGTATTTCCCTTCGAACACACAGTTCTGGAAGAAGCCCATGTGGCCGGCCTTCGACAGGGTTCGGCCCAGCACGAGGCCGGCAGCGGGATATCCGTCCTCTAGGGCGCTGTAGAGCCGGAGGCCCGCCACGCAAGCTTGGACGCTCCCGGAGAGATCCAGCAGGGCTTTCCCACTGAAATCGACCCCCGCCGTGGGCGAGATGAGCACGCGCCCGGCACCCTCAATCGCTATCATCGACTTGTCCCGGCACCAGAGCGTGTCGGAAATTCGGTAGTGGCCGCTCGGGAAAAGGAGCATCTGCCCCTCACGCAAGGCATCCATGGACGCCTGGATGGCCAGGGTGTCATCAGTCGCCCCATCGCCGCGAGCCCCATAGTGTTTGACGTTGACGCTCTCGATCTCGGTCGCCTCAAGTACGGGGCCCATAGTGTGAGCCAGCGACGCGCTCCCGCTGGTGTTCTCGGCCCAACGATCGGACACGGCTCCGGCGAGGCCAAGGCCGGCGCCCAAGCCCGCCACCAGGAGCCTGCGCCTACTCGGTGCCGGCGCCACTATTCACCACGTGGCGGGTGGGCTCCCGGTGGGGCCGAGGCCGCCCCGCCTCCTCAAACACTGCCAGCAACTGGCGGGCGGCCCGCCCCCAGGAGAAGGTGCCCGCCCGTCTCATCCCCGCTTCGATCATGCGGCGGCGGAGCTCACCGTCGCTGAGCCCCAGGCGCATCTGCGAGACAGCACTGTCGAGGTTCTCTGGATCGAAGTACAGTGCTGCGTCGCCGCAGACCTCCGGAATCGCCGTGCGATCAGAAGCCACGATGGGCACACCCGATGCCATCGCCTCCAGAAGGGGCATGCCAAAGCTCTCCTCCAGCGACGGAAAAGCGAAGAGCGCGGCCCCTCGGCACGCGGCGGCAACCTCCTCGGGAGACAGGCCACCGAGAAAGCGCACGCGCGACCCAATGCCCGCGCCCCTGGCAATGCTCTGGGCCATACGCACCTCACCTGGCGCATAGCTGTTGCCCACGATCTTCAGCTCGTAGTCTCCGGTCGTTTCGGCGCAAAGGCGAGCGAAGGCCGCCACCAGAAATGGCACGTTCTTGTGAGGGTAGATATCGGACACATAGAGGACGTACCGTGAGCCCATTCGGGGAACGTCGGGCTCAGTCCCCACTGCACTGAACCCAGGATTCAGCCCGTGGTAGATCACCTTCGTCTTAGTCCGGTGGATCCGCAGTCGCCGGCAGACCACTTCCCTCGCGTACTCCGAGACGAAAACGACTCGCGATGCCCGTCGTGCAGACATCCGCGTGCCCCACCGCAGGAGGGCCAACCGCGCCTTATTCGTGGCGTTCTCGTGGGAGTACCGGCCGCCGTGGGGGCTGAGGTTCTGTACCGCTAGTACGATAGGACAAGGGGCCCGAACAGGGGCCAGGTCAGCGGGGCAATACACAACGTCTGCTTTCTGGTTGCGGAGCAGGAGTGGCAGTTGCGTTTGCTCCCACAGGAGCCGTTGCCAGAGCGATCGCGCTCCGGGCAATGGCGCGAAACATAGTCGGAAATTCCCAGCCAGGGGGAAACCCCAGAAATCTTGCCAGGGGCTGCCGAGGACCACGTACTCATTTGTGGGGTCCAACGCTCCGAGCGCCGGCAGCAGATTGCGCAGATAGGCCACACCACCCCCGCTGATTGCCGAAACCGCGTTGACCACGATCCTCATCGCGACCTCGGCAGCCTATCGAGCCCGATCCCTGAGCCCACTCCAGACCCCGCTCCGCTGGTTGAGACGGCGGTAGCTTCGGGCGGCGCGAGCTGCTCCTTCACGATCACCCCGGGTAGGCGGTGCGCTCGTCGGAAAACGACGCCGGCAACAAGCAGGCCGACGAGACAATGCCGAGTGAAGTTCAGGACAACCATGGAGAAATCGCCTTCGTAGTTTGTCAGCGCGAGAAACCCGACGGCGTACAGGAAAATCGACCCGTCGCCGGGCCGGTGCGCCACTAGCCTATAGAAGCCCGCGCCCACCACACCCAACAGTAACATCCCAACGGCGACCGCGGCGGCACCGAAGTTGATGTAGAGATCCCCGATGTTCGTAGGAGCCGTTGCCTGCATCACCATGCTCTCAGGCACTCCCCAGTACTGCAACGCGAACTGGCGCCCTGAGTCCAACACTGGCTTCTCCGGCCAAGCCGCCCGCGGCACCACCGCCAATAAAGGCAAGATGAAATAGTACCGGCCTGACAAGAACTCGTTCGGCTCTGGGGTTAAAGCCACCGCCAGAGATACATTCTGTAATAGTTCGACCCGCTCCAGCGCGAATTTGATGTTCGCCCCGAGAATGTCGTCGACAGGGAGGTCCTTGCCGATCTCCCCCGAGACGAAGTCCGACGCTAAATCCGCAAGGACCGCCGCGGCATTCAAGAAGCTCCTGGTGTTGAACTCCTCCTCAACACGGGCGACCCGATAACCGTAGTTGACGGGAAATACAAAAAATGCCGTCGCCAAAGCCACTACGACCAGCGTTACCGGTATTTTTTGCTTCACGTACCAGAATGCCATTCCAAGCAAAAGAAAATTAACGAATACCAACCCCTTGACACCAGACATCATCCCGAAGAACAACTCTGTGCCAAGCATTCCACCAAAAAACACGGACAGCCATCTGGGCTGCTTACCTCGAAACAGCGCAATCGCTGCAAGCACCAAAGCGTAACGCGTGCAGCCCTCCAGGTAACTCAGCAGCTGCAACGCACCAAGTGCCTCGAAATAGGCGGATCGGTCGTTTAAATACCCGTAGAGCCCCGCCTGGAACATGTAAAGGCGCGTACCCAGCCCGACCAAATACAGGGCGGGGACGAGCTCGAGCCTGAGGGTAGCGAACCGGATATCCGCCGCCGCCAGAACTCGGATCACGTGCGGCGAGCGCGCAAGCGGCGAGACGAGATAGCCAAGCCAGTAGGCGCCGAGCCCGAGAGCGACGATCCAGGCACCATCGGTGAGCCGTTGGAGGTCCAGCGCCGGGTGCCAGCGGTGGGGCTCCCTAGAGAGAACGAAGCCAGCGAAAACAAACGTAACCAGGTAGCTGAGCGTGAGCCACACGCAGGGTTCGAAGGGATCCGGCCGACCCCTCCGGAGCCGTGTTATCAGGCCGGCGAGGCCAAGCGCACCCAGGAGCCAGATGCTGGCATCGAACCGCGCCAGCTCGAAGTCAAGCGAATCCAGTGGGCTCAGCACTGCGGCAGTCCCGGCCACCGCCGCGGCCAGCACGAAGCTAATACCCGCCAGACTGAGGTAGCCATTGAACCGCAATGCCGGGACCGACGCCCCGCTACCATTGTGGGGCACTAACGTCTCGCCATTCATACGTGCACCCGTTCCCCTTCGTGCCGCCAGCCCCACCCTAAGCTCGGGAGGCGACGCGCTCTCGTTCAGGACGCGAATCGCATCGCATGCGCCCAGCTCCTGCAAGGGCCCATGACATCCCACTCGCTTTCCCCATTCAGCTCGGCCTGTTTCGTGCCTTGAGCACCGGACCAGCTGTAGAGGTTACTCGGCAATGGGCCCCCAGGATCGGGCGGTAGCCTCTCGGCGCACGACGGTCGGCCGCCGCACCGAACTCTCAACTGCACTACGAGTGCAGATAGTGGTCAAGAATGGTTCTTGCCCGGTGGTCCCAGCTATGAGCTTCCTCCACGACCTCGCGACCCCGCCCAGCGATGGACGTTCGCCTCGCCTCGTCTGCTAGAAGGAGGTCGATCTTCTGCGCCAGTTCTTCGACTCCGTCGAAGCACACGCAGCTCTCGTCCTCTCGGAAGAGCTGCAACAAGTCCTGCGTTCGTTCGTGGAGCAACAGTCCGCCGGCGGCCGGTATGTGAAAGGTGCGCGAGGTAATCAAATCACCAGATGAAGCGCCGGCGACAATCTCGCTCAGTAGCCCCAGGCTGATTTTTGAGCACCGCACAGCCGTTACGTACTCGACGCCGAAAACGTGCCGGAGCGCGGCGTGGGGGCGAAGCGGCGACCCAGGAGGCAGGTTGGACCAGTAATCGCCCCAGATCCTCAAGTTAAGGGAGGGGCGCCGCGCCACTAACTCTTCGAGGATGCGCTGTTTCTTCGGGCTCCAGGTGCCGATAAATGACACATCGCACCCATATCGTTGAATCGCCTCGGGACTGAGCGGCCGAGGAGAGTTGAGCTCGGGCGCGAAAGCGTGAGGGAGGTAGCTGCTGTTCTCGATGCCAAGCAGATCTTTAAGGTCCTTTGGGCCGAACGACTTCGTGGTGAATATCCAGTCATACTCTTTAAGCGCCCGTGGCAAATAGTGGCCGTGCGCGATAGTAGAAACGTCCGGGTAGAAGCAGTAGAGCCTCACGCCCATGCGCCGCATCGAGCGGAGCGTCTCCACCTGGACGTAGGGCCCTTTGACCGCGAGGAACAGGTGCGGCTGGGTCAACTCAGCCTCTCGCAGCAGAGCGCGGTTGAACTCACGGACTGCGAAGGGTCGAACGCCCTTCCCCAGAAGCCGCATCGGAAGCGTGCGCCAGAGCTGCGGCACGTAGTCGCCTTCGGAGATAGAGTTCACTTGGACGCCGTTACGCAGAAAGGCGTTAAATGCTGACCAGCCCGTGGCGCCGACCCAGTTCTCTCGCAGCACCAGCATAGCGATATCCTGGTAGCGGCCGGACCGATCGTGCCACCGCGAATCCACAGGAGGGGCTGCTGCCTTACGCCCAGTGCTGTCCAATTCCTGCGGAGTAGCTCTCATCTATTCGACGCTCCTCACTCATACTCCTCGTGGGCCGGCACATCACGAGCGTAGCCGCCCCGACGGTTGAAATGGACGCATCGTTAGGAAATTCGCGTCCCTCAGCCGCACTGGAAAACGACAAGCCCGAGCGTTTCCACGAAAGGGGAGCGCCTCAGGAACGCCGGGTACCGCCCGCTTGTCGAGTGGAGGCACCCCGAAGAACTCGGGTGCGGAAACGGTTGAAAGCCTGCTCGCTTCAACAGTCCAGGAACGCCCGGCGGCGGAAACGTTGCACTTAAACGCGCAGTAAGGGCGGTGGCGCCGAATCGCCGCTGCGCGTACCTGCGCCACAGGCTCGCCCGGTTCGCAGAGCTGATGATGAGGGCCCCCGGGCCGGAGGGCACCGGTGGAAATCTGCCAGAGGCAAACTCGATTGCACTGGAGTACACAGTCCCATCGTAGCTCGCATCCGCTCATCGCCGTGGCCAACCTCGAACATGACCTCTCTGGATCGTCGAGAGGCTGGCTCATGGCCTCCGCGATCGTCGCTGGGGATAGATCGACACCGTGAACTCGGTCGTCCTGCGCGGCGAAGGGCGGGCGAGTCGACCCGGGCCACACCCGTGATCAGATTCGGCCGCTCGCGGCAACGGCGCGCGTCAACCTTGCCGCGCACGAGGCGTCCCCGTGAGATCACGGCATCGGTGATCTGAGCGAATGCCCGGGCCGCGCTTACTTGCAAGCCTCCACGTAAACGCTCTCTTCGGCACGTTCGTACAAGTTGAGTCCGACTGGATCGGGGATGGAAGTCGAACCGGGCTCTAGTATTTGTGGCTCCCGGAATCCCATACGAGAAAGCAAGCGAATCATCGATGGCCCGTCATACATCCACAGATGATGCCTATCTCCAGCGATCGCATGCTTCAGCTTATCGAGCGCTGTATGCGCCCTCGGCCGCGCCAAGAGAGTCTTTTCGAGGAAAGAGTCTGCGTCTCCTTCGACAATATACGAATCAACGAGCTTTTTCAGGTCTGGTACGACGACGCGGATGATTCCACCTGGGGCCAGGACGCGCTTCGCTTCCTGAAGCAACCCTCTCGTTTCTTCCGGGTCCAGATGCTCCACAACATGGGATGCGTAGAGGACTGCTACCGAATTATCGTTCATAGGGATGTGCCTCCTCACATCTGCCCACCTAATACCGTGGACCGCCGCGTAGAGAACGAACTGTTTCTGGGATTCTCCTAACAGCCCGAGCTTATTCAGCGTCAAAACGAGGAATCGGTGTTTGGACAAGCGTATGCTCATTGAATTGTCGTAGTTGTACCAACCCTCAGTCGCGGTCTGACCACATCCAACGTTCACGCGTTTCACGAAGCTCCTTTTCGTCTCTCTAAGCCATCGGCGCGACCGGCGGTTGCCTCGCAATATCCCCATAGATTTCCGATAGCATTCACAAGCAAGTCACACTGCCGCTATCTTGCCAGAGACCGCGTCACCACGCCCCCGATTATCTCGGCGGCCCGCTCCGCCGAGTGGGCAGTGCCCAGCTCGCGGGACCTCCTCTTCATGCGAGCCCGGAGATCGGCATCATCCAGCAGCGTGCCCACGCAGCGCGCCAACTCGGATGCATTCCCACATGGATAGACAAACCCGTTCTCGCCCGGCCGCAAAACATCATGATCGCCCCAGACACCGACGCAGTCGCTGACGACCAGCGGAATCCCGCACACGGCGAATTCCGTTGTCACCAACGGATGCGGGTCCCACTCGGAGGGGACAACGGCCACGTCGGCGAGCATCAAGTGGTAGGGGATCATGCTCTGATTGACGAATCCCGTGATATGTACGTTGTCATCGACTCTCAGCGACTCGCTCATTGACGTTTCGAGGGGGCCAGTACCGATCAGCAGAGCATGCACATCGGATCTCCCAAGTTGCCTCAGAGCGGCTACAAGGTCGTCCGGCCGCTTGCGAGGAATGAGCTTGCCCGAGAACGCAACGACATACGCATCCTCGGGAATTCCGTATCGCGCCCTCAGACTGCTCAGGGACTGACACAGGGCAGGATCGTTCTGTGCACGCTCGAACCTCCTTGAGTCGACCGGGTATGGGCACCAGACCATCCGCTTCGGGTCCATGCCGAACGCGAGATATGCGTCTCGATTCTTGTCCCCGATGGGAAGGAACGTATCCACCTGCTGAAGGAAGAGCTTGCGCAGAGCCCTATGCGGCCACCGCCTGTGTTTCCGTCTCTCGTCCAGGATACTGGTGTCCGACTGATAAATGATGCGCGCCCCTGACGATCTGGCGGCAAGCATCGCCAGCCAGTTTGACGGGCTGGCATAACCACACAGGAAAACGACGTCAAACCGCTCACGCAACACGATTGAAGGAACTGCCGGATTGAACTGACGGAGAGGGCTGACGGACTTCCCGCGTAGCGGGTTTGATAGCACGGTACTGTAGGTACCTGATAACAGGTCGACATCCCAGGCCTCATCGGTGCCCATATCCTGATCGAACATGCGCGGAAGCGAACCCTGACCGTATGACCCGGGGTCGTAATAGTAGACGCTGACCTGAAGATCAGGGCGCTCAGCGAGGCACCGGAAGAGCACGGAGTGGTGCTGCGTGGGGTGCGAGAAGAACACCCCTAGTCTGCATCGTTCAGACAGGTTGTAAAGCCCTCCATTCCACCGTAGCGGCGCGACCCGTGCCCTCAGAAGCGCTGTAACTACCGACCGCGGGCCAGCCCCCCCATCTCTCAGCACCAACCCCGTCAGCGCCGGTTAATGAGGAGGCCTCGCGCGGAAGGTCCGGCTGCGCAGGACACGTGTTTCCTGCTGGGTTGTTTAGACGAACACGGCGGGCGACACCCGGAACCGCTCTGCCAGGGCGCGAATCTGCCTGACATTGAGCGCGCGCTTGCCCCTGAGAGTATCTGAAACAACACCTTGTGAGCCGACTTCCTGCAGGTCTGACTGGGTCAGGCCATGCTCTTCCATAAGGAATCGGAGGACATCCACTCCACTGCATTCGGGCATGGGATGATGTTGCTCTTCATAGGCATGCACGAGCGTCCCCAGAGTGTCTAACAGGGTATACAGCGGGTGCTGCTCGTCAGTTCCGACCTCATCCAAAAGACAATTGAGGCGTTCCACGGCTAGCTCGTAGTCGTGCTCGTCGCGAATCCACAGGAGTGGACTGACCTCCGTCCAGTGCTCTTTGAGTTCTTGCGGACTTGCAGAATAGCTGTCATGTAGTCCAAACACCTCCGTTAATCCGTGGGTCACATGGCCAACGAAGGGACTATCCTCCCTTCTAGGAAAGCACGGCCCCATTCCGTTAGAGACACAGCGTTGTCAGTTACCGACACTACCCCCTGCTCGACTAATAACAGGTCGATATCCGCTCTGATCTGATCCTCGCCTTGCCTACGCTCGATACGGGTGCGAAACTCGTCCCCAGCGATGTTCCCAACGCGAGAACTGGATTCGTCCTTTAACCAACGCAGGGCTCGGAGGACTGACGGATGCTTCAGATCTTGAATCACTTGGCTTGGCTGTTCATCGTCCCAGACCAAGTTCCCGTCATCCCGGACGATAAAGTTTGCTTTCCGTCCTGCCGGCCAGAGCGTGAGGGGCTCGCCCAATTCGGCGGTAATCCCGTTGGTGGGATCCTGTACCCCCTCAGCTACGAGTACGTACTGGCGCCCGGGTAACAAGAAGAGTCGCGAGCCCCAGGCCTCGATCAAGACCTCCGTTGTTTGAGCGGAGGGATTCTCAACCCGCAACGACGAAACCGCTGGGCCGCCCCCGACAAGGGAGGCAAAGGACTTCTTCGTTATCCTGTCACGGCTCATGGCCGTCCCTCTGAACGCCCACCGGTACTAACCGCAGGCGTTGGCGACTTCCGTACATAGGCGAGTTCATCCTGACAGCAATCAACACCCTTCGCATCTTCGTCACTGCTTTCAACCAGCTTGGCGGCACATTGCATTAGCT
The DNA here is from genome assembly GCA_964417895.1 of uncultured Chloroflexota bacterium. Taxonomy (GTDB): domain Bacteria; phylum Chloroflexota; class UBA6077; order UBA6077; family SHYK01; genus CAYQJS01. The sequence goes on along the minus strand of CAYQJS010000065.1, from coordinate 11,989 downwards.
GCGCCCTCACATCGGAGCTCGGATACCCGAGGTGATTCTCATTCGCCTCGGCATAAGCGTGAGCCCAGTCTCGACGGAGGAGGTGTCTGTGTGGGTTAGGGACCGACCGTCTTTGCCCGGGTGCTCTGTTTAACCCCACAAAAGCGTAATCACAGCACGCGGAAGATGCGCGATTCTGATCGTGCAGCACTCACAATCCCCAATGCAGCGGGAAAACGACTGACCTACCAATGACTCAAGGAAAGGGTTTCGGCCCGGGATTCTTCGATGACTTATCGGCAGTTGGCTTATCCGGCGGAGGTGTTGGAGCAACCCGCGTAGTGCGTCCTCGGGGCTCAGCGGATAGAGGGAAATCTAGAACCCCGCTGCTTAGGCAATTTCTTGATGTCTGCCCGCCCGCGTCGGCCATTGCTGCCACCGCGGTCACGTCAGATTCAGCTCTAGCAGCGTGATTTGGCGCGTTTGCATATCCGCAAAGTAGTGCAGGATGAGCGGTGGGTCCGATGCGATTGGGATAGAGAAGAACCCCGGTACTCCAGGGTACCCCTGGCCAACCAGCGGGTTTCTCGCAACGCCAAAAGTGATAGCCATGGAAATCTCATCCCATCTGCGGATCGAGCCGGCATACTCGGCAGCCTGTTCCTTGAAGTACTCGCCTTCAACGAGACTCCAAGGTGCCGAGCTATCGTCCAACGAGTTCGTGCTTTCTCGCCACTTCTAGGCCGCGCTCAATCTGATCCTGTGTCAGTGGCTCCGCGGAGAGAAACGCCGTTGGGTACGGGATCGTCTCATAGTCGCCCACGAGCCGCCATCCCAGTTCCTCGTGCGACATGTCACTGACCTGACGGGCATTCATGAATCGTAGAGCTGTGATGACTTCATCCACGAGAGCCATTTCCCGCTCGCTCAGGACGCCAGGCCGAGCCGCCCGCTTGGGAACCACGCGCTGCTGGACATGATTGAACGCCTGACGGTGCTCGATCTCGATAGCCCCATCTGCGAGAAGATCGTGGCGGGCGGTCAACAGCGAGCGGGGCGCTGGCCCTTCCGGTAGCCGCTGGTACTCCGCGCCCGAGATCGGTTCGCCCAGAGTACGATAGGCGTAGAAGTCGGCGTAGTACAGAATCTTGTTGAGCTTTACCGCCCCGAACATCGGATCGTCCCGCGACTGGTGCGCGATATAAACGATCAGTTCCTTGAGCTTCGCTGAGTCGTATTGCGGCTTGTACTCGTCCATCGCCGCTCCCTCTCCCGCTCTCCTCTTTAGAACAAGTGTAGCACGTCGGCCACACAGTTGTATTGACAAACGTATGGTGCCGGAGGCACGTGGCGCGGCTGCACCCACGACAACGCTAGCTCCCACCCGTGGGTATGTTAAATCCAGAATTATCCCCCAAAAGAGGCCTTCTCAGAACCCTGAGTGGTCACGCTCATTCAGGTCTGTTCCTAGGCCCTGATTCGTAGTGTAGCAACTCGTCAAGCGCGCGCGTTATCCCGGACCGGATCGCTCCTGTGCCTCTCACCGCGACGATCAGATTGGAAAGACGCAACGTGGGGTGGTCCCCATGTGCCGAGCTACAGGCGTTGCGAAACGACGAGCCCGAGCGTTCCGATCAACGGCGAGCGGCTAAGGAAGGCGAGATACGGTCGCTTGTCGAGCGGAGGCACCTCGAAGAAGACCGGCGCGGAAGTGACTGAGAAACCTGCTCGTTCCAACAGAGCCAGGAACGCCCTGGCCGTGTACACGTTGCACTGGAACCTGTAATGGGGCGCCGTCTGGCCGAATCGCCACTGCGCATACCTGCGCCAGAGGCTCACGCGATTCGCGAAGCTGATGATAAGGGCGCCCTCGGGGCGGAGCCATCGGCGAAACTCCTCCAAGAGACCCTCAGGGTCGGGGACGTACTCGATGACGCTCGAGCACACGATCCCGTCGTAACCGCCGCCCCTGCGCGCCTCCCCACCTCCGCCGACCTCGAACAGTACCCCTAGCCCGTCGATATCCTGCCTGACCGCCTCGGCGATCATTGCGGGGGACGGGTCGAGGCCGTGCACTCGGTACCCCTGCTCCGCGATGAGGTGGGCCAGTCGACCGGGGCCACAGCCGTAGTCAAGCACTTGCCCGTGGGGCCGAACCGCGCGCTGCACTGCCCGAACGAACAACTCGCCGCGCGTGTACGTCCGCGCCGCGATCGACGCGTCAATGGTCTCGGCGAACTCCCGGGCTGTATCGCTGAACATGGCCTGGACCACGGTATCTAGACGGCTCCTGAAGCGGATGGGCGTCGCAGCGCGGACCGCGAGCTGTGCGCGAGGACGGCGAGCGCCGACGCGGAGCCAAGGCAAGCGGCGAACGCTGCCCCGAGAATACCCAGCGTCGACAGCAACGGCGGGAGCGCGCAGACAGTCACGGCCAGGGCCATCCACTCGGCGACGCTTGGCACGCTCGGCCGGCCAAGACCCCGCAGGCCGTCGGCGAGAGCTAACCTGATGCCGTTCAGCGCGCTCGCCACCACCAGTACGCCGGCGGCCGGGATCGCGGGCCCGAAATCGTCCCCGAAGAGAAGCAATACTGCCGCTGGCGTTGCGGCCAGCAGGAGCGCGCCGGTAGCGCCGTTCACCAGCAAGCTGAGCTGGAACGCGGCCCTGAAGTGCCCTGAGGCTTCCGACGCGCTCCTGCTCGAAGCGGTGCGCGCGAACGCTACCGGGCCAATCGCCGAACCGATGAGCCCGGCGCCTGTGGCCCAGCCGAAAGCGACGGCGTAGAGCCCGAGGTCCAGAGGTTGGAGGAGAAGACTCATGAGCAGCTGGTCTATGCGTCCGCGGAGGAGGAACCCTAACGACTCAGGCCAGGTTCTGCCGCCGTTCGCGAGAATGCTGCGAATGAGCTGGGCGTCCACCTCGCGCCGGAGGCCAGCCAGCCGCGTCAGCACCCCCAGCTGGAGCGTCGCCTGGATGCCGGCACTGACCAGCAACACGCGCACGACGTTCGGGCCATCCAGCGCCCCGGCTTGCAGTAACAACAGCAGACCGAGGAGGTAAGAGCAGGGGCCAAGAGCTCGCATAGCATTCCACAGATGAAGTCGCGCGACGCCGAGGACCATGAAGGCCCCGTACCCGCCGAGGAAGTCGACGGCGGTCGCCAGCAGGTACACCCGGCTCATCGCGAGCACGCTCACCGGCTGCGACTGCAGGACTGTCGGCAGCAGCAACCAACCGGCGGCGGCGACCACGCACGCCTGCACGATGCCCAAGCCCAGGGCCGCGGTGGCAACGCCGCTCGGATCATCTCGATGTCTGCCCGAAAAAAACGCAATCGCCTGCGGCAGGCCAAAGGCGGCGACCGTCTGAAAACAGGCCGGCCAGAGAATCGCGATGGCCAGCTCCCCCCGCGCCTCGGGGCCCAGCTCCCTGGCGAGCAGCACCCCGGTGATCATGTTGACGCCGGCAAGGCCAACCGTGCTAGCCGCGGTCAGCGGTAGCCCTGGGAGACGCGGCAAGCGGTTCCAGGCCCGGGCGGCGAGGGCGCCGCGGTAGGCCGCGAAGCAAGCTGCCAACTCTCGGCGGCTGGGCAGCGTCAGACGGCCTCCAGTCGCATCAGCCCGCGTAGCTCTGATGACTCGGCCTCACCGCCCGACCGGCCACCGCGTTTAGAATCCCGCACAGCACAACGCGCGCGAACCAGGCCTCATAACCGAACCATGTCAGAAACTGTGAAACCCCGCCCATGCGATTCAGTTCCGCGGCATCCGTTCGAGCCGGCAGACACGCTTGGACAGCTCCGAGGGGTGATGTCGCTGAGCTTCACAGCTTCTGCAAGCCACGGGGCGATGTCGAGATAGATCCGCACCCGTCAAGTTCTCCAACTATCCCGTTCATTGCCAACGAGGCGGTCGACCTCCTCGCGAGGGGGCGCAACGTGCCCGCGAGCGGTCTGGCGCCGACGAATCTCGGTGATGACATGAATGTAGGGCCGGGCAGCCCCGGCCGCCAGCGGCTCGATGCTCACCCTGACTCTGATATCGTCGAGCGGCACAGGCACATCCAGTCGTACGACGCGCCCTTTGCTCAGCATTCCTGTCACCACATACGAGCTCGCCATTTTTCGCTCCTCTGTTTGTCATCAATTCACTGCACTTCCGAGCTCGGCCAGCACCTGGACCGGTTATTCACCAGGGCCCCGTAGGCCTCAAGCGCCCGCGCGGCCGGAGGACCGAGTCGACGCTTTCCCAAACACGCGCTCGAAACCGATCATACGTAAACAATTCAGCCACACGGGCTTGCCCCGCAGCACCCATCGATTGGCGAAGGCCAGGGTCGCGAAGCAAACGCGTCAGCACGTCGGCCAGCGCCTCCACGTCGCCGTACGGCACGAGCAGGCCAGTGACGCCCTCGCTGACGACCTCCGGCGCCCCTCCAGCGCTGGCCGCCACGGCCGGCCGGCCGAAGGCCATCGCCTCCACGTAGACAATGCCGAACCCCTCACCGGCGCTGGGCATGACGAACACGGAACAATCCCGGTACGCCCGGACCAGATCCTCGTCGCTCACGTTCCCGCGGAACTCGACCGCTCCACCAACGCCCAGGCGCTCCGCGAGAGCTCTCAGGTCCGGCACCAGGTCGCCGTCGCCGATCACCACGTAGCGGGCCCCGGGGCAGGACTCTTGGATCGCCGGGAGCGCGTGGATCACGGTATCCACACCCTTGTACTCTCCCAAGCTCCCCAGGCGCGTAACCGTGAGTAGGGCTGGCTCGTGAGCCTCTTCCATCGAAGCAGGCGAGTCGAGGTAGGGCTGGAAGGACGGATCCAGCGGGATCGCACAGACATCTACTGGCACGTGCCTGAGATCGTTGGCCTCCACGCATCTGTCGGCCGTGTGTTGGCTAATCGACACCAAGCGATTGAGCGATCGCCCTGCAAGGCGGCTCAACCAGCCCCACCGCACCCAGGCTTCGATGCCGAAGAGCACCAGGGTGATCTTGGGCCGCCGCCGCACGCGTGCCACGCCAATCAATGGCAGCGCCAGAGGCAGGAAATTCGAGAGGCCGATCACCAGGAGATCCGAACCCAACGCCGCCCTCAACGCGGCGCGCGCGAAACGCGCTCGGCTCCCCCCAAAGCAGCGCAGATCCGGCGCGTGCGCCGATTCCTCGGAAACAGCGCGGTCCGCCAGCGCTAGCACCGTTAGACGATAGTCGTGCAGACTGCAGTACTCCCCGAGCGCCCGGCTGAACAGCCGATTGAACCGCTCCATCCCGCCCGTCTGATTCAGCGATCCCACCAGAAACACAATCTCTTTCATGGCCAGCGCCTGCGCGACACCGGACCACGCGGCCGCGTGCCGTGCGGCGCCCAACAAGCACGATGCGTCTGACCACGCGACGCCCCGCAGGCCCCAATCACCAAACCTGCCGCCGTCTGTCCCCTATGATTCATTGGGCAGCGATCCAGGACGCTAGGGCTGAGCGCGATCTCTTTCAACCGGTCCGACGTGCAGAACCCTCGCCTCCGGGACGGCCAATCCGGGCCGCGGGCGAGCGAATTGCGGAACTCCCGGAGCGGGCCGCTGAAGACTTGATCGCGGCTCGGCGGGTAAGTGTGCTCGTTTTTCTTCGCCCAAGCTTTGCCCTAACGTCGTCGACGAGGTCGATAAGCTCGTTGAGGTAGTCCGTGTCGTGCACCTTCAGAGGTGGGCCAACGGCTCGTATGGCGTCAACACAGTACTGAGGGCTGTCAATCAACTCGCGCCCAGTCTGCTCCGAAATGGTGGTGGGCTGGGCGATCTTCATCGGGTCTAGCCCTCCACACCCTTCCTTATGGCGAGTCCCTCCACACCCTTCCTTATGGCGAGTCCCTCCACACCCTTCCTTATGGCGAGTCCCTCCAACGGCGCCCGGACAAGCTGGCCGGCGTGGTCGAAGTTGACGAGACCTACTTCGGTGGCCAGGCGAAGCCCTCTCTGCCAATAATGAGTGAGACACAGGAGCTTCGAAAAATACTGTAGAGGGCGGAGAAGGAACGAGGATCGTGACGACATCCAATGGGACCATGATCGCGTCCGCCGCCGCGGACCTGCAGACGAGCCCACCGAATCCGGAGGTTGTCGAGCGCGTCGGTCGCCGGCAGTTCACGGCGGCCTACAAGGTGCGCATCCTGCGGGAGGCCGACGCCTGCGAGCCCGGGCAACTCGGGGCGCTGTTGCGCCGCGAAGGACTCTATTCCTCCCATCTGACGCATTGGCGAGGGCAACGGGATCGTGGTCTCCTCGCTGCCCTCGCCCCCCAACGTCGGGGGCGTCCGGCCCGGGCGGCCGGCGAGCAGGAGTTAGCGCGGCTGCGCCAAGAGAACGAGCGGCTGACCCAGAAGCTGGCTGCGGCCGAAACCGTCATCGACATTCAAAAAAAAGTCTCGGCGCTCTTGGGGCTGACGTCCCTCACCGCCGAGCACCCGACATCCTGATGGAGGCTGCCACGACGCTTGCCTCCACCGTGGGGGTGCAGCATGCGTGTGAAACCCTGGGCGTCAGCCGGGCCCGTTTCTATCGGGAGCGGAGCCCCCAACCGCCGGTGCGCACTGAGCCTGCTGAGGGCAGCATCGAGCCGGTGGGCCCGGAGCCAGATCCCCGGCGCTCAGCCAGTTTGCTCGTCCTGCTCAACGTGTATTAGGGCCACTCGGTGCTCGTCATAACAGAAGATGATCCAGAGCCTCGGATTCCTTCGACGGATTGCCCGTCGAATGCGTCCTAGGCCAGGAAACTCCTCCGGGATACGAGCAATTTCGAAGATCACTCCCTCTACCCACTGGTCGAAGATGCTCCTATTTGGCTGGATGTCAGCCGCCATCCGTCCGAAAGTCTTAGTCTCGATTATGTCCCGTGGGATATGCGGATCAGTATGTCCATTCATACTGCTTGGCAAGTTCTTCGATTCGCGCCCTCTCGAAGTCGTCTAGCGGCTCATTGGACACAAGGACTGTGCTATAGGGAATCCGAACTTGCCGGCCGGTAGCTAGCGATTCCGCATAGGCAGCGCGCCAGCCCAGGAAGGCGTGAGAAAGATCGCTTACCTGAGTTGCATTGAACTTTTCAAGCTCGTTGCAGACGTGATCTGCTGTCGCGATGTCTTGAGGAGAAAAATGCCCTAGGTCTGGTTCCTTGAGTGCGACAATCCGCTGCTGCCACCCTCGCGTCTCAATGGCGATTCGCCCCTCGTGCTGCATTCGCCATCGGACATCCTGAGCATTCGCGGGAACCGGCCCGAGTTTGAGTGCTACATACTCAGAGCCGGTAATCGACTGCCCTCCGTTCGCATAGGCGATGAAGTCTGCAAAGAATAAAAGCTTATTTAGCTTGGTAACTCCGAATCTAGGATCATCCACACACCTCTGCGCAAAATACAGCACCAACTCCTCAAACTTCGGTTCATTGAATTCCTGTTCCATGAGACCTCCTCGCCGTCCTCCGCCAGTGCTCAGACCCTTGTTCTAATCAGTTTGTTCTATTGTAGCGGAGTGACAATGCGCATCGTTGGCTGCCGCCATTAGTGGCATCGGCGAAGTTTTTTGCCGATGCCAATGCCACGACAATATTCCCGAATATTCCCGGTCAAAGCGCGGTTCGCATCCGCTGCACCACGTAGCAACTCGTCAAGCGCGGCGCGTCCTCCCGCGCCAAGACAACGCAGCTGTCAGCGCCTTTGGAAGCCCAGCGGATAGAAGCTCCCGGGTCCCCATCATGGGATTCTGATCATCCGGCTACGTCGACCGAACCGAGACAAGATCCACCAACGTATCATGCGGGCGCTGGGGCAGTTTGCTGACACTGAATGGCCAGGCTTATTCGTAGTCATGAGGGATGTCGCTCAGAGCACCTGGCGCGTTCGGGACAGTCCCGCGTCGCCGGACCGAGCGCCCGGCTGAATAGTCGATTGAAACGCTCCATCCTACCCGTCCGGGTCAGCGACCCCGCCAACAGGACCCCATGCTTCAGAAGCAGGGCACGCGCCTGCTTGACCCCCGACCGCGGGCCAAGGAATCCCGACAATGAAAAAGCAGCGTGGGCTCGGCCACCCAAGGCGCCGGAGGTCCCATTCTCCAACCGTCGCAATCCTTCCCGTATGATTCACTTGACCGCGAAACAGCAGATGGACGCACGGGCGACCGGATCACCGTTGATCCCAGAGTGTGCCATGGGCAAGCATGCATCTGGCCCCACGCGGTCCTCCTCGAAAACATCACTGGTGTGAAACTCGGAGCAGTGCATATGCCTCGGGCACGCAAGGCGAAAACGGCGGTGGCCCTCTCTACTCTCGATGCTGACCCCTACGCGAGCATTCTCGCGGACGCCGCTAAGGCAGCCAGGGCGGCACTCGGCCGATACGGAGAGCCACGTATGACCCTTGAACAACTGAGACGAGCGATAGCCGATGCTTGCCCGGGTATCTCCCTCAGCGAGGCAGTCCTGCAACAGAGGGAGACCGGATGGTAGATGGCCATCTTCTATATGGACACATCGGCTCTCGTGAAGCGCTATTGGCCGGAGCAGGGCACCGACGCTGTCGACGAGATCTTCGGCCACCCGGCGGCTTCCGACCGGCTCGTCACTTCCTTTCTCACGATTCTCGAAGCCACCTCCGCAGTTCATCGGCTCACGACGTCAGGCCGGTTCGCTGATGCCTTGGCCGACGAGATCCTGGCGCGAGTCCGCCGCGACCTGGAGGAACTCGTTACTGTGTGGCCGCTCGATAACGTTGTCGGCGCTCAGGCCATCCAGGTTATCGAGCAGCACAGGCTCCGGTCAGCCGACGCTATCCACGTCGCAACCGCACTGGCCATTGCTTCGGCGGACTCGGAGCGGTTCCTTGTAATGGTTTCCGCCGACCGCGAGATGTGCAGCGCGGCCCGCAGTGCAGGGCTGCGCGTGCTCAACCCGTTGGAGCATGACGCCATTAAGGAGATCGAAGCCGCCCGAAATCTCACTTAGAATAGATGTTGTTGTAAGCCGAGCGCGATCCGCACCAGACAACGGACCACGCCCTGGTTGTCACGGCTGTTGGATGCGCGCAAGCAGGATGTCGCCAAACTGGGCCGGCTGCTCGGACTCGTAGTTCAAGAGAAAAAGCGCACAGCGATGCGTCTCGTTGTCGGGCAAGGGCGTCGCGGCTGCCGACCAGTGGGCCCATGCCCCCCGGGGATTGTCGTCGCGCTGAAAGACTATGTAGGACGGGTCGCTGGTGGTTGGGCCGGTCGCGCAGGCTCGCCCGATGTGCGCGCCTCGGGCCGAGTCGCGGATCCACCCCGCCTGCAGATAGATCAAGGTCGGGTCCACTGGAACGGGAATCCCGACGAGGCCCATTCGAAAGGTCCGCTCACTGCTTGAGCCATTGCGCAGCTCGACGGCAGTGGACGACCGTCCTGGCCGCTCGAACGCGACTGTCGCGATCCGCTCGATAGCGGCAGCGTGAGCCGCCGAGGTGACTCCCTGGAAATGGGGGGCCCAGTCTCCGATAGGGAGCACCCCGCCGCTGTACGCCTCATAGATGAAACCCTCCGGAAGGCCGCTCGCGCTCGTTCCCCACTCGAAACCGGCGTTGGGCGCGAGATTCGTGACCTGCTGGCGTTGCAGCCATCGCGACCCCGCCTTCACCCACCCCTCTCCCTCCGCCGACGCGCCTGCAGGGCCCTCCCACCACAGCAGCAGCTCCAGCGGCGGTCCGGCTGCGAGCGCCTCTTCGTCGAGGTCATAGCCGACGAGACGCCATCCCCCCGCAACCTCCGCCGGAATCGCTATCGGAGGGCTCGCGTCCTCGCTTTGCCGTCCCAGAACGAAGCGCGGCTGCAGCTGATCCAGCGCAGCAACGAGGCGCGCATCCAGCGGGCGCCCGGTTCGGCGCGCCAGCTCCGCCATCCGAACGTAGCCCCCGGCGCGCTCCGGCGCCGCCCGAATCGCCTCCTGGTACTGGGCCTCCGCGCGCTCCACCAGGCCCAGCCCCTCGAGCGCCAACCCATGGGAGACATAGGCTCCCGCCAGATCGGCCTCGCCGAGGCCTGAAGAAGGGGTCCGCGCCTGTAATGCCTGCTCGATCGAGTGCGCCCCCGCGGCCCAGTCGCCCGCGCGAACGAAGTATTTCCCCGCGAGGTAGGCGGAACGGATCGGATCCGCGCCGGACTCGGCCTCCTCTCGATGGAGCGAGGCGAGCGCCACGAAGAAAGCCTCCTCGTCGGCCGCCACCGTCCGTTCGGCTCCCAGGATGAGGCCCATGCGGTAGTGCCCGACCGCCCGGGGCCAGTCGCCGGCTTCGGCGGCCAGCGAGCCGCGCATCAGGCGCCCCGCATACCCCTCTTCGATCTGTAGCCCCGCCGTCTGGCCGTGCTGATGGAGCACACCGAGCCACCCCGCCGCCTCGGCGCGGCGCCCCAGCGCGAACTCCGCTACCGCCAGGTCTCGGTATGCGCCCCACTGATCCGGTGACCACTCCACCGCCTGCCGCAGCCACGACGCGGCGCGCTCGATCCCCTCCTGGTTCGTGGTCGACGTCATCGGAGGATAGAGGGGAGGCTGGCAAACCAGTCTGTCTGCCGCGCAGGACGACGCCTTCAGCAGCTCTGCGCGCGCCAGATTCGCCAGCGCAGCCGCCCCGACCGATGGGGCTGCCATCGCGCCAGCCACAAGCGCGAGCAAGCCCCCCAGCCCGAGGGCCCACTTGCGCGCCAGCCAGAAACGCATCACCGCGCCCCTCCACCCGCGGCAAGGACCCCCGGCGCGGCGGCGCGCTCCTGCTGCTGGCGAAGCCACATCTCCAGCACGGCCACCGCCCACACTCGCGACCAGTGGACCCGCCCGGCCTGGTAGTCCGCGCGGAGCCGCTCCACGGCGCCGCGGCGGAAGACCGACGCGTTGCTCGCCGCGCTCTCCAGCGCCTCCCCCAACAGGGGGGCGAGCGGCGCACGCAACCACACGTCGAACGGGAACGTAAAGCCCTGCTTTCGCGTCCGGTCTCGGACAACGGGCGGGAGGAGGTCGTCGACGGCGGCGCGAAGGAGTCCCTTGGACGCGCCCCCGGCGGCGCGCAGCGACGTCGGCAGCCCGAATACGTACTCGACCAGCCGTTCGTCGAGCAGCGGCACCCGCACCTCGAGGGAATGAGCCATGCTCATCGCATCCGTGTCCCGCAGCAGTTGGTCACGCATGTAGCGGCCCAGCTCGAGTCGCGCCACCTCATCCCAGGGGTGTAGCTCGTGCCAGCCGTTGGGCTCTTCCTCGCATCCATAAGGCTCCTCAGCGAGCTCGGGGCTCAGGAGGGCGCGCGCGCCCGCCTGGCCGAACACTCCACGCACCGCGCGGTAGGACCTCCCGAGTGAGGGCTCCCCCACAAAGGCGTCGCTCATACGGTGGGGCCCAGACCCGACAGGCCACCGCCCGAGCGCCGACGCGGCGGGCGACGCGAGGAAGGGCACCAGGCCGGCCAGCCGGGCCGCCCGGTACACCCGTGGCACCAGAGCGAACGTATGGTAGCCACCGAACAGCTCGTCGCCTCCCAGCCCCGAGAGCGCGACGGTCAAGCCGCTCTGGCGAGCCGCCCGCGACACGAGATAGGTGTTGATGCCGTCGACCGTCGGCTGGTCCATCGAGCCGATGGCCGCGTCCAGCTCATCGCGCACGTCTTCTCCGGTCACTTCGACCTCAACGTGCTCACAGCCGTGCGCCTCGGCCACGGCCCGCGCGTAGGGCCGCTCGTCGTAGCTCACCTCATCAAAGACCACCGAGCACGTCCGGATGACGCCACTGGTCGCCCGCCGCATGAGGCCCACGACCGCGCTCGAGTCGATCCCGCCGCTCAGAAAAGCGCCGAGCGGCACGTCGCTGACGAGCTGGAGACGCACCGCCTCTTGGAGGCGCTCGCGCACCTGGACTCGGGCCTCTTCGGCCGCCACCGGTCCCCCCGTCCTGGGCAACTCCCAGTAGCTGCGCAGCTCGACCCCACCCCGCCG
>CAYQJS010000064.1:25739-26776 GCA_964417895.1 uncultured Chloroflexota bacterium | reverse complement strand
GAGCGCATCTCCGTGCTGGGTCGGATCATCCGGCACGTGGCGGAGCAGCTCCCGGTGATGGGCCTCTACTACAGTGGAACGCCAGACGCCTTCGCTAACCGTCTCGCCAACGTCAGCACCCGGTCGAGAGGTACCACCGGCACGAACCCGGCCTGGAACGCCCACGAGTGGGACGTGCGGAGCTGATCGACGATGGGGGGCGTCTCGGCCGTTTTCGAGGGTCCGACTCAGAAGCGAGCCCCAATTCCAGCGCGGTGACGAAGTAGCTCCCCGGCGTGCGATAGGAGACTCCGCCAGGCGCACGCGCTTTCTGACCGGCCGGTTCTGCATCAGCGCGAAGATCATCCGCCTGGTTCGGGCGAGGCGTGCCTCGCCCCTACCGACTTCCGTGCGGCCGATCGAGCGCAACAGATGAGGGCGCACCCGGCCGGAGGCGTCTCGTACTGGGCCAGTTCCTATGCGCATGGCCTTTCGTCCGGCAGGGGAGGGGCTTGTCCCCTCCCGCCTCGCGCCCGCGTAGAGAGCTACGCGGCGGGGGACAAGAGCCCCCGCCGAAACTACCGGAACGACGCGACCGACGCAATGGCGATATCCATAAGAAGTGCCCCATTACTCAGCGCGACATCGAGCGGGTACCATAGTCGGGTTGTTTGACCCGCTCAAGCTCGACGTCGTCAAGGGTGCGCTTCTGTCCATCGGGGACGAGATGAGCGCGGCGCTCCAGCGCGCCGCCTACTCGACCAATATCAAGACGCGCCTCGATTTCTCCTGCGCCTTCTTCGACCGCGACGTCCGACTCATTGTGCAGGCGTTCGGGCAGCCCACCCACCTCGGGTCGCTGCCACACAGTGTCCCTCGTGCGATTGCCGAGTATGGGGTGAACAACCTGGGGCCGGGAGACGCCCTGGTGCTCAACGACCCCCATCGGGGCGCCGTTCACCTCAACGACATCGCCCTGATCTCCCCCCCTTCCTCCGTCGCCCCGCGCCCCCTTCCTGCTCCTCGTCGCCCCCCCTCCGCGCCATCCGCGCCGGGCC
>CAYQJS010000064.1:9516-25729 GCA_964417895.1 uncultured Chloroflexota bacterium | reverse complement strand
CATCGCCCTGATCTCCCCCGTTTTTGCCCCCGTTTCTGCCCCCGTTTCTGCCCCCGTTTCTGCCCCCGTTCTTGATGGAGAGGAGCTCGTCGGCTTCGTCGCCAACGTGGCGCACCACGTCGATATCGGCGGCAGTGCGCCCGGTAGCCTCGCGGTTACGACGGAGATTTTCCAGGAAGGGCTCATCATTCCGCCGGTGAAGCTCGTGCGCAACGGCGAGTTCGATCCCGACATCATGCGCTTCATTTCGACCAACGTGCGCCTCCCCAGGGAGTCTCTGGGTGACTTCCGAGCGCAGCTGGCAGCCAACAACCTGGCCACGAGGCGTCTCCTCGAGCTGATCCAGCAGCTTGGCCGCGACGGGTTCCGGGCCTATTGCGACGAGCTCATCGCCTACTCGTTCAGGCGTACACGAGCGGACCTTGCCCGCTTGCCCCGTGGGGTGTACGCCGCTGAGGACTTCCTGGACAACGACGGCATCACCGACGAACCGGTCCGAGTCGCCGTCACGATCCGCGTCGATGAGGACGGTGTGACCGTTGACCTGACCGGCTCCGCGGAGCAGCGGCTGGCGCCGGTGAATGCCAGCTACTCCATGAGCTATTCGGGCGTCGCGTATGCGCTGCGAACTCAGGTGAGCCCCGATATCCCCATCAACGAGGGCTTCTACCGAAGCTTCCGCGTCGTGGCGCCAGAGGGGACGATCGTGAATGCACTGCACCCGGCCGCGGTGGCCGCGGGCTGGGAGGTCTGCTTCCGAGTGACCGAGGCCGTATTCCAGGCGCTCGCCCAGGCGGTGCCGGATCGGGTGACCGCTGGGAGCAAGGGGTGCATCTGCAATGTCGCCTTCGGGGGGCGGGTCGCCGGCGGTTATTACGCCTACTACGAGACGCTGGCCGGCGGCGGAGGGGCACGCGCCGTACGCGATGGAATGGACGGGGTACAGACGCACATCCATAACACCGAGAACGCTTCGGTTGAGGAGATCGAGCTCAGCTACCCGTTTCGGATCCGCCAGGTATCACTCATTGCTGACTCCGAGGGAGCGGGACGCTTCCGTGGAGGCCTGGGAGTTCGGCGTGACTACTGGTTCCCAGACCACCCTGTGCGCTTTTCGATTCTGTCGGACCGAGCTCGCTTTGCGCCCCACGGGCTGCTCGGCGGCCTGCCGGCGCGACTGGCCCGGTACCTTCGCGGGCCTGATGGCGAGGCCGTCGAGCTGAGCTCCAAGGCAACATTCGACGTGAAGCCGGGGGAGGCCATCAGCATCCAGACGCCCGGCGGTGGTGGCTACGGGTCGCCCCTGGAGCGTGACCCCGACGATGTCCTCAGGGACGTGCGGCTCGGGAAGGTGTCGGCCTCGCGAGCGGGCTCGGCCTACGGCGTCGTCCTCGACGAGGCGGGCCTGGCCGTCAACCGCGAGGCGACCGCGAGACTGCGCGCCGCCGCCCAATGACCCGCGTTCGGCTTGGTGCCGATATCGGCGGCACGTTCACCGACGTCGTCCTCATGGAGGAAGACGGCGCCATCCGCATCCTCAAGGTCCCGTCTACCCCGGCCCACCCGGCGATCGGGTTTCTGCAGGGCGTAGACCGGGCAATGCAGAGGAACGCGGTCGCGCCCGAAGCCCTTGGGCACCTCGTCCACGCAACCACGATCGCCACGAACGCCATCATCGAAGGCAAGGCGGCGCGAACAGCGCTCCTTGTGACTTCCGGCTTTCGCGACATCCTCGAGATCGCATATCAAACGCGACCAGACCTGTTCGACCTGTTCTGTGACAAACCGCCGCCCATCGTTCCCCGCGACCTGTGCTTCGAAGTGCGAGAGCGCCTCGGGCCCGGCGGCGAGGTGCTCCATCCCCTGACGGAAGAGGATGTCGAAGCGGCAGCGACCCGGATCGCAGCGGCAGGCGTGGAATCGGTCGCCATCTGTTTTCTCCACTCCTACCAGTATCCTCTGCACGAGCGGCGCGCCGGCGACCTGCTCCGCGCGCGCTGCCCCAACGTCGCCGTATGCCTGTCGTCCGACGTCCTCCCCGAGTTCCGCGAGTACCGTCGCGCGAGTACCACGGCCGCGAACGCGGCCCTCCTACCGATTGTGGACACGTATCTGGGTGAGATCGACGCGGGCCTGCGTGCTCGGGAGCTTCACCCCACCTTTCACGTCATGCAGTCCAACGGCGGCGTACTCGCCGCGGAAACCGCCCGCGACAAGCCCGTGTACATCATCGAGTCGGGCCCGGCAGCCGGAGTGATCGCCGCCGCCCACCTGGGGCAGCTCGCTGGATACCGGGACCTGATCTCGCTGGATATGGGGGGCACGACCGCCAAGGCCAGCCTCGTGCGCGACGGTCGCCCGCGGGTTGCTCCGGAATTCGAGATCGGCGCGGCCTCCATGCCGGCGCAGGGTGTCGCCCGTGGGCGGGGCTATCCCATCGGGACCCCCGTTCTCGACCTCGTCGAGATCGGCGCCGGCGGCGGGAGCGTTGCCTGGGTGGACGCCGGCGGCATGCTGCGCGTTGGGCCCACGAGCGCGGGCGCCGATCCTGGCCCCGCCTGCTACGGACGCGGCGGCATCGAGCCCACGGTGACCGACGCGAACCTGATGCTCGGTCGCCTGGACCCGTATTACTTCCTGGGGGGTGAGATGCCGCTCAGCGTCGAGGCTGCTCGTGCCGCGGTCGGGCGCATCGCCGAGGAGCTGCGCGTTGCATGCATCGACGCGGCGGCGGGGATCGTCGATATCGCCAACGCCAGCATGGTCGGCGCCATTCGTCTGGTCTCTACCCAGCGGGGCCACGATCCGCGGGAATTCACGATGGTCGCCTTTGGCGGCGCGGGGCCGCTGCACGCGAATGCGCTGGCCCTGCAGCTCAGGATCCCGCGCGTGCTCGTTCCTCGCAGCCCGGGCGTCACCTCGGCCCTCGGCCTCTTGATCGCCGACGTGGAGCACGACTTCGTCGTGACGACAGTCCAACGGCTCGGAGAACTGGACTACCCGCGGCTGAACGCTATCGCTCAGGACTTCGCCGAACGGGGCCGCGCGCTCCTGACGCGCGAAAGCGTGCCTCCCGAGCGAATGACGTTCCTCCGCTCCGTTGACCTCCGCTACGTCGGTCAATCCTACGAGCTGCGGATCCCCTTACCCGAGGGGACGATCGCCTCGGGCTCGGAGGCGCTGATCGGAGAAGCGTTCCACGCCGAACATCGCCGCGTGTACGGCCACGCTGCTCCCGACGAGCCGGTCGAGCTCGTCAACGTTCGGGTTACCGCGGTGGGACGGACGGAGAAGCCTGCCCTCAGCGAGCTGGAGACCGCCTCCTTGCCGGTTGAGGCTGCGATTCGCCAGTATCGCGACGTGTGTTTCAGCGCTCCCGACTTCATAAACGGCCCGGTGTACGACCGCTACCGGCTGGGGGCCGGCGCCCGCCTGACCGGACCGGCCGTCGTCGACGAGATAGATTCCACCGTGGTCATCCATCCGGGCTACGCGGCGACCGTGGACCGGTACGGCAACTTGCTGATCCAGCCAGCCGCGTAGCTCCCACGCCCGGCGGCCGAGGAGCTAATACGGCATTGCGTAAGTCCGTGACCCTCGCGGTCCGAGGCCAAGGAGCGGCGGTGGCAATCCATCCCTCTCCCACCGCAGTGGGAGAGGTTAGGTGAGGGCACTTCCTCCGTTGGCACTTTGAACCAGCGGAGATGCTTGCCTGCGTAGTGGGTCGCCCTCACCCTCCCCTCTCCCATTGCGATGGGAGAGGGATTTGGTTGAACGCGTCCGGGCGTTTGAGGGCAACCCATGACTCACTTCCGCCGAGGAGCTAGCAGTAGAATTGCGGACTGCGGTTTGCGAGCTATAGAGGCGGGAAAGGAGGCGGTATGGCTCGACAGTACAACATCATTTCCGCCGATTCGCACCTGGACCTGTCGCCGGAGCGGTGGCGGGAGCGGGTGCCAACCAGGTTCCGGGACCAGGCGCCGCGCGTCGTCAGGCTGGAGACGGGTGAGGACGCCATTGTCATCGGCGACCGCCGGCCTGCAAAGATCGGCTTTACCCGCAGCGTGAACGTGCCCCGCGAGGAGCTCCACCTCCAAGTCCCGAGATTCGAGACCGCCGGGGGGACCGGCGGTCCCGACCAGCGGCTCCGTGAGCAGGACCAGGACGGAGTTGACGCCGAGGTAATGTTCTCACGCATCGGCTACATCCGCGGGGCCAGAGACACAGACGCCTACCTGGCTATGAACCGCGCCTATAACGAGTATCTGGCCGACGAGTACTGCGCTTTTGCCCCGGACCGCCTCCTCGCCATGGGCGTTATGCCCACGTCGGGCATCGACGACGCTGTGAACGAGCTGGAGTACTGCGCCCGAGCAGGGCTGAAAGGCGTCCTCCTCGACAAGTTCCCGAGTGGCAAGGGGTATCCGACGCCCGAGGACGACAGGTTCTGGGCCGCGGCGCTTGATCTGGGCATGGCGGTCACGCACCACACCGGCGGCGGCACGACCCGCATGACCGGTCGGGATGAACCAACGTTCCGCTATACGAAGGGTGCCGGCGGCGACGGGGCTGGGGACGCCGACAGAGGATTCGATCCCATGCGGCACTGGCTCTTCCGCTTCTGTGGCGACGCTGCCTGCGCGCCGGTGCAGATGGCGTTCGAGGGCGTGTGGGACCGCTTCCCCCGGCTCCAGATCTACTGGGCAGAGACGATGATCGGCTGGCTCAAGTACGCCCTTTGGCAGATCGACGACCATTACGAGCGGTACAAGTATCTGGCGAAGGAGTTTTACGGGCTCGACTGGCTCGAGCGCCTACCCAGCGAGTACATACGGGAGCACTGCCTGTGGGGATTCCTATCCGACCCGGTGGGGATCCGCGAGCGCCACGAGTCGGTTGGCCCGGAGAAGCTGATGTGGGGCAGCGATTTCGCGCACGCCGCGAGCGACTGGCCGAGCTCGCGCCGCCTGATCGACCAGAACTTCGCCGGTGTGCCCGAGGAGGACCGCCGTCTGATGGTGGCCGCCAACGCCGTGCGCTTCTTCCATTTGAATGGCGGGCTCGATGGATAGTCTCAATCTCTGATGGTCACTTCGCATGTGCATGGCCTTTCGTCCGGTAGGGGAGGGGCTTGTCCCCTCCCGCCGGGCGACAAGAGAACCAGGGGGCTACGGCGGGGGACAAGCCCCCGCCCTACGGGAGCGACGGAATGTACCCAATGGCGCTATCCGTCACAACTGACCTGCTACGGAGCGGCCTTCGCAGCCTCAAGCCGCCATTTGAAGTTCATCAGCGCGTTCACAGTTCTTGCTTGGACCACTGACGGTGCAAGCTTCGAGCCAGTCATCTCCAGGGAAACGGTGTATCGCGTATTGCCCTCATCTGTGACGAGGACGTGCTGCTCGCAGACTTGGACGGCGCCACACCGACTCACAATCCCCAGGACTCGGTTCGGCTCAAATTCCGTTACCTCAAGCTCCCAGTCTTCCGTGGTTCCATTGGGGCCACGCCGGCACTCCGTGCCGCGGACGCCTACGCTGGGGGGGCTCATAGCGGCCTGGTCACTCGTTCCGACCTGCTGCCATTCCGCCGCCTGATGCAGCGCGCTCCCATAGGCGAAAATCTCCTCTACAGGAAGCGCAATGATGATCGTCTGTTCCAGCCTCACGTCCTGCTCCGTCGCTAGTGGTTCTTGACCGCCGCTATCCTTTCGGGCTCGGGATGCGTAAGAAGTCGTGGCCCAGTGACGCTGTACCCCTAACTGGGCAGAGGGTGGTGGCGCCCCGGCTACCAGCGCGTGCTACCGCCACGATCCGACGGGCTGCCGCCAGGGCGATGCGTCTCGAAACATTCGGAGCAATAGACAGGCCGGTCGCCCCTTGGCTGGAAGGGGACCTCTGTCTCCTTTCCGCAGTTCGAGCAGACGGCTGCGAACATTTGCCGTTCTCTGCGGTCGAATCCCCGGCCATACCCGCCGCGCTCGCGGTTCCTGGCACTTCGGCAGTCCGGGCACCGCGTCGGCTCGTTAGTGAATCCCTTGCTGGCGAAGAACTCCTGCTCGCCCGTGGTAAACACGAAACTCGCGCTGCAATCGCGGCAGGTCAAGCTCTTGTCGGTGTACACGCGCTGACTCCTTGGTAGGAGAGTTGGAACTGGTCGGTCAGCGCGAAGTGCGGGAAGAGGCGGAGCCGAGCCAACGACTCCGCTGATCCCGATTAACTGGCGGGCCGCCGATCACCACCACTCGATAACTGTAACACAGTCCGATGCGCAGTGCCGGATGCCCAGCATCACGAGCTCCAGGAACACGATCACGCGTTTTGGGATGGGGCTATACTGGCGCATGAGCCAGATCGCGCCGACAGCGTCCTTCTGGCAGAGGGTGAGCGGGAAAAAGGAGGCGCCATGACGGGCGTAGGCACGACCACTGAGGATCTCGAGCAGTACCTCGCGGAATACCATCTCGTCGGCGCGGGACTTCGCCGCGAAGGCGTGGCGCCCCCCCGCAAAGGCAATACGGCCGCCCACTGGAGTTGGGAGGGCATTCGCGCGGGCTTGATGCAGTCGGGACAGATTGTGACCGTGGGGCCCGGTGCCATGACGGGTATGCGTTCGGTCACCGGTATCGAGACTCGCGGCTTCCCCATCTGGATGAACGTTCAGATCCTCATGCCCGGGGAGCGGACGCAGGGCCACCGCAACATGCGAAGCGAGACACGGCTCGTGTGTGAGGCCCCACCGGGAGCGGTCTTCGTGTGCGACTTCGAGGCCTTCCCCATGGAGCGAGGGGACGTCGTCATCAGCCCGTCCTGGACCTTCCACGATCACTGGAACCAGGGCACGGAGCCGGCGTTCTTCGTCGACGCCTACGACAACGGCTATATGGGCGCGTCCATCAACGATCGGCTGCCGAACGATTCTCCGTACCAGGAGGTCAGCCGGCCCGAAGGTTACGCGGTCAAGGCGCTGGGCCTCGGCCAGTCATCGGGGGAGAGCGTCTTCCCGCTGCCCGTTGTGCGCTATCCGTGGGCCGACACGCAGGCAGCGCTCCAAGCGCTGCGCGCGTCCGAGGTCGAAGGAGACCCGTACGACGGCGTCCGTTGCATGTTCCGCAGCCCGGTCGATGGCGGACCGACCCTGCCCACCATGGCATGGCACGTCCAGATCCTGGGCGCCCACCAGAAGACGCTTGCCCACCGCCACAACAGCAACGCCTTCTACCATGTGTTCGAGGGAGAGGGCGCGACCGTGATCGAGGGCGAGCGGCTGGAGTGGCACAAGGGCGACATCTTCGCGATTCAGCCGTGGAAGTGGCACTACCACGAGAACGCGTTGGCCGACGACACGATTCTGTTCTCCGTCGACGATTGGCCGGCCAAGCAGAAGCTAGGCTTCTATTTGAAAGAGGAAGCCGCCCCGTAGAGGGAGGCGGCAGGAGGGATTTATGGCAACGAGCGAGATCTCTGACCTCGATAGTCTTCAGAGCTACTGCACCGAGCGCAACCTGGCGATCCGTGTCAACCAGTTGGACGCGCCGGAGGCCGCTGATCTCAGGCCGTACCACTGGAAATGGGCGGACATCGAGCCCGCTGTGATCGGGGCTTCGAAGGTTGTGAGGCTTGCCACCTCCGGGGGCGATCTCGGGGGTACAGTCAGGCGAGTCATGCACATGGTGAATCCGAGGAACCCGAAGGGGGCGAACGTGCCCCTGCGCCTCGGGGTCCAGTGCGTCTTGCCCGGCGAGCAGGCGATTTCCCACCGGCACAGCGCCGGCGCGACCAGGTTCGTCATCAAAGGGTCAGCCGACGCCTACACGCTCGTCGACGGCGAGCCCTTCCCGCTCGAGGATGGGGACTTCATCACGACGCCCCATCTGAATTTTCACGGTCACAGCAACGAGTCGGACGACTACGTGCTCTGGCTCGATGGCCTGGATGGCCGATACTCGACCATTGGCGCTCGCTGGACCGAGGATTGGCCTGAGCCCTACGAGCCTGTGCGCCATGACCGCATCGGCCGCTCCGCCGACATACTGGGCGGCCACCTGCGGCTCGCCTCACACAGGGAAATCCAGCATCCGGATGGCCCGCGGGTTCGCCACTCCGGGGCGGAACATCCCCCTGGGTTCCGCTATGCGTGGACGCAGGTGTCCGCGACCTTCCGGGCGATGAAGGAGAGCGAGGACGAGCCTGACCCCTTCGATTGCTACACCGTGACATATAGCCACCCCATCACCGGTGGCCCTACGTTCCCCACGGTCGCTTGCGAGATGACCATGCTGACGCCGGGGTTCAAGGGCAAGCCCCATCGGCACAACAGCACGGTGATCTACCATGCCTTCAGGGGACGGGGCGTCATGATCGCCGACGGGGAGCGCTTCGAGTGGTCGAAGGGGGATTTCATCGAGCTCCCCGCGTGGACGACGCACCGCCACGAGAACCCGTCGGGAGAGGATGCGTTCCTCTATGGGTTCACTGATTGGCCGGCCCAGAAAGCGTTGGGACAGTATTATTTCGAGGAGACGGCATAACCAACAGAGATTTGCCCGTCGCCCCTCGCCGGCTTATGCTAGTGGGCCGATGTCGTGAGTATCGGGGTTACGGCCACCCCCACCCTAACCCTCCCCCGTCGAGGGGGAGGGGATTTGTACCCTCCCCCCTTGAGGGGGAGGGCGAGGGAGGGGGGTAGCTCCACCAACGACAGCTGACCTTCCATGAGCAACTCGTCGGAAATGGAGAGCAGGATGGAAATCAGGTTCGGACTGATCAGCGCCGATTCGCACGCAGCCTTCAGCCGGGATGACTTCACTTCCCGGATGTCGGCCAACAAATGGGGAGACCGCATCCCCCACGTCGCCGAATCGGAGCGCGACGGCGAGCGCGTCGACGGATGGAGCATCTACGGAAAGCCGCCCGGCGAGCAAGTGTGCAACTGCCCAGCCCTTATGGGCGAGCCGTTCCCTCACTGGCCCAAGCGGTGGGAGGAAGTGCCCCGGATGGCCTTCGACCCGGGGGAGCGACTGAAGGCGTTGGATATCGACCGGGTCGATGCCGAGGTGCTCTTCCCCAACCCGCCGGGCGGTAGCTACTCCAACTATGGCGATCCGGAGTTCGAGCTGGCGGCCGTGCAGGCCTATAACGACACGCTCTCCGACTGGGTCCGGGTCAGCGACCGCTACTTGCCCCTCGCAGCTCTCCCCTGGCTCCAGAGTCCGCAGAATATCGCAAGCGAGGTCGAGCGCGCAGTGGAGGGCGGCCATCGTGGAGTGAACCTCATGGGGCGGATGCCGGGGTCGCTGCCGCACCTCACGGACCCCCACTGGGACCCGATCTGGGACATCTGCCAGTCACTCGGCGTCCCGATCCATTTCCATGGCTCGTCGGGACTCAATGCTGGGGCTTCCATTAAGAGGTGGGACGGCTACTCGACGCGCCAGGCGCACTCGGCGTCCACCAGCACGTCCGCCGTAACCCCCGCGCAGATCGTGCCACAGCTGATCTTTTCCGGACTCACGGAGCGTTTCCCCCGGCTCAAGTGTGTCTTCGCAGAGGCGGGGATCGGGGGCATCAACTACGTGCTGGCGGCATGCGATCATGAATGGGAGACCCGCCACCTGTGGACGGAGGGCATGAGCACGCGGCCCAGCGAGATCGTTCACCGGCAGATGTTCGTGAACTTCTGGTTCGAGGAAGAGGGCATCAAGCTTCGGAGCGACATCGGGATCGACAACATCATGTGGGAGTCAGACCTTCCCCACGTAGCTTCGTACTACCCGCGCTCGTGGGACGCGGTTGAGCGCGTACTCCAGGGCGTATCGCCGGACGATCGGCGCAAGCTGCTCTACGAGAACGCGCTCCGCGTCTATCAGATCAAAGCCACCGTGCCGGCAGTGGCAGAGTAGCTGTCATTCTGAGTTTTTGCCATGCCCCGATATCTCGGGACGCCACGGACGGATGAGGCTGTCATGCTGAGCGATAGCGAAGCATCTGAAGTCGGGTATTGCCCCGGGGTTACCTACCAGTACCCGCCTTCAGATTCTTCGCCTTCGGCTCAGAATGACAAGCGGGGGCCGGCTCAGGACGACAACGCGGTCAGCGTGACATGAAGGGCAGGCAATGCAGCTGAAATACGGCCTGATCAGCGTGGACGACCACGTGCAGGAGCCGCCGGACCTGTGGACCAGTCGACTTGCAAAGACGCAGTGGGCTGATCGCGTTCCCCACGTCGAGCGGACGAACGGCCAGGAGCGATGGGTTGTGGACGGGCAGGTGCTCCTGGGCGGGCGCGTGGCCCGGGCCGGTGCGTTCATGGCGGACCGCAATCGAGAGCCGAGCCTCTGGGAGGAGGTTCCCTCCGCCGCCTACCAACCCGGGGAGCGACTCAGGGCGATGGACGCAGGTGGCGTCGACTATTCCGTGCTCTTCCCGACGGTGGCGGGGATGGCTGGGGAGGCTTTTGGTCGGCTTCAGGACCCGGAGTTGGAGCTGGCCTGCGTGCAGGCCTACAACGACTGGCTGCTCGAGGAATGGGGCGCCGCCAGCGATCGATTCATTCCACAATGCATCGTGCCTCTCTGGCCGCCTGAGGCTACGGTGGCCGAGATCCGGCGCGCGGTCGCTCGGGGCCACCGCGGGGTCGTCTTCCCTGCTGTGCCAATGGACTTGCGCGACGTTCCCCACGTGAGCGGACCCGAGTATGACCCGGTGTGGGCCGTCTGTGAGGAGCTCGATGTGCCGCTCTGTCTCCACACAGGCTCATCGCCCAAGCTGCTGAATACTGAGCCTCCGGGGCTCGCGCCAGCAGTGGCTGAAGCCCTGGAAGCGGTCCAGAAGCCGGTTTCAAGCGTATTCGTCCTCGGCCTGTTCATCTTCTCGCGCGTGCTGCTGCGGCATCCAAAGCTGCGGGTCGTCTTCGCGGAGAGCGCCTTAAGCTGGGGGATGCTCTACTTGGAGTGGGCCGACCATCAGTTCGAGCACGACGGACTCGCCCGCGAAGGTTATCAGCTGACGCCTCTCGAGATGTTCCATCGCCAGTGCTATCTCAACGCATGGTACGACGAGGTGGCGCCGTTCGCGCCCTACATCGGGACCGACCGCATTCTCTGGTCCACGAATATCCCCCTGGCGACGTCGACGTGGCCGCGGACCCGGGAGACGATCGATCGGTGCCTCGAGGGCCTTTCGCCCGAGGCGCGCGAGCAGGTGCTGTGGAGAAACGCCGCGAGCCTGTACAGGCTGTGATGACACCTGTCATTCTGAAGCCGAAGGCGAAGAATCTGTCGGCGGTTGCTACTCGCGCGAGATCCTTCGCTTCGCTCAGCATGACATGACTTGGGACTTGGGACTGAGGACTTGGGACTCGAAACGTTGAAAGGAGTGCGCGATGGCTGAACCGAAGATGCGCCTTGGTTTCCGCGAGCCGGGCATCGATACCAACATGCCTTTCGTCGACGGCACCGTGAAGGTGGAGGGCTTCGAACTGGAGATCAGCAAGTTTCGCGGGCCGGACTCCGTCGATGCCTGGGACGCCAGCTTCGGGGGGCTCATGCAGACCAAGGGACGCGGCGACCATCCCTTCGTCTCCATCCCTGCGTACCCGAACCGCAAGTTTCGCCTGTCCTACATCTTCGTCAACAGCGCGGCGGGCATCGAGCACCCGCGCGATCTCGAGGGTAAGCGCGTGTTCGTGAGCGGCACGGCGGGCGTGTGGGCGCGCGGCGCCCTCCAGAACCACTACGAGGTCGATTTCACCAAGATCAACTGGGTCATGGCGGGCGAGGACGCGATGGGATGGGCACCCGGGATTCGCGTCGAGTCCCTGCCGCGAGGCTCGGACTTCGACGCCATGCTCCTGTCTGGAGAGCTTGACGCGGTTATCGAGCCGAACGTGCTCCCATCCATCACGAAGCGGGACCCGCGCGTGCGACGGCTGTTCCGTGACTGGAAGACGGAGGAGCAGGCTTACTTCAAGCAGACGGGCATCTTCCCCATAAGCCACGTCGTGAGCCTCAAGCAGGAGTTCGTCGATCGCCATCCAGATGCACCCGTGGCCCTCCTGAAGGCCTACCGCCAGGCGCGTGACGTCGCTTTCAACCGCATCGAAGGGGCAGATCCGGCGATCCTGACGATCTCGTGGGCCAGCGCAGCGATGGCCGAGCAGCGTGCGGTGATGGGCGACCGTTACTGGGCCTATAACGTCGAAGACAACCAGCGCCCGCTCGAGGCCATGATGGAGTTCGCCCATCAGTTCGGGCTGACTCCGACCAGGCTCGACTACATGAGCTTCTTCCATCCAGAGGCGGCGGCCCTCCCAGGCTGGTAGCTCGTCCGGGGCAAGACCCTTCGTCCGGTAGGGGAGGGGCTCGTCCCCTCCCGCCCGGCGAGCGCACACAGAGCCCCACGGTGGGGGACAAGCCCCCGCCCTACCGAACGACGGAACCGACGCAACGGCGATAATCAATGACAAGTGACCCACTAGAAAGGAACGTGGCCATGGATATCAGCGAAGTGAACGACATCGAGAGCCTGAAGCAGTGGGCCGTCGAGAACGACATCCGGCTGGGGCATCTCGGCGGCGCTGAAGTCGCGGAGGACCGGGAGCCCAAGCCACACCTCTGGAAGTGGGCCACAGTCGAGGCGGCCATTATGAAAATGACGGAGGTCGTGTCGCTTGATGACGCCATCAGGCGGAACCTCGGGCTGCTGAACCCGAGGAACAGCAGAGGAGTCTCCGCGAACCTCGGCCTCGGGCTCCAGTGTGTCCTGCCGGGCGAGCAGGCGCCCTCGCACCGGCACAGCGCCGCGGCCATTCGCTTCGTCGTCAAAGGTGCCCCCAACGCCTTCAATCTTGGAGATGGCGAGCCCATGCCGTTCGACGAGGGCGATCTGATCACTAACCCCCACCTGACGTTTCATGGACACGTGAACAACAGCGACCAGCCGGTGATGTGGCTGGATGGTCTCGACGGCCGCTTCGCCAGCCTCGGCCATGGGTTCCGGGAGAACTACGCCGGTCAGGAGCCGCTGGCGGAGGAGCGCCTGGGCTACAGCAACAAGACGCTCGGCCTGGTGCGACCCACCTGGATCAAGAGCGTCCAACAGCCGCCGCCCTTCCGCTATCCGTGGTCGGACACCCAGGCGACCCTCTCAGCCCTGAAGGCAAGCGAGGAGGAGTCCGACCCGTGGGATGGCTACCACCTTACGTACTGCCACCCGCTCACCGGCGGCCCCACCCTGCCAACGGTCGCTTGCGAGATCACCCTGCTCACGCCCGGCTTCCGAGGCCGAGCCCACCGGCACAACAGCACCGTTGCCTACCACGTCGTCCGGGGGCAGGGCGCGTCGATCGTCGATGGCGAGCACTTCGACTGGGCGAAGGGTGACTTCTTCGTCATCCCGCCGTGGTACGAGCACCGGCACGAGAACTCATCGGGCGAGGATGCGATCCTCTTCGAGTTCACTGACTGGCCGGCGATGAAGGCGCTGGGCATTTACGAGACGCAGGAGAGCCACGCCGAAAAAGGGCTGCCCGCCGAGCAGCGCTGAGCGCTGCCAGTCGCGCGGACAAAGGGAGGGACGACGATGCGAGAGACACTGCGGGGCGCGGCGGCCATCGTGGGAATCGGAGAGTTGAAGCCGGAGCGCACGCGGCCGAACCGGGATGCCATGAGCCTGCTAGCCGAGGCCGCCTATCTGGCAATCCAGGACGCCGGCCTCACCAAGGCCGACATCGACGGCATGATCCTGGAAGAGGGAATGGCTCCGACGGGCAGCGGATACAACACCAAGATGGCGGAGTACATGGGGATCTATCCCACCTTCGCCACCGGATGCGACGCCCAGGGAGCCGCCGGAGTGACGATGGCCATCCAGGCGGCCGCGTATGTGCAGGCGGGCCTGGCCGACTACGTACTGTGCGGCATGAGCGCGGCGATTGACGGCGCCCGTCGACAGCGGCCAGCGGGGCCGGCGCGAACCGAGACCCCCTCTTCGGAGTTTCAAGTCCCCTTCGGGCCGACGGTCGCGGCGAACGGCTGGTACGCGATGATCGCCAAGCGGTACGAGGCGCTCTACGGCGCCACCGTGGAGAAGCGCGCCAAGATCTCCGTCGATCTGCGGTACAACGCCAACCACAATCCGATGGCGATCTGGCACGACACCCCGATCACTATTGACGACGTGGTGGAATCCCGCATCGTGGCCGACCCGCTCCACCTCCTCGAATGCGTCATGCCTTGCGCGGGCGCGTGCGCCTTCATCGTCACGCGCGCCGACATCGCGCGCGGGATGCGCCACAAGCCGGCCTATGTCCTGGGCGGGGCGCTCGGAATCGCCCGGTCCAACCTTACGCACGTGGGCGAGATCACGATCTCTCCGGTGGGCCGCGCAGCTCCAAAAGCCTTCGCCATGGCGGGCTACGGACCCAACGACGTTCAGGTGATGGAGATCTACGACTCGTTCACCATCACCGTGATGTGCGAGCTGGAGGAATCCGGATTCTGCAAGAAGGGCGAGGCGGGCGACTGGATTCAGGAGCACGATCTCACCTTCAAGGGAGATCGCCCCCTCAACACCCACGGCGGGCAGCTCTCCTACGGCCAGGCCTCAACGGCGGGCGGCTGCGCCCAGGTGACCGAAGGGGTGCGCCAGATTCGGCGAGACGGGGGCGAGCGCCAGGTCCCCGGCCCGACTGACCTCGTCTATGTGACGGGGTCGGGTGGCAGCTTCTCGCAGCAGTCAGCGCTACTGCTGGGCAGCGAAGCCACGCTTTGACGACTGTCATGCTGAGCGTCAGCGAACCATCTGAAGGCGGGTATGGGCACGTGCCACCGGTGATACCCGACTTCAGATTCTTCGCCTTACGGCTCAGAATGACTGGGGGAGTGTCGATATGACCGCGACCGACGAATACAAGAAGCCGCTCCCGACGCCCAGCCACGTCAGCCAGCCGTTCTGGGACGCCGCCAAGGAGCACCGCCTGGTTTTTCAGCGCTGCCGCCTCTGCGGGACCCGCGTCTTCTATCCGAGGGATATCTGCCCGGGGCCGGAGTGCTTCGGGATCGGGACACTGGAGTGGGTGGAGTCCAGCGGTAAGGGGTGGGTCTACGCCCACACCATCTCCTATCAGCCTGCACACCCGGCGTTCGCCGACGACGTTCCCTATGTGCTCGCCATCATCGAGCTGGACGAGGGTTGGCGGATGAACAGCAACGTCGTGAACGTCGACCCCCAGGACGTCAAGATCGGAATGCGCGTCGAGGTCGTCTGGGACGACGTCACCCCGGAGTTCACGCTTCCGAAATTCCAGCCCTTGGCAAGCTAACGTCCCGACCCCCACCTGCCTACCGATGGCACTCCATGCGGGCTCAGGGCGGACCGGAGGCGATTCCCGCGGGCGCACTTCAGATCGAACCGTGGGAGGAGGTTGGGCCGTTGGGGGTGACTGACGCAGAGGCGGTGGCCTTTCTCCGTGCCCACTTCGGTGGGGAAGCCGGCGCTCTTGCGAGCATCGGGAGAGGCGAGTGGTCGAAGGCCTACCGCTTCAGGCGCGCCGGCAGGGACTACATCATTCGGTTCAGCGCGCTCGATGAAGACTTCGCGAAAGACCGCCTTGCGGCTCGCTACACCTCCCGCGACCTCCCCATCCCGCCGATCATTGAGCTCGGCGAAGCGTTTGACGGCTTCTATGCCATCTCGGAGCGCGTGCTCGGGGACCACCTTGATGAGCTCGACGAGCCAGCCATGCGCGGCGTGCTCCCGGCCCTCCTCGCTTCCCTGGACGAGATGCGGCTCGCAGACCTCTCCGGATCGACGGGATACGGGATTTGGGGCGCGGACGGGAACGCGCCCCATCCCACATGGCGGGCAGCACTTCGCGATGTCGTGAACGATCGGCCGGGGGACCGGACGCACGGATGGCGAGAGCGCCTAACTTCATCGCCCACCGGGGCCGGGCCATTCGAGGAGGCGCTTCGGCGTTTCCAAGCTGTCGTGGACCAGGCGCCTGAAAAGCGCCACCTCATCCACAGCGACCTGCTCCACGACAACGTTTTGGTCTCCGGCAACCGAATCAGCGCCGTCATCGACTGGGGCTGCTCCATGTACGGGGACTTCCTCTACGACGTCGCCTGGTTCTCGTTTTGGTCGCCCTGGTATCCGGCGTGGCGGGACATCGACTTTGTGAGCGAAGCGGCGCGCCACTATGAGTCGATCGG
>CAYQJS010000064.1:0-9497 GCA_964417895.1 uncultured Chloroflexota bacterium | reverse complement strand
AGCCTACTGCGCGTTCGCGGGTCACTGGGCCGATCTGGAGTGGACGGCCCAGCGCACCCGCGCGGTCGCCGCGGTAACTCGATGATGAGCGCCGACTATCGCGCGATCGTGAGCGGGGGCCGGACCGCCGGAACGCTGTAACCTTGAGGCGCGGCCGAAAAAGTTCCGGTAAGACCGCTCATCCTGAGCCTGTCGAATGTCATCCTGAGCCTGTCGAAGGACATGTGGTTCGACAGGCTCACCACGAGCGGTTTTCGGCCCCGCCTTTCGGGTCCCCTTGACATCGCCCAGTGCGGCTGGCATGCTCCGCGCCGCCAGGACCCGAAGGTACTCGGGACAAACGGTCTAACTTCCAAGGAGGCAAGAGATGCGAAACGTGATCGACGCCGACACCCACGTGGTCGAATCGGAGGGGATGTGGGACCTCTTCGATCAGGACATGCGTACGCGACGCCCAGTGCTGGTCAGTCACGAGGACCCGGCTAGCGGGCGGCCGAGCAACCGCTGGCTAATCGACGGGTCGCTGGTGCCGCACCCGCCGGGCAAAGGCGGTCAGGGGCTCCAGACCCCACCGACGGACCCTGAGGCGCGCAAGCAGCGAGCCTGGACGACCAAGGCATTGCTGGACGTACCAGCGCGGCTCGAGGACGCCGACCAGATGGGGGTGGACACCCAGGTCATCTATCCAACGTTGTTCATCGCACACATCACCTTCGACCCGGTCTTGGATGTGGCGCTCGCAAAAGGCTACAACCGGTATCTAGCCAACGCGTGGGAACAAGGCCACGGGCGGCTGCGCTGGGTGGCAGTGCTGCCGTTCCACGACATTCCAGCAGCGATCGAGCAGCTGAACTGGTCACGCGAGCACGGTGCCGTGGGCTTCATCGCCCGGGGAATCGAGGGTGAGCGATCCCTGGCGGAGCCGCACTTCTACCCGCTGTACGAAGAGGCCAGCAAGCTCAACATGCCGATGTGCATCCACACCGGCCCAGGTTGCCCAGCGTACACGGCGGTGCTCGACGTCACGATCGGCGGCTCGTTCCCCGGGGTCCGTATGCTGCCGCTGGTCGGGTTCCAGCATCTGGTAACAAATCGGATCCCTGAGAAGTTCCCCGATCTTCGCATCGGCTTCGTGGAAACGGGCGCTTCGTGGGTGCCCTACGTGCTGCACTACATCGAGCGCGATTGGCGTCGGAAGAAGACGTTGGACGTGCCGCACCTGGGCCCCGACCTGTTCAAGGAATATCGGTTATTCGTCTCATGCGAGTCAGACGAGGACATCCCCTACCTGGTGGGGTACGTGGGCGACGACAATCTGATAACCGGATCGGACTATGGTCATCACGGTGGCCAGGTACCAACGAAAGAGGCGATCTCGTTTCAAAATCGAACGCTGGGGGGCGACCCGTCGGGGGACCTGGCAGTCTTCGCTGAGCTGGCCTACCGGGAGGACGTGAGCGAGGAGCAAAAGCAGAAGATCGCGAGCGACAACCCACGGCGGTTCTACGGGCTATAGATCTGGCCGTATTTGGAGCGAGCAGGCTGAAAAAAAGCCCGCTCACCCTGAGCTTGTCGAAGGGCCAATGTGGTTCGACAGGCTCACCACGAGCGGAACCCCGACCTTTTTCAGATGCCTGCTAGTGGGTCGATTCCCTCGGACATCGCCACCCTCTCCCCTCCCCTCCCCGTCGAGGGCGAGGGGAGAATAGCTGGTGCCCTCCCCCCTTGAGGGGGAGGGTTAGGGAGGGCTACGAGCACGGGAACTGACTCACTAGAGCCCTTGCTTGGGCAGCATCTCCGCAGGTACTTGGCGCGGGCCGATACTCTCGTGGTACTTATTGGTCTCCAGGTCATAGCGGCCGTGTAGATTGGACTGGATTCCGTCCCTCATGCTGCGGATAATGACCGCCGCCGTTCGCTCGCCAACGTTCACCTCCACGTGGACGTCGCGTGGCCTGGCTAGATGGATATCCCCAGGCCCGGCCACGTAGTCAGCAGTCTTCCTGACCTCGGCGTAGTCGGGCTTGGAGCCATCGTCGATTCGCTCGTACTGCACGATCCGCTCGTGGCCGTCCAACAAGCCGTAGGCGGTGTAGATGCGTCCATGATCGTGAGCATAGGTTGGCTCCCCCTGCCGCCGGCCCTCTGGGTGGATCTGACCGTTGATGACGAACCCGTGGTCCAGATCCTCGTAGAACAGCAGGTTCCCGCCGCGCCGCTCTCCCGAATCAGCGGGAACAGAGCTCGGAACTGGCCACGCCTTCGAGGCCTCCCGAACCTCGGGATCCGCCAGAAGCTCCGCCAGGATCGGCGGAACCGCCGACCACCGTTTGTCCAGGTCCGGCTCACGGGCGAATAGGTCGCGCATCTTGCGAATGAACTGTTCTTGTGCGTTCTGGGTTGTTGCGACTGCCACTGAATCCTCCTTTTGCCGTAGCTGGCTACCGAGTGTGTAGGCCGCGCCTGAGCTCACCCCCTCACCCCAACCTTCTCTCCCTCAAGCGGAAGAAGGGAAGAAACGCCATAGAAGCGGGCGCAGTTGTCCCACAGGATCTTCCGCTTGTCCTCGTCGGACAGCGGCAGTTGCAGGAAGCTCTCCGTGGCGTGCGGATAGCGGGAATCGCCGTGCGGATAGTCGGTTGAGTACACGAGGTTGTCGTTGCCGAGGAAGTCGATGGTGTAGCGCGCTGGCATCTCGTCTGGTTCGACCGAGGCGACGCATTGGCGCTTGAAGTACTCGCTGGGCACCATGGTTAGCTCGCGCATGTCGAGGTCGCCCTCCAGCTCGTAGGCTTCATCGAGTCGCCACAGCAGCCACGGCAGCCAGGAGCAATTGGCCTCCAGAAAAGCGACCTTGAGCGTCGGGTGTCGCTCGAGGACGCCGCCGCCCAGGAAGCCGCCCACGGCGAACATCTGCCCGACGGGCTGGCCGTAAGCCCGCTGGAGCCCGGAGAGTGTGCCGAACCACGGTTTGCATAGCTGGGGGATGCTCGACGCCGTCGCCTGATGGAAGCCGAGCGGGATCTGCAGGCGCTCCAGCGTATCCCACAGCGGCTCGTAGTACGGATCATGCCACGCCTTGCCGTTGATGACATTGGACCGCAGGAAGACCGCCTTGAAACCGAGGTCCTCCACGACCCGATGCGTCTCCTCCACGGCGTCGTTGATGTCGGACACCGAGACCATGCCGGCGCCCAACATGCGGAGGGGATCGGCCTGGCAGAAGTCGTACAGCCAGTCGTTGTAACCCCGCGCGATAGCGGCGGCAAAACGGGGATCCGATACCCGGGCGCCACCGTCCGGGCCGATGAGCACGTTTAACCCCCGACTGGGGAACATGACCGCGACGTCAAGGCCCTCCACGTCCATGGCCTCGAGTTGCACCTCGCCACTCCAGCCGCGCGCGGCGTCGTCGCGGTAGAGCGCCTGGTTCCGCTCGTAGTTGTGACCCCGCCTCGGCGATCTCCTTAACGTTCTGCCGTTCCGCTGCTCGTCTGGGAAGGTGATGCCCAGGTCGCGCACGTTCTCGGACGTCGCGCCGCGAGGCGCGATGGACCGGAACTCCGGGGCAATGTAGCGCTCCCAGAGGTCGGGAGGCTCCATGATATGCATGTCGCTGTCGAACACCCTGAACCCATTCTTGGCCACTGACGTCCGCCCTCCTTCCACGCTCAAGAATTGCCGTCGCGTGCAGCGGGTAGCATGTCGGCTATTCTAGCCCGTCGTCTGTCGAAGACACGTCCTGCCGTCGCGCGGATCGTCTCATGGCGAAGAGAGGATCGACCATCTGGTCTAGTACCCAGGCTAGGACGCGGACCGGGGCGTCCGCTTGCTCTGTGTGCTCGCTCCGGGACGACTCAAGCCGGCTTTTCGACAGCATATAGCAACCGCCGGCGAACCCCAAGCCGCAGAGTATAGACGGGAACGTCCCTCGTCCCTT
This sequence comes from uncultured Chloroflexota bacterium, assembly GCA_964417895.1. Classification (GTDB taxonomy): domain Bacteria; phylum Chloroflexota; class UBA6077; order UBA6077; family SHYK01; genus CAYQJS01. The sequence goes on along the minus strand of CAYQJS010000064.1, from coordinate 5,557 downwards.
TTCGTATCTCTAGGAACCCTGAACGCCGACCCTGAGCGGGGTGAATGGGCTCCGCGTCCGACTCCTACCCCCCGCCAGCTGTGGGCTGTGCTCGGTGCTACACTTGACAGTAAGACCTGTTTGGAAGCGAGATGCCTCGGCAGCGGCTGACCAGCGTCCAGGCCAAAGCCTACCTGGCCCGTTGGCGGGCCGCCCGCGCGGCTGAGCTCCGAGAGCTGCGGGCGGCGTCGCCCGAGCATAAGTTGCGCCAGGTCGCTGCGCTCATGGCCTCGGCAAAGGCGCTCGGGTGGTCGCCAGCATTCGCGCCCGAGGCCGCCTCGGCCCGGGAGCGCTGGCTCCGGCTCAGACGGGCCTATGACGTCCGAGCCTGACCCTCTTGCGCCTCTGCTCGCGGCGCTGCGAGACCTCATGGCGTGGTTGCAGGCCAGCGGGGCCCGCGGCGTCATCATCGGCGGAGTGGCGGCGTCGCTGTTGGGTCGCCCGCGCCTGACGCATGACGTGGACGTCCTGGTGTTGCTTGACCAGGCGCAGTGGTCCACGTTCCTGGCCGCGGCGGCACCGTTCCACTTCGTGGCCCGGGTCGAGGACCCGGTTGAGTTTGCCCGCCGGGCTCGAGTGCTGCCCGTTCACCACAGCCCGAGCGCCATAGACGTGGACGTTGTATTCGGGGCTCTGCGCTTCGAGGAGCAAGCGTTGGTGCGCGCCCGTACTCTGACCGCCGGTGGGGTCAGTTTCCCGGTGGCTACGCCGGAGGACCTGGTGGTGATGAAAATGGTTGCCCATCGGCCCCAGGACTTGATAGACGTCGAGTCGATCCTCGACGCCCAACCCCGATTGGACTTACGGAGGGTGCGCCGATGGCTGTCCGAGTTTGCGGCCGCGCTCGAGACGCCTGAGCTGCTCGAGGTCCTGGAAGCAATAGTAGCCAGGCGACGTCGGCGGCGGCCAGCCCAGCGACGTTAGCCCGAGTCCTAAGTCCCGAGACGTGGGGGTCCGCTCGCAGGACACAAGCCGTGCCGCTCACGATTCCGGTAGGCCGCGTGTTGGCGGGGTTCTAGCTCGGTGAGGTCACGCGCCGCCAGCGCTCACCGGCTCGCCACAGCGCTGCGTCCACCAGCTTGCGACAGGCGCTCACTGTCCAGATTCGGCGTGCCTCAGAGCGCATCGAATTCTGAGCCCACGTATGCGGTGAAGTTCCGGCCGGCCCGGGCAACTTGCGCGGGAAGCCACATATCGAGTATGTATATGCATGAATATTGGCGAGGTGCTACCATGAGACGAACTAGCGTACTGCTCGACGACGCGCTTCTCACGGAGGCGCGAGCCATGGCCGCCCGCCAGAGGACCACCTTCACCGGACTCGTGCGCGAGGCCCTCGCCGCTTACATCGCAACTCAGGAACGACCGCGGCCCCTCTCCATCATCGGGATCGGCCGCAGCGAGGAGCGCGACATCTCCACGAGGGACGAGGAGATTCTCGCCGCCGAGATCGGACGCGATGGCTGGTCTCCCAAACGGCGGCCCCGGGCTAGATCGGGCCGGCACGCGGCAGGCGCCTCGTAACCCATGGCGGTGCTCGTAGACACGAGCGCCCTCCTCGCGCTCATCGACACGTCGGACGGGAGCCACCTGGCCGTGCGCTCTTTCCTCGGTCGCACGGCTGAGGCGCTGCTCCTACCGGTCAGCGTGCTCCCCGAGATCGATTACCTGGTGGCTAGCCGGCTCGGCGTCGAGGTCGAGCTGGCGATGCTGCGCGCCGTCGCCCGCGGTGAGATGCGGCTCGAAGGCCTGACCACGCGTGACTTGCAGCGCTGCGTGGAGATCGTCGAGAAGTACGCCGATAGCGACATCGGGTTCGTCGACGCCTCGATCGTGGCGCTGGCCGAGCGCCTCGGCGTCACCCGAGTCCTCACGCTCGATCGCCGGCACTTTGCGATGTTTCGGCCCAAGCACTGCGAGGCGCTGGAGCTGCTGCCGTAGCGCCCTGACCACCAAACACCTACGGCCACATCTTCCTCGAGACGTTCGGATATGCGCGCTGTCCTGAACCCAGTCGGTGCGCGAATTGACAGGGTAGTATCGCCACGTGAACCCGAGTGTCTGGAGCGCTGACTAAGGCCGCGCGCCCGTTCCGGAGCTATCGGAGGCGCCCACGACCGCGATAGACGAGAACTCGAACAGAGGGGACAGTCGGTGCGGACGCTCATTCGCCACTCCTCACAACTTTGACGGCGGTCCTGGCCCCCCGCGACCGCGCGGACTATCATAGCCCGCCACACTGGTCACATTGAATGAGGGGATGAATCGATGGCGCAAGTCCACTACGAGAAGCACGGCCACATCGTCGTCATCACGATGGAGGGAGATACCGACCTCAATATCGGTATGGTGGGCGGAGTGCACGAGCCACTACTGGACTACCGGGACGATGACGACCTCTGGTGCGCGGTGATCACCGGGGCCGGCGAGCGGGCGTTCTCGGCGGGCGGCGACCTTCGGCGCTTTCGCCCGGTTCCGGGGGAAGCGAGGCTCAATAGCCCCGGCAGCTCGACGCGGAATCCACCCTCCCCCACGGTACTGAGCGACCTCGAGCTGTGGAAGCCCCTCATTGCGGCCGTGAACGGGTACTGCATCGGCGCCGGCATGATGCTCGCGCTGGCGTGCGACATACGCATCGCATCCGAGAGCGCCGAGTTTGGCATCCCGGAGGCGAAAAACCTGGGTGTTCCGGCCGGAGGCGGCGTGGCCTGGCGCCTCCCGAGAACGATCGCCCTCGGCCCCGCCCTCGAGATTCTGCTGACAGGGGACCGCATCGGCGCCCAACAAGCGCTGCAATGGGGACTGGTCAACCAGGTCGTGCCGCAGGGCGAACTGATGGACGCGGCCATGAAGCTCGCCGAACGCGTCGCCGCCAACCCGCCGCTGGCGACTCGCGCCACCAAGGAGCTGGTCTACCGCGCCCTCGACCTGCCCCTATCGCAAGCGGTGCGCTTGAAAGACGCTCTCGCCTCGTCTCGGATCTGCAACGACACGGAGGACGCCCGAGAGGCGCGCCATGCGTTTGCGGAGAAGCGTAAACCGGAGTTCAAGGGTCGATAGGTCTCACCCTACAGCCCGTAGAGAACCCGCGCGTTGTCGTGGACGATCTTCTGAACGGCGCTCTGCGGGAAGTCACCCCGGTCCGCACGCTCCTGCAACAGCCGGGCGAATTCCGTCTCCTTGGATGTGTCGGCGTGGGTGTAGTCGGACCCCACCACGAGGTGGTCCTCACCTGTGTACCGCATGATGTAGGGCAGGTCCTCGTCCACCTGGCAGGTGATGTAGAACTTGTTCAGCCGCACGACGTCCTGGGGCTCATTGTAGCTGTACCCCCCCGCACCTTCCGGGCCCCCCTCCTGGGTCGGCCGGCGCTGCCGCCGCAGCACCTGGTAGACCAGATAGGGCACCCATGAAGCGCCCGTCTCGATGAAGCCCCAGCGGATCCCCGGGAACCTTTCCGGTATGCCGAACTGGACCAGCGAATGGAACGCGTGCAGGGGCGGGACCCCGAGTTTGGTGAAGCGCCCGTATGTGAACTCCCGAGCGGAGGTGTGGTCCGGCACGCCCGCGCCGATGTGGAAGACGATGGCCAGGCCCAGCCGCTGGCATTCCTCGTAGACCGGGAAGTAGTACTCCTCATTGATCCAGTGGCCTGCCTCACGGTCGCCCTTTTTCATGACGGCGCAGGCCCCGTTCTCTTTGGCGAATCGGATCTCCTCCAGCGCCCTCGGAATGTCATGGAACGGCGGCAAGCACACCCAGCGCAATCGACCGCCCGTCTGCTGACAGCGGTCCGCCAACCAGCGGTTGTAGCTGCGTTTGATCGGCACCTCGAACTCGGGTTTGTCCGTGACGCCCACAAGAAAGAGCGTTGGGTAGAGAACCTGCACCTCGGTGCCCAGCTCGTCCATGTGCCGCACTCGGGCCATCGGGTCTAGGAGCTCGCGCGTCTCCACCGTCGTGCCCGTGCGCCTGTCGTCTCGATGCAGGCGCGGGCTGCGGTGGCCGTCGACGACCCAGTAGCGGGTCGGGGTCCGCGTGGGATCCGGGTTGGCCGGGGAAGCGCTCTCGGGTCTGAACTCCGCCTCGCTCTCCTCCATCCATTCCCAGGTGTCTTCCGTTTCGTCGATGTGCGTGTCGGCATCGATTACGCGCATGGTTCCTCCTCCTTCGGTAAAGACAGGTTAGATCACCTCAGCTTCGCGAAGCTCCGCGATGCGCTCAGCGGTGTAGCCCAGCGACCGCAAGATTGCGTCAGTGTGCTCGCCTAGCAGCGGCGCCGGGCGCAACGGCACGCTCGGCGTCTCCGAGAGTCGAAGGGGCACGCCCAGAATCCGGGTCGGCCCCACCACGGGATGCTGTATGGGCACCATCATCTCGTTCGCGATCACCTGCTCCTCGTACGGCACCTGGGTTCGGTCCACGATGGGGGCGCAGGGCACGTCTGCCCCGTTCAGCACGTCGAGCCACTCCTGCGCCGGCCGGGTCGCCAGGAGCGCGTGAATCAGTGGGCTCGCTTCCCGGTGCAGCTCGGCACGTCTCCTGGGATCGGTCAGACGCTCGTCGTTCGCCAGATGCGGCAGGTCCAGCACCTCACAGAGGCGTGCGAATTGGTGCGGCAGGATGGCAGCAAGGTTGATGAAGACCCCGTCCGAGCACTGATAGCAATTGTACGCAGGCGGCTCATCGCCGCGCGGTGGCGTCGGGTCGTCCTCGACCACCGTCAAGTCGCCCAGCTGCATGGCAATCGCCGCCTGCATCAGCGATGTCTCGACCTGCTGTCCCCGCCCGGTTTGATGGCGCGCCAACAGAGCCAGGGCAATCCCGTACGCCGCGAGCATCGGGGCCGACCAGTCGGCGATCCAGACGCCCGTCGTCTGTGGCCGACCCTCGGCATCTCGCTTGAACATCGCGCCGGACATTCCCTGGACGAGCCGGTCGAACCCGGCCTTGTCCGCGTACGGCCCCTTCGCCCCGAAGGCCGTGAGGGACACGTAGATGAGGCGAGGATTGAGTGCAGCAAGCGCGTCGTAGCCAATCCCCAGTCGCTCCATGACGCGCGGCCGGAAGTTCTCGACGAGCACGTCCGCCCGGAGGGCCAGCTGGCGAACAACCTCCTGGCCCTCCGGCTTCTGAATGTCGAGCGTGATGCTGCGCTTCCCCCGGTTGATGGCCATGAAATGCCGGCTGTTCAGTTTCAGAAACGGCGTATTGCCGCTGCGTCGCGACGTATCCCCCGTGATGCGCCGCTCGATCTTGATAACGTCCGCCCCCTGGTCGGCGAGGTACATGCTGGTCGTCGGCCCGGCATAGTTGATGGCCACGTCGATGACCTTGATGCCCGCCAGCGGGCCGCGTGGTGCGTCAGTCACTGGGCTGTCCCACGCGTCTTCCCTCCTGGCGCAAAGGCGCTCATACCCCGCGCGACTGTCATTCTCAGTTACTCATGCCCCGATTTCTCGGGGCGCCACCGTGGCATGAAAACCGCTCATGGTGAGCCTGTCGAACCATGGGCCCG
>CAYQJS010000063.1:0-28780 GCA_964417895.1 uncultured Chloroflexota bacterium | reverse complement strand
GCGGGTTCGAGTCCCGTCCCCCGCTCCAGAATCATTTTCGCCCAATAGTTCGTCTAATGTGTCCCTCCGCCGCCGGGGTCGAGGACCCCGGCTAGAATCGCGGCGGGCGGTTTTAGAGCCCCTGCCTGATAAGCAGGGGGTGAGGCAACACGTCCCGTCCTCGCCCTGAAGACCTCAGGGGCGTTCTCCCTCGTTCGCCGTGAATGCCGGTGAGCTCCTGGGCATCGAGGTGCTGGACCACGTGATCCTCGGTCGTGGCGGGTTCGTGAGCCTAAGGGAACGCGGCGTACTGTGCGTCGCGAAGCGACTGGACGTCCGTCCCGGGACGTTGCGATACTGAGTGCACCGAATCACGAAGGATCCACGCGCGTGCGGCCTGCCGAAGTGAAGATGAATTGGCGAGAGGTGCTTCCCGACCTAAAGCCAGACGCCGACACGCTCGTAGAAGAACGTACGGCTTTTGCTAGGCAGCACCAGGAGGCTCTGCTGGCATCGTTACCGAGAGACGAACTTCGCGAAGAGTCTCTCGTTCGGCTTCGCGCTCTAGCTTTTGAGTCGATGACAACATGGCGGATCGATGCCAAGCCCCTCGATCGATTCCTCCAGCTCGCGATCGTGGATGCGCATGACGCGACCGTCGATGCGATAGCCGGCATTGGGTGCGGCATTGGCCCGCCGGCTGTGGCTCTGCTGCGACGTCAATACGAGTTGATGCTCCTACTGACTGCAGGCTGGATGAACCCTACCGGGCTCGAGCAGCTAATGAAGGAGGCGCTTGAGCGGCCGTTCACTGATGATCGCTACACGGCTGCCGCGAGTTTGGGCATGTTAGGTGCCGTCATGCCGAAGGCATGGCAACTGAGAGATCTGGGCCTTACTGCAGGGAGAGATGCGGAAGAGGCCCGGCTGGCGGAGTCGGTCGAGTCGGGCCTTGCATCGTTCGGGCATGGCGGCGCACTCGCAGCTGCGGGCTACCTTGCGAGTGGCCGGAGCCATCTCGAGAGCATGCTTGAGATGGCAAAGGCTTACGACCCCCTCGTCACGTACACGACGGCGTTAATCTCGGCCAGCGCGAGTCGGATCGCCGCTCGCTTCGGTTACGCCCAGGTTTATGGGCTCACCGACACAGTGTTCGGTCCTGACGCAGTCAGCAAGAGAGAGGCTGAGGCGGTGCGAGCGTTTGATGACGCCTTTCCGCTTGCGCTCGATGTGCTCTGGGCGACATTTCTCGGTTTGAATAGCATGAACATTGAGCTCGTACAGAAGCTGGGCGCGCACGGCAACAATCCGGAACGCCGGGAAGTGATCGTGTTCATGGACGGGCTTGAGACGTCTTGGATTGCAGCCGAGTACCTATTCCGTGGCCACCTGTCGGGAGCCGCAACGCTTGTGCGCCGAGTATTCGAACTCAGCTTGGAGGCTCAGGCCTGGCTGAGGAAACAGAATACGATGACGATACGCTTCGAAAGGGAAGCGAGTCGTCGCGATGGACGTGACCGCACCTTGCCGAGCCCGACGACGATGATTCGATGGCTCCACGGCACCGAATCATCTGCATTGCAGCGACAGACGTACTCGACGCTGTGTTCGACCGCGCACGGCGGTGTTCAGGCCCACGAGTACCTTCTACAGGCTGAACGACAATCATTCATGATCAAGCCAGCTCCGCACTTCGTACGCCGTCATCATGGCTGGTTGTTGGGAACGCTCATCAGTGCTGTTGACGCGTTGTTGGGCGCCGCGCTGCTGATCGCCGCGCGTCATGACGAGGGCATCCTGAGGAAGCATTGGGGCTATCACCAGTTTTTCAGAGCCGCGCAGAAAGACATCCCCGGCCTGACGCTGATCGGGCATCTCGATCTTGATGGCATCGACGAGCCATCTATCGAGTAGTTTGCCCACGGCCTCCACCACCTTAGCCCAACTGGACGTCCTGCTTGCGATCGACGGTACGCCGATTGTCGACATCAGGCCAGTACTCTCCGGCGTGGGGGACCATTGTCAGGCGCCAGGAGAGCCAGGCGAAACATCGGCGGTAATCCTCGTTCCACGAGCCACCGCATCCGCCGCACGTCAGTTCGTTCCAAGCTGGGCGCGCTAACCCGGCCAAACGGGCGTCAGATTCTCCGAAACCATCCGAACACTGTGATGACTCGGACCGACCAGGCCCGAGGCCAAGGAGCGCAGATGGGCGCGAGCGGAAACGGTCTAATGACCTACGTCACCATCCTCGACTGCTGCGAGGACGGGACTGTCTGGCTCCAGGTCCAGTTGCCAACCGGATCGCTAACGCGTGGGCCCTATGACGCCGTCGAGGAGGCCCGCGGGGCGGCTGCAGCATTGGAGCGGGTGGCCCGCCGTCGCTGGGCTCAGCACGAGGCGGAGGCGCGCGAAGCGGGCGGCGAAATCGGCAATCCCGCGCCTGTGCCGCCGAGCACGGCTAGCCGGGGCGAAGGATCGGCCGAGGAACCGCCCATTCGCCCCGAAATCTCGCGAATTCCGCGCATTTTGGCCCGTTTCCTGCCCCCATCGACTTGACTTCGTCCGCCACTAGAGCGATGTGTACACACACCACCTGCGTAGGTAACACCGGCGCTATGAGCAACAACCGTAACGGCCACCGCGACACCAACCTTGAGGCCTTGATCGATCTGTACATCGTCCGCTGCCAGGTGGAGGGAAAGTCGCCGAACACGGTGACGGCCTACGCCGAAACGCTCAAGCTCTTCCGGCGCATCGCTGGTGAGGAGGGGCTCCCACAGAACGTGCGGGCCATCACGCCCGGTCACATGTATACCTACCTTGGCCGGATCGCGGAGAGCGGAGTGAGCCTGGAGACCCGACACCGACGGCATCGGGAGGTGCGGTTCCTGTTCTCCTGGTTGGAGCGGATGGACTACATCAAGGAGAACCCCTTCGCCCGTATCAAGAACGTGCGGCTGCCGCAGAAGATCGTCGAGCCCTTCAGTCCCGAGGAGGTTGCGCGGATCCTCGCCGTCTGCGATCCGGCGACCGAGCTCGGCGCCCGCGACCGGGCCATCGTCCTCCTCTTCCTTGACTCCGGCCTGCGGCTGAACGAGCTGGTGCAGCTCGACCTGGCTGACGTCGACTTCGAAAGCCAGCGCATCCGAGTACGCCACGGCAAAGGGAACAAGCAGCGGGTGGTGGCGTTCGGCAGTCAGGCGGGCGATGCGCTGCTCGACTACGCGCAGAGGTTTCGCGGCAGCCAGCAGGGACAGCTCTTCCGAGCCGTGCGGGCGGGCCGACCCCTCAGCCGCAACCTCGTCCGGGTCCGGATGCAACGGCTGGGCCAAATGGCCGACGTGCCTAAGACCCACGCCCACCGCTTCCGCCACACCTTCGCCACCTGGGCAATCGAGAACGGGGCGCGTGAGCTGGACGTGCAGTACCTGCTGGGCCACAGCACACCGACGATGGTCCGCCGGTACTCGGCGACGTACAACGCCGAGAAGGCGGCGCGAACCCACGTCAATTGGAGCCCTGGGGACCTGCTGGCGCGTTCCGTCGAAGCGCAGCGTGTCTCTGATGGGCATCGTCTCTCCCCCCAATCAGGCCCGCCGATGATCGTCGCCGGGTTCTAGCCCGGGGTGGAGATGGTCGTAGGTCTCGTCGTCGGCAGGCGCGGGGCGCCCGCAAGAGTTATAGGCCGCCGCAGCTCGACCGCATTGGTGAGTGAGGGCCGCAGGATTGCGGTGTCGGCGAGGCTCCAAAACGGCGAGGCGAGTAGCACCGGCTGGGAGGTCGCCGAGTTCAGCGCCTCAGACAGTTGAACGATGAGTGAGCGGGCGACGTACACGTCGACCTCCTCGAGCTTGGGGCCTTCCGGGAGCGTGGAGACAATCTGCGCCTTGAGGGCGGGCACTCGACGGCGCTGCTCGGCGCGGAAGGGCCGCAGCAAACTTCACGGTCTTGCGGAACTGAAGCAACCGCACCGCATCAATGTCCCGCGGACGTCGATGACCTCTGCCGTGCGTAGCGCGGCCTGCAGCGCCCGGTCGGACGCGATGTCGAACGCGCGCGGCATGATGTCCGCAACGGTACCCTCCGCGGGCAGCAACCGCGCCCAGGCGAGCAGCTTTTCCTCGCGTCCTGCGAAAGGTCCAGGGCCGCGTACGCGCCGGACACCAGTCGGGAGGCCGCGGGCGGGGCAATGGCGCTCACTGCCAGTAGCCCCGCACGATGTCGAGCGCGTGGTCGGCGGGGGACCCGATAAGGACCGCGCGATCCAGATCGGCGTTGAACTGGTTGCACCCGAACGCAAGGTGCAAGCAGCCCATGCACGCGCCGTCCGCGCGGGCACAGTGCGGATCCCAGTCGCAGGAGCGTACGCCGTCCCACGCGGCGTCAAGCCACTCCATCAAGCGGTGCTCGATCAGCGAGACCAGCGCGCCGAGCGTGAAATCCTGGTGAGTGTCAGCGAACAGGCCGAATGTGAGCATCCCGGTGGGCATCAGATACTCGGCCATAGTGTTCTCCGTAAAGCCGGAGCGCTCTCCGAGGTTCCGGACGAGGGCATGGGCGATGGTGTGCTGCAGTTGGTAAACATGATGAGCGACGCCGGGATCCTGCATGCAGGCGACTAGCACCGCTGCCTTCGCGCCCGCGCGCGCTGACATGTCGGCGGGGAGGGCGGCGGAGTGGTGGATGCTGTTGGTGTCCAGCCACTCGAGTACCCGCTCGGCGTCCAGTTCGAAGAACACTGCCTCAGTAGTCGACTCCGCCACATAGATGGGTACCTTGTCCTTTGTCTTGCCGGACTTGCGAGAGGCGAACGGGCGCAGCAACACATCGGCGGGACTGCGCGTCAGGCGCGTATACCCGTAGGAGACCAGTGCGACCGGGAAGTTCTCCACGACCAGCAGGTCAGAGAAGCCCATCTCCATCAGACGGGTGCGGGCGCCGGCAAGGATCTGGCTGGCGTCGTGGCGCCCAGAGCCAATCGCGGCTTCCTCGAAGCCGTCCAGCGTCCAGGTGCGAAGCCCGCCAGCGCGCCCAAAGATCAGCGTGCGCTCCCGCGCGCGCTGATCGGACCCCACTTGGCTGCAGATGTCAGCAGGGACGGCCCGCTGAATGGACCCGACTGCCTGGCTCGTCTTGGGGATGATCCGGTCGCGCAGCTGCGCAATCTGTTCGGCGGAGGCGGTCTTTGCGGCGCGCATGGCCTCCAGCATCTCCTCGGCTTTGCCAACAATGTCCGGTTCGACTTGGTTGCCGACGTCATTCAGCGCCCGTTCGTAGTCCTCGATGAGGCCAAGGTAAAAGCCGACGACGACGGTGTGCGCCCCGGGGGTCTGCTCCAAACGCAGTCGGCTGGAGCGCTCGAAATTCACGAAGGGGAAGCCATGCGTCAAGAAGCGGTTCTCCTGACGGATGGTGCGCCCCACGAACACGCCTCCCTCGCCACAGGAGCAGCCGGGAGTGCGCATGCCTTCCAGACGCCGGCCGTTGCATCCGGGAGCGCGGCAGTGCCAGGAGGAGGTCTCGAACGACCGGCGGTCCTTGAGGTAGACGTGCTGGCGCTCGTGCTTAGGGCATTCGGGCATCCAGATGTCGCGCACGTCGCCGCAGTTGTGCACCATCACGTAAGGAAACTGCTCGCGCGGGGAGCCGCACCGGTCGCACAGGGCTGGATCTTTCGCCTTCGCCCAGTCGTCGTCGGCGGCGAAGCGGACCGCCTTCTCGCACGTCGGGCTCGTGCAGCGCAGAGTAAGCGGCCACGGTCGGTAGATGACGTCGTCGGTAGGGGTAAGCAGCACATACCCGTCCCGGAACTGCTCCGGGTCGGGGAAGCCGGTAGCGCGGTTGTGCAGGTTGCCATCGGCGTCGCGGTAGTTGCGCCAGCGTTCTAGCTCGCCCGTGAGGTTAGTGAACAGGATGTCGGGGTCAGCGTTCGGGTGCTCGGTCTCCACCGCGATCACGCGCACTACCGTCCCGTTCTCGTGCTGGAGGATCTGGCCGGGCAAGTGGGCACGCATCACTTGCATCCGGGAGCGCGTCATGGTCTTGGCCATCGGTCAGTTCTCCTCCGTGGCGGCGGTCGTCCTCTTGCGGCGGCCACCGCGCGCGGTCGGATCGACGAGGTCGCCCTGGATGTCGGTTGCCGCGGTCTGGCAGCGAAACTCCATGGGGTCATCGACGGAACGGAAGGAAGTTAGTGGCTTGGGGCTGAGCTTCATCGGCAGCACGTCGCGGCTTTGGAAGTTCTGCAGGTTCTCAACCTGACGCTCGAACTCTCTGTCAGCGGCCTCCTCCAGCCATTGCTCCAGCATCGGAGTGAACATAGCCCGCGGGGGCGCTACCGTGCCGTTGATGCGCTCGCGGCGGCGCACGCCGATGCCTAGCGCGCGGCGCACCAGCGGTCTCAGCGCCGCTTTCTTGTCCGGCGGTCCCTCTGAGCTGTTCCAGTAGTTGCGGAGTGCCCAGCGGGAATAAAGGACAGGCACCGGATGTCTGGCGTCCAACCCCTGATCCTCCAGGCGACGCCGGCTGAGCAGATGTAGGACTAGCGCGGAGACGATGCCGGGCATCGTAGCTTGCGGCGCGAAACGTGCGAAGCGGTTGACAGGAACCGGGGCAATCATCCGATCAACGTACCGGTGGTAGTCGAGGAAATGTTGGTAGAACGACCGCTCGCGGGCGATGCGGCGGTCGAAGCCCACAATGACCAGGCCGGTGTAGGTCCGGCCTGCGCGGCTGGTAGCTTGCACGTAGCCAGCGACCGTGGGGGTCATGCGGTTCATCACTTCGATATTGAGCATGTCTAGGTCGACGCCATGGGAGATGAGCGACGTGGCCACTAGCGCCCGAAGCCGTTCCTCCGGCGTAGTGCCGTCGCTGTATTGGGAGCTGATCCGGTCAAGCACCTGCGCGATGTCCGCTAGCGACGCCTCGCCCGCTGACCCAGCAACGAGCACCTCCACCTGCAGCTCGTACGGCAAGCGGCCCTCGTGGTGCAGCCGGCCGAGGACGCTCTGGATGCGGGTGGCGTTTTCCTTCCGGTTGACGTAGCCGAGCGTGAGCTCGTAGCGCTTGAGCAGCTCTTTCATCCATTTGGCATCGCGCCCGCGGTATCCCAGTTCAGCCAGTGCTGTGGACGGGTCGGACTGCAGGCGTGCGACCTCCTCGTGCGCGTACGCCTGAGCCTGGGCGCCGAACTCTACCACGTCGGGGCGGTTGGGCATCGCGCCGACATACAGCCGCCGGGCCGCGTCATGGTCTGTCTCGACGTAGAACGAGTTCCAGCGATCATACCCCTGCGAAGGGAACTCGCGGATATAACGGGCATATAGGTTTCGTACCTGCGCCTCGCCGCCCTCGATGGTGGCGGTGGCGGCCAATGCTTTAGGGCGTAAGCCGTCGCCGAGCTCTTCGAAGAGGATGTCCATTAGCGTCTCATAGTGAGAGTCGAAGGTTCCTAGCTCCTCTTCGAGTAGGTGTAGCTCGTCCTGGATGACGAACGCGGGCGCAGGGTCAAGCGTCTTGTCCACGACCCAATAGTCCTCGGCGGAGCGCTTGCAGCGCTGACCGACACCACAACGGTCGGTCACCTTCGGGCGGCCACCCTTGTCCCTGTCGGTACCTGGGCGATGCCACGTGAAATAGCCGTGGTCGGGGCAGCAGTAGGCCGGCCCAGCGAGCACGTTGACGAACTCGTCTGCCCAGGCGACGCGAGCGAGCTTGTCGACGGTGCACACCACTATCGCTGGCAGGTAGCGGTAGACCTCCTCGTCGGTCATATACAGCGGTGCCTCGCGCCGGCACGTCGCACATATGTAGCGCAAGCGTACGGAGGCGACGTCGGCGGAGAGCTCAAGGTCGCCGTCACAGGCCGTGTGCGGACACCCAGTGACGATGCGGCGCTCGTTCGCGGAGTCGGGATTTGCGCTCAGCTCGCGCCTCCACCACTCGATGGTTGTCTCGCCCTCGTCGTAGTCGGAGGACAGCTTGTTAGGTGAGTTGCCGAACCCTGCCCAATAGCCGAGCGCGAACGCGTCGCCCTGAAGGCTCTCTCCTACGCCAAGCATCTCTTGACGTAGATCCTCAGCCGCGGCGACCGCGACGAGCAGACGCTGGAGCTGCTGGACAGAGAGCATGCGTAGCGGGTAGCGCAGCAACGCGCTGGCGCCGCGGCGTTTGCCGCGGTAGCGGTCGTAGAACAACGCGACAACGATGAGGCCCAGATAAGCCTCGGTCTTGCCACTGCCGGTTGCGGACCATAGTACATCGCAGACGTCCAGCTCAGCGCGCAGATCCTCGTCGTCGATGACCCGCGCCTGCAGGGCGGCCAGCTGCAAGACGATGAACACCAGCTGGAACAGGCGCCAGGCGGTAATGCCCTTCCTCGCGCCGATACGGTCGAAAACCTCGTTCGCGGCGCGGAAGGAAGAGGAAAGCTCGTCGTCTGAAGTTAGGCAGCTGATGCCGCGAGCGAACGCCGCGATCTCCTCTTGCCAACTCTCGCGTGCGTGTTCGCACGCGACCTTGGAGGCGGAGTCACCGGCCCAGGCGCCGAGGTGGTCGTCCCACTTGCGATCATAGACTTTCATGGCGGCAAGCACTCGCCCGAGGGCGCCCATCATCGTCGCCGGGTTCTTGAGCTCACCGAAGCTGACGACTAGTTCGTTGTCCGTACCGCGGCGTGGTTCAGAGCGCGGCTGGCGGTAGATGGGCCACGTGTCGGACACGATAGGGCCGTTGTCGCCGTCGCGCCGCCCCACGCAGCCGCGCCCGAGCGCCCACGTGCTGCGGGTGTCGCGGTAGCGGAAGTCGCGCGGGGCCTCATGGAAGCGCAGCTCCCGGAAGTCGGCGGCGGTCGGCTTTACGCGCAGCCGACAGTTGAACAGGGCCAGCTCGCGGGGGATGGTCCGCCTCTTCTGGCCACCCTTCTGTTGGGCGAGGGAGCGCCCCCGCCTAGCGCGCAGGGGTACGAGCGTGCGATTGGCGAGCGTAACCTGTACGCGCACGGTGCCGTCCTCGGCGGGCTGCCAGGCGACTACAAGCTCGACCTGCGGCGGCCTGTGTGGAGTCGAGCGTGCGTCGCCTTCAGCATGCGAGATCGCACCCCACCACTGCTCGTCGGTGCCCTGCATGGCGATAACGGGCAGGGTCTGGTTGGGCTGGCCGAGGAACGGATAAACGGTATCGCGTTCGCTGAGCGCGCCTCCGAGTTGGGTGGCGAGGTCTGGTGTGAGCTCGACGGTCCGCTCGCCGCGTTCGCCAAAGACTCGAACAGTGCTTGACAGCTCCATATCGAAGCGCTCGAACTTCGGCATCAAGCGCATTGTTGCTACGTCGTCGTCAGCAGGTTCGTCGTCGGACTCGTCGTTCTCACGGGTGTTGCGCTCTGCTTCTCCCGAGTAGAACACCTGCTGCTCCTCGCGCCCAGGATAACGCTGCACGTACATCGAGACGCCGGTGTGAACTTCCAACGTCGCGGTCTCGTCCTCGGGGGCTAGCCTGAAGTCCAGCCCCATGGTGGAGGGCGCCTGGTTGAAGCGCTGCGCGAGCTGCTCGGGGGTGCTTGGGTCACCAGGATCGGGCTGAGGCAGCGGCGGTAGGACGCCGAGCTGCAGCACTTTGGCCGGGAACTGGTAACGGATGAATTGGTGCTCGTCGCCTTCGCCGGTGAAGCGGATCCTCAATGTCTCAGTTAGGTGCGCGGCAAGCCGCTCCTCCTCGGCGGGGGTGGAGTAAAACGGTGCGCCAGTTGGCGCGGCAGCTGCGAGTTGTGTAGTCTTCATCGCGTTCCTTTCAGCAGTGGGTGGTCGGACGGCAGGTAGCGCCCACACTCGGCCAGCAAAACGTCGATCGGTTCGGATACCGAGGCGACGATAAGTTCCTCGGCCGCGTCGAGGAGGTCCCCGACCGGTGCGCCGGTGAGCCGTACCAACTCGCGAATATTCGGCTGGTCGGGCGCGTCCGCGAGCGCCTCGCCGATGGCAGCGCACAGCTTCTTACCAATGATCCGGTGCATCGTGCGGGTTTTCTGCAGGAAGCGCCAGACAGGCACCCGGGCCTTCCACAGGGCCGGGTTGCCAGCGGCATCGAGAACCGCTTGGAAGTCGTCGGGCTGCTGCGGTGCGGCGCGGTCCTCATACCATGAGCGCACTGTGGCCTCGTGGCGGCCGGTGCGGCGGGCGAGGTCGGCGAAGCCGAGGCGTTCTACTGCGGCGGCGATCGCGGCCCGCCACAGCGGCTCGAATAGCTGGCGTTCGGTGGCTAACGTGTCGTCCCACGCCGTCATGAGTGCCTCGCGTAGGGAGTGGTGCTCCGTTCCGGGCAGGAACGCGATGTGGTCGCCGCCGGCCAGTTCGCCGGGCAGTTTCGAGATTACGTCGTCGAGGCCGTGCCCGTCCGCATCAGAGATTACATCCACGGATCTATCATTGCGCAGCAGGGCCGGCGGAGCGTTGAGGAAACGCACCAGGCGGGCAAATCCGGTGTATGTGACAGCCACGCCCAGCCCGGCGTCGCCGTACTCCGGTTCCGGCAGCTCGCTTCCCCACAAGTCGACGAGCTCGCGCCACAGTTCCTCCTGGTCGCGGTCGGGGATCGGTACATCGGCTTCGGCGTCCGTCCTCTCCTCGAATTCGCCAAATGCCGGGCGCTCGACCAGGAGCTCGCAGACTGGCGGGCGCCAGGCGTCGGTCGGTAGGTTCGGCAATCGCAGAGCGTCGAGCGCGCCGGCATTGTTGCGGTCGTCATCGAAGGCGAGTTCGGCCTCGTCGACCGCCTGGCGCAGTTTGGGCAGCTCGTAGGCGTAAACGAGCGCTTCTACCGCGCCTGCCTCCGCGGATAGCAGCGCCGCCGCCTGCCATGGGGGCGGCGGGGAGAGTAGCAGTGTGCGCCGTCGCGCCCCGGCTGGGCCGGCCGACGCGCGACGGGCGTAGGTGGCCACCTCGACCCCGGCTTCCGCGTCGAGCTCTTGTAGGGTGTCGCGCAGTGCACGGCGTTCGGTTTCGGTCTGGCAGCGGATGACGAGCGGCGTCCCTTCGGTATGCGCCGCGACGACCGCGTCGAAGAGCGCGTGCAGCTTGGATGGCTCGCCTTCGGCGTGTTTCGCCAGGCGACGCATCACGCCGATGAGTGTGTGCCAGTACCGCTGATACGCGTTCTGCCAACGGCCGCGGAACGCTCCAGGAGAGGCGCGTTCAATGTCGGCAAGCAGAGCCCTTGCCGATAGGTTGAACACCGGGCTGCCGACGGCAGCCGCTCGTTCGTAGCTCTCAAGCGAGCACGCTAGCCTAGAAGTGAGCGCGAGCAGCCGGTAGGCGCTCTTCACAGGTTCGGGCGCCTCGTCGCCCTTGACCTGTCCGCGAATTTTCCCCAACAGCGTGTAAGCTTCGCGCGCTAGCTCGTCGCGCTGCGCGTCGTGCACAAGCTGGTAGGACAAGGGTGGGCGAGCAAGTGCACGCTCGCAAACCCCGCGGCTGGAGAGCAGCTCGCCACCCGAGCCAAAGCGCCTGAGCGCAGCGGCTGCATTTACCAGCGGCCAGGTTAGGCGCACGATAGGTATCGCCCGGGCAGCGCAGAAGGCCTCGAAGTCGATGTCACCAAGTTCGCCGACCCAGAGCTGTCGGCTGTCAGCGTTCCGGAGCGCGTTGTAGGTTAGCGTCCACGGGTCCGGGCTCTCGCCGTCGGCCAGGTGTTCTCGAGCCGGCCGCGCGGCGCCGACAGTGTCGACCACCGCAAAGGTAATCACGCCGCGGGCAGGGATCGCCGGGATCGCGCCGAGGCGGGCGAACACCAGGTTACCGTCATTCTGCGAGAGCCGGCGCGGCTCCGAACGATCCAGTGGGCGCATCATCGTATGGCGGGTCGGTGGGTGAACGGTACCGTCCCGCGGGTGGCCACTGGCCCCCGGCCGGCAAACGAGCTTGCCAACCTGCATCCGATCGAACCCGACCCCTTCTAGCGTCAGACCGCGCAGAGACTCCGACAGCTCGCCGCGAGCGGTGGCGACCAGCACTGATCCACTAAGGTGCGGACGGCCCCAACGCTGGCAGACGAGGTAAAGGCCGAGTAGCGCGGGGAGGCCGATGCGTCCGCGCGGCACGGCCAGGGCAAGAGCGTTGACGTTAGAGGTTAGAAGCTGCAGACCAAGCTCGCAGGCGACCGCATCCATACCCGACGGCACGATAGGTGTTCCGCCAGCGCACAGCTTCTTTGAGGCCAACAGGTCGAGCCCGCGGTCCGCGGCGATAGCTGCCTCCAAGCGCATAAGCGTCGGCGCATTAGGGACACTGCTGCGGGACGTCGGCGCGATGTCGTTCGTGACGGTTTGGTGCACGTTACTCCCTTGTATCCTGAAACATATCACTAACTATAGACGAGAGGCAATATCTCCGTCGTTCCTTGACATTTGACCATCACGCGATTACCTTTTGTCCATGGTTGCGAAGGAGTTGCTCGGGCAGGTTTTGGCGCGTGCCCGCTTGACTGTGGGGCGCTCCCCTGAGCAGGTCGGGGAGCAGGTCGGCGTCAGCGGGCGCACAGTCCGCCGACTAGAGGAGGGCGCATCGGCGCGCCCGAGGCGTATGACGCTCCAAGCACTCGCCGACTACTACGGGCTGAACCCAGAGTTTCTATTCACGTTGGCGGGCTGGAGCGCGCGAGGCTTAGGAGGCGCGCAGCTGCAAGAGCGGGTTCGTGAGCGCGCCCACCAGCAGCTCGGGCCCGAGGTTGCTCAGGACCTGGCCGGCAGCCCCCGCGAGGAGGTCGAATTGGCGATGCGTTTGGCGCGGGCACCGCAGAGCCCCTTGCTGCGCTCTAGCGTACCGGGCTCGGGGCGCATGCATGAGGTCATTGCGCTGCTTCAGCCTCTCCGCGGTCCCGGCGTGCCGGCCGCGAGTGACCGTGAGCGAACCGAGCTGTTGGCGGCCGTGAGTGGTCTCGTGGGGTTGGACCGGCGGCGCCGTCGACTCGTCGCCGACCTCATCGAGCAGTTGCACGAGGCGCAGGCGGGCACCTGGTCGAGGAGTGAAATGCAGAGCGGATTTGGGTCCCTTGCCGAACGTGCGTCCGGGGAGGCAGAATGACGTGGCCCGCTCGCGGCCCACGGTGCCGCCGTCCTGTGACCAGCCCTTGGACGCCGTCGCCAGAAACGGAGTGAGACGTACGAACTCACTGCTCGATCGAATTGACTGGCGCCAGATCAACGGTCGGGTTCGGCGGGAGCAGCGAAACCGCGAGGTGTACGTTCCGCCAATCTCACTTTTTCGCTGGTGGGCCCGGCGGCCCCACGCATTGATCGGTGCGATCATTGATGCCGCCTGTACGGCGGGGTCTTCGACAGTGGTTGCTGACCCATTCAGCGGTGGCGGAACCGTCGCGCTTGAAGCCACGCGGCGCGGCTTGGCGATTTATGCTCAGGACATCCACCCCTGGCCAGTCACAGGCCTCGCTACCGCACTGGATGGGATTGATCCCGACTTACTCGCCCAGAGCGCCGCAACAGTTCTCAAGCAGCTTGAGCCGCTCCGTACGAACCTCTACGGAACATCGTGCCCGAGTCACGGTGACAAGAGTGAGCTCGTTCACGTGTTCTGGGTCAGGACGTCACACTGTCCTACCTGTGGCGACATAGTCTACCTGTTCCCGTATTCCCTCCTGACAATAGCGAGCCGGGCGCAAGACGAACGCGACGCCTACTTCGGCTGTAGGTCCTGCGGTGCAGTCGTTCGTCAAGCGCTGAGAAGCGCCCGTAAACGCCGTTGTCCTCGCTGCGCTTCCGCCTTGAGCAAACCGGATGTGCCACTTCTTGCCGAGCGAATGACTAGCTGCAACAGACCGACCTGCGGCAAGACTTTCGCTGTCTTTGCTGGCGAAACGCCAGTCTGGAAGCCAGTGCTCGTCCAGCGTTCGTGTAGGGACGAAACGAGGTCGTTCGTTCACTTTGATCTACCAACCAAGAACGAACTCGTTGGTCAGAAGGATGTTCTGACTCTCCCGGCGGCAATTACTAAGGATATTCCCGAGGGCGTCGAAACCTCGATCCTCCGTCGCGCGGGTTTTCAGCGTTGGTGCGACCTCTACCCTGGACGGCAGCTCACTACCTTGTTTGCCGCTGCCAACGCCGTCGAGTCTCTCGAAATCTCGGAGGCTCTCCAAGCGAGGCTACGACTCGCCATCTGTGGCGCTGCTGAGATGGCGGGGTTCGCGAGCCGCTGGGATCGTTACTACCCTAAGGCGTTCGAGGCTGTTGCTAACCACCGTTTCGCCGCACTCGGCTTTGCCTGTGAGACAAATCTCCTTGCCGAGCGCGGGCGAGGAACGATTAGGCGTCGCTTTGCGAGCTCAGTCGCAGCGGCGCGTTGGATGCGTGAAGAAGTCAAGACGAGAAGCTCGACCCGTGTACGCGATGCGAGCGGACGCCGGACTCGCCTTACCGCAGGGGCCTTGCTTGCTTACGGTTCGAGCGAGCGACAGCTCGTTTCCGATCACGCCGTCGACCTCGTACTCACCGATCCACCCTACTTCGACGACATTCAGTACAGTGAGCTCGCTTCGCTTTTTCTCGCCTGGGCCAGGTCGCTCAAGCTTGTTCCAACGAGTGTCTCTCTCGACCTCCGAGCAGAGGCCGTGGTTAACGCGACTCGGGGCACTGGAGTTGCGGAGTATCGCGCGCTCCTCACGCGCATCTTCCGCGAGACCCGCCGTACATTGAAGGTTGACGGACGGCTTGTCATCACGTTTCATAACACCGACATCCGTGCGTGGTGGGCGCTTGCGCGAGCGCTCGACTCGTCGGGATTCGCCGTCGTTGCCTTAGCGGTAGCACAATCCGAGAATACGAACGATCACTCAAAGCGGAATCGCCGCTCGTTCACGAAAGACGTTGTGCTCGAGTGTCGCGCGAAATCCGCAAGTGGTCTGGCCAAGATAGTCGGCCGTCGGAGCGATTCGCAAGAGCGCGAACTGTGTGCAGCCGGCCAAGCAGTGGCAGTTGGCGGGAGCCTCGACCTCCGCAGCTTCGAGGAGCTTTTCCTCGCGGAGCGCGGCAATATTAGGTCATCTCATATTCACGTCGCCGAACGAGCACTGCGTACCAAGCGGGGCGTTTAAGCCAAACCTGCCGACCCTGTTCCTTGGAAACAGGAGCGGGCGACGAAAGCCCTTGACGAGGAAGGCAAAGGCAGCTTACACTCCCTCCTGGCAGTTAGGTTATAACTGGCCCTTTAACAACTTCATAAGGTACTGGACAAGGGTGCCCCGTCTGCCTCAAGCAGGGCCCGAGAGGGTCAGGGGTCAAATGCGAAGCCGGTCAAAGTCCGGCGCTGTCCCGCAACTGTAGTCCCCCCGAATTGTCGGGGGAGAGCCAGGTCGCCAGCCCCTGTCAGGTGTTTCGGTTTCGCCTTCGCGGAAGGGCTTGAGCCGCGTGTCGCCCTGGTGACAGGTTGTAACGCTACCCCGGCCTCTCGGACCGGGGTATTTTGTTGCTCGGCTTCGATGACAAAGTGGTTTCGGACCTGCGCGAAGGCTGCAAAGACATACGATCCAGAAAGGATGGACGCGATGGCCCGAAAGCTCCTCGCTGTTGTGGTGCTGTTGCTAGTCGCCGTGGCCGTGACTGCCTGCGGCGGGAACGGCGGCGAAACGCAGACCGCAACACGCGTGCCGGTCAGTACATTCCCGCTCACCATAAAACAGAGCGACGGCCACCAACTTGTTCTGGAGCGCTCCCCACAACATATCGTGTCGCTGTCTGCCCACGCGACGGAGATCTTCTGCGCAATCGGGGCTGTAAACGAGTTAGTGGCCGTGGAGCGCTACGCCAACTGTCCGCCCGGTAGCAAGGGGAAGGCGGAGCTGGACGCATACAAGCCGAACCTCGAGGCGATCGCTGGTTATCAGCCGGACCTTGTGTACGTCTTCACCGACACTGACGGCATCGTCGAAGCCCTGCGCCGCGTGGGAACGCCCGTCCTCTACCTGAAACTTCCTTCGTCGCTGCAGGGCGTTCTAGAGCAGATTGAACTGTTCGGGCGCCTGTCGGGCCACAAGGCGGAGGCGCAACGGCTAGCCCAGTCCATGCGAGAGCGCATGAACGCTGTCAAAGAGAAAGTGTCGGGTGTGGATCAGGGACCGCGAATCTTCCACGAGGTCGACTCGACTTACTTCACCGCAGCACCCAACAGCTTCGTAGGTGACTTTTACAGTCTGCTGAAGGCCAAGAATATCGCCGAGGGAGCCACGGACGAATATCCCCAGCTCTCGGCCGAGGTGATCATCCAGCGGGATCCCGAGGTGATCATCCTGGCGGACGAGGCGGGCGGGGTCACTGCCGACTCGGTGAGACAGCGGCCTGGTTGGGATCAGATATCGGCCGTGAAGAACAACCGCATCTGCGTCATCGTGCCCGAGCTGGTGAGCGTGCCCGGCCCCAGGGTGGTGGAGGGGCTGGAAGCGCTGGCGAAGTGCCTGTACCCGGAGCGGTTCTCATGACTGGCGCCAGCGCACTCCTCTCAAACGCCCAGGTGGAAGCGCCGGCTCAACTCCTCCCCTGGCTCTCGTACTCTACATGCGCGAGAGTCCTGCATCTAAAGTCTGACCTGCCCCTGCGGGTGGCCAGCACTGCTCCCTACGGCGGCGGCATCCGAAAGGTGCGTCACATCCTTTCGCTGAAAGTGGACGAGAGCCTGGAGTGCCAAAGGCCTGAGCGCTTCGCCAGGGCGCGGACGAGAGGGATGGAGTTGGACGAGCCTTTCGTCTGTCTCCTGACTGGCGTGTCGCTGGACTGCGCTAAGGTTGCCGCCCGCGAGGCGCCGGACATGAGGGCAGTGGCCGTCGTCACCGCCGGCGGACGCAACCTTTGCGTTGTCGGACTGAGCCCTGCCTGGAACGCGCCGGGGTGCGGAACGATCAACATCATCGCAATCGTTGACGCTCGTCTGAGCGACGCGGCATTGCTGAACCTCCTCACCGTGACAACGGAGGCGAAGGCCCTGGCGCTCCGCGAGCGCGGCGTGCTCACTGAGGAAGGCTTCCCAGCCACTGGGACCTCCACGGATGCCGTGGTGGTCGCCTGCACAGGAAATGGTCCTAGTCAGCGATACGGGGGCCCACTCACCGTTCCAGGGCATCTGGTAGGCGGCGCCGTCCTCGCCGCCACCCGTGCGGCGCTCGACGACTGCAGCATCGGAAGAGGGCAAGCGTGAGCAAGGCGACGTTGTTCGTGACAGCGGTGATGCTCGACGTCGCCGTTGGCGATCCGCCCTCGGCGGTCCATCCTACCGCCTGGGTCGGGAAGGGCCTAGCCGCCCTCGAGGGCGCGGGCAGCAGACTGGGGCCGCGCGGCCAGCTTCTATTCGGGGGCGCCTGTGCCGTCGTCGTACCGACGGCGGTGTGGATAGGCGCTCGAGGGCTCTTGGGCGCCGTCCGACCCCCGTCACGAGCGGGCGCTTTTTTTCTGGAGGCGGCTCTCCTCAAGTCGGCCTTTGCTGTCCGCTCCCTGCTGACAGAGGCGCTATCCCTGCGGCAACGTCTCACAGCCGGTGATCTGGACGGAGCAAGGGAGAAGGCGTGCAGCCTGGTCAGCAGGGATGCGTCCGCGCTCGACGAGCGGCTGCTGGTCTCAGCGGGCCTGGAGTCGCTGGCCGAAAACGTCACCGACTCCTTCCTGGCACCGTGGCTCTGCTATCTGCTGCTGGGTACGGAGGGTGCCCTCGCCTATCGTGCCGTGAACACGCTGGACAGCATGTGGGACTACCACGGCCAGTACGAGCAGCTGGGCAAGGCCGGGGCTCGGCTGGACGACCTCCTGAACCTCATCCCAGCCCGCGTCGCGGCGGCCGTTCTGGCGGCCTCCTGCTCCCTGTGGGCGGGACATGGCAGAGAGGCGTGGAGCACCGCGCTGAGCCAGCACGGCAGGACCGAAAGCCCCAACGCCGGCTGGACAATGGCAGCGATGGCAGGCGGCCTCAGAGTAGAGCTGGAAAAGCCCGGCCATTACCGGCTGGGTAGGCCAGGTCGGAAACTGGAGCCTGACCTGATCCTCCAGGGAGTGCGGATCGTCGCGACTGTAGCGGCCACAGCCGCGGTCATCACGGCAGTGGTAGCGATGGGAGATGGCGGTGCAGATGCCTGAGCACGGCGGTATGGACAAGCACGAGGTGAGAAAGCTGGGGCTCAACCCGGCGGAGGTGCTGGACCTGAGCGCCAACATCGCCCCTCTCCCACCACCGCCAGGCGTACTGGAAGCGCTGCGCCGTTGCTCAGCCAGCGCCTATCCAGACCCGCAGTACCGAAGGCTCCGAAGCACGCTGGGGCGGATGCTGGAGGTCGATGACGAGTGCGTCCTGCCGGGGAACGGCTCCGCGGAGCTGATCCACCTGATCTGCCGGGCGTTCCTCAGCCCGGAGAGCCGCGCCATGGTGTTGGGCCCCACCTTCAGCGAGTACGAGCGGGCGGCGCGCCTCGCCGGCTCTCAGGTCACCCTGCTGATAGCACGGGAAGAGGACGACTTCCGCTGGTCGATGCCTGAGGTGGTAAGTGCGGTGCGTTCCCTCCGCCCTCGACTGCTCTTTCTCTGCAACCCGGACAACCCCACCGGCCTCTATCTCGCTCAGGAAGACGTGGCGACGCTGCTGGTCCATCTGGAAGACGGGTTGGCTGTTCTCGATGAGGCCTATCTGGACTTCGTCGAAAGCCCCTGGCATTCGCCTGAGTGGCTGGACCATGGCGGGATAATCGTCCTGCGCTCAATGACGAAGGCTTTCGCCCTCCCCGGCGTGAGGCTCGGGTACGCCCTGGCGCGTCCGGACCTGCTGGAGACGATGAGGAGGCATCAGCCCACGTGGAGCGTCAACGCGTTCGCCGAGGCCGCTGGCATCGCGGCGGCCGAGAGCTGCTGGCACCTGGACCACGTGCGTAGGGTGGTGGCTGAGGCGAAGAGCCAGTTAGCTGAGGGTTTCTCCGCCCTCGGACTGCGGGCCGTCGCCGGGGCTGCGAATTTCCTGATGGTGAACGTTGGCGATGCCAAGGCGGTGAGGCTTTCCCTTCTGCGCCAGGGCGTCTGCGTGCGCGACTGCTTGTCCTTCGGCCTGCCAAACTACATCCGGCTGGCCGTACCAGCACCTGAGGACGTGGACAGGGTCCTGTACGCGGTAGGTCAGGTGATTGCAGCTGGGGTGAAGGCATAAGCCATGCGCATCGTTTCCTTGCTTCCCGGGGCGACTGAGATCCTGTACGAGCTGGGCCTTGGCGGCTCCATCGTGGGCGTGTCCGATGACTGCACCTTCCCGCCCGATGTCAAGTCCAAGCCCCTGGCTTCTCGTAGCCAACTGCCTCCTGATCTGTCCAGCGCGGCGATAAACGAGGCAGCCGAGGCGCTCCACCGGAGCGGCAGCGTGTACCACATCGACCCGGCGTTCCTGCGGGCCGAGCGCCCTGACCTCATCTTGGCGCAGGACCTCTGCGAGGTCTGCGCCGTGACCTCGGAGCAGGCCCGCGCGGCCGCAGAGGAGGCGCTCTGTTCTGCGACGGTCCTGTCCATTTCGGCCACCAGCCTGGCCGGGATCCTCGAAAGTATCGAGGTGCTCGGGAGGTATACCGGCAAGGAACCAGAGTCGGCCAACCTTCGTGAGCGCATGGAGAAAGAGCTTGAACGAGTGCGGCGGACACTGAACGGCGTCGAGCCGGTGCGCACCTTCTACATAGGCTGGCTCGATCCCCTCATGTGCGAGGGGCACTGGGTCCCGGAGATGATCAAGATCGCCGGCGGCAGGGAGCTGATTGGCCGCGCAGGTGAATATGGCACTGAAGTCAGTTGGCAGACGGTTCAGGCCGCCGCTCCCGATGCAATCTTCATCGCACCGTGCAGCTTTGATGTGAGCCGGACTCTTGAAGAGGTGGCGCTTCTCGAGCAACTTCCGGACTGGCATGACGTGCCGGCCGTTCGCTCTGGCTGCGTGTTCGCGACAGACAGCGCTTACTTCGTGACCCCGGGGCCACGGATTGTGGAAGGCGTCCGCATCCTGGCCCGTGCGCTACATCCGGACCGCTTCCGCAACCTCCTTCCTGAGGGCAGACTTGCTCGCCGAGAATCGGCGAAAGGCGTAGTTCGCTGGGAGCCCTGGAGCTGAATTAATGCAGAATCGAGCAGCGACCTTGATGGTGCAGGGTACCACGTCATCGGCGGGGAAGAGCATGCTGGTGACGGCCCTCTGTCGCATCCTGCACCAAGGCGGCGTACGCGTGGCGCCCTTCAAGGCCCAAAACATGTCCCTAAACGCTTACGTGACGCCGGATGGGCGAGAGATCGGTCGCGCCCAGGCCGTGCAGGCGGAGGCGGCAGGCCTTGAGCCGTCGGTGGAGATGAACCCGATCCTGCTGAAGCCGGAGCCTCAGCGCCGCTGCCAGGTAGTGCTTATGGGCAAGGTCTGCGAGGAGGCGCCGCCCTTGGGTACGGTCGATTACGTGCGCTACCTCTGGCCCACGGTCGAGGAGGCCCTCACGCGCCTCATGCACGAATACGAGGTCGTGGTGATCGAGGGTGCCGGCAGCCCGGCGGAGGTCAACTTGCGGCAGGGCGACCTCGTCAACATGCGGGTGGCGCGATTCGCCAACGCGCCGGTGCTGATCATCGGTGACATCGACCGCGGTGGCCTACTCGCCCATTTCGTAGGAACATTACAGTTGCTGGAGCAGGCTGACCGCGAACTGGTGCAGGGGCTGGTGGTCAACCGCTTTCGTGGTGACATCGGCCTCCTCTCATCCGGCCTGAGCTTCCTCGAGACGTACACGGGCAAGCGGGTGCTGGGGGTCATCCCGCATATGGAGAACCTGCGCATCGCGGCCGAGGACTCGGTGCAGCTCGAGGACAAGCGCTCCCTGCCGCAGGACGGGCTTCTGGATGTCGCAGTGGTTCGGCTACCCCACATCTCCAACTTCGACGATTTCGACGCTCTAGAGGCGGAGCCACCGGTCTCTCTGAGATACGTGCGGGAGCCAGATGACTTCGGACGGCCTGACCTGGTTATTTTGCCAGGCACCAAGGCGACCTGCCCGGACCTGCTGTTTCTCCGCGAGAGCGGGCTGGCTCCTATGCTCGTGGAGCATGTCAATCGTGGTGGAGCACTGATCGGCATGTGTGGCGGCTACCAGATGCTGGGATACCGTGTGCTGGACCCGGAGCGGCTCGAGTCGTCGCTGACCGAAGTAGAGGGCCTCGGGCTCCTGCCCGTGCAGACCGTCCTCAGGGGTCCGAAGATCACTCAGCGGGTGACGGGCGTGGTGGCCACTCCACAGGGGCTCCTCGGGTCCGCGGGAGAAAGCTCCCTCACAGGCTACGAGATTCACGTCGGTGATACCGAGGCGCTGGCGCCCATCACTCCGGCCTTCAGGCTCCGTCGCAGCGACGACGAGGAGGTGAGTGATGGCTGCATCGATGAGGGAGGAGGGGTGCTGGGGACCTACATCCACGGGCTGTTCGACAACCTGGAAGTCCGGTCTTCCATTATCGATTTTCTGAGTAGACGCCGAGTGTTAGGGACATCGGCTGGGATGGACCGCTTCGACCGGCAGGCCGAGTACGACCGCCTGGCCGAAGTGATGCAGAGGTCCCTCAACCTTCAAGCGATCTACGCACTCATCGGCAGGTGAGGGCGATGGAGCAGACTGCGAGAGCAGCGGTACTGACCGGCCTTCGCCACAGGGAAGTCTGGGCCAGATCGCTGCGCGTGGCCGCCTATCCTCTCGCCTTGGCTCTTCTTGTCTTCGCCGTCATGCTGGGGACGGCCATCGGGCCGGTGGGTATCGGGCCGGCCGAGGTGGTGAAGGTGCTCCTCCGCCACCTGCTGCAACTGAACCTCCATGTAGCTCCAGTATCGGACACCATCGTGTGGGAGATCCGCCTGCCGAGGGTGCTCCTGGCCGGACTGGTCGGCGGCACGCTCGCCTACAGCGGCGCCGCCTATCAGGGGGTGTTCCGCAATCCCCTGGCTGACCCCTACCTCCTGGGCGTGGCTGCCGGGGCAGGGCTGGCGGCGACCATTGTGATCGTGGGCCCTGTCCCGGCCACCTACGGCAACTTCAGCCTCATCACCCTCGCCGCCTTCGGCGGCGCCGTTGTAGCAGTAGCCCTCACCTACGGTCTGGCCAGGGTGGGCGGCACGACGCCCGCGACCACGTTGATCCTGTCCGGTGTGGCTATCTCGGCGTTGGCGGTATCGGCTACCTCCTACCTCATGCTGGCTCACCAGCGGGATACCATCTCCGTCCTCTCCTGGCTCTTGGGAGGCTTCAACAACAGCGGCTGGAACAAGATGTGGTTCCTCGCTCCCTACACGGTGCCGGCCGCAGTGGTCATCTTCCTCCACGGCCGCCTGCTCAACGTGATGCAGCTGGACGAGCAGGAAGCCCGGCAGCTCGGGGTGAACGTGGAGCGGACGAAGCTGATCGTTCTGCTGGCTTCTTCGCTGGCCGCTGCGGCGGCCGTCTCGGTCGCAGGCATCATCGGTTTCGTTGGGCTGATCGTCCCGCACACCGTTCGACTGCTGCTGGGGCCAGACTACCGCCGACTGTTGCCGCTGGCGGCCCTCCTGGGAGCGAGTTTCCTCATCCTCGCCGACCTGGGTGCCAGAACAGCAATCAGCCCTGGGGAGCTGCCCGTGGGAGTCATTACCGCCTTTCTGGGCGCGCCTTTCTTCCTTTACTTGCTAAGGCGCCAGAGGAAGGCATTCTTCTAGGCCAACAATGCTGGTCGTCACGGGTTTGCACGTTTCTTACGGTGAGCGACCCGTCCTCCAGGGCGTCGACCTGAGCGTGGCCGCCGGCGAAGTGGTCGGCCTTGTCGGTCCGAACGGCTGCGGCAAGACAACCCTACTGAAGGCGATTACCGGTGTGATCCCCTGGGCCTCAGGAGAAGTGCTGCTCCTGGGCCAGCCGGCTGCGAGGCTCTCTCGTCAGGGGCTGTCGCGTCGGGTCGCTGTGGTACCGCAGAACTCCGTCCTGCCGGTTGGTTACACAGCGCTGGAGATCGTGCTCATGGGCAGAACGCCGCACCTTGGCTTCCTGGAGCAGGAGGGAGCGGCGGACTATCGCCGGGCCCGCGAGAGCCTGCAACGAGTAGGCGCAGCAGACCTCGCCGATAGGCGCGTCGACGAGCTGTCCGGGGGAGAGCGGCAGAACGTGTTGCTCGCCCGGACCCTGGCCCAGGACACGCCCATCCTCCTCCTCGATGAGCCCACGGCCAACCTGGATATCGGGCACCAGATCGCCTTTTTCCGGCTGGTGCAGGATCTGGCTCAGCAATCGCACCTCGCCGTGCTGGCCGCCATCCACGACCTCACTCTGGCCGCTCTCTACTGTGATCGGCTGGCGCTCATGGATGCCGGCGCCATCGTTGCGACGGGTCGGCCCGATCAGGTTCTCACAGCGACAAAGATACAGCAGGTCTACCATGCCCGCGTCTTGGTCCTGAGCGAGCCGTCCCTTCCGGCACCCCTCATCATTCCTTACGAAGACGGCGCCGCGCCAACGGGCCTAGTACAAAGCGGAAGGCATCCATGAAGCTCCTAGCTGTCGCCGGCACGCACAGCGGCGTGGGCAAGACAACGGTAGCTGCCGGCGTGCTGGCCGCCCTGCGACGACGGGGCCTGCGCGTGGCTGCCTTCAAGGCAGGGCCGGACTACATTGATCCTTCTTATCTAAGCTGGGCAGCGGGCAGCCCGTGTCGCAACCTCGATACCTGGCTGCTATCGCCCGATGCCATCGGAGAGTTGATGGACAGGCAGGCCCGTAACTGCGACATCGCCGTCATCGAGGGCGTGATGGGTCTGTTCGACGGCCGGTCGGGCGCGGACGAGGCCGGCAGCACCGCCCACCTGGCGAAGCTGGTGGGCGCGCCGGTCATCCTCGTGGTGGACGCCTACGCCATGGCCCGAAGTGCCGCCGCCGTGGTGCTTGGATATCAACACTTTGATCCGAACCTGCGTCTCACAGGCGTGATCCTGAACCGGGTAGCGGGCGACGCCCATTATGAGATGGCAGCCGGTCCCGTCCAGCAGGCGACGTCTCTCCCCGTCCTCGGCTACCTACCTCTGGACGAAGCCTTGCGGCTGCCGGAGCGGCACCTGGGCCTGATACCGATGGTGGAAGGTCCCGCGGGCGATGAGTTCTTCCAACATCTCGCTGAAATCGTGGAACGGCAGATCGACCTCGATCTCCTCCTGCGCCTGGCGGAAACGTTCGCGTGGCACGCAACGCCTCAGCTATTCCCTGCAGAACCGGTGCCGGCTCTGGTTCGGATCGCCGTAGCCATAGACAGCGCCTTCAGCTTCTACTATCAAGACAGCCTCGATCTCCTGGAGGCCTGGGGCGCCGAGATTGTGCCCTTCAGTCCTCTGACCGATACCGCTCTGCCTCCCAGCACGGACGCCGTTTACATAGGCGGCGGCTTTCCGGAGCTGTACGCTCGCGAGTTGGCGGAAAACGAGGGCATGAAGAAGGCTCTACAGGAGGCGGCCCGCCAGGGAAAGCCGATATACGGCGAGTGCGGCGGGCTGATGTACCTGGGCGAGACCCTAAGCGACCTGGAGGGCCGCGCCTTCTCCATGGCAGCCGTGATCCCGCTTTCCTCCACGATGCGCAGACGGCAGCTCACCCTGGGCTACCGAGAGGCGCGGCTGCTGCACGATAGCCCCTTCTTGCCGGCGGGATCGACGGTGCGAGGACACGAGTTCCACTGGTCGGGGTTGAGAGAGCCGCCACCTAGATCAAACGCTGCGTATGAGTTTCAGGAACAGGACGGACGTTGCGAGGGGTACGTGAACGGCAGCCTTTTCGCCTCCTACCTGCACGTCCACCTGGCGAGCGATCCGCGGTTGGCGCCCGCGTTTGTAGCAACGGCGGCTCGGTCTCGATCGAGCGAAGACGGGGCCGCAGGGAGCGAATCATAAGGGGACCCCTGGCCGAGATGATTGATCGCGTGGCGCCGCTGGACGAGGCCGCCATGCAGGAAGCCCGCGGTCGCCTCGATCAGCTGACCAAGCCCCGAGGCAGCCTGGGCTGGCTGGAGGAGTTGGCGGTTCAGCTCGCAGGCATCACAGGCCGCGTTCGTCAGCGTCTCCCCAACAAAACCGTCATCCTCATGGCCGCCGACCACGATGTCGTCCAGGAAGGCGTCTCCGCTTATCCGCAGTCGGTTACTGCCCAGATGGTGGAGAACTTCCTCAGGGGTGGCGCCGCGATCAATGTCCTGGCGCGGCAGGCGAGCGCACGGGTGGTGGTCGTGGACATGGGCGTGGCGGGAAACCTGCCCAATCACCCTGATCTGATAGCTAGGAAGCTAGGCTGGGGCACTCGGAATATTGCCCGGGGACCAGCGATGACGCGCGAGGAGGCGCTGGCCGCCATTGAGGTCGGCTTCCAACTCGCAGACGAGGAGATCAGGCGGGGCACGGACCTGCTGGCGACGGGCGACATGGGCATCGGCAACACGACGCCCAGCAGCGCCATCGCGGCGGTCCTGCTGGGCCGTCGGGCCCATGAGGTGACGGGCCGGGGCACCGGTCTGGACGACGCGGGGCTGGCGAGAAAAGTCGCCGTGATCGAGCAGGCTATTGCCGTGAACCGGCCCGACCCCAGCGATCCGCTGGACGTGCTGGCCAGGCTGGGCGGCTACGAGATCGCCGGGCTCGTGGGGGTAATCTTGAAGGGAGCGTCGAAGCATGTTCCTGTCATTATCGACGGCTTCATCTCAGGGGCGGCCGCCCTCGTCGCCGTCCGCCTGTGCCCGGCAACTCGGGAATACCTCCTGGCAGCCCACTGCTCGGCGGAGCCCGGGCACCGCCTGATCTTGGAGGCGCTGGGGCTGCGGCCGCTCCTCAACCTCGACATGAGGCTGGGAGAGGGGACCGGCGCCGCCCTCGCGATGCACCTAGTGGACGACGCGCTCGCCCTTTTAGACGAGATGGCGACCTTCGAGGAGGCCGGCGTTGCGGATCGCCCAGACCGCCCTTGACTTTGTTGTCTCGCCCTTGGCGCTGCTGACCGTCCTGCCTATCACACGACGGCAGGTAGACCTGTCGAGTGTCAGTTATGGCCTGTTCCCGGCCGTCGGGCTTGTCCTCGGTGCGATCCTCCTGGCGATCGATCACTTCTCCCGTTCAGTCGTTCCCTCCCCAGCTAGCAGCGCCCTGGTGGTGGTCGGACTGGCGGCGCTAACTGGGGCCTTGCACCTGGACGGCCTGGCCGATACCGTCGACGGCCTCTTCGGCGGTCGGGATCGCCATGAGCGGCTGGCGATCATGCGCGATCCTCGCAACGGCGCCTTCGGCTTTGTTGCCGTCGCCTCAGTCTTACTGCTTAAGTGGGCCGCCCTAATCCCCTTGGAAGGCGGGCTGCGGACCGGCTCGCTGCTGCTGGTACCCTCACTTGCCCGCTGGTCCGTCCTGCCATCCATGACCCTCTTCCCTGCCGCGAAGAGCGGAGGAATGGGCTTCGCTGTCCAGTCGGCGGCGCGCTGGCCCCAGGCCGTCCTCGGCTATGTGGTTTCCGCGGGCCTGAGTCTGGCGATCTTCTGGCCCGCCGGCCTCGCTCTGCTGGCGCTGGCACTAGTGGTCGCTCTCTCACTGGGCGCCTACGCCACGAGCCGCCTCGGGGGCGTCACCGGCGATGTCTTTGGCTGCACCATCGAGGTGAGCGAGGCGGCGCTGTTTCTTCTCGCCGCCACCTCAGTATCCCATCCTTGGCTCGCATGAACGCGCTAGACTCAGGCCTCACTCTTATCATCGGCGGTGCGCGGAGCGGCAAATCAGCGTACGCGATCGAACTGGCGACCGCGCTGAGGCGCCCGACGCTCTACATTGCGACGGCTGAGGCCATAGACCCTGAGATGAAGGCACGGATCCGGCGGCACCGGGCGCAGCGGCCTCAGACCTGGCGGACGCTAGAGGAGCCCTTGGAGTTCGCCCGACGGCTCACCTCGGAGCCGGAGGCCGAGAGCACCGTGATCGTCGACTGCCTGACCGTCTGGCTGGGCAACCTCTTGGAGAAGCACATCGGGGACAAGAGCAAGCCGAGGGTAGCTGAGGAGAAACGAGCGCGTCGCCAGGCGCTGGCGGAGCTGCGGCTCCTCTGCAAGCTTCCCGAGCAGAGGCGAGTCAACCTCATCGTCATCAGCAACGAGGTGGGTGCCGGGCTGGTTCCGCCCTACCCGCTGGGCCGGGTCTACCGCGATCTCCTCGGCGAGACCAATCAGTTCGTGGCTCGCCGTGCCGATAAGGTCCTGCTGTTGGTGGCCGGAATACCGGTCGATCTCAAGACGCTCGCTAGCAGCAAAGACGGGCAGTGCGCCGGCGAAGCCCTGACGGGGTCCGGCATACGGTTCAGGGGAGAACCACCGGGATGAAACCGAAGCGTAAGGCGCTGGTTATCGTCAATACCGGCGACGGGAAGGGGAAGACGACTGCGGCCCTGGGACTGTTGCTGCGGGCCTGGGGCAGGGGCATGCGCGTATGCATGCTTCAGTTCATCAAGACCACCACGGGAAACTACGGCGAGAACCGCGCGGCCCGCAAGCTGGGTGTCGAGCTGATCCCGCTGGGCAAGGGCTTTACCTGGCTCTCGAAAGACATTGAGCAAGACAAGGCGCTCGCCCGCCGCTGCTGGACGCTGGCGACGGAGAAGCTGTACTCCGGCCAGTACGACATCGTGATCTTGGACGAGCTGACCTACGCCCTCACTTATGGCTGGTTACCGATGGACGAGGTTCTGGAGACCCTCCAGGGACGTCCCGATGGTGTTCATGTGGTGATTACTGGCCGGGACGCTCCTGCGAAGCTCATCGATTTTGCGGACCTCGTCACCGAAATGCGAGAGATCAAGCATCCCTACAAGGTAGGTGTGAAGGCTCAACCGGGGATTGAGTTTTAGTCTGAGCTGTGAAGCTAGGCTCCGATGGCGACCACCAAGGCAGCTGTCAGGAAGGCGCTGACGAGTCCTTCAGGTAGACACATCTCAATTCAGGCGCATGGCGAGGGCGCGCGGTCATGGCCTGCGCCCGCCTGCAGAATGGCATCCGTTCTTTCAAACTGTCGAGGGCAGCGTCAGTCGCTGTCCAGCCCGAGAGGCGGCCATGCAGACTACTGGCCGCTGCTGGCTGAGCGGGCGTCAGAGCGGTCTTCTAGGCGACCAATAGTCATCTTCCTTCGACGATGTGGCCGCCGGCCGTCGATGGTGCCGAGATCTTCTCGGCGATTGCCGCAGACAATGTGCCTTGGTCGTAAGATCGACTTGCAATCACGCTGAGCAGTGGAAGACCTGCACTAGCGAACGCCTCATCGAGGAACTCGTCGCGAACCTGACGACGTTGTTCTTGGTGGGATGAGTCGTCGAGCTCAATCATAAGTACAGGCGAGACCTCACGCCGGTCGCAGAGAACGAAATCGACATGCTTGGAAATGATTCGATTCAGGTGGGCTTGAGGCTCTGAGGTGCCCTTCCGAACGCTCAACAGATCAGCGACACGAACCTTAGCGAATACGAGGTACTGTTCTCCGACGGTTTGCCGGAGAACGCCGAAGAATGAGCGCTCGGCGGGTGTCAGGAGTCGTCTGCGGCGCTCGTACGGACTCGCCGGCTTTCGGCGCCCTCCGGGTACCGATGCGACGAATCGCCACAACGGTGGCGCTACGAGGTCGCCTCTTGAGCACAATCGTCGTCATCATCTTCATCACCGCCATTGCCGTGGGGGGTGATCACTCACTGCCTCGGAAACAGGAGATCCAGCAGGGGCTTCAACGTGGTGCCTCGGAAACAG
>CAYQJS010000062.1:0-29528 GCA_964417895.1 uncultured Chloroflexota bacterium | reverse complement strand
CGGTAGAGGCCGCCTCCTAAAAACCGCGAGACGGCCGGGAACTCGGTCGGGCTGCCCTGATTCGCCCCGAAATACGTCTGCGACCACCGGACCACGAGCGTCTCTGGATCCGAGGCGGTGACCTCTTTGACGAGGGACACGCCGCCCGTGCGAGGTAGTGGCACCTCCGGGTCTCTAACCACCTGGATGCCGAACACGAAGTCCTCGGCGCTGAGCGGCGTGCCGTCGTGCCATCTGGCGCCCGGGCGGAGCTTCCACGTTACCTCCATGCCGCCATCGGGCAACACCTTCCAGTCGCCGTCCGAGATGGACGGGACCTTTTGAGCGACGCGCGGCAGGAGACTGCCCTGCCCGTCATAGGCCGTGAGGCCGGCGTGGAACACCGAGGTATGCTGGGAGTTGGCATCTCCACTTCCGCCAAACAACGCGATCCCGTCGACCGGCTCGCGGACCGTCGCGATCCGCAGCGTCTTGGGAGCGCCCGCCGGCCTGGCAGCGGCCCCACTATCGGTCCGCGACGTGGGAGGCGCGGGGGCGCAAGCGGCGATGATGATGATCGCGCCGGCTCCCACTGCTAGCGCTCGGGCCGTAATCCCCGCCGTGGGGTTGCGAGCAGGCCACCTGGTCATCGGCGAACTCCCTTCTCTGGTCGCTCCCTGGACGGAAAGGTCCGTCAAACCGCTAGCGGTTCTGGGAGCGGAATCTTGTAGAAGCGGACCACGTTGTCTCGCACCAGCTTGCGAACTGACTCCGGCGGCAAGTGGCCCAGGTTGCGCACCAGGAACTCGCGGGAGCGCGGCCAGGGTGACGCCGCGTGGGGGTAGTCCGTGGACCACATGCAGTTATCGATACCCCAGTGGGCCAGGAGCTTCCCCCCCACGGGGTCATCGAAGAACGTCGCCGATATCTGGCGCTCGAAGTATTCGCTGGGAAGCAGCTCGATAGCGACCGGCCGCTTCCCGACGAACCGCAGGATGGAGTTGTCCCACTTCTGCAGCATGAAGGGTATCCACCCGATCTCGCTTTCCACCAGGTTGATCGTCAGGCGCGGGTAGCGGTCTAGCGCCCCGGAGAAGATGACATCGAACAGAGTATTGAAGGCGCCGGCCGTCTTGTGGTTCACCGAGCCGCGATGGCCCTCGATGGCGTCGCCCCGGTCCCGTGAGCTGTAGTCAAAGCCGGTCAAGATGTGCAGGTCCACCGGCATGTCGAGGTCCTGGGCAGCGGCCCAGAACCGCTCGTAATGGTCTGATAGGAACGGGAAGTCCGGGTGGGGCACCTGCCAGATCATGGCGCCCACGAACCCCTCTTTCCGGCGCCGCTCCATCTCCCGGATAGCGTGGTCGATGTCGTACGTGGCAACGCAGGCGACGGCGTACAGCCGGTCGGGCGCGGCCTGGCAGTACTCGAAGATCCAGTCGTTGTAGGCGCTGAAGCACGCCTCCTGTAGCTCGGCATCCTCGATGGCGTAATGCCTCAAGCCAAGGGTTGGGAACAGGACCTCGGCGCTGACGCCGTCCTGGGCCATCTCGTCCACGCGCCTGGAGGAATCCCATCCCCCCGGGCGGAACGAGCCGCGGGACTCCGGGCTCCACCCGGCCTGCTCGCCCTGCTGCCGATGTTGATCCCCGCGCTCAGAGTAGGGCGCTTTGTCGCGGAGGCTCGCCGGGAGCCGGGTCCGCCATAGGTCGCTGGGCTCGAAGATGTGCGAGTCCGCCGAAATGAGTAAGTCGCCGGCGATGTCCCTCGCCGTGAGATTCGGTGGGTTATGGGGCGCCAGATCCTGCATGATGGCCATGGGTTAGCCTCCTCGCTTAGACGGTCAGCCGTCCGTCAGCTCAGTCGCCATACTAGCCTCGTGACGAGAGGGTTGCAAGGCCTTGTACTGGTCCGCTCAGCCTCCGAGTTGCCCATGTTCGGACGGTCCCGCCCAGCGCTTCTTGCCGACGCTCCTCACGGTTTAGCATCGACCGGCGTATGGACCTTCGGTAGCCGGCGAACCACAACGAGGTCAACGGGAGATATGATGGTGGGCGAGATGATCACGGGCTTCCGCCGACCCCTACCAGCGTTCTCCCAATAGCACCGGTCCTCCAGCCCCACATCAGTCGAGTATGCAGGTGGGAGGAACTCGTCAACGAGTACGCTTGGTTCGACAAGCACGCTTATAACGGCCTCCCCGGCAAGTGGCTCTTTCGTGGGCAGCGCGACGCCTGTTGGGCACTCCGGACCAGTCTTGAGCGGGCTGTATCCCGTTTCCATCCCCCTAAGCCGCCCCGCACGATTGAGCAGGGAGTGATTCGGCAGTTCAAACGCCATTTGCACCATTACACGTCCGACACTCCAGATCCAGACCGCACATTCGAATGGCTCGCCCTGATGCAGCATCACGGGGCCCCGACGCGCGTCCAGGACTGGACGTACTCGTTCTGGGTAACGGCGTTCTTTGCCGTCGAATCTGCCAACGGTGATTCCGTGATCTGGGCTCTGGACCGGACCGTCATCGACAACAAGGTTAGGGGCGTACTCCCCGAGGCAGCGCTGGAGTGCTTCCGGCGTGACACCGGCTACATCGACTGCCGGAGCTGCTTCAGTCTCGTGTTCGATCGACCCCCAAGACCCTTCGTCTGTCCCGTTAACCCCATTCGCCTGAACGAGCGTCTTGTCATCCAGCAAGGCATCTTCCTTTGCCCGGGTCGTGGATCTGCCTTTCGAGAAGAATCTGGCCGAGGTTTTACCGCAGAGCCACGGACATGCTCTGCGCAAGATCATCATCGACGGAGCTGCCAGAACGCGGCGTGAGATCCTCAGGCACCTTCACCGAATGAACGTGAACAGGGCCACCTTGTTCCCGGGGCTCGATGGCTTCGCCCAGTCCCTGTGTGCCCAGGTCGCGTTTCCCGAAATCATCCCTCCGGGCGACGACGCTCCATGAGTGCAAGAACAGGCAAGGTGCGGGCCCACGCCAGGGAGCCGGTTCCGATTCTCCAGACCCACACCGCTGCAGTGAATGCGGAAGAGATACGTTGAGGGGGGCGAGTCAGCGAGCTCGACTAGGGTTTTACCCGAACCGGAACCACATGGTTATCTATGAGGATGCCTATGATGGCGTTCTCACAGATAAAGGTGTCACGGTTGCGATCGACCTCAGGATGCAAGGTGGACGACACTCTACTGAAGCCGGACGGACACTCACTTTTGGGTCTTACTATCGGGCCCGCCTCCGCCGAAGCAGAAGCAGCGAACAGGACGGCTAGCGCCGAGGCTACCAATGTCAGCATCAATCGTCGCTTCATTTACGTTTCTCCTTCCTCACCTAAGACTGGGTGACACGTCGCGAAGCCGCGGATAACAAATCGCGTCGCCTGCTCCGGCTGACTCGCTCCCCCTCGATCAACCCAGCATACTCCTCATGATCGCGGACCACAAGTCAGACCACCCCGCGCCGAGTCGCGGAGCGGCCGCCCCTATCGCATCTCCCACTCGTGCACGTTCGTGGAGTGCATGATGTTGCCGGTATGCGGCGTCCCGGTGACGCCGATGAAGCCCTTGAATCCCATGACCGGGATCCCCTGCAGCTCGTACTGGAAGGTCAGGACCGGGAGCTCCGCCGACAAGACTTCGAGCATCTCGCGCTCCATCTGGAGCCGCGTATCGTCGTCGAGGGCGGTGCGTAGCCGTGTGCCGACATCGTCCCACCGCGCGTTTGAGAATTGCCCTCGGTTGGTGCCCGCGAAGCGGTTGGCAGCGCTCGGAATCTGGTCCGTGGCAAAACGACGCACGGCGCTCACGCCGCCCATCGGGTTCCCGTTGATCGCTACCCCCGTGAAATTGGCGCGCGCCTCAGCGTCGCGGAGAAGGACGTTAGAGAGGACCTCCAGCTGGGCGTCTATGCCGACGGCTTTCCAGTCTTGCTGGATGATGGACGCCTCCTTCACCCGTGTCTCCTGAGGCCGGATGGTTGTCGTGAATTTCTGGCCGCCCTTCTGGAGCATGCCGTCGGCGCCCGGCGTCCAGCCCACTTCGGCCAGAAGGGCAGACGCACGCCGGGGATCGAAGGGATACTCGATAATGGCGTCCTTCACGTGCGGGTAGTACGCGAAGCTGGGATGGACCCAGCTGTGGGCTACCGCGGCGAACTCTCCCTGGAGATTGCGCGTCAGCTCGTCGCGGTTCATCGCCATGATGAGCGCCTGACGGACGCGCACGTCTCGCAGGTCGGCCGGCTGCGCGCTCGCACCTTTTTGTGGCTCGGCGAACTGCCAGCGCACTCGCTCCAGGATGATCTCGCCCTTGCTATTCCCCTGCCATTCCTGTCTCAGTGGCTCGACCTGCTCCCAGTCCGGTCCACCCGGAGGCAAGAACGTGTTGACCTGTCCGGCCCGGATGTTCGCGACCCCGGTATTCGCGTCAGAGATGAACAGGATGCGGATGCGGTCGAGCTTGGGTCGGCCGAGGAAGTAGTTCTCGTTGGCGGCGAGGTCCATCGAGCTTCCGTGCTCCCACGTCACCAGCTTGAAGGGCCCAACGCCGACGTACTCGGTGGTGAAGTACGGCTGGGCGATAAGCGACTCCTTGCTCTCCCGGTACGCGGGCTCGACCAGGTGTTTGGGCAGCGGGAAGAACTCCCGATGCTCCAGGCGGTCGGCGAAGGCGTAGGTCTGGGTGTACGACGCAACGGCGGTCGCGGGGTCGACGGCGACGACGTTGTCGATGAGCCGCACCGCGGACTGATTGCCGTTGGGGACGGCGGGATCCTTCCCCACCTGCCACGAGAAGGCGATGTCCTCGGCGGTGAAGGGAGTGCCGTCGTGCCAGGTCACGCCAGGGCGGACCTTGTAGGTGACCTCCATCTTTCCGTCGGGCGCGACCTTCCACGTCCCCCTATCCACGGACGGCAGCTCGGCCAGCAAGCGGGGTACCGCCTGGCCGTCGGGGAGGATGTTGGCCAGATACTGGTTGACCATGTGCCCGATCTCGCGCGAGCCGCTGCCGCCGCCGCCATTGACGCCATCCCAGAAGTTCCTTGGATCCTCGTTGATAGCTGCTACCAGGATCGTCGGGGCCGAGCGTGCGCTCGCCTGACCCTGCCCTGCGTCGCTCGCGGGACCTGGCGGCTGGCCGCAGGCGGCCAGCACCAGTGCAGACAGAACCAACATCGACGCCAACCTTTTCATCGACGCGCCTCCTTCTTGACGCTCCGCGGCGGAGGACGAGCTGGAGCTCCGATGTGAGCGGAAAATCTCCTGTGCGCAGTGTAACGCGCGGCGGCGACAAGGGCTACCGCGTTCGCCGTTCTGCGTCAAGGTTATTCGGGAACGCGCTATAAAGTCCTCCACCGGCGCCCTTTAGCGGGGGAGGGCGATTCACGCGTAGGACATGGACCGATGATCTCAGTTGGGCAAAGCGGCCAGGAACCCATGAGGCGGGTAATAGCCAACCGCCCGCTGCTGCGCGCGATCGCCACGACGGCCCGACCCTACCGTGGCCGGCTCGTGCTCCTGGCGTTCTTGATCGTCGGCGGGACGCTGCTGCCCCTCGCCCCACCGCTCCTCTACCGCGCCGTCATCGACCAGCTCGTCGCGCAGCGGCCGTTCACGGAGATGCTGATGCTCTGCGTTGCCGCTGCCGCGATCACCGTGGTCGGAGTTGCGCTTACCTACACGTACACGCAAGAGGCGGCAGCGCTGGGGCGCCGAATCATCGCCGACCTGCAGATGCAAATGTATGGGCGCCTCGCCGCGATGCCACTCGAGTTCTTCACGACGCTCCGGGGCGGCGCTGCAGGCACGCGCCTCACTACCGACGTCTACGCCACCGAGCCGCTCTTCACCCGAGTCCTAGTCGCCCTGGTGGCCAACGTCATCACTCTGGTTGGAGCCCTCGTCGTCCTGATCTCCGTGGACGCGCGGCTGGCGCTTGCTCTGCTGCTTGTGCCGTTGGTCTTCAAGCCGGTGGGTGCGACCGAGGACAAGATCAGACAGCTGCTTCGGGCTCAGACCGGCCTGAATACGGAGATTGCGACCGCGTCCGACTCGCTGCTGAGCACTCCAGGAATGACGCTGGCGAGGCAATCGGGCCAGCTTCCCCGGGAGATGTCCCGGTTCGGGAACATCGTCGACCAGCTCCGCGACCGCGCAACGAAGCTCGCGGAGGCCGGCAACCGCATCATGACCGGCTACAACCTCACCCTCGGTGTAGTCGCGAGCGTCGTCTTCGGCGCGGGAGCATGGCTGATTTCCATTGGCGAGCTGAGCCTTGGGACTCTGGTGCTGTTCCTGCTGTACATACGGCAGGTGCAGATGCCGATCACGGCCCTCAGCGGGCTGCGCTATGAGGCCCTGCGGGCGGCGCAGGCCTTCACCCGGGTGTTCGAAGTCCTCGACAGCGACCTCAATGGCGACTTCCCCTCCCGGGACGGTAGGCCAGGAACCTCCGATCTGAGCGCGAAACCGAACGATGGGGCGCAACCGATGGGCACGAGGACCGAGCCGGGACTAGTCAAGCGGCCCGCGGAGTTGGCCTTCGAGGAAGTGTGGTTCCGCTACCGAAGCTTCGGAGAGCTGGCGATCAGCAGCCTCTCGGAGTCGCTCTCCTCCGCGGCCGCCGTGCCGGGAGAGGCGC
Organism: uncultured Chloroflexota bacterium; assembly: GCA_964417895.1. Lineage (GTDB taxonomy): Bacteria > Chloroflexota > UBA6077 > UBA6077 > SHYK01 > CAYQJS01. The sequence continues at coordinate 22,904 of CAYQJS010000062.1, read as the reverse complement.
TGTCCAGCAGGCTCGCGATGCCCTGGATTCTCGAGGGCGTGTCGCTCACGGTCGCGCGCAAGGAGTTCGTGGCCATCGTCGGCGCCTCCGGGGCCGGGAAGAGTACGATCGCCCTTCTCGCCGCGGGTCTCTACCGACCGACCAGGGGAAAGGTCTACCTTGCTGGCAAAAGCATCGACGAGTGGACGGAGGAGGAGCTGGCGGAGCGCGTGGCCCTCATCACGCAGGACACGTTCGTCCTGCACGACACGATCCGAGGCAACCTCCGCTACGTCGACAGCCACGCGACCGAAGCGGACATGGCGGCCGCGTGCGAAGCGGCGCACCTGGGCGCGCTCATCGCTTCGCTGCCCGACGGGTACGACACGATCGTGGGCGAGAGGGGCTATAGGCTCTCGGGCGGCGAGCGCCAGCGATTGGCGGTCGCCCGCGCTCTTCTCAAGGACGCCGACCTCGTCGTCCTCGACGAGCCGACGTCGCAGCTCGATGCTGAAACCGAGGCGCTCATCAAGGAGACGACGAGGCGGCTGTTCGTCGAGAAGGCAGTGTTGACCATCGCGCATCGTCTCTCGACGATTGTCGATGCCGACCGCATCCTCGTATTACACAATGGCAGGATCACCGAGGAGGGCACGCACAGCACATTGATGGCGCTGCCTGGCGGGCGCTACGCCGCGCTTTACGGAGCCCAGGTCACTCGCTAGTCCCGATTAGACCTATCGTTCGCTGCCGAGGTCGCAATATGTCGGCGTGGGTAGCTCGCTCTAGCCGGCACCCTCCACGGCTTCCAGTCCCGGCACAGGGAACGCCGCTCCAAGCTCGCGGACCCCGTCCCGAATGCGCGCGAGCGTGGCCTCGTCGCCCCGGCGCGCCGCGTCAATTCCGTCGCGCAGCCAGCGACCGATGACGCGCATCTCAGGCTCGCGCATGCCGCGGGTGGTGACGGCCGGTGTTCCGAGCCGGATGCCGGACGGATCGAAGGGCTTGCGCGGATCGTAGGGCACTGTGTTGTAGTTGGTCACCAGGCCGGCCCGGTCGAGAGCCCGCGCCGCGACCTTGCCCGGCACGCCCTGGCGAGTGAGATCCATGAGGATGAGATGGTTGTCGGTGCCGCCTGAGACGAGGTCGAAGCCGTCTTCGAGCAGCGTATCGGCCAGAACGCGGGCATTTGCGACGATCTGGTGCGCGTAGCTCGTGAAGTCGGGAGTGGCCGCCTCGGCGAGAGCGACCGCGATTGCCGCGGTGGTGTGGTTGTGCGGCCCGCCCTGCAAGCCCGGGAAGACGGCGCGGTCGATGGCCGAGGCGTGCTGGGCCCGGCTCATCAGCATGGCGCCGCGAGGTCCGCGTAGCGTTTTATGCGTCGTGGTGGAGATTACGTCTGCGAAGGGGACCGGCGAGGGATGCACATCGCCGACGACCAGCCCCGCGACATGGGCGATATCGGCCACCAGCAACGCGCCGACCTCGTCGGCGATCGCCCGAAACGCGGCGAAATCGATGATTCGTGGAATGGCTGTGCCGCCGCAGAAGATGATCTTTGGGTGCTCCCTCCGGGCGAGCTCGCGCGCCTCGTCGAAGTCGATCCGGCCCGTGGCTCGGTCCACCCCGTACTGGACCGAGCGAAACCACTGGCCGGTAATCGACACGTTCCAGCCATGCGTCAGATGTCCGCCCATTGGCAAGGCCATCCCCATCACGGTGTCGCCAGGCTTCAGGAACGCGAGATAGACGGCGAGGTTGGCGGGCGAGCCCGAGTACGGCTGAACGTTGGCATGGTCAACGTGGAAGAGGCGCTTGGCACGCTCGATGGCCAGAGCCTCGACTCGGTCGATGATCTGCTGGCCCTCGTAGTAGCGCTTGCCAGGGTAGCCCTCGGAGTACTTGTTGGTGAGGACCGACCCAGCCGCCGCCAGCACGGCTGGGGATACGTGGTTCTCCGAGGGAATGAGGGCGAGGGTCTCAGACTGGCGGCGTCCTTCGAGGGCGAGAAGCTCCGCGAGCTCGGGGTCAGTACGCTGAAGCGGGGTGGTCACCTTGGCGCCTCCGACCCGGGCGCAGCCCGGTTAGTGGTGCCCAGCCGTGCGGCAAGGTCGAGGTCGCTCCCCGGTGGTGCTCCACCTTACGCCAGTCGCGACAGTGCATGCTATCAGACCAGCGGCATCCTGGTCACGGTGAAGCGCGCTCGGGCTCGAATAGACGTTGAAGCACGCGGAGTACCTCCGCAAGTTTCCGCGGTCGGATGTTGCCGAAGCGCCCGACGGCAAGCGCGCGGTGCGTCGTGAAGAGCTTGCCCGTTTTAAGCACGCTAGGGCGTGGCAATGCCCCATCCACGAGGTCCTGGGCGCGAAGCGGCACATCCCACGGGAGCGGCCGACCGGGTAAGCGTGAGGTTATGGCGCAGAGGACGAGGTCTTCCGGGTCGAAACCGTCAGGCGAGACAACCAGAGCGGGCCGACGCTTCTGGCCAGTGAGATCCGTGAACGGAACGGCACGAGGACGATTTCTCCTCGGGGCCATAGGTCAAACAACCGCCACGCGGTCCCAGATGGCGTCGTCATCATTGTCCCAGAACGTGAAGGCATCCTAGGCCGCGGCAAGCCAGCCCTCGTCCTCGACCTTTTGCGCCTCGCGAGAGATCGCCGCCTCGAGCGCCTGCTGGTCGATCGGCGCAATGACAGCGACGGGTCGTCCCCTCACGGTGAGCAACAGTCGCTCCCGCTCATAACGCGGGCAATCACCTCTCCGGTATGCTGTTTGAGATCGCGAGCGCCCACCGTGTGCATGGCCGCCTCTTAACCTTCAGCTCAAGTGAACATAATTGTAGCACTGGCCATCTGATAGAAGAAGACTGACACAATCTCGACATCGGCCATGTTGCGAGCTGGCCGGCTGGCGTTCACACCCAACACCGATGCTCGCTCGCTCTCATGACTCGTGTAGACTGCTCCACGCGAACCGCTCCCCGCTACCCGAATCCAGCGATTGTCATTCAAGCATGGAGGAACGATGAGCCGCTTGTCAGTACCCGAGCGTAGCGCCCTGTCCGCAGAGGCCCAGGCCATCTGGGACCGCATCGCCGCCACCCGCAGTGGAGGGGCGATGCGCGGTCCCTCTTCCGTCATGATGAACGTCCCGGAGCTAGCGAGCCGCGTGATGGAGGTCGAGAACTACTTCCGCACCGACGCCGAGCTGCCGGCCGCGGATCGAGAGCTAGTGATCCTGGCCACGGCGCGCGAGTGGGGCGCCCGCTTCGCGTGGGCCCGACACGAGGCGCGGGCCCGCGAGGTCAATGTCCGCCCCGAGGCGGTCGAGACCCTTCGCAAGCATGGCGCGCTGGACGGGCTGACCGCCAGGGAGCAAACGCTTGCGGAGCTGACGCGCACGGTGCTCCGCACCCACGAGCTGCCGGATGAGCTCTACGAGCGGGCGCTCGACGAGCTGGGCCCGAAGCAGCTCGTGGAGACCGTCGCGCTCATCGGCAACTACTGCACCATCGGGCTGTTCATCAAAGCGTTCGAGATCCCGGAGGACGGCCCGACCTTTTAGCGGTCCCACGCTGGTCCTGCGTATCTCGCTAACGACAGTCGGGGGATTCGCCCCTCGTCGACCAGGGGAGGTAGGGTCCTCAACGCTTGCGCCGTCGCAGGACTCGCGGCGCGTCAGCTGCCGTCCGGTTGATGCAGCCGTAGCTCGATGACGTTGTCGTCGGGGTCCAGGACGCGGACCGTGGTGGGCGCGCGCGGCTGGCGCCCCAGATCCCGCTGAACTCGGGCGCCGTGAGCTTCGAGGTAGTCGGCCACCGTGCTGATATCTCGCGCCTCGATGGACAGATTGATATGGTCCAGGTTCCCTTTTTCAGGGGGGCGGTGCCCCGAGTGCTGCACCAGCGTCACGCGCGTCTCGCCCGCCAGAAGAAGCGAGGTGGCATTGTCGCGCGACCTCGGGATCTCGCGGCCGCCCAGCGCCGCGTAGAAGGCGGCCGACTTCTCAAGGTCCCGGACGGGTAGAACGATGTGGTCGACGTGATGGATCGTAAAGGGTGGGGCCTCTTGATCGACGCGGGCAATTGCCGCCATTGATGCACCTCCTGTGTTCCCCCGCCGGGCGTGGTGTGGCCGATTATAGGCTCTGCTGAAGGGCCTATACTGAGTGCAGAGGCGCCCCTCTTCAGCGGAGAGATCAAATGACCACGGGATTCCGATTCACGTCAGCGGAGCTGGAGCGGCTGCCTGAGATCGAAGGCGTCCGCTACGAGATCATCGATGGAGACCTCTACGTGTCCAGACAACCCGATGAGATCCATCAGTACACGTGCACGGCGCTCACGTTCGCCCTGCACGGCTGGAGCCTACAAACCGGGGCCGGCCTGACGGTGGGCGCGCCCGGGCTGGTGTTCTCGGAGGACAATGATGTGATCCCCGACCTGGTGTGGATCAGCCACGAGCGGCGGGCACTTGCCAGGGACGAGAAGGGCCATTACCGCATTGCGCCTGAGCTGGTCATCGAAGTCCTCTCTCCAGGATCCGTGAATGAGCGGCGCGACCGAGACCTGAAGCTCAACCTCTACTCCCGCCAGGGCGTAGAAGAATACTGGATCGCGGACTGGCGGCAGCACGTCGTTGAGGTGTACCGTCGCGAGGACGGTGGCTTGCAGCTTGTGGCCGCCGTGGCCGACGGTGCTGTGCTCACTTCGCCGCTCCTCCCCGGCTTCGCGTGCGAGGTGTCGAGCCTCTGGGCGCCGGCGGTGGTCGGCTGAGTCCACGCCGCGAGCCGAGGTTTCTCGCTTAACCCCGCAGCTCCCGCTCGTGGCTGTTCCTGGCGATGAACCTTCCCCCCGGGCTCACGTTCGCCACCCGGTTCGCCACCGCGCCCACGGCCGGTACGTAGTAGATCCCTGCCACCACGACCTGGTCCGCCACGTGATGAATGATTTCTCCCAGGACCTGGATGCGCTCGGGCATTGTCACCGTCGCGCGGTAGCGGTCGATGAGGGTGTCGAGCGCCGGATCCATATAGCGACTCACGTTCTGGGGCGCTGAAACCCGGAAGTTGTTCTCGCGCAACTGCGCCCGCGAGCTGTGCAGGCTAACCAGGCCGGCCGTGTCGCTGGCGTTGTTCCGTGACCCGAAACCGGGAAGGGTTGCCGCGGCCTGGGGGCTCAACCTGCCCGGGCCGCCGATCCGGGCTGGTCGTGGCCATGCCGAGGCGGCGCCAGTCGTCGCGGATGGCCTCAGCAAGCCTGGACTGACCGGTCGATCGGGCTGCTGCCTACCTCGATCTCCAGCGTCGCGTTCGCCGCGTCCCGATAGTATGCTCGCCTCCCGTGTGCTTTACTCCACTCCTCAACCCGCCCACAAGGCGGGATGGGTTCGGTGTTGCCCTCCCCCCCTCGACCGGGGGAGACATGTCAGGGTTAGGGAGGGCGTGACGTTTCGCCGACCTCATCCGAAAGCCGGCCCGCGAATTGTCGAGGCTACGGCGCACTCCAGACGACGTTGTCGTTTGCGTCCAGCAGTCGGATTGAGGGGTTGCCCTCACCGTCCACGGCCACACGTACCCGGTTCCGCTCCTCGCGGTCCCTCAGAACCAGCTGAACCCCGCTTTCCGGGCTCAGCGTCACAAAACGGCCGACTATCTGGCCGTCGGCGTCCCAGAGGTTGAGCGCTGCCACCTCGGGTAGGGTCCCTATGGTGTCCGGCGCCCCGCTACCGGTGTACAGAGACCAACGAGACTGCTGGCCATCGGGCGCAAGAACCCTGACGCCTGCATAGGCGCCTGGCCCGGCCTCCATCTGCACGCGTTGGGTGCCGCTGCCGTCCACGACAGCGACGTTCTCAGCGCGGATGCGGTTCTGCTGGGCTTCGACGACGGCCGGGGCCAGGACGTTGAGAGCGACGATAGTGCCAGTGATCGAAACCAGGGAAGAGACGACGCCGGAGACGAGGATTGTGCCCTTCATGATCGGGACCTCCTATTCGATGCCGGGATCTTGCCGGCCCGGAGAGTATACTCCCCGGCGGGAAGGTGGATCATAGCCAGAACTGACCATTTCCGAGCGGAGAAGGAGGGCGCCAACCGGCGCGCCGTTGGAAGGAGATAACAAGAATTGGTCAGAGGTTCGGGGGCGCATTGATATTCCGGAGGAAAGTGGGTGCTGCCGGTGTCTCCAGCCGGCGGACCCGACGAGCTAATCGAGATCGAAGTGTTCCTTGATCGCGCTGCGGATTTCATCGCGAATGGATGGGTCATCAAGATAACCAACCATTCGGCCCAATCGTGTCCTGGAAATGGTCCGTACCTGGTGCGCCATGACGATCGATTCGAGCGGTTGCCCGGCTACGCCTGCCGGCAGGAGCACTTCCGACGGGTACAGCCTTCGCCGCGCGGAGGTCAGAGGAAGCACCGTCACGTTGGGGATTGCCCGGTTGAACTCCTCGTTGCTCACGATGAGCACTGGCCGCTGCCCGCTCTGCTCGGAGCCGAGCGCCGGATCCAGATCAGCCTGCATGACTGTCCATTGAAAGCGGGGCGTGACTCGATTCGCCGCGCCGTCTCCGCATCCGCCACACGGAACGCAAGCTCGACATCGCCGATGTCTTTACGAAACAGGGGATCTTGGGCGGCGGTCTCCCATTGATCCTGGCACCACCGGCGCCGCAATTCTTTTAGCTCCTTGCGCAAGGCGCGCTCGACGAGGGCGTTCTTGCTGGCAGCCGCTCCGATACGCACAGCCTCGTCAAGGGCGGTTAAAACCTCGGGCTGCAAGCTGAAAGTGGCCTTTCTCGTCCGCGCCATTCAACGCCTCCGCACGGATTGCACTGTCCTCTGGTAGTTATACCTCCGATTAATGCAAGCTATTCGTGCAACCGTATAGATCTTTAGATCAGCCCTACCGAGGGGAATGGGATAACGATTAGCCCCCTGGGACCTGAAGGCGATCTCGTCGCTGGGAGAAATCGACGATGGAAAGCGCGCACCTTCAGTGGCTTAGATCGAGGGCAAACCGCACGGCGGTCTCGATGGCGCGGACCTTGCGACCGCTGAGAGGCGCGATCAGCTCCCGTAGGCGCCTGAGCCGAATGGTGTTGATGTTGTCCAGGTTCACCACACACCGCTGTGGGAGTCCATCCTCGGGGCCCAAAGGAACCTCGACGGGGATATTGCGGATGCGGCCGGTCACGTAGGCAACAGTCGCCTGATTCCTTAGACCATACGTTTCGTCCCTGGAGAGCAGGACGACGGGTCGGCGGCCAGCGGGAGAATCCAGGTCCGCCCACCAGACTTCACCTCGCCTCATGGCCACGGATCCCATGTCGCCGCCTCCACGGAGAGGCGATCGTTCGTTGCCACGTCCACTTCAGTCTCCGGCTGCTCCTGGTAGCCGCGTATGTACCGCTCAATATCAGCTTGTTCGCGCTCGCGGCGAAGCGCGGCTTCGAGCAGATGGGCGATGACCTCGCTGCGAGTCTCGCCGTGCTCCTCTTGACGGTGCTCAACAGCCTCCAGAAGTTCAGTGGGAAGACTGATCGTTACCTTTGCAGCCCTGCGCACGGCGATGTTCCTCCTCGATTCGGTAGGAAGTAAGTCATACCCAAGTATGCCATCCGAACCAGATTGCGGTCTGCCGCTAAACCAGCCTGTGGCGGGCGGCATAGCTCGCCGCCTCGACGCGGTCGCCGGCGTCTGTCTTGCCGAAGTGAGCGAACACGAAAGGCTGTGCAAGACTGGTCAAGGCCCAGTTTATCGCGCGGTCCATCTCGGCCGTGCGGATGGCGACGGATCCGTCTTGACTGACGCCGCGCGGGGGCACTCCAGATGACGTCCGTCCGCCGTTATCCGCTCGGTACCAGCAGCCGAGCCAGCTCGCGGGCATCGGCCAGCTTCTCCAGGTTGAGGACCGTCTCCGCCAGGCGCGCCGCCTGCTCTTCAGAGAGCGCTTTCGCAGCCAGCTTCCTGAACTTGCCGACGATGACATCGTCCGACGGGAAGCGATCCTCGCTGCCCTGTGCCTTCTGCACCGTCGCGTGAAGCACGCTGCCATCCTTCAAGCAGACCTCCACGCGGACCATGTGCCGCATGTCCGCGCCCAGGGCCGTGATCGCTTCGTCCTCCACACATTCCACGCGCGTGGCAAGCGCCATGCGCCTTGCGTCGGACACGGCCGCCTCGGAGAACTGCTCGACGAAGCAGTCCCCTTCCAATAGAAGAGTCGCGACGCAGAAGGGGAGGTTCAGCTGCGACGCGGTCACTCCCTCCGGCCGGTACTTCCACCCAACGTGCTCGACCGTGGCCCTGGACCCATGGACGATGATGCGGTCGACGTCGTCGGGGCCGAATGGCCGTTCCGCCTGCAGAGCGCGGATCGCATCCAGCGTCGTGTGGTTGCTGGCCACGCAGCTGTAGAGCTTCAGCGAGACGCGCATCACCTCGAAATCCTCGCCCAGGCCCCGGGTGAGCCGCTCCAGATCGAAGTGGTCCCTGGAGGCGGAGAACGTGGTGCAGAAGCCGCCGTATTTCGCTTCGAAGACGTCGACGATGCCGGTGAAGCCTCGCTCGGCCAGCAGCGCCGCGTACAGGCCGCTCTGCGCCGCCCGACCGGCGTGCATGCGCTTCACCATGGAGCCGAACTGGGCTGCCATCAATCCCGAAGCCTGGGTCCCCGCCACGCCGATGGCATGCACCGTTTGCTCCTCGCTCAGGCGCAGGGCGCGCGCGGCGCCCGCGGCAGCCGAGAAGACGCCCACCGTGGCGCCGGCGTGCCAGCCCTGCTCCAGGTGATAGGGCGCCATGCACATCCCGACTCGCGGCCCGATCTCATAGCCGGCGACGGCGGCCGCGAGGAGCTCTTTGCCCGACATGCCTTGCCGCGTCTCGGCGACGGCGATGATGGGCGGCAAGGCCACCGCGCCGACGTGCACCACCCCCTCCCGGTGCACGTCGTCCAGCTCAAACCCCTGCACCTGGGTGCCGTTGCAGAGGGCGGCGTGGACGCTGGAGAGCCTCGCGGCAGTACCCCACACGGCGCACTGGCGGCTGCTGTCAACCTCCAGCAGCGTATCCCGCAGGATGCGGCTCCACTGGAGGTCGCGAGCGTAGAGAGCGCAGCCCACCGCGTCCAGGATCAGCAGCTTGATGCGGTGGCGCGCCGCCTCGGGGATATCGTCGTAGCGGAGGCTGGCGATGAATCGCGCCATGCCCCGCGTGTAGGGGTTTGCGACCGCACTGGCGTGGGTTTCTATTCCCCGTTCTCCAGGTGGAAATACTCGACGGCGCTGGAGGCGGCCATACGATAGCGCTCGTCCGCGGAGATGACCTAGTAGGCTCTGGTCATGCAGCGCCCTTCGTTCTAGGCAACGCTTCATCCGGAGCCCGTCTCGGGCGACCCGGAAAGATAATCATCATACAGTCGCCCGCTGTGCTAAGCTGGCGCTTCAGGCAATTGCAAGCCAGAACGCGGGCGAAGGCGAGCATACAGAAGGAGGGATCTGATGGCGAACATCGTGCTTGGACTCGGTAGCTCCCACGGGCCGACGATACGCACGCCGCCCGACCAGTGGCACAAGCTAGCCGCGAAGGACATGGAGGACCCGCGCTACAGCTACGAGGCCCTCATCGCCACGGCCAGGCCAGGACTGGAGCAGGAAGTCACCCCCGAAAAGATGGAGGAGCGCTACGAGGCATGCCAACGTGGCGTCGCCGCCGTGCAGCGGGTGCTGGCGGACGTCGCCCCGGACGTCTACGTCGTGATCAGCAATCCGCACGGCGTGCCGCCACTCAACAAGATGTATCCGGTGTTCGGCATCTACCTCAGCGACGAGGACTCCGCGATGGCTCGGACGGGGCACCAGTCGGGTGGACGGCGCGGGGACCGGCCCCATGAGGAGGCGCCCGGCGTGGATGACTACCCCACCGACACCGGGCTGGCGGACCAGCTCATGGATAGCCTGGTGGCTGACGGCTTCGACGTGGCATGCGCATTTCAGTCAAGGAGCGGCGCGGGCGTCGAGGGGCCCTTCACCTACCTGTACGACGTGTTCCTCCCGGACCGGAGCGTGCCGATCGTTCCGTTCGTCATCAGCCGCTACCTCCCGAATCAGCCGACTCCCGCTCGGGCATATGCGTTCGGACAGGCAATGCGGCGCGCCATCGAAGGCTGGAAGTCGGATGCGCGCGTAGCCATCATGGCCTCCGGTGGGCTTAGCCACCAGATCCTGGACGAGGAACTCGACCACGAGGTCATCGATGCCCTGCGAACTAACGACGAGGAGATTCTCACCTCCCTTCCACGCGAGCGACTCAATCGAGCGCCCGGCACGGCGGAGATTCTCAACTGGGTCGCCCTCGCCGGGGCCATGGGCCACGTTCCCATGACCTTGGTCGACTATGTGCCCTGCTACCGGTCCAGGGCGGGCACCGGGCATGGCGTGACGTTCGCCTACTGGCGGTAGGATCGTTGGGCGGGTGACACAAAAACATCGTAGAATATTCGTTCTGTAAGAACCCGTTTGGGGCGGCCCATCGCACCTTACTGACAGTGGCATCGTCGGGAGTTGGTAGGTGGCGAGACTCGAGGACCTGACGCAGGGAGCCCGCGTCAAAGGCGTGTTACCCGACGGCCCTGTGAGCGTCGTGGACGTCAAGTGGCATGGCGACTCCGTGGTCGAGTTGACCTACAAGGACGCCGAGGGCCGCCTGGGGCACGAGCTGCTTTACCGCGACCGGGAGCCCAGCCGCGAGGTCATCCAGTCAGGTCCGTCGTGGAGTTTCGACGGCGACGGGGCGCTCTTCCGCCTCGCGTCTGAAGCGCATAGGATTCGCCTCGCCTATCTCTTCGCCCCCCTACTTGCAGTCCATACATCCCTCATCGATCCACTGCCACATCAGATCACCGCGGTTTACGGCGAGATGTTGCCGCGCCAACCGCTTCGGTACTTGCTTGCAGATGACCCGGGTGCCGGCAAGACGATCATGGCGGGTCTGCTGATCAAGGAGCTCCTGGTGCGGGGCGATCTTCGCCGCTGTCTGATCGTCTGCCCAGGTGGCCTAGTGGACCAGTGGCAAGACGAGATGTACCGACGTTTTCACTGCTCTTCGAGATCATCACGCGCGAAAAGATCGAGTCCGTTCCGAGCGGCAATCCCTTTGCGGACCTTGACCTTGTGATTGGGCGGCTCGATCACCTCAGCCGCAATGAGGAGTTGCAAGCCAAGCTTGAGCAGACCGACTGGGACCTGATCGTTTGCGACGAGGCGCACAAGATGTGCGCCAGCTTCTTTGGCGGGGAGGTCAAGTAGACGAAGCGATACCAACTGGGGCAGCTGCTGTCGAGGCTAACCCGCTTTGAGCCGCTGGATTCTCTCCGGAGGAGCGGGAATATGACGTTGAGTCTCACATGCTGGGCACCGGACGGCTGCGATTCATCGAGGTCAAGGGACAGTAACCGGCGCCCGGACCGTGACCGTGACGAAGAGCGAAATCCTCACGGGACTTAACAGGCCCGATGACTACATCTTGGCCATCGTCGAGGTAGATGGGGACGACGGTCGGCCCTGGTATGGCCACCAGCCGTTCGGCCGCGCGCCGGATTTCGGCGTGACCAGCGTGAACTATGATCCGGGGGAGCTGTTGGCGCGTGCCGAGGAGCCGGACGCCGGTCGCCGGACCCTGAGGCTGACGATGGCACCCGGGCGTAGACTTGGCCGTGGACTGCCGAGCCGCTGGACATTCGGCTGAGCGTCCAGGAACCTGTGCTTTTTGTGGAGGTGAGGTGCGACATGGTTACGCTTGAGTGGCGGGACCCTTGCAGGTCCCGCGCCGAGCATGCCTCGGCGTTGGTTGGGTCAGCATGAGCGATTCGACTTTTTTGACGAGAGTTGTCTTCAAGAACTTTAAGAGCATCCCCGCCTGCGACGTGCGGCTCGGCCCGCTCATGTTCTTGGTCGGGCCCAACGGCGCCGGCAAGAGCAATTTCCTGGACGCGATCCAGTTTGTCGCGGACGCTCTCAAGTTAGGTCTGGACGAAGCCATCCGCCGCAGAGGTGGCTTCGCCGAAGTGCTGCATCGAGGCGCAGCAGAGCCCGAAGTGGGAGTTCGCCTGGAGTTTCGGCTAAGCGACGGGCGACGAGGAATCTACTCGTTCGCGTTTGGCGCGGTGACCGAGGGCGCTCGAGTCAGAAAGGAAGATTGTCTCCTTCGCGATCCGACGGTTTCTGAGTGGCAGGCCACTCTTCGACGGGAAGTCGGAGAGGTCAACGTTTCCCCTCCACCGTCCATGTCAATGGTGGGACGGCCGGATCGCCTGTACCTCACTGCTATCGCGCATCGTGAACTCGGACAGGTATTGGACTCGCTCACGGGTATGCGCGTGTTCCACTTCGACTTGGAGGCGATGCGCACCCTGCAGGCGGCGAATGGATCGACTCAGCTCCTGCCCGACGGCAGCAACATCGCAGCCGTGCTGAGGCAACTCCCGGCGGAGCGAAAGGCGCGTGTCGGCGATTACCTGCGCGCGATCACGCCCGCGCTGCTGAGTGTCAACGTGGAGTCGTTGCTCGATCAGGCGATCGTCGGGTTTACCCAGTCCATCGTCGGGCAGGAACACCAGTTCCTCTCGCCAGCGATGTCGGAGGGGACCCTCCGGGCGCTCGGTATCCTCATGGCGCTGCTGCAGCCTGACGGATCTTCGGATAGGCGGCTGTCCCTCATCGGCTTCGAAGAGCCGGAACACGCCCTTCATCCCGGAGCCCTGGCCGTCCTGCTGGAGGCATTGCGCGAAGGGAGCGCCCGACGGCAGGTCCTCGTAGCGACTCACAGCGCCGACCTCCTGGAGAATAAAGAGGTCCACCCGGAGGAGATCCTGGCCCTGGAGGCGTTCGACGGCATCTCCCACGTCGGCCCAGTCGACGAGGCCGGCAGGACGACTGTCCGGGACCGGCTGTTTACGGCGGGCGAACTGCTACGCATCGGAGCGCTGCGGCCGACCGACCATGCCCCAGCGGCGCAGCTGTCGGACGAAACGCTCTTCTCCCTGGACCTCGGGTGACAGAGAAAACGGTCGTCTGTATGGTCGAAAGTAAGTTCGATGGCGCGACTCTCAGGATTCTCATTCGTAGAGTCTGGGAGAGGTGGCCTCAGGGCACGCTGCCGCAAGTGGTCGTGCACGTCATCCCCCGCGGTCGAATCGTCCAGGAGGAGCAGTTCAAGCGGGGGGTTGAGCTGGCCGCGCGTACGGCCAGACCGTCGGGAGCCGTGCTGGTGGTGTTCGACGCCGACGACGATTGCCCCGCCGAGCTGGGGCCGCTCCTGCTCGGCTGGGCGGCAGAGGCCCGCGGCGATTTCGCCGTTGGGATAGCCGTAGCAAAGTACGAGCTGGAGAGTTGGCTCATTGCCGGCGCGGAGTCGCTTCGGGGCGCACGGGGATTGGCTGATGACCTAACGCCGCCCGACCAACCGGAGGCTATACGAGATGCGAAGGCTTGGCTGAGTAGAGCGCGCTCCGCCGCCGCGCCGTATTCCCCTCCCGTCGACCAGGCGGGCCTCATGGCACATGTCGATCTCGACATTGCACGCAGCCGCTCGGACTCGCTGGACAAGTGCCTGCGCGAAGTCGAGCGTATCCTTGCCCATCTAGCTGTGTCATGACTGAGAAAAAAAAAGCTCATCGAAGTGGGGCTCGTCGAGGCCGGGGGAGGCCGAGTACGACTATTTCGGCGCGCAGAACTCCCGGCCGACTGGGATCCCCGACGGCGCGTCGGAGCAGGTGGTTCGCACAGTGAACGAGAACGCCCGTACGCTAAAATTCACGAACCTCGGGTTCGAGGAGAGCTAAACCCCGGTGTGCTCGCCTCTCCCTCAGCGGTCCCTGATCTCCCACGTGTGGATGTTCCAGGAGCTGGCGCGCTGGACCGGCGCCACAATGGCCGGACCCTCCACGCCTTTGCGGGCGATCGAGATGTCGGGGTGATAGAACAGGGGCAGAACGGGCAGGTCCTCCGCCATGATCTTCGTGATCTGGAACATGGTCTCGGTGCGTTTGACGGCATCGAAAGTGTCCGTGAGCTCCGTATAGAGCCCCTCGTACGCAGGATTGACGTAGCCACCCCAGTTGCTGCCTCGCCACCGGTTGGCTGCCGTGCCGATCTCGACGGAAATGAGATTCCGAGGCACGAGAATCGAGAAGTTCCATGGCCAGACCACCGCGCCCTGCATGTCGTGCTTCGCTTCGCGGGCGTCCACGGACGATGAGTAGGGCGTGGGTTTCGATTGGGCCCCCGCCGCCGCCCACTGGCCGGCAACGGCGGTCGCCTCCTGGATGTTGGCGCCGCCCGAGCTCGAAACCACGTCGATCCAGAGCGGCTGGCCCGCGGCGTTGCGCAGCATACGGTCGACGCCACGTGTGAATCCGGCCTCAGCGAAGAGGCGCTCGGCCAGAGCCGGGTCGTAGGGGTAGCGCGGTAGCCGCCGCTGCTCCGCGAGCGCGTATGCGGGATCCTCGGGAGTCAGGTAGAAGTCACCGCGGCCCACAAGACCGAAGACGAGCGCCTCAATGATGCCCTCACGGTCGAGCGCATGGAGCAATGCCTGCCGGACGCGAAGGTCCCGCGCCCAGGGATTGGCCGGGTCTCGCATCTGGAGATACAGCGTGCGGATTCCCTTGGGATTGGCGAGAGTGAGCCCGCCTTCCGTCCCCCACCTCTCGCGGACTGCTGCCATCTGGGGCACGTCGATGGAGCCCCCGTTGGGAATCACGTCGATTTCGCCTGCGAGGACACCCGCCACCATCGCATTGGCGTCACCCTTGTAGAAGATGACCAGGCGATCGATCTTCGGCCGCCCCAGGAAGTACCGGTCAAACGCCGTCGCCTCGATGTGGCTCCCTACGACGAAGTCGCCCACCCGATAGGGACCAAGCCCCACCCAGTGCGTGCTCCAGAGGAAGCTGTTCTCGAATGCGGCTGCGTCCCCGGCGAGGTAGAGCTCCCGGAAGAGGTGCCGAGGGACCGCGGGGATTCCATCGAACGCGTTGTTGTTTCCAAAGATCGACTGGTTCTTCCAGAGGACGACCAGCGTCCGCGGGTCGGGCGCGCGTACGTCGGCGATGCTGGGCACCTCGCCCCTTGAGGGCGCGGCCAGAATCGGGTCGGTCACCACCTGGAAGCCGAACGCGAAGTCTTCGGCGCTGAGCGGTGTCCCATCGTGCCAGACAACGTCCGAGCGAAGCTTCCAGGTCACCTCCATGCCGCCAGTGGGGAGGATCTTCCAGTCGCCATCGTCGAGCGTCGGGACCTTCTCTGCGATATGAGTGATCACGTTGCCGCCGAGGTCGTATCTGGTAAGGCCGGCGTGGAAGATGAAGTAATGCTCGAGCGCGGTACCGCCGGTGCCCGATCCGCCGTAGCTCGTGAGCGACGCGGGCGTCACGTCGAGGATCGCCATGCGCAGCGTCTTCGGGGCGGCGACGGTGGCCGATCCGCCCTCTGAGGGGCGAGCGCCCGGGCCTGGCGCGCAGCTCGCGAGCACGGCGAGCACGACCAGCAGCGACGCCACCAGCGCCGGTAGGCGCCTGTCCTTGCTCTGAAATCCCCTCTCCCTCTGGGAGAGGGTTAGGGTGAGGGCGCTCCCTCGCGGCGCCTTTTCACCCTTCCGTGGTGTCGAGAGACGACATGGACGATTCTGAGCCGAAGGCGAAGAGTCCATACCTAGTGGGCATCCGGCTATTGGTCTGTCGATCGACATTCCAGGTCCTCCCCATGGTTCTGGCACGCGCCCCGGCCCTGTGCTACCGAGCCTGAAGACGCAGCCGTGAAAAGCCAGTCTGTTCTCCTGAGCGACGCGAAGATTCTGTCACGAGCGCCAAGTGCCCCGCATAGCTCCGCGGAGGCGAGTTATGGGTTGCGCTCAAACGTCCCGACGCGTTCGACCAAATCCCTCGCCCATCGCAATGGGAGAGGTTAGGTGAGGGCCCCTGCCGGACCCTAGCGTCATCGGCCATCGAGGTCTGCCCTCACCCCACCCTCTCCCGCTTCGGCAGGAGAGGGAGCCTGCGCGCTCGCTCAGCCATCGGTGTTCTTGCGCCGACGTGTACTAGGCTCCCACGGCAGCAGGTTGGCCAGCGGCCACGTTTATCCGTTCCAGCTTGTTGCTGCTGCGCTCGCGTTTCAGCTCGATGTAGGGCGTGTTCTGCGCTGCGTCGCGAATTACCCCCATCGGATCCTCGCCGCGCTCGACCTTGGCAATGTTCTCCAGGATCAGGTTGTGGTAGAGAATCACCCCCTTGTCCGAGGTCACCAGGTGCTCCTGGGTCCGATCGCTGACCGGCCCCTGCCCGATCCACGCCATCTCGTCCTGGTAGACGACACTTGGCGCGTCGACCCGTCCGAACTGGTCGTACCTGACCGGCTCACGCTGGGCCGGGACGACCTCTTGGGGCGCCTCGCTGGGTTCCAGGGGCCGCACCCGCATCAGGATGTGCATGGTGTTCGTGTCGTCCATCGGAACCCGGATCTGGAAACCGTAGCTCGCCCCCTGCCCGACGCACAGGATGTAGGGAAAGAGGATCGGGTGACCGACGGTCCAGTCGTCGGCGTCGTCGGGATCGCCCTCGATGAGCCGTCGCTTGTAGACGCCATATTCGAAGACGTCGAACTCGATCTTGAGGTGCCGAGCGCCGCGTAGCTGTTGGCTCACGCCGTGCTTGAGGTTGTAGTAGTCGCCGTAGTGGCCATGGAGGTGCTCGAAATGCACCGGGTCCATTGAGTTGTCCATGCACTGGACCCAGTTGCAGGGCAGCTGTCTGAAAGTCAGGGACCGCACCATGTCTTCCCGCACCATACCGCCCCAGCGAGGAAGCAGCGGGCGGGGCTCCGGCCCCATGTACGCGAAGACGAGCCCGCCCATTACCTCCACTGGGTAGGACTTGACCTTCAAGGGGAGGCAAGCCGGCTCGAAAGGCATGTCGACAACGTGGCCCGCTGTGTCGTAGGTCCAGCCGTGGTAGGCGCAGCGGAGCCCATTCTTCTGAGGGATACCGTAGGCCAAGGAGATCGCTCGGTGAGCGCAGCGCTCGCCTATGATCCCGATGTTCCCGCTCAGGTCCTTGAAGAGCGTCAGGTTTTCACCCAGGAGCCGGACTGGCTGAACGGGCTCCTTCTCCAGCTCGGCGACGGCCAGTACCGGCCACCAATAACGTCGCAGCCATTGCCCGGTGAGGGTATCAGCACTAGTCTGGGTGAGTCGTTGGTTGAGCTCGCCGGTGATCATTGGGGCTCCCTCCCTGCTTACGGATATCGCCATTGCGTCGGTTCCGTCGTTCCGTAGGGCGGGGGCTTGTCCCCCGCCGCTGATCGCGCGAGCACCGAGCGCGACGGCGGTCCGATGGATCGGACCGCCCTACCGGACGACTAGTCAGCCGACTCGAAGCGCTCCTCGTAGGTAGCGGTTACCTTCTGGTGCCCGCCGTTCTCCTCGTAAGCGTCTTCGAAGTAGAGGTTGATGGGCTCGAGAACGCCCGTGTCGGTCGTCGAGAAAAGGATGGCCTCTTCCGAGCCTGACGTATTGATGTGCTCGTGCCAGGAGTAGGGCGCGAGTGCGAAGAAGTCGCCCTGCTGCCACTCGACCTGTACCCCATCGACGATCGTTGCACCACGGCCGCGAAAGACGTGGTACACCTGGCTCGAAGAATGACGGTGTGCCTTGGTGCGAATGTTAGGCCGCAACATCTGAATCCAGCAGGCGATTGTGGGCATGACGTGGCCGCCAGTTACCGGATTCGTGTACTCCATCGCAATGTCATCGAAGGGGCTGGCGTCCACCCTGGCCAGCTCATGCAGGGCCTTCTCCGTCTGTTCCCAGGGGAACGACAAAAGCGGTGAGACGTTGGCAACCGTCTTCTGCCAAACAGGCCGCAGGTGCCCTCCCCCGAAACGGCTGTAGGAGTCTCCCATCGCCCTGGTGGCAGGCTCCATTTCGTCGGGATAGGGCTCTTGCGCCATTCCCACGCGCAGCAGGCCGACTAAGGGTGCGTCGAGGCTGTCCATCCACATCATGGGCCCCGAGCCCTGGCTGACGTGCCCGTGCCAGTTGAGACTGGGTGTGAGTACCAGGTCGCCAGGCTTCATCGGCGCGGGCTCGCCATTTACGATCGTAACCGTTCCCTCGCCCTTGATGATGAAACGGATAGCCGCCGCGACGTGGCGATGGGAGGGAGAGATGTCCCCCGGCTGCACGACCTGCACGGCGGCGGTCAGCGTGTGGGTCGCGCCGCGACCAGTACCCGGATTGGAAAGGCTGATGGCGCGCCGCTCGCCGTCCCCCCGCCCGGGCTGAACAAGGTTCAGAGCCCGGTAGGCCAGCGGCTCAATGTCCGCCCAGCGCCATCGATAGGGTGGGTAAGCTGCTGCCCCTGTTTGGGGCGCCCCTGCCCGGATCCGCCAGACGGCACTCATGTTGCTGGCTTCGAGATCGCGGAGGAGAGCCTCCATTGAGTCGGTGCCGGTATCAACTTGCGCCACCATTGCTAATCCGTCCTTTCTCTCGCTGGCCCGATTTTTCTGCGCTAGAAGATGCCTTTCGTTCACGTTCTATCTTAATCAATAGGGCGATGGGCACTGGTGGGTGAGGTGGATCTCCCGTCGCTCCCGACCCGACTGCATGATGGCTGCGATCAGCTCCAGCGTAGCCATGCCCCAGCGGCCGTCGTGCCGTATGGTTCCACCCTCGCGGAGCGCTCGGTACATCTCCATGAGCTCCCCGTTCCCTCCGAGCCGCTCGCCGATCAATGGGATTTCCCGCTGGCCCTCGTCGTCATAGATCAGCAAGCCATCGGGCGACTGACGGATGTCACCGCCCTCGCAGCTGGCGAGATAGACGCCGAACGAGATGCTGCTGCCTCCGCCGCCGCCGGCAGGCTGGGCCGGCGCCGACGTCCCCCCGCCGCCGAGGAAGCGCATGGCCTCTTTCTCCGCTTCGACGTCGAACTCTCCGGCGCGGAGCGCCTTGCGCACCGCCACCGCCTCCTCGGGGCTGTACAGGCGGGTCCCCAGCCCCCAGGTTAGCTCCGCGGTGTAGAAGTGTCCATATCCGTTGTAGGTAACGGTCGCCGGCGTGCCATCCTCGAACTCGATGAAGGCGGCATAGTTCCCCGGCGCTTTGGGGCGCTCCTTCATCCAGCTTCCCGTCTGGGCGCGGACGCTGCGCACCATGCCCCCGCCAAGCAGCCTGATGGAGTCGAGGACGTGCGGGCCGTGGCGGTAGACCACGCCGCCCCCTAGAGTGACGTCGATCTCCTCCGGCATCCGCGGTTTCAGCATCCAGTCGGTATAGAGCCACACACTCAGCGAAATGAGCCCGCCGAGCTCCCCCGACTTGATCACCTGCCGCATGGTCTGAATGCCTGGGCTTAGACTGAAGGTGTGTCCGCATGAGAGCAGGACCCCGTTCTTCTCCGCGGCCTCCACCATGCGCTCGCATTGTTCCACGTTGAGGGCCATCGGCTTCTCGGACACGACGTGCTTCCCGTGGTTCGCTGCCATGACGACGTGCTCACAGTGGAGGTGGTTGGGCGTGGCGACCCAAACCACCTCCACGTCGGGGTCCTCGCAAAGCGCCTTCACGCTGTCGTACACGCGGCCCTCGTAGCGCGCCTGGAAGGCGTCGAGGGCCGACCGCCGAACGTCTGCCGCAGCGAAGATCTCGACTTCCGGCATGCGCTCCCCGGCTTTCAGGATCATCCCCCCGCCGATCCCGAGGCCCGCCATGCCAAGCTTTAAGGGTTTGGTCGGCGGCTTCTCACGCGAGGATTGCTGCTCTCGTAGGCTCACCATCAGGCTGACTCCCTGTTATCCGATGGGCGTGAGCATACCGCCCTCCCGGTCTATCCGCTACTGCAAGGTCACGGAGCCTCTGGCTCCGATCGCCACTCGCAATCGATCCCCTCCCCCTTGAGGGGGAGGGTTAGGGAGGGGGGTGCTTCATCCGAAGTACAATCCCGATATGCCCGAGGATCCGCTGCAGACATTGCGGCAGTTATGCCTCGCTTGCGACGGTGTCCGGGTACGCGCTCGAAAGGAGAACTGACATGGCCGCGCAAGCTGAGAGGACCAACGAGGCCGTGGTCGAAGAGTTCGATCGGGAGTTGTCGACACACAACCTGATGGGCCACTGGCGTGGCGTCGCGCGCCAGCGTGCGAGTCAGCCGAGGAACGAGGCGCAGCTCTGGAAGTGGGATGTCATCTATCCCAACCTGCTCCGCGCAGGCGAGCTGATCCCGATGGAAGATACCGGGCGGCGAACCCTGCAGCTGTGCACGCCAGGCCTGGATCGCACCAGTCCCAACGTACAGATGTCGGTCCAGCTTGTGCTACCGGGCGAGGCGGCCACGGCCCACCGCCATACCTTCGCCGCGACCCGGTTCATCGTGCAGGGGGATGGAGCCTACACCACGGTCGATGGCGAGCCGCTCTACCTTTCAGCGGGCGACTACGTGACGACACCGGGCTGGTCGTGGCACGACCACACCAACGAGTCGTCGCAGCCCATCATCTGGCTCGACGTCCACGACAATCCGTTCGTGAGCGGGAAGCTGGGCGTCCGCTTCGGCGAACAGTACCCGGAGCCCATGCAGCCGCTGACGCGGCGCGCCGGTTTCTCGCCGGACCTCACCGGCATCGTCCGGCCCGCAAACCGCTCGTTACAGGCGGCGCACCAGCCGGCCGCCTACCCCTGGACCCAGGTCCGGCCAGCCCTGGAGCGCGCCGCCGAGGGGCCCGCCGACGAGTGCGACGGCGTTATGCTCGACTATGTGAACCCGGTAACGGGCGGCCATCTGCTCCCGACGTTGGGCGCCCGCATCCAGATGCTCACGCCCGGCATGCGCACCCAGCCCCATCGGCACACGTCCTACACCATCTACCACGTCGTGGAGGGCGAAGGGACGACAGTGGTTGGCGACAAGCGCTTCGAATGGAGCAAGGGCGACTGCTTCACGGTGCCGAACTGGGAATGGCATACCCACGAGCAGCGCGGCAGCCAGTCGGCAATCCTCTTCTCGGCCCACGACCAGCCGGTGCTAGAGGCGTTCGATCTCTACCGAGAGGAGCGCGAGGAAGACTAGTATGCGCCGGCACAGCTCTCTCGTCGGTTGCGACCGGCTGCGCGTCCGGTAGGGGAGGGGACGAGCCCCTCCCCTACCGGACGAAAGGGCTACGTCCGCAGGAACTGACCCGCTAGCAGGATTGCGGTTCGCGGCCCGCACACCACCCCGAATGCGTTTGCGGCGACGACGGTGACGAGTTTGCGGCGCTACTCAGGCGGCCGACGGGTCGGTGTTCCAGATCCCGAACGGATTGCCCTGGGGGTCGACGAGCTGCGCGAGATACCCCATGCCGGGGACCGGCATCTTGTCCACCAACACCGTTGCCCCCGCCGCCTTCGCTTTCCCGACGTACTCGTCAACCGATTCGACGTTGATGTAATTGACCGCTCCCTGCCCAGGGTTCTGGCGCTTCATCAGACCGCCGTTAATGCCGCCGGGCTCCGTTGGCATTCCCTTGTCGTCGGTCGGGACGGTCCGCAGGCTCCAGTAATCCATGTCGCCCGCCATCGTCATCTTGTCGATCTGCCATCCGAAGACACTGCTATAGAAGTCAACCAGCTTCTCCGGATCGTCCGCTGCTATCTCAAAATGAACAACACCATGGCTCACAATCATCCTCCAAAAAATCAACCGACTAGACTCATTATAGAGGCCTGCACAGATCGCCCGGCCGCAGCTGCACGATTCTTCAACGAAAGTTAATCGCCTCGGCTCATTGCAGACGCCCGGGCGGGCCATCGGGCCGCAGCGGTCACTCTCCACCCAGCCGCAACGATAACGGGGCGTTGCCGTACGTCCAGGGTCAGCGGAGGCCGGGTGCCGGAGAGCAGCCTGCTAGCGCAGCCCGAGCCCCGAGTCGTTGACGTACAGGGCCCCCGACTCGAGTAGCGCCGTGTAGTACGTCCATGCGCCGTCGCGCTCGCCGGCCCCGTCGTCCTCGAAGCCGCCCGGATGAAGCTCGTCAGTCAGGCCGCGCTCGCGCCTCTGGGCGCCAACGACAGTCCTGCGTCCGAATTCGGCTTTGTCCTCGTCTGACACGTCGCCGACGTCGCCGTGGAGAGCAGCCAGCCAGTTGTTACGGGCGAGGTCCTCCAGGGTAATCAGCCGACTGGTCACCTCCTCGACTGACCGCCCCGCGACGATCACCCCATGACGGGTGAGCAAGCAAACGTTCTTGTCTCCCATCACGTCCAGAGCGGGGAGCGTCTCATCCAGCGTGTGGAGCGTGATGGCGCGGTCGTAGACGGGGATGCCGTCCATTAGCATGTTGTAGGGGCTCGCCTCGTAGAAGATGGGGCGCAGGGGGATGTTGCAGATGGTGCAGAGCCGCACCCATGGTGCGTGCGCATGGATCACCGCGTTGACTTCGGGTCGACGCTTGTGGACTTCCGTGTGCAGGTAGATCTCGCTGACCCGTTTCACTCCATGGGTCGGGCCCACGGGCATAGCATCCGGGCCGACGCGGATGACGCAGGATGGCTCCGCGAACCGCAGGCCCTTATCGACCGGCGGACGGCCTCGCACGAGAATATCGTTGGTACCCGGCACCCGCGTGCTGACGTGGCCCATGCTTCCTTTGACAATCGTGTGCTGTGCCAGGATTCGACATGACATCGCCACCTTCTCGCGCAGGTGGTCGAGGAGATCGCGCTCTTCCTTTGTCGATGCAAGCGATTGCGTCATCGTTTCCCCCTTCATCAGTCGCGGCGCCTCCCGACTCTAAGCGCTCCCCGGCCATCTGTCAACGGAATCCGGGCGGTGTGTGGGCCAAAAGTGATTCTGTCCTCCCCTAAGCCAAAAGTGATTTTGTCCT
>CAYQJS010000061.1:16672-30313 GCA_964417895.1 uncultured Chloroflexota bacterium | reverse complement strand
GAATTGGGCGCCAACCCAATCGCCCAGATGGAAAACGAGCTGGGTCTTACTGCTCTGATCTTCCTGGTCGCGGCGCTAGCCTGCACGCCGGCCAGGCGACTCCTGAAGTGGACCTGGCAAATGCGGGTCCGCCGTGGGCTCGGCCTCTTTGCGTTTTTCTACGCGACCTTGCACTTCCTGACCTACCTGGCGCTCGATCAGTTCTTCGACTGGAGCGCCATCGTCGCCGACATCGCCGAGCGGCCGTTCATCACCGTTGGCTTCGCTGCGCTGGTGCTGATGGTCCCGCTGGCCATCACCTCGACGAATGACTGGGTGCGGCGGCTCGGGTACCTTCGGTGGCTGCGTCTCCACCAGGTGGTGTACCTCGCGGGGGCGCTCGCGATCCTGCATTTCATCTGGCGGGTGAAGATCGACCTGACGCAGCCGCTCACCTACGCCGCCATCGTGGCGGTACTTTTGGGGGTCCGCGCGGTCTTCTGGCTCCGCAGCCGCCGCTAGTTCACCCCTCTCCCAAACCCTCCCCCGCAAGGCAAGGGGGAGGGGGCCGTTCCCCCTCCCCCGTCAGGGGGGACAAGCACGATACCCTCCTCCCTGGCCCTCCCCATCACAAGGGAAGGGAGCAATTCTTCCCTCCCCCTCGATGGGGGAGGGCGAGGGAGAGGGTGACGCGTAGCCCAGCAGCCTCAGTTGTTCTGTACTACACTCTCACGAAAGGCGCTGATTTCAAGGAGGGAGCCATGGCCATCGAGCAGGATGTTCGCACCGAGAAGCTGGAGGCTTTTGACCGAGGCGTCGAGGCCGCCGGGTTGCGCGCCGGATGGCGCGCTGGCGAGAACCGGCCTCACTTCGAGACGGCGTACCCGCCTCGCCACTGGCGATGGGCGGAGATCGAGCCGCTCGCACTCCTCTCCGCTGAATTGGTCAAGCCTGGTCCGGAGGCGCAGCGTCGCACCCTCGGGCTCTCCAATCCGGCCGCCCGCGGGGCGACCCATACATTGTCGGGCGCCGTGCAGGTCGTCATGCCCGGGGAGATAGCCCCCTCCCATCGGCACACGGCGGCCGCCATCCGCTTCATCATCAAGGGCAGCGGCACCATCACTATGGTCAACGGCGAGCCCTGCCAGATGAACCCCGGTGACCTGGTGCTCACGCCGGGCTGGACCTGGCATGGTCACGTCAACCAGGGCGATGGCCCCATGATCTGGATGGACAGCCTCGATTTGCCGTTGGTCAACTTCCTGCGCGGCATGCGCCAGGAGGAGTATCCCGACGAGCTGAACCCCGCCACCACGGCTATCGGCAACTCGGAGGCCCGCTACGGCGCCGGGTTCCTCCAGCCTGCGTGGGAGCCGCGGACATCCCCGCCGATCTCTCCGCTCCTCACGTTCCCCTGGTCCAGGACGGAGCCCGCCCTCAATGAGCTGGCGAGGTTCGGTGCCAGCCCGTTCGACGACGTGGCGTTCCGCTACACCAATCCGGCGACTGCGGGGCACGTCCTGCCGACGATCGGGTGCTTGATCCAAATGCTCCGTCCCGGTGTCCACACGCGGGCCCACCGCCATACGACCTGCGCCCTGTACCACGTGTTCCGGGGGAGCGGCTCGACGATTGTCGATGGCGTCCGAATCGATTGGGAGCAGGGCGACTTCGTCGCGCTGCCGCCGTGGGCCTGGCACGAGCACCTAAATCGCTCGGCCACCGAGGCGGCGGTGCTCTTCTCCACGACGGATGCGCCGATCATCGAGGCGCTTAACCTCTTCGTTGAGGAGCCCTACGGTGAGAGGAACGGCCACCAGGCCGTCACGGCGGACTATGCGGAGTCGACGCGGCGGTAGCAAGCCGCCCCAGGAGGTGCAATGCTCAAGCTGCGCTCGGCCTTCTCCCGCAACCCGCGCATCTACCCGCTCATGGAGGGGGTGGTCCAGGCCGCGGGCATCGAGATCGCCGTCGACCCCGTGGATCACGGCGACACGTTCGCCTGGCTCCTGGACCACGGCAGTGACTGCGACCTCTTCGAGTTCTCGATCTCGCACTACATGACCACCTTTGAGCGCAACGAGCCCCGCTGGGACTGGATTGCCATTCCAATCTTCCTGGCGAAGGCGACCCCCTTCCTCGAGACTCGCGTGCACAAGGATGCAGCGATCGCCTCGCCCGCTGACCTGCGCGGCAAGAGGGTCGGGATGGGGGATTTCGCGATGACCGCCGGCGTGTGGCTGCGCGTGGCCCTCAACGATATCTATAGCGTCCGCCCGCAAGAGGTGACCTGGTTCGCCGGCCGCGCGCGCCACCGCAGCCACGACATGCAGCTGGGCATCGAGGAGACGTTACGGCCCGACCTCTCGGTCACGTGGCTGGACGAAGACGGCTCGCTCGATCGCCTGCTCCGCGCCGGTGAGCTGGACGCCGCCTTCGGCGTCAAAGATGACCCGTCAATCCGCCCGTTGTTTCCCGACGGCGGAAGCGGCCTCTTTGCCGAGTTCCAGCGGGCGTGCGGCTATGTGCCCGTCAACCACATCATGCTGGTCCGCCGTGCCATTGTCGAGGAGAACCCGTGGGTTCCCGAGGCGCTGTACGAGGCGTTCGAGGCGTCGAAGCGCGCGGCCTACGAGCGCGATCCATCGACTGCGCTCGTCTTGCCCGGCCAGGATGCCGAAGCGCAGCGCGAGCTGTACGGGCCCGATCCCTATCTGTCGGGAGTCGCCGCGAACCGCGCGATGCTGACGGCGGTGGCGCAGCAGTCGTACGCGGAGGGTCTTACGCGAGGGCTCATGGATGTGGACCAGCTATTCTGGGAGACCGTTCGGAATACGTAGGTTGGATCGCCTCTGGCCAGAGGCGCGCGCCGTGCAGAACCCGCGGGATGATGACGGCATCGATGCTACGGTCAACCGTGTAAGCCACGATATACGGGGTGCGCGCGATTACCAGCACGCGCGTGTCGGAACTCGCCCAGGGCGGCCCAATCCCGGACGGTCGGCGAGCAGCAGGACTGCTCCTGGATTGCGTTATGGACGCGAAGCGCACCCCTCGGGTTTCGTTCGAGCAAATAGCCGAGTGCCTGGCCCAGGTGGGCTCCCGCGCGGTCAAGCTAGAGGACCTGCATCGTCGACGGCTCGCGCTCGAACCTTCTCCTCCATACGCTTCATCAGGTCGTCGTGGGCGGTCAGCAACGCGCGGCCCTCCTGGTACTCGCTAAGCGCCTCGTTGATTGCCGCGATCTGCCACGCTTCGTCGTCGAGGTAGCGGGCTATCGCCTGATCGATCAGCCACGCTCGTGGCCGGTCGATCGCCTCGGCAAGCCGGTCGAGCCTTGCCGCCAGGTCGTCGCTCAAGCGAATCGAGGTTACTTTCGGCATCCGGTAATCCATCACCAATGCGGAGTAGTCGTATGTAGCCTGCCGGATTGCACGGTAATCTACAACAAGCGGAGGCCCCAGGGTGAACGGGTTCGCGGGAGCCCGCCAATTAGTGTTTAGGCACAACCCCCGGTCCGCTCGTTGCGCGAGCGCGGCCCACTGTGTTTAATCATCATCGACTACCCGCCATTGGAGAGTTGACGATGCGTTTGCCCAGCGCGGCGTTCTTCCTTGCAGTCGTGGCCGGGATGATTCTCGGCAGTAGCGGCTCGGAGTCGGCCCGGGCCGAGCGCAATGTAATCGCATCTCCCGTTCTGCTCCAAGAGTCTTGGCTCATTATCCTGGACCCAACCGAGGCATTCTCACTCAGTGGTGAAGTACTTTGGGTAGCCCAGCCCGGTGAGCGTTATCGAGTCTTAGGAACCGACGGAGACTGGGTGCTGGCAGTCTGGGAGAGTGAGGGAGCCCAAGCGGTATGGTTTCGGCTAGATCCTCGCGTTGACTTTTTTGCGGGGCCTGTGACGCCGCCACCGCCCCCTTCGCCGCCAGCTGTCCCTCCGGCAGGAAGCGTTCTCTATACAGCGAATTGGTCCGGCGGAATGGCTGGATGGACTGGCACGCAGGACTGGAAGACTGTTGGCGGAATGCTAGTCAACGACGGTACAGGTGGCAACAGTCTTGTGATAGCGCCGTTTCAGCCACCCACCTCGGACTACGCGGTGGAGGCCGACTTTCAAGTGCTCGGGCTCCCGTCAGACAGGCAGGTCGGGATTGTTATCCGACGCGAAGGTAACGCGGGCTACGGCGCGGGCGTCTGGCACAATAACCCTCCAAGCTCAATTCGGCCCACCGGGGTAATGGAGACATATCTCAGTGCGCCTGGAGGCGCACTCATGACTCGCACATTCGATCCGGGCCGCAATTGGCACACTTATCGCTTTGAGGCGCAGGGAAACAATCTCCGCCTTCTCATTGATGGAACTCGCTGGTTACAGGCGACGGACAATCGGTTCCTATCACCTGGGGAGATCGCGCTACGCGCCAGCACTCAAGCCAGTTTCAGAAGCTTCAAGATCATCCAACTCTAGGAAAGACACATTTGCAGGCCGCCGTCGCGCGATCCGCGTGAACGCAGGTAGACAGTTGCACAGGATGTGGCGCTCCGTAATGGGTAGCGGAACGATGGAGGGCTTACCGGGCTCGGAGAGCCACCGCCACCGCCGATGCCCAGGGCGGGCACTGGTAACCCCGGTCGAATCGAGCACTGTTACAGCAAGCGATGGTGCCCCCTTCGACACCCGTGCGTGGCGCGTTCGCATGTGCGCGCAACTCCTGGCCTCTATCGAGCCGAACAAAGCGTCGCGCAGCAACACTGTTATACTTCTGTGATCTTGGCGTGTGGTTTTCGTGAGAGTAGAGGCCGTGGCTGCCACCACGATCGGCAAGTCGCGGTGCGGAGGGTGGGCTTTGTCAGAGAATAGCAAGAAGGTCACGGTGTTTAGAGCGGGTGGCACAGCGTCAGTAGAGGCTGATGTGATTCAAGGCGAAACCGCGGAGCAGCTCTGCGCTCTCGTTGCTGCCCACCTCGGTCTCCCTGCCAACGAGCCCTACCGGCTGGTGAGCTCCGATGGGCGGCAGCTAGTGGGTGACATCTTCAAGCAGGTCAATAACGGGGACACCCTGACCGTGGCCCACGAGGAAAAAGGTGGTGGCACGACGTGCGTGGCTGCGTGGGTTCCCATCGTGACGGATGGGCCGTGCCGCTAAAGCATCGCAAAGTCTGAGAGCAACTGATAGGTGACGCCCATGCACGGTTTCAGGTGCGCCAAGGCATCAGGGGCGGAGGGCCAATGAGCGCAGACCGGTTGCGAAACGAACTGGCCCAGTTGATGCGACTGAAGCAGCTGTTGGACCATGACACGATCTTGCCCCTGCGCCTACGGGTCGATCCCCTAAACCTCGACTGGCGCCGGTTCCGCCTCACCATCACCGGTATCACCAGCCTGACTAACAATCCCGACTCCAGTCGGTCGCCGACCTCGCCCGCGGTCGCCCTGCCCGTGGAGGTGCCGTTGGGCTATCCGGAGAGCCGGATTCCAGACATCCGCTTTGAGTCTCCGATTCCGTTTCACCCTCATATCTGGCCCGATGGGAGAATCTGTTGGGGGACACAGGATAGGCCGCAGTTCGACCTTACCTTGGCCGACTGGGTTCGCGGTGTCATCGAGTACCTACAGTACAGCCAGGGTGAGGGTAGCCTTTTTCATATCGACTCCACTTCGCCAGCCAACGCGCAGGCCCTCGCTTGGTGGCAGCGGAACCGGTCCAGGATAAACCGATATGTGACACCAATAGACATGGCGCGCCTCCGGTTCTGGATCAATCAATCACGTGGATAGGCCAACACGTTGAGCATCATCAGGGTCACCCGCCACGACGCGCCGCGTCGAGTAAACGTGTCCCTCGCGCCGACACATCCGGGCCTCGCAATGGTGCTGATTCGCCGAGAAGTGGCCGATGACCTGTATCGCCATGCGGCGAGCGAGCTGCATCACGAAGTCGGCGGCTATCTCCTGGGCTTCCCTGCCGTGGACTTCGACGATACCGTTCACATGACCTACATCGAAACAGCGGTGCCGGCCGTGTATGCGTCTACTCCAACCTTCGTCACTATGCATCCCGAGAGCTTCGCAGAGGTAGAGCGCGTTCGTGAGCAGACCGGCACTATCCTGGTCGGATACTACCATTCGCATCCGGCGCTCCGCGTCTTCCAATCTGATACAGATGTGGAGAATTTCAGCAAGTTCCACGCGGAACGTTACCAGATCGCCGTTGTGGTGGATCCCACGCGAACGAGCCAGAGGGAGCTCGACCTCACTACCGACTGGATAGGGTTCTTCGCGTGGAACGGCCAGCATAAGGCGGTGAGACTCCCCTCCAGCCACCTCGTGCTGGTGGAGCAGAGGCCCGAGATCACCTACGACCTGGGGCGGGTCAGCAACGACAGCCAGGCGGCAATGGGTTTTGCGGCCACTCTCCGCCGAGCACTGAGCGAGCTGCACAGGGGAGAACACCGGCTTCAGCGCCATCTCCCAGTGCTCGTCGTGTCCCGGGAGCTTCACGGCCAGTTGCTTCGTGGCAACGTTGGCTCCGTGCAGGAGGGAGTGCTGTACGGATCTTCGTGCTACCTCGACGGCTACACGTTCGCGTGCTTGAGCCGGCTCGAATACGGGGCGCTCGCAGGCTCGGCCGCACGCCCGAACTGGTTTCGATCGGCACTGAGGTGGCGCGCGAGGCTCTCGCCGGGACGAACGGGTAGGGAGGACCGAAACGCCCTCGCCGAGGGTCAGGATCGACCCATCGGGTTCGTTCTCTCTTTGGAGTCGTTCGGGCGGGCCGAGTCGGCTGCCCGGCTCTACGGGGCCAGCACTCGGGCTGAAAATGTCCCGCCGGAGGCCGGTGGATGGGGGCGTCAGTACCGCGTGATCGCCAGGAAGGACCGAGACGCCGGATTTGCGATGATCCGTTGGGCTGTCTGCCGGGCCGACTCCACGCAACTCGTCGAATTACCGGCGGCGCAGGTCATCGTGGTGTAGAGGGCTCTGATGGAACGATACGCGAGACAGGAGATGATTCCGGGCTGGAATCCCCAGGTGGTGCATTCCGCTAAGGTCATGGTCGCAGGGGCCGGCACCACCGGGAATGAACTCGTCAAAAACCTAGCACTCGTGGGTATCGGCAAGATTGTTATTGTGGACACGGACGTTGTGGAAGAAGTCAACTTGAGCAGGAGCGTGCTGTTCCGGAAGCACGACATCGGTCAGCCGAAAGCGGGGGTTCTCGCGCAACGGGCGACAGAAATCAATCCAGACGTCGAAGCGGCCGGCCTTAGCGCCGATATCATCCATGACCTTGGCAGTCGCGAGTACGCCGCGTTCGATTGTGTGTTCGCGGCCGTGGACAATAATGAAGCCAGGCTTTGGTTGAACAGGTACTGCTGGGTTAATGGCACTCCGTTGATAAACACCGGCATAGGTGGCATGGTGGGTAACGTGTTCGTAGCCATGCCGCCGCAGGGGCCTTGTGTGGAATGCGGTTGGCCTCAGCGCGAGTATCAAGAGCTCGCTGAGCGGCACAGTTGCTCAAAAGAGGGCCTGGTATTCGAGGAACCTAAGATACCGATGGTCATAACCACAGCAGCAGTCGTCGCTGGCATCGCAGTCCAAGAATGTCTCTGTTTGCTGCACGGGGAGCACCTCGGAGCGCACAATGGCACCGGACGTGTGTTGCAGTATCTCGGAGGCGTGGGCGGATTCGTCACTTGGAGGGTGCCACGTCGCGAGGACTGCCCTGGGCACCTCCCTTTGCCTGGGGAGATGGCCGGGGAGGTCGGACTAGACCAACCGTTGGGGGAAGTCAAGGCTGCGGTCAGTCGGAGCACAGGGCAACCGACCGTCGAGGTCTGGCACGACAAGGCGATCGTCTACTCGGTGCGGTGTAACAGATGCGGATGGGCAGAACGAGGCCAGCCTTGCCTCCTAGGACGGTTCCAACGACGACTCTGTCCTCGTTGCGGAGCGCTTTCCGTAGTTAGCGATGAACGCAGTGAGGAACTGCGTGGCGAGCTGACGCTTCGGAGCTATGGGATAGCCTGTAATAGCATACTGCGGGTGATCTGTGGGGGTGCGGGCGAGGTCAAATACGGGTGGATTCTCGTCACATGATCGACAAAGGGCGGCACGGCTCCTCTCAACTGCTGCCAGGGGCGACAAGGAAACTACCACGTAAGCCATCGGTGCCTAGCGCGCCGTGAGCGCCGGGTGAATACCGATGATGCCACGAATGTGCCCGGCTTGCGGGGAAAGGATTGCGCCGGCAGACTCCTACCAAGTCTGCCAAGTCCCAGGATGCCTGAGAAACTACCACCTGAGCCATCGGTGCCCATTACACGCTGAGGGGCCGATGCGCATCGTGGCCCCTGGCCAAGGTGTCGTGGTCGTCCGGGCTCCTACCCCAGCAGGGAACTGGGTCGCGCCCGGGTGGGCCTGGGTGGCGGCCGTAGCCATAACCGGGCTGGTCGTCTGGCGAGTTATTGCGGCCAATCTCGTACCGACGGCCAGTACTCCGGCGCAGAATCCCACAGCGGCCCCGCGTCCGGTCGTAGCACCCACGCGTGCTACCTCGACAGCCGCACAGCCAACTGCGCGGCTCACGGCGACGCCCTTACCGCCCGCGACCCTAACGGTGGGTCAGGAGTGGGATGTGCTAGAGCGTCAGCTTGCCGCAGGGTGGGGCTCGGACTGGCTGTGGACGATCGGAATGCTTGACGGGTTTCTTGCGGACTTCCCCCAGCACCCGGGCGCTACGCTCAAACTCTACGGGGCGCTCGTATCTCACGGGAATTCGCTGGTTGCCCAAGGATCACGAGCCTCGGGAGCGTCGCAATTGGTGCGCGCGCGGAATCTGCTGCCAAATCGACCAGAGGCCCAGTCTGCCCTTCACGCCCTTACGCCACCACCAACCCGTTCTCCCACGCTGCCTCCTCGTGCCGCGACGGCGGCACCGTCTCGTGTGCCAGCGCCCCCCCGGACGCCTACGCGCGCCCCTCCTGCGCCCACACGCGCTTCGACTGCACGGGTCCTCCTGCCCGCCACCGCCGTCCGATCGCCTACCCAAGCCCGTCCTGCAGCTACCCGCGCTCCGACGGTGCTGCCAGTTCCTGCTGCCCCCTCCAACTTGCAGGTGACGGCGACTGGTCGGACGACGTTCCAACTTGATTGGAAGGACAACTCCGGAACGGAGCGCGGCTTTTACATCGCTGACAACGTGGACGGCAGCCGGATCATCGCCACCACGCCAGCCAACATGACGCGGTGGGGGGTCGGCGGCGTCAGTGCGGGAACGAGGCGCTGCTTCACAGTGCAGGCGTTTAACGATAGGGGCACTTCGGCGTGGGCAACATGGGTGTGCGGCACAACGTTGCAATAGCGCAACTCTGGTCGCGCTTGTGGAAGGATGCATGTTCAATCAGAGTGTCCGGCCCGCGGTAGGAGTCGGGCCGTAGGCTCCCGGGATGACCATTCGAATCCCCATTGTGCCTTTTCAAGGGCAGCCGCACGGTCCTCCTCTCTGATGGGCGCTGTGCCCCCACCGTTCAGCGAGGTTCCTCCTCCTTCAGCCCTTCCCCCTCATAGTCCAGGTGGACGATAGGCAGTCCCAGCTCCTGAAGCCCCGGCTCGATCGCCGCCCGATCCCCAACGACGATGATCGCGAGCGCATCGGGGTCGACGTGCTCGGCTGCGGTGCGGTGCACGTCGGCGAGCGTGACGGCCTGGAGCCGCTCGATTAGCCCGCTGTTGTAATCGTCTGCCAGGCCATAGTGGACGATGTCGACCAGGCGACCGAGCACCTGGCCCGGCGTCTCGAAGGTCGGCGGGAAGCCACGGATGAGGCCCAGGCGCGCCTTCTCGAACTCGTCCTCGCTGATTGGCCGTTCCCTGTGGAGGTCGCGGAACTCCTTCATCGTCTCGATTAACGCTTCCCTGGTCACGGCCGTCTGGACGGCGCCGCCAGCCAGGAAGCTGGAGCGCGCCAGGCGCCAATTGAATGAGGAACGGTAGCCATAGGTGTAGCCCTTGTCTTCGCGCAGGTTCATGTTCAGCCGGGCGGTGAATTGGCCACCAAAGGCCATGTTCATCACCACCAGCGGCAGGTGGTCGGGGTGGAGGCGGGAGACGCTGAGCAAGCCGGCCGTGATGACGGACTGCGCAGCACCTGGTTTGTCGACGAGGTAGATGGTTGTGGGCTGGCCCTCACCCCAACCCTCTCCCACTGCGGTGGGAGAGGGGGAGATGCCCCCCCTCCCTAACCCTCCCCCTCCAGGGGGGAGGGGATCAGAGGAGTCCTGTCCCCAGGCGGCGAAGGCGGCCTCGAGCTGGCGCGCGGCTTCGTCGGCGTCGATGTCGCCCACCAGGATGAAGGTCGGGCGTTGATGGAGGAAGGAGCGCTGGTGGTGGGCGTCGAGATCATTGCGTCTCAGGGCGGCGATCGAGGCCTCACGTCCGCTCGTTGGGTGCCCATAGGGCGTGTCTCGGCCGTAGAGGACGCTGGTGCTGACTCGGTCGGCGATGGCGTTGGGGTCGTCCCGGAGGCGGCGCAGGTCCGTCAACCGCTCCTTGCGGACGCGTTCGACCTCGCGCTCGGGGAAGACGGGATTTGCCAGGATGTCAGCGAGCAAGTCGAGGGCGCCGGGCCAGTGCCGCGTGAGGACCTCCGTGCTGGTGACGAAGTACTCGCGATGGACGTCCACGCCCAGGCGGGCGGCGAGAAATTCGCTCTCCTCAGCGATCTGAAGGCTCGTCCTGTTGCGTGTGCCCTCGGTCAGGAGCCGGGTCGTCAGGGAAGCCAGCCCGGGCCCGTCGGAGGGATCGGCCAGCGCGCCACCCGGGAAGTACACTGCCGCGGCGACGGTCGGGACCGTCCGCTTCTCGACAACCAGCAGGTCGAGGCCACCGCGAAGCTGCACACGTTGCGGGACGGGCGGCCGGAACTCATGCGGACGGCCGGCGACCGGCTGCTGATTACGGTCAATTCCGCTACTACTTGGAGCGACCGGCTGCTGGGGGGAAACCAGCAGCCGAACGCGGGCGGGGCCCAGATACTTCCCGGCGACATGCGCAACGTCAGCGGGCCTCACCGCCAGGTAGCGATCGAAATCGTGGTTGAGCCGGCCCGGGTCGCCGGCAAAGACGTTGTAGTAGTTCAGGAGGTTGGCCCGGCCGCCGAAGCCGCCGACGCTCTCGATGCGGCGGACGTGGCGGGCCTCGAGGCGGTTGACTGCTCGCTGTACCTCCTCTTCGCTGGGCGGCTCTGTCTTCAGGCGGTCGATCTCGGCCAAAAGGGCGCGCTCGGCATCCTCGACGCCCCCCCCAGGAATGAGCGTGGCGTCCAGGCGGATCTCGCCCGCGATTTCCATCGCCGAATAGCGGGCGCTAACCTCGCGCGCGATCTGCTTCTCGTAAACCAGCGAGCGGTAGCAACGCGAGCTGCGTCCCTCACCCAGGATCGCCATGAGGACGTCCAGCGGGGCCTCGTCGGGGTCGAAGCGCGGCGGGCCGAGCCAGGCAAAGTACAGGCGATGCAGCTGGACCCGGTCTTCGAGGTTGAGCCGGACCTCGTCGTCGAGCCTCGGGACCCAGCGCTCGATACGGGGCACCGCCGGCGCGGGCGGCAGGTCGCCGAAGTACTGCTCTACGAGCCGTTTCGTCTCTGCAACGTCGATGTCGCCGGCGATTGAGAGGCTGGCGTTGTTGGGGGCGTAGAAGCGGCGGAAGAAGGCCTTGACGTCCTCGATGGACGCCGCGTCGAGGTGCTCCTGCGAGCCGATGACCTCCCAGTTGTAGGGATGGTTGGGAGGGAACAGCGCTCGGCGGATCTCCTGGCCGGCGAGCCCGTAGGGCCGGTTCTCGTAGCTCTGGCGCCGCTCGTTCTTTACAACGTCGCGCTCGACGTCGAAGCTCGCCTGATCGAGGGCGTCGAGCAGAAAGCCCATGCGGTCGGACTCGAGCCAGAGGGCTAGCTCCAGGTACTCGGCGGGCACGTTCTCGTAGTAGTTCGTCCGGTCGGTGCTGGTGGAGCCGTTGACGTTGGCGCCGACCTCCTGTAACGGCATGAAATACTCGCGGTTGTGGTGCTTGGAGCCTTTGAACATGATGTGCTCGAACAGATGGGCGAAGCCGGTGCGGTCCGGCTCTTCATTCTGGGAGCCGACGTGGTACCAGACGTTGACGGCGGCTACGGGGATCGCGTGGTCCTCATGGAGGATGAGGTCCAGGCCATTGCTCAACGTGTGCTTCTCGAAGGCGACATTGATTGACATGCAATCTCCGCTTCTCTGGATAGGCAAACCTGCAACTAGATTATCCGAAGGGCGATGGGCAGCGGCCACCGAGTGGGTCGCTTCTTATGAATATCGCCATTGCGTCGGTTGCGTCGTTCCGGTAGGGCGGGGGCTCGTCCCCCGCCGCGCGCCTCTCTACGCGGGCGCGAGGCGGGAGGGGACAAGCCCCTCCCCTACCGGACGAAGACGCTATGCGCATAGGAACTGGCCCACTAGGACGGCCGGCCGGTGGCTCCTGGGAGTACGATTATGGCGCCAGTTCTCTCGTAGCGGAGGAAGAGCCGGAAGCAGCGGCTGAGTGGCCCTTGCCCGGATTGGTTCCTGCCGGACATCCGGAGCTAGCGCGCCAGCCATTCACAGAAGGAGGAAGCAGCCATGAAGGAAGGTATGCGGTTCGTGGATAGCGACATGCACATCGTCGAGCCCGCGGACATCTTTACGCGATGGCTCGACCCCAGGTTTGCCGACCGGGTGCTGACACCCATCGGCGCGGACGGCCAGCCGAAGCGGGGCGTGTGGGTCGTCGATGGCCTTTCCTCAACCGGGGACGAGCACTGGCAGCAATATCGGAAACCCCTGCGCCGCGCGCCGAAAGAGCGCAGCGACGGGAGCCCTGCCCTCCGCCAGTCGCTGTCCAACTCTCGCATCGCGGCAACCGGGCGGCTGGATTTCGCGGCCGAGCGGGACTACGACGCTGAGGCCCAGGTGATGGCCCTGGAGCTGGAGGGCGTCGATATCGCAGTCCTCTTCCCCACGAGCTGCCTCAGCCTGCTGGGACGGGAAAACATGGACCCGCAACTCTCCCTGGCCCTCTGCCAGGCCTATAACAACTGGATGGCGACGTACTGCTCGTTCAGCCCCGACCAGCTTAAGTTCGCGGCCATGCTGCCCATCCACGACGTCCACCTGGCCTGCCGCGAGTTGCTACGGGCCGTGCGTGACCTGGGGGCCGTCGGCTCCTTCATGCGGCCCAACCTGGTCAACGGCCATTACTGGCACTCGAACTACTGGGACCCCCTCTACACCATGCACGAGGACCTCGACGTGACGTGGGGGTTCCACGAGGGCACCGGCGCGTGGTACTCCCACATGAACGTCCTTTACGGGGAGAACCGGTTTTACCGCCACGTGGCGAGCCACTGGATCGAGATGCAGCAGGCCCTTGTTGCCATGATCGTCGGCGGGGTCTTCGAGTTTCATCCGAAGCTGAGAGTCGGCTTCCTGGAGGCCCAGAACTCCTGGGTCCCGGGCCTCTTGAGCCGTATCGAGTGGGACTACCCCAACTATCGGGAGACGCATGCGCCCTACCTCTCGCTGACGCCGAAGGAGTACTTCCGGAGGAACTGCTGGGCGGCTGTCGAGGGGAGCGAACCGGAGATC
>CAYQJS010000061.1:0-16662 GCA_964417895.1 uncultured Chloroflexota bacterium | reverse complement strand
CGCATGTGCATCTCGACGGATTACCCTCACTTTGACTCCAGCTTCCCGGAGGTCTCCAACAACCTCTTGAAGGGTGTGCCTCGGGACATGGCCGCCGACATCCTGGCCGGCGGCGCGGGCCTGTGGAGCTTTACAGAAGAGGATTTCAGGAAAGCCGATGCGGCCATGGCGCGGTTCCGGCGGGACAGGCAAGGAATTGTGGAGCCCGCGGTCGCCAGGTGAGGGCCAGGGCCCCCGGCGCGCAGTCCCCTACGAGGAGGATGAGCAATGGCGAAGCAAGGGTTTCGAGTGATGGACAGCGACATTCACGTGACGGAGCCGTCGGACCTCTGGGAGAAGTACACGGAGGCCGCATACCAGGATCGTGCGCCCCGATTCGCGGTGACGGCAGCCCAGCCTGGCATCCGCTGGCGCTTCGAAGGGAAGGCATTCCCAGCCTTCATGGACCTGCCGGAGCGCCAGCAGCTGGCGAAGATCCGGATCGACAAGGCCGAGGTTCGCCACAGAAAGACGGGCCGCTATCAGAACGCGGAGGACGACCTAAAAGGCGAGGACCCTCGGGATATGCTCAAGGCAATGAACGTCGAGGGCATCGACGTGTCAATCGTCTTCCGGACGCACTGCTCCCACGTCATAGGAGTGGACGACCTGGATCCTGGCCTATCGGCGGCCGTGTGCCGAGCCTACAACAACTGGTTGGCGGACTTCTGTAGCACGGATCCGGGCCGGCTGAGGCCAGCCGCCGTCTTGCCGATCCACGAGGTGGGCCTGGCCGTGGTGGAAGCGCGCCGAGCCGTGCGAGAGTTGGGCGCGGTGGCACTGGTGCTGCCCAACCACGAGGTGAACGGCCGGCCCTGGTACGACCGCTCCTATGACCCCCTCTGGGCCGAGGCTGAGCGGCTGAACGTGCCTGTTGCCTTCCATGGCATTCAAATGGCCTACCAGGAACACCTGGGCCGCCGGTACAAGGATAACTTCGCCATGGCCCACGCAGTCGCCCACCCGGTCGAGCTGATGCTGGCGATGGGCTGCCTGCTCACTGGAGGTGTTTTTGAACGATACCCCGGCCTCAAGGCTGCATTCCTGGAGGGCCACTGCAGCTGGGTTCCGTGGTGGCTCTGGTGCCTGGACGAGCGGGTGGAAAAGTTCGGGGACGAGGAGAGGACTCCCCTGACGGAACCCCCCAGCGTCGCCTTCCAACGGCACTGCTATGTATCGGTAGACCCCGACGAACATCTGCTGGCCCACACCATCGCGTCCATTGGTGATGACAACATCGTCATCTCTACCGACTGGCCCCACGACGACTC
This sequence comes from uncultured Chloroflexota bacterium, assembly GCA_964417895.1. Taxonomy (GTDB): domain Bacteria; phylum Chloroflexota; class UBA6077; order UBA6077; family SHYK01; genus CAYQJS01. The sequence continues at coordinate 15,352 of CAYQJS010000061.1, read as the reverse complement.
GGCCTACCCGCAGGCCATCAACACCTTCCTCGGCTTGCAGGGGGTGAGTGAGGACAGCAAGCGCAAGATCCTCTGGGACAACTGTGCCCGCCTGTATGGGGTGAGCTGAAGGAACCATCTCGTTCGGAACCACCGAGCGCCGCAAGGAAGCTGATACACTTGTTGTTACTGTCAACGACCGCGGACGAGTAGTGGCGCCCGAACGACTCTCAGAGCACAAACAACTGTTCGAAGCGATCCTGGCCGAGCAGCGCAGGGTCATCATTGGGCAGGAGCATCTCGTCCGTCGTCTGCTTCTCGGTCTCCTGTGCGGCGGCCACCTTCTGATCGAGGGCGTTCCTGGACTGGCCAAGACCCTCGCCGTCAAGACGCTCGCGGACACCATGCACGCCACGTTCCACCGCATCCAGTGCACGCCAGACCTGCTGCCCGCCGACCTGATCGGCACTCTCGTGTACGACGCCCGAGAGGCGAGCTTCACGCCCCACCTGGGTCCGGTCTTCACCGACCTGCTCCTGGTGGACGAGATCAACCGCGCACCGGCCAAGGTCCAGAGCGCGCTGCTCGAAGCGATGCAGGAACGTCAGGTCACCATCGGCGGGGAGACGCATCCGCTGAGTGCGCTTTTCATGGTGCTCGCGACTCAGAACCCCATCGAGCACGACGGCACCTATCCCTTGCCGGAAGCGCAGATCGACCGGTTCATGCTGAAGGTCGTCGTGACGTACCCATCGCCTTGGGAAGAGAAGAGGGTGGTGCGCGACCACCTGGCGCCCCAGGAGCCAAGAGTGGATCGAGTGGCGCGGCCGGAGGCATTGCTGGCGGCGAGATCCGCGCTATCCACCGTGCAGGTCGAGCAGCCGTTGCTGGACTACATCGTGGGGCTCGTCTCCGCGACGCGACGGCCGGAGGAGTTCGGGCTGCCCGAGCTGAAGCCGTTGATCGCCTACGGCGCATCGCCACGGGCGAGCATCTACCTGGCGCTCGCGGCCCGCGCCGAAGCGCTGTTGGATGGCCGCGACTACGTGCTGCCGGATGACATCAAGGGTGTTGCGCTCGACGTAATGCGCCATCGCGTGATCATGACCTACGAAGCGGACGCGGAACGGATCACGAGCGAAGACGTGCTTGCCAAGCTGCTCTCCACCGTCGCGGTCCCGTAGCGGGCCATTTCGCATGAACGCGGGCGTTACCCCCCTCCCTAACCCTCCCCCACAAGGGGGGAGGGTTAGGGAGGGGGGTGGTGGGGGTGACCGTCACCCCGATATCCACAGGAACTGGCCCAGTAGCACGCTCTCCCAGCGTTTGCGCGAGGTGGACCTAGTCGAGCTGCGCGCGCGCCGACTTGCCAACGACTTGCTGCCCGGACCCCACCGCAGCGTCTTCCGAGGCGCGGGCCTTGAGTTCGAGGAGCTGCGCGAGTATGTGCCCGGCGACGACGTGCGGGCCATCGATTGGAACGTGACGGCACGGATGGGCCGTCCGTTTGTGAAGCTATACCGCGAGGAGCGCCAGCTCAGCGTGTTCCTGGTAGTTGACGTGAGCGCATCGCTCTGGTTTGGCACCGCACGGTCGAGCAAGCGCGAGTTGGCCGTCGACGTCGCGGCGCTGCTGGCCATGTCGGCGGTGCGCAGCGGCGACCGGATCGGTTTGCTGCTGTTCTCGGATCGCGTCGAAACATTCGTCCGCCCCAGGAAGGGGCGCCAGCATGCCTTGCGAGTGATCCGCGATCTGGTGTTCTGGCCCCCGCGTCGTGGCCGAACAGCGGTCGGCCCCGCGGCCGGCTTCCTCACCAACGTCGCTCGGCGGCGCAGCGTCGTCGTGCTGCTCTCAGACCTGCTGTTTACCGACACGCGCTCGCTGGTCGCTCTGGCTCGACGGCACGACGTGATCGCTATGACGCTGAACGACCCGCGGGAATGGGAGCTGCCCTCGGTCGGCATCCTTGCCCTCGAGGATGCTGAGAGCGGCGGCATCCGTCTTGTGGATACCGGCTCGCACCAGGTGCGGGCCTCGTATCGAGCGGCGGGAGAGGCCCGCGTGCAGCAGCGGGCGCGCATGCTAGCCAGCCTGGGCGTCGACCACGTCGACCTGTTTACTGACCGCCCGTACGTGCAGGCCCTCATGGCGTTCTTCCGCGATCGTGACCGCGATCGACGGCTCCCGGCTCATGCGTAAAGGCGCGGCGGACCGTAATGCGAGTGCGTCGGAGCGGGCACGGTGAGGGCATGCGGACCCCTTCCTACCGCGGCCGTCGGAGAGCGCACGGTGAGGGGATTTAGACCCCCTCTCCCACCACAGTGGGAGAGGGTTGGGGAGAGGGTAGCCCACTGCGTTGGGAGGTCTAACGCTGTTCCAGCCGGTGTGCCCCCGGAGCAGGCGCCTTCACCCAGCCCCTCCCACTGCGGTGCGCAAGGGGAGCGTGCCAAACGCAAGCTGCCGAGAAGCCCGCTCAGCCTGAGCTTGTCGAAGGCCCCGTGTTGTCCCCCATCATGAAAAAGTGTCCGGCGGGCACCACGAGCGGACCCCAATCTATTTCAGCCCCTCGCTAGAGGACATGCCCTCACCCAGCCTCTCCCGCTGCGGTGGGAGAGGAGCAGAGGCGGCGTCTTCCTCGTCGCCGTCGCCGACCAGCTCAGGCCGCTGCGCGGGCCGCTCGATCTCGATGCCACTCCACTGGTGCCGCCTGTGATGGTGCTCGTGGTGGTCGTCCTGCTGGCCCTGGCGGCTGGGCTGCTCTTCCTCATGCGCTCGAAGCAGCCTTTGGGGCCGGCCGCGGTGGCAGAGCGCGAGCTGATGCGCTTGCTGGGCCTGGGGCTCGTGGAGCAGGGTCGGCTCAAGGAGCACTATGCTCTCCTCGCCGCCTGCCTTCGCCGATACGTCGCCGACGTGTACGGTCTGCCCGCTCCGGCGCTCACCCCCACCGAGCTGGCTGCCGCGCTGGGACCGCGAGCGATGGATCTCCGCTTCGTGGACTACCTGCGCCGGGTGTTGGGGACCGGCGATCTCGTCCGCTTCGACCACACTGGCAAGACAGCGGAAGAGGCCCGGGCCGACGTGCTGGGCGCCCTCGAGGTGATCCGGTCGGTATCATCGGCGCCTTCGCCGAGCGCCGTATGAGTCTCAGGTTTGGCGCCCCCGATGCGCTCGTTTTTGTGCCGATTGTGGTTCTGGCTGTGCTCGCGGCCGAGTGGTGGCGACGACGCGCCGCCGGCGGGCTCCTATTTCCGTCTCTCGGGTTGATAGTCGGGATTGCGCCGAGCTGGCGGCTGCGCTTGCGGGCCGCGCTCTCTTTGCTCCGCACGGTGAGCCTCGCGCTGGTGGCGGTGGCGCTCGCTCGACCGGAGCTGACCGAAACCCTCATCGAGACCCGCACCGCGGGCAGCGACCTCGTCATCACCCTGGATATCTCGACGTCGATGCAAGAGCAGGCCTTCGGGCGAACGAAGTTCGACATCACCCGCGACGTCGTCGTGGATTTCCTCGGAAAGCTCGACGGCGAGCGGGCAGGCCTGGTCGCGTTCGCGGGCGAGGTCGCTGTCTACAGCCCAATGACGTCCGACCACGCTGCTCTGCGTAAGATGGTCGTGGGGATGAAGCCCGGCCAGCTGCGCGGTGGCACCGCTATTGGCGACGGGCTCGCCGCCTCCGTCAATGTGCTGCGAGACTCGCCGGCCGTCTCGAAGGCGGTCGTCCTTCTGACGGACGGCCTCAGCAACGCAGACCAGGTGAAGCCGATGGACGCTGCACAAATCGCGCGGTTGCTCAACGTCCGCCTTTATACGATCGGCGCCCTCGCGCCGGCCGGTGGCCAGCAGGGAATCGACGAGCGCCTGATGACGCAGATCAGCGAGCTGACGGGAGGTCGCTATTTTCGCGCGGCGGACCCAGCCGCCTTGCAGGCGACCTACGACGCAATCGCCCAGATGGAGCGGACGCTGGTCACGAGCGAGACGGTTCATTCAGTGCCGCTGGATTGGGCCCTGGCGGCGGCTGGCCTCGCTCTCCTCGCCCTCGAGGTCGCGCTTGCGACGACGGTCCTCAGGAGCGCTCCGTGACGGACGGGGGGGTCGCATTCGAACGCCCGGTGGCGTTGTTGTTGCTGGCGGTACTGCCTCTGCTGGGCGCGCTGTACGGCGTGTTCTTCATCGCACGCCGGCGGGCGCTGCGCGCGTTCGGCGGGCCCGGCAGCGGTTTGGTATCGGGGAGCGTGTTCTGGCAGATCATCCGGAACCTGCTCCGGCTCGCGGGCCTCGCCGCCCTCATTGTCGCCATCGCGGGGCCGCGTCTGGGACACCCCGTCGAGCGACGGGACGTCGTCGTGCTGCTCGACGTCTCCCAGAGCATGGCGACGCAGGACGTGACGCCGAGCCGCCTGGCGCTTGCCCGCGACGTGATCGCCCGGGTGGTTGCCGATCTTGGGGAGCAGCGGGTCGGCCTGGTCTACTATGCCGGCGACGCGCGCCTGCGCTTTCCCCTCACCCCAGACACGCCGGCCATCGGCAAGGTGCTCGAGTTCGGGGGTTACCCGTTCATCCCGATCACCGGCACCTCCGTCGATGCTGGTCTCCGCGCCGCCGTGGAGCTGTTCCCGCCCGAGGTGCGGGCCAGCGGCGCACCCAAGAGCCTGGTGCTCGTGTCGGATGGAGAAGGCGCTGCCGACAGCTCGTTCATCGGTGCGTTGCGGTCAGAAGGTGTGCGCGTCTTCGCCGTCGGGATCGGAACCGCCGGCGGCGGAGAGGTGCCGCTCTACGCCGCCGACGGCCGGTTTCTGCGGTACCTCACGGGGCGCTCGGGGACGGCGGTGAGCACTCTCGACGCGGCCGGCCTCGAGGCGCTCGCTCATGCGACCGGCGGGCGCTACTGGACGTACACCGGGAGCGAGCCTGTCCCACAGGAGGTTTCGGCGCAGATCTTCCAGATGCCGCCCACTGAAGTGATTGGCGAGCGCTGGGTGCTCGACTATGAGCGTCGGTGGCTCTTGCTCGGCTTGGCTCTAGGAATCCTGCTCCTCGAAGCATGGCTCCCCCAGCGGCGGCGCATGCCCACCCCGGCGATAGCGCGATGAGACTGTTCTGGCTGCCTGTCGCCCTGCTGATTCTCGGGTGCGTGCCCGAATGGAGCGTCGAGAATCGCGCGGCCAACGACCTGTTCCACCAGGGGCGACTGGAGGAGGCGCTCGCGCGGTACGAATCCGTCGGCGCCCGCCATCCGTCGGCGGGAGCTAGCTACAACGTGGGTACTGCCCTCGCCGGGCTCCGGCGCGACGAGGCGGCCGTGGCGCGTCTCGAGTCGGCGCTGGACGCCGCCTCTCCGGCGGTCCAGGCGGCCGCTCACTACAACCGCGGGATTGCGCTGTTCCGCCTGGGCGATTGCGCCGGGGCCCGCGAGGCGTTCGCGGCCACCCTCCAGCTCGAGCCCGCCGACCAGGACGCCAGGTTCAATTTCGAGGTCGTCCAGCGCGAGCTGGCTCGGGGGATCGACCAGCCAGGCGGAGCCTGCCTGAGCGAGCTCCTCGCGGGCCGCCAACCTTCGGCATCGGAGGGCGATGGCGAAGAGACGGCCGGCGTAGAGCTCGGGCAAGAGGAAGCGGACGAGCAGACCGAGGGACTTAGCCAACAAATGCGGGACCTTCTGAGCCAGATCCAGCGCGGGTCAGGCAATCGTGCGACCGACCTGCTCTCCCAGCACCCGAACATGTCGCTCGAGGAGGCGCTCCGCCTACTCGAAGAGGTCCGCGGCCGCCTGGGCGGATTCGAGTCCTTGCTCCACGGCGGGACCGGCGCCGTTCAGCCTTGACCTGAATCGTTCAGGCCACTCAGCAACACACCCGGCGATCCAGCTCGCACAAGATCGCAGGAGTTCGTGACCCCCTCTCCCTACCCTCCCCTACCAGGGGGGAGGGGACGACGAGCCCAGGACTCGCTCCCTTGGACGGGTGAGGGGACAGACCCCTCCCACTCGACGGGGGAGGGGGAGGGAGAGGGTGACGTACCCGCCCACCCGGGGGTCACGAATTAAGCACGGGCTTGTACTACCCCGCTGCCACAGGACTGAGAACCGGCAGGTTGTACAGCCGGGCCACGTTCTCTCGGACCAGCTTGGCCTGGGCTTCGGCCGGGAGGTGGCCCAGGTCCCGGTCGATGACCTCCCGCGAGTGGGGCCAGGTGGAGTTGGGGTGAGGATAGTCGTTGGACCACATGCAATTGTCCACGCCCCAGCTCGGCAGAAACCAGGCAGCGGCGGGGTCGTTGAAGAAGGTCGCATACACCTGGCGATGGAAGTAGTCGCTGGGCAGCATCTCCAGCGACCAGTCCTTCCCAGCCCGGCGAGCATATTCGTCGAATTTCGTCACGAAGAAGGGAAGCCAGCTGACCTCGTTCTCCACGATGACGAACTTCAAGCGAGGGTAGCGCTCCAGCGCGCCCGAGGCGAAGATGTCGCCCAGCGTATTGGAAGCGTAGAAGATCTTTATGTTCACGCGATCCCTGAAGCTCGGCGCGGTGGTGGTCCTCGGGGCTCGCTCCCTAACGGGCTGGTGGGTGTAGGGCTCGCCCGTCAGGATATGGACGTTGATCGGCATCTCGAGGTCCTGGGCCGCGGCCCAGAGCGGCTCGTAGTGGTGGCTCGTCAGCTCGAAACCGGCGGGCGGCACCTGCCATATCAGTCCGCCCACCATGCCTGCTCGTTTGCAGCGCTCCATCTCCTGGATGGCATGATCGATGTTGTAGACGGAGATCATCGCGATGCCGAACAAGCGGTCCGGTGCTACGGCGCAATAGTCCAACAGCCAGTCGTTGTAGACGCGGAAGCACGCTTCCTGGAGGCTGGGATCGGTAATGCTGTACTGGTCCAGCGGGAAGCTCGGGTACAGCACCTCCCCGCTGACGCCGTCAGTTGCCATCTCTATCAGCCGTGCTTTGGGGTCCCAACCACCCGGATGAGCCTGGTGCGCCCCGCCCAGCTGCAAGGGCGGATAGATGGGCGCATCGTCCTTGAAGGCCGCCGGCAGCCGGCGCTCCCATAGGTCGGGGGGCTCGAGCACGTGCGAGTCAGCCGAGATCAGTACGCCATCCACTTCAGTCCACCTCCCAGGTGTGAACGTTCCAGGCAACGACCAGCTGTTTCGAGGAAACGACGCCCGGCCCACGGACGCCCTTGCGGAAGACGATCGTTTGCTGGGCCATGTCGTAGAACATGTGGATCGATGCGACGTCCTCCGCCTCCATCGCCAGCATGTCGGCGATCAGCCCTTCTCGCTCGCGTACGTCCAGTGTGATAAGGGACTGCGTGTATAGGCGATCGAACGCCGAGTTGCTATAACGGCCGCGGTTGCTTCCCGTCCACCGATTGGCCTCAGTGCCGATCTGGCTGGTGACGAAGGCCGCCAGATCCTGATGGGTGTCCCGTAGCGGGGCGCCCTGCAGCCCGGGAAACGTGAAGCGGATCTCGCCATCGGTCCCCACGGCGATGCTCGGCTCCACGCCCGCCGTCTTGAGATACCCCGCGATGGCCGAGGCCTCCCGCACGAGCGGCGGATTCCCCACCCTCACCTCGATCCCGAACGGCTGGCCAGCGGCAGAACGATACATGCCATCCGGCCCTCGATTCCACCCGGCCTCCGCCATCAGGCGTTGGGCCTGGGCCAAATCGAATGGATACTTCGGAAGCCCTCGTTGTTCCAGCAGCCGGTAGATAGGGTCACCCAGGGAGACCACGGTGTCGGCCGGGTTGCTGAGGCCTGCCAGGAGAGCATCGGCCATGTCCTGCCGGTCTACCATGTGGACGAGGGCACGGCGCACCCGCCGATCCGCCCAGGGTGCATCCGGGTACCCGAACTGGAAGCGATAGTTTCGCGCCCCGGAGAAGACAGCCAGCGCCGTTCCCGCTCCGGTCGGCTCCCATTCCTTCTTGAATGGAATGAAGTGCAGCGACTGGAACGAGCCGAACGGCGTCATATCCACCTCACCGGCGAGGTGGCTGGTGTAGAGAGCGTTGGGGTCGGAGAAGTAGCTGAAGACGATGCGGTCGATCTTCGGGCGCCCGAGGAAGTAGCCGTCGAACGCGAGCGCATCGAGGTGAGCCCCGAGCACCCAGTCACCCAGGCGGAAGGGACCGAGGCCGACGAACTCGCTGGCCCAGTAGCGGCTGTTCGTAAACGCCTGCTTATCGCCGCCGCGGTAGAGATCGTTCAGCAAGTGGGCGGGCACCGCCGGGACATCGGTGGGGCCACTGGCGTTGGCCTCCGGGTACAGCCCCTTCCAGCGAACGATCAGTGTGTGAGGATCGGGCGCCAGAACCTCCGTGATCAGGTTCGCCGGCTCCCCGCGCCTGAGGGGCAGCTCCCGGTCCTGGGTGATCTCCGCGCCGAAGGCAAAGTCCGAGGCCGTCGCCGTGGTGCCGTCGTGCCATCTGACGTCCGTTCGGATTCTCCACGTCAGCTCCATCTCGCCGTTTTGGAAGACCTTCCAGTCGCCATCCTCCAGGGAGGGCACTTTCTGCGCGATGCGCGGCGTTAGCTCGCCTCGTTCGTTGTAAACAGTGAGGCCGGCGTGGAAGCTGTATGTGTGCTCGGGAGCGCCAATTCCCGCTCGGACGAAGACGGCGCCGCTGCCAAACAGAGCGATGCCTGCAAAGGGCTCGCCCTCGTACATCCCGATTCGCAGAACTTTTCTGCCCACCGGTGGCGCCACTTCCGTACGCGCCGTGGGTCCGGCGGGCGCGGGCGCGCAACCGATGAGAGCCAGAGCAAGCGCCAGGGCTGACAAAGAGGCGCGAAGTCCACGTCGGGTGAGGGCGCTGTGGGAAAGTCTCGCCGCCATGACCACCCTTACTCCTGACCCCGGTATGGGATCGCGCGAATCCGTGAGTACATCCCTTTTGCGGGATCGCAGAAGCTCGTGATCCCCCCTCTCCCTACCCCTCCCCCGCCAGGGGGGAGGGAACCAGCACGAAACCCCCTCCCCCTCGACGGGGGAGGGTGGGGGAGAGGGTGAAGTGCCCGGGTGACGAATTTACGCGACGCTGCACTGGTCCAGCCAATCGTGCCGAGGCGCACCGCTTCTTCCGACCGGAGGTAGCTATCTGTCACCGCTATTCTGGGCCACGCATCACGCCGAGGCAAGGTGGGCTTGCGGCGCCAGCGGAGCGCCGGTAGGATGCCTCATGGATCTCGCGTTCAAGGGGACGAAGCCATGAAGATCGGAAAGCCACGTCAATTGCTCGTGCTGCTGGCGGCCGGCGCGATACTTCTGTCCGGCTGCGTCGCTCCCCCCACGAGTCGCAGCCAGGTGGATGGGCCAGCGGGCGAGCGGACAGGCCCTCCGAAGACCTTGCGGACCGCGGTGTTGCGCGAGCCGTCCGCCGGCCTCATATTCGGCTCGGGTGGAAACGCGGCCGCGCAGGTCAGATGGATGTTCCACATGAGCCTTACGAGGTATGACCCCGAGGGCAACCTCCACCCGCACATCGCGCAGAAACTCCCGTCGATCGCGGACGGCGACTGGCTGGTGCTACCCGACGGCGGGATGGAGCTGACCTGGAAGCTGCGGCCAAACGTGAAATGGCACGACGGCACGCCGCTGACCGCAGATGATTTCGTGTTCGGCGTGAACGTGACCAAAGACCCGAACCTGGAAGTCGGGACCAGCGCCCTCGCTCTCGTGAGGGAGCTCGCCGCCCCGGATTCTGAGACGGTCGTGGTGCGATGGTCGCGGCCGTACTTCGACGCGAACGTGGCCAGCCCGCCGTCGTTCGTCGCGCTGCCGCGTCACCTTCTCGCCGACCTCTACCAGCAGAGCGACCCCGCCGCATTTATGAACAACTCGTACTGGACCACCGGCTTCATCGGCCTCGGCCCCTATCGAGTGGCCGAATGGGTCCTCGGCAGCCACACCGAGGCCGCCGCCTTCGACCAGTACTTCCTCGGCCGTCCGAAGATCGATCGCGTGATCATCCGCTACATCCCCGACAACAACGCGGTGGTGGCCGCGCTGCTATCCGGCGACATCGACATGGTCAACCCCAGCGCGCTGAAAATGCCCGACCTGCTGCCTGTGATCAACCACTGGGGGCCGCAGGGAGGCACTATCATCCCTTCGATGACCTCCATCGTCATCGCCAGGCTGCAGTTCAGGGACCCGAGCGTGCCGTGGGGGCAGGACGTGCGAGTGCGACAGGCCCTGCTGCACCTGATCGACCGCCAGACCCTCGCCGACGAGCTGGAGGGGGTGCCTGAGGGCGGCCCCGCCGATCTCTTTATCGGCAAGACCGATCCGGTCTATCGACTGGCGGAACAACGCGGCTTCGCACGGTTCCCGTATGACGTGACGCGCGCCGGGCGGCTGCTCGCGGAGTCTGGTTGGACACGAGGGTCCGATGGCTCGGTCCAGAACGCCGCTGGGCAGCGTTTTCGCATCGACGTCACAATCCAGGCGAACAGCCAGGTCAACGTCCAGTACGGGCTGTCGGTCCAGGACCAGTGGAGACGAGGCGGGCTCGAGTCTGAGAGCCGCCAGCTCCCGCCCGTCAGCACGAACTCCAACGAGCTGAAGGCCAGGGGTACGGGCGTGTGGCTGCAGGCCCAGGAGCTATCCCCGACGATCCTCACCCTGTTCGAGTCGTCTCAGATGGCAACCGCGCAGAACAACTGGGTCGGCACGAATCTGACGGCCTATAGCAACGTCGAGTTCGAGCGGCGGTGGGGGGAATACGTCACGACGCTCGATCTGCCGCAGCGCCAGTCCGTGCACGCGGACCTCTTGCGATGGCTGGGCGACGAAGTGATCTTCCTCCCGCTCTTCTACGCCGTGGGCTCGTCAATCACCGCCCATCGGCGCGGCATCCGAGGGCCAGCGGGGATCACGCCCGTTCAACAGGTTGGGACGTGGAACATCCACGAGTGGGAGATGGACTGAGCATGGCCGGGGTAATCGACGCCGACACCCACGTCGTCGAATCGGAGGAGATGTGGGCGTTCTTCGACGAAGAGCTAAGTCACCGCAAGCCGGTGTTGCTGACCCCGAATGGCACGGGAATCCGACGCGGTACTTACTGGCTCATCGACGGCAACGCCACCCCTAAGCCTGAGGGGAAGGGAGGCGGGGCCGGGCAGACACCGCCCCGGGACGTCGAGGGGCGGGCTGGCCGGAGCTGGCGCACCAAGGCGCTGCTGGACGTCGAGGCGCGGCTGGAAGATGCGGACGCCATGGGGGTCGACGTCCAGATCGTGTTCCCCACGCTCTTCATCCACCACATGACGTACGACCCGGTCCTGAACGTCGCCCTGGCGCAGAGCTACAACAGGTTCATGGCCGACGCTTGCTCGAGGGGCAAGGGGCGGCTTCGCTGGATAGCCGTGCCGCCGTTCCTTGACGTGCAGACCTGCATCCAGGAGCTGCGGTGGGCCAAGGACCACGGCGCCGTTGGGTTCAACGCTCGGGGCATCGAGGGGGAGCGGTTCCTGGCCGACGAGTACTTCTTCCCGATCTACGAGGAGGCGAGCCGCCTCAATATGCCACTCTGCATTCACACCGGCGCCGGCGCTCCAGCCTTCACGGCGATCATCGATACTCGCCTCACGGGCTCCTTCACGGGCATTCGCATGCTGCCGGTGATGGCGTTCCAGCACCTGGTGACCAACCGCGTACCGGAGCGCTTCCCCGACCTGCGCATCGGCTTCATCGAGACCAGCGCATCATGGATCCCGTACGTGCTGCACTACATCGAGCGCGACTGGCGCCGGAAGAAGCAGCTCGACGTTCCGCACCTCGGGCCGGAGCTTTTCGAGGACTACCGCATCTTCGTGGCCTGCGAGTCCGACGAGGACATCCCATATCTGGCGCAGTCCATCGGCTGGGACCACCTCATCACCGGCTCCGACTACGGCCACCACGGCGACCAGCTACCGACGATCGAGGCCACGTCCTTCACGAACCGCCTGAGGGGCGGCGACCCCACCGCGGATGTCGCGGTCGTGGGGACGCTACGCGGCCGCGAGGACATGCCGCCCGGGGCCGTCGACAAGATTCTTGTGGACAACCCCAGGCGGTTCTACGGACTCTAGCCTTTCCGCCCTGTCACCCTGAGCCGCAGCGAAGGGTCTGCCGTCGGTGAGTAGTGACGAGGGTGTTTGCTGCCTGCTTCAGATCTTTCGCTGGCGCTGCTCTGAAAAGTACGCTCGTCCTGAGCCTGTCGAAGGACGGGCCGGGCTTGCGCAACCTCGGGCCCATGGTTCGACAGGCTCACCATGAGCGGTTTTCATGCCACGGTGGCGCCTCGACAAATCGGGGCATGAGTAACTCAGGATGACATAACGTCGTCGGCCGCGACTCTAGCCGCTGTAGGCGCTGCTTCGGATAACCCGCCCCGGAAGGGCCCCTGTGTGCTCGCCCTCCTCGATGAGCACCTCGCCGTTCACGATGGTGTGCTCGATCCCCTTCGGCAGCCGCCGCATGCGCACGGCCCCGGCCGGGAAGTCCGGAACCTGGTCAAGCTCGCCGGGTGAGACCGTGTCCGGATCGAACACTACCAGGTCCGCCGCCAGACCTGGCCGGATGAGGCCGCGGTCATGCAGCCCGAAGGCGGAGGCGGGCACGAATGTCAGCTTGCGAACTGCTTCCTCGAGGGTCATCGCGCCCAGCTCTCTGACCCAGTACGAGAGCAGGTGGGTGCTGACGTGGCTGTCGCACCTGCGCGTCACGTGCGCCCCGCTGTCAGCCTGTCCCGGCATGGTGTAGGCGCTGGTCAGGGCGGGTGCTTTGACCTCCGGGCCGTTACCGGTGCGCTGCTGGAACATCGCCTCCAGGTTTTCTTCGAGCACCAGGTCAAAGAAGGCGTCGAAGGGTTCCTTGCCCTGCTCCCGAGCGATCTCCGTGACGCTCTTGCCGACCAGGTGCTGGTTCTTCGCCAGGGCTACGCTCGCCACGGCCGTCGTGTCCCATGGCGGGCGTTGCCCATCGGTCAGCGTGTCTGCGTGCAGGCCCGCCCGCGCCGCCGGGTCCTTAAATGCTCGCTTCCGCTCCTCCAGCGGCTTGATCGTGATGGCTACCCAGTGCGGCAGCCGATCGAAGCTGTTCACGCTCAGGACGGTCCACCGCTGTGGGTCGTCGACGAAGGGTGTCAGCATCGGCGTGATGCGCGCCCCTTCGCGGCGGGAGCGCTCGAGGTGCGCGAGCTTTTCATCGAACGGGTCCCCCCCGATGGTGGTCACCAGCGGGCGCCCGGTCGCCCGAGACATCCGGCTTAGCACGCCCTCTTTCATCTCCATCCGGTCGAAGCCGTTGAACTGGATGGACCCTGCGCCTACCTCCCCCAGCGCCTCCGCGACCGCAAGCAGCTCCTCGCTGGATGCGACGTTGCACGGGGTGAGCCGTCCCTCGAGGTCCATGTGGGTGGGGTTGCGCTCGAAGGACAGGCCGATGGCGCCCGCTGCCACTCCTTCACGGACGATCGCCTTCATCTGCTCGATCTGCTCGGGTGTGGCCTGCTCTGTGTAGGCGGCTTCGCCCATGACGTAGCGCCGCACGGCAGAGAAGCCGATCAGCGCGCCGACGTTCACCCCGAGCCGCCGGTCCAGCAGGTCGAGGTACTCGGGGATCGTCTCCCAGGACCCCTCGATTCCTGCCCGCAGCGATTCGATAGGAATTGCCTCCACCCGCGAGAGCATGGAGACGAGATCGTCGCGCTCGCCCGGCCTGGCGGGCGCCAGCCCCAGCGAGCAGTTGCCGTTAATCACGGTGGTCGTGCCGTGGTAACAGGTGAACGTGCATAGCGGGTCCCAGAGGGCCTGGGCGTCGAAGTGGCAGTGGTTGTCGATGAAGCCGGGGGCGATGGCCTGGCCGTGAACGTCGATGATCCGACGCGCAGGCCCCTCTAACCTCCCGACCTCGACGATTTTCCCGCCTGATACTCCGACGTCACCCCACACCGACGGCATTCCTGAGCCGTCGACTATCCGACCGTTGCGAACCAGCAGATCGTAGGCCATCGTTCCCTCCTTACGCTTTGCCGCTACCCAGGGTTGATGTCATTCTGAGCCGCGGGCGAAGAATCTGAAGTCGGGTATCGCCTCGGCCACCTGCCATTACCCGCCTTCAGATCCCTTCGGCAGGCTCAGGGCAGGCTCTTTGCTAGCGCTCAGGATGACAACCACCCGAAACACCAATCAATCGACCTCCCACTCGTGGATATTCCACGTTGCCACCTTCGAGACCGGCAGAATCCCACCGGGCCCTCGGATGCCGGCGCGAAACGCGGTGATGGCCGATGCAACCTCATAGTACGCCGGAACCCAGAACAATTCACCTGCCTGCCACCTCAACAGATCTGCGAACAGCGACTGGCTTTTCGCCGGATCCAGCTCGTTAACGTATCCGTCGAAGAGGCGGTCGAACTCGAAATTGCCGTACGCCGAGAGGTTCCTGCCGGACCAGCGGTTCTGCTCCGTGGCGATCTGGGACGACTTCCACATCTCGAGGGTCTCGGGCGTCAGGGTATGAGCATTCCAGAAGACACCCTTATTGGTGGCCTTCATCTCCTGCTGGTTCGAAGCGCCCTTGCCGATGGTGAACATCTCGGCGTCCAGCCCACCACGTTTCCACTGGTCCGTCAGCGCCAGCCCCTCCTCGACCCTGCTTACGACGCGGACTTCGATGGCGAACCGCTGCCCGGTGGCGTTCAGCATCATCCCGTCCGCCCCCCGAGTCCAGCCGGCCTCGGCGAGCAGCCGCTCTGCTCGGGCAACGTCATATGGGAACCGCGCGAATCCGCGCTGTTCCGCGAGCCGGTAGACCGGGTCTTGCTTCGCGGCGAAGATGTCAGTCGGCCCGCCGACGGGCGAGAACGTGTCCGAGAGAGTCTGGCGGTCGACGAGGTGCGACAGCGCCTGTCGCACCCGCACGTCGCGCGCCCAGGGCGCATCCGGGTTGCGGAACTGGAATTGAGCGTAGGTCGCGTCGGTGAGTGAGGGGATCACCGTGCCGCGCTGCGACCCCCACGCGTCGATGACGGGCTGGATGTCGTCCATCTTAAGGCTACCGACCGTCACGAGATCGATATCGCCGGCCAGCATCCCGGCCACCATGGCGTTCGGGTTCAGGAAGTAGCGAAGGACTACGCGATCGATCTTTGGACGCCCGAGGAAGTACGCGTCGAAGGCGTGTGCCTCGGTGTAGGCGCCCGGCGCCCACTCGCCCATCCGGTACGGGCCGATGCCAACGAACTCCCGCGCCCAGTATGGGCTGTTAACCAGCGCCTGCTTGTCGCCCTGGCGGTAAAGGTCGCCGACGATGTGCCGCGGGACGGCCGGGAACTCGGTCGGGCTGCCCTGATTCGCCCCGAAATACGTCTGCGA
>CAYQJS010000060.1:0-30354 GCA_964417895.1 uncultured Chloroflexota bacterium | reverse complement strand
AGCAGGCTGCTGAAAAAGGTTGGGTTCCGCTCGTGGTGAGCCTGTCGAACCACATGGAGCCCTTCGACAAGCTCAGGGTGAGCGGGGTTTTTTAGCAGCCTGTTGGGCAGCGCTCGGAGACCCGATGCAGACTCCTTCGGCGACCGCCGTGGCCGGCGGCCGGCTGGCGGTCTTCACCGCTCTATCTTCGCCCAACTACCGGCTGTTCTGGACTGGGCAGATATCGGCCGTTATGGGCCAGACGATGGAATTCGTCGCCCTGGCCTGGCTGGTACTGCAGCTAACGAACTCAGCGCTGAGCATAGGGGTGGCCGGGCTGGCCCAGGCGGTGCCCCGAATTGCCCTCGTATTCATCGGCGGCGCCGTGGCGGATCGAATGGACCGCCGCCTGCTGCTCGTCCTGACCAACGGCTTGTCCGCCGCGCTCTACTTTCTTCTGGCTACGCTGGTTGTGTTAGAGCGCATCGACGTCTGGCAGGTGTTCGGCTTTGCCTTCCTCCTGGGATGCGTGCGGGCGTTCGATGGGCCGAGCCGTCAGGCCCTGCTTCCGCACGTCGTCGGACGAGACCAGATCGCCAACGCTGTGGCGCTCGGTAATTTCGCGTGGGAGGCGCCCCGTCTGGTCGGGCCCGCCCTCGCGGGCGTCCTCATCTCGATTGCCGGCGTCGGCCAGACCTTCTACGTTGCGGGCTTTGGGAATCTGCTCTCAGCCGTGCTGTTCCGGCTCATTCGCATCGAGGGACCAGGCGTGCGGAGGGCCGAGCGCAGCCTGCTCGACAGCATGCTGGCTGGAATCCACGTCATCCGGCGCAGTCCACTCTTCCAGGCCCTGATCGGGCTGACGTTCTTCAACAGCGTGTTCGGGCTCTCGTACGTGTTCCTGGTGCCGATCTTCGCCCGCGACATCTTGCAGGTGGGCTCCCAGGGCTACGGGTTTCTGCACATGGCGGGCGGGGCCGGGGCCCTCGTCGGATCGCTCCTCGCTGCAACCATGGCCCAATCGCAGCACCGAGGCCGCCACATCATCGTGGGGGCAGCCGCCTTCGGACTGCTGCTGGTGGCGTTCGCCGCCTCTCCATGGTTCCTGCTCTCTCTCGCCGTGATCTTCTGCGCGGCCATCGCCAACAACGTCTACATGACGGCCATCGCTACAGCCTTGCAGCTACGCCTCACCGATGAATACCGGGCGCGGGTGATGGGCATTTATGGGCTCACCTGGAGCCTCATGCCGTTGGGCGGCACGCTGTCGGGCAGCGTTGCGGAGCTGGCCGGGGCGCCGATTGCGCTCGGTCTGGGCGGCCTCCTCGTCGCCTCTATGGCTCTCCTGGTGGCCGTGTTCGTCTCGTCGATTCGTGAGTTAGAGTAGCGAGCAGACAGGAGCTTCTGTGGGGCGTTTCCCTCTCCCCGCGTACGGGGGAGAGTGTGAGGGGGACCGGCGGTCACAAATTTTGCGCTACGCTGTGCGAGCGGGAGGGAACACGATGACGACCATCGCGAGCAGCATCGACACCGTCGAGGCCGAAATCAACGGCATGGCGAACCGGCAGTTCGAGACGCCGGAGTTCCGCGAGTTCTTCGGGGTTCCACTCACCCTCGCCCGCGCGCGCCTGGTCGCCATCAACATGGCCCACTACGTCAACAACCGCAGGGACTGCTGGGGGTTCGTGCAGGGAGCGGCCCCGCTGGACGTCAAGCGGCTGATCTGGGAGCACGAGCAGGACGAGCTGATTCATGACCCCCGGGCGGGGATGGACCACTACACGCTGACCACGAGGGAGGCGGGAGTCCTCGGACTCACGCCGGAGGACATCGAGAATACCGAGTCCGTGCCGGGCGCCGCCGCCGCCTTCTATGCCTGGATTCACATCGCCAAGAGCCGCCCGTGGCTGGAGGCCGTCACCGCCTCGTGCGTCCTTGAGATCCGAAACTCCGGGGACGTGGTTCAGGGCGGCGGCGCTTCGTTTCGATGGCGGACGAAGATGGTCGAGGAGCTGGGCATCCCTGAGTCGGAGCTGATCAACCAGTCGGTCCACGTGGAGGCCGATCGAGCGCATGCCTCGATGCTCCACCAGATAATGGAGCGCTACGCACACACCGATGAAGCGCGCGCCGCTATCCTCCGTGGTGCGCACGACTCATTCGTCGTCGACCGTGCGTTCCGCGGAGCGGTCGGCCATGCGATGGCTGGGCTGGCGTAGACAGGCCGTTCCATAAGCCCGGTTACGCAGCTTGCTGCGCGAACTGGCGGCGTAATGCCCGGACGCTTGGCTAAAGCGCACAGGTCCGGAAGCCGGCCCACACGTCCCGGCGATCCGGCTTGTAGAAGTTGCGGTAGTTGTTGCGAATGAGGCGCGAGCGCGTGACCCAGCACCCGCCGCGCAGCACTTTGTGGTCGCCGAACCAGGGGGCGGAGTACTCCTTGTATGGGCCGGGGCTAAACCCCGGGAAGGGCCCGAAGTCCGTGGAGGTCCACTCCCAAACGTTGCCGATCATCTGTCGGCACCCAAACGCGCTGTCGCTGGCCGGCAGCGCCGCTGCACTCACGCAACCCTCGGCCCGCCAGTCCAGATTTGCCCGCTCCGGCGTGGGGGGCTCATCGCCCCACGGATAGCGCCGCTTTCGGCCGGTAAGCGAGCGTCCGTCGGGCGTCGGCTCCGCGCTGGCCGCCATCTCCCACTCGGCCTCCGTCGGGAGGCGGCGACCCGCCCAGCGACAGTAGGCGTCCGCCTCGTACCAGCCGACGTGCAGGACGGGGAGGTCGCCCTCCAGGGGTACCCACTCGGCGAAGTTGCGGCGCAGCCAGACCCCGTCGGCGTGGCGCTGCCAGTACACCGGGTGCTCCGCGCCGGCGGTGGCGCGCCACTGCCAGCCGGCCTCGCTCCACAACTCGCGCCGACGATAGCCGCCCTCTTCGACGAAGGCGAGGAACTCGGCATTGGTCACCGCCGCCCGCGCTATGGCGAACGGAGCCACCTCGACCGGGTGCCCCCACTGTTCGTTGTCGAACAGGAAGGGCTCATTAGGCGTACTCCCCAGCAGCATTGAGCCGCCCGGAACCTGCGCGTCCCCCAGTGGGTCAGTTCGCATGGACGTCGGGGTTACGGTCACCCCCACCCCATCCCTCCCCCGTCGAGGGGGAGGGTGGAAGAGCTGGTCCCCTCCCCCCTTGCGGGGGAGGGTGAGGGAGGGGGGTATTGGCCATGCACGAGAGCCGGGTAGGGTACTCGCGGTGCTCAGTGGTGGCGCCGCGTAGCCCAGGGTCTGCCGCGTGTAGGTGAATGCCTCGGCGTGCATGCACTCGTGCAGCAGCCCCAGCTCGAGGAAGTAGGCGCCGTCGTACCCGTTGACTTCGCGGCCGTCGTCGAGCCTTCCATGCTCGAACTCGTCCACCACGTCCACGAAAATGCGCTGGACGTAGGCAAGCGTGTCTTGCCACGAGGGAAGAGCGATATCCCAGCGCGTGTCGTGGGCAACCTCGGCGGAGTTGTAAAGCTCGTCGCCCTGGCTGAGCAGCGGCTGCCGCCTGCAGAAGTGCCGCAGCACCCAGTGTTCGTGAAACCAGCCGACGTGCCCGGTCTCCCATCGCAGGGGATTGACGATCGCCGATCGTGGCCCCATGAGCTGCTCGGCGTCGAGGTCGGCCACGATCTCGAGTGTGCGCTCGCGTGCCTCGTGCAGCGCCCCGATGAGATCCGCGGCCGACGCTCGTTCCAGCCTTACATGGTCACTTGCTCTCACTTCCGCCATTGCAGCTTCTGCCCGCTCCCCCAGCAGGCTGCTGAAAAAAAAGGTTAGGTTCCCGCTCGTGGTGAGCCTGTCCTTCGACAAGCTTAGGGTGAGCGGCCGCTCATGGTGAGCCTGTCGAACCACAAGCTCAGCGTGAGCGGGCTTTCAGCAGCCTGCCAGTGCTGTCATCCTGCCCAATGCTACACGAGGCGGGTCACGCCCTCACCCAGCGGGAGAGGGGGTAGCCGTTCGCCTCTCCCTCTGGGGGAGGCCGGGGCAGCCGGCGCCAGCGGGCAAGCCGGGTGAGGGCGAACCCGCGGCTCAGACATAGCCAAGGCTCTGGTGCAACACATACGCACCCGTCTCACCCTGCACCGTCGCCCCGGCGGCCCAGCACCCGTTCCGGGCTGATGGGGAGCTCGAAGACCCGGACACCCACTGCGTCGTGCACGGCGTTGGCGATGGCCGCGGCCGTCGGGACGTTGGGGATCTCGCCGATGGCCTTTCCCTGGAACGGCGCTGGCCCCTCCGGGTTCTCGAGCAGGACCGTCGTCAGCTCGGGGACATCCATCATCGTGGGCAGCTTGAAGTCCCCCAGGTTCGCGGTGCTGACCCGTCCGTCCTCGATGGGCGTCTCTTCCATCAGGCCAAAGCCCAGGCCGTTGATCACGCCGCCGTCGATCTGGCCCTGGTGGGCGATGGCGTTGATGATGGTGCCCACGTCGTGCGCCGTGACCAGGCGCTGTACGTGGACCCGCCCCGTATCCGGATCGACCTCAACCTCGGCGACCTGCGCGCAGAAGGACGTGACGTTCCGCTCGCCGGCCGGCTCGAACTCCACCAGATGAGCGTAGGGGCCGTCGCCTGGCGCCGCCGCCTGGGCGAGGTCGCCGAGCGAGGCGCTCCGCCCGTCTGGGCTCACGAAGCGCCCACCCTCGAGCCGCAGCTGCTCCGCTGGGCAGCTCAGCCGCTCGGCCGCCACGGCCGCCAGCTCAGCGCGGGCTTCCAGCGCCGCACGGTGGGCGGCGTGGCCGGTGGAGTTGGTGGACTTGCTGCCGCCGGTACCGGCGTCATACGGCAGGGAATCTGTGTCGTCGACGCGCACTCCGACCCGGTCGAGGGGCAGGTCCAGGGCCTCCGCCACGACCTGTTGGCATACCGTGGCGATGCCCGGCCCGACGTCGGGCGTCCCAATGTGCACCGTCACCTGGCCTACCGCGTCGATGGTGATGAGCGCGCTGGAGCGGCCGCTCGCGGCGGCCCGTTCGTAGATGGCCACGCCTCGCCCGTAGAAGGGCGACGGTTTCGGCTGCCCCCAGGACGAGGCCTCGACAGCACGCTCCAGCGTCTCCTGGGCGCGGATGTGCTCCCATTTCCCTCCGAGGGGCGCTGAGTCGCCGTCCCGGAGCAGGTTCCGCATGCGAAGCGCCACCGGGTCCATGCCCAGCTCGCGCGCTATCAGGTCGAGCTGCGACTCCACGGCGAACACCACCTGGGGGGCGCCCGGCGAGCGGGTCTGCGTGCAGGGCACATGGTTGGTGTAGACGCAGGAGTTCTCGATGCGGATGGCGGGGATGCGGTAGCAGCTCCCCACCTGGCGAGCCCCTGCAACGACGACCTGTGGGTTCATTTTCAGGGCGCCGTAGGCGCCGCCGCCGAAGATGGTCCTGGCGTGCAGAGCGACCAGGGTGCCGTCGTTGCGCACACCGGTGCGCAGGGTGATGACCGTGGGATGCCGGCGCGCCGCGGCCATCAGCTCTTCCGAGTAGCTGGTCACCATTTTCACTGGCCGACCAGTTCGCTGGGCCAGGAGCACGCACAGCGGCACGTCGAAGAGCCCGGACTTGCCACCGAAATCGCCGCCGACGGAGACTATGTGCACGTTGATGCGATCCGGGGCCAGCCCGAGGTCTTCCGCCAGCCAGTTGCGCAGCACATAGGGCCACTTGTTGGACGCCCAGACCTGGACCGTGCCCTGAAGGTCGATCCACGCGGTGCAGGCGTGCGGCTCGATGTAGCCGTGGTGCGTGAGCTGCGTCCGGAAGGTGTGCTCGAACACACGGTCCGCCTGGCGAAACGCAGCGTCGAGGTCTCCCTGCTCCATCACGGCGAAGCCCTGGATGTTGGGGATATCGGCGGGCAAGCTTGGCGCGTTGCGATACTGCGAGGGGTCGTCGTGAAGGGCCGTCGCGCCCGGGCGGGTGGCCTCGAGTGGATCGAACGCGGCGGGCAGCTCATCGTAGTCGACGTCGATGAGCCCCAGCGCCTCCTCCGCGATCTGGGTGCTCGCCGCGGCCACCACGGCCACCGCCTCGCCGACAAAACGCACCCGATCCGTCGCGAGCAACGGCATGTCCTTCAGACGTTGCCCGACGAAGATCCCGGGGACGTCGCCTCCGGTGAGCACGGCCTCCACGCCGGGGAGGGCCAACGCCCGCGTCGTGTCGATGCTGCGCAAGCGGGCGTGGGGAACCGTGCTGCGCAGCACGCGGGCGAAGAGCGTGCCAGGCAGCGCGATGTCCGCCGCGTACACCTCGCCGCCGGTGACCTTCGCCGATCCCTCGATGCGGGGCACCGGCTTGCCGATCGTTGCGTATGGCATGTGTATCCTCCGTTGACCGCCCTTACGGGTTTCGTGCGCCTTTGGGCCCGACACGGCCAGATGAAACCGCTCATGGTGAGCCCGTCGAACCATGGGCCTGAGGTTACGCGACCCCCGCTCGTCCTTCGACTGGCTCAGGACGAGCGCCGTTTTCACGGCAGGCTGCCGGCTGGTCAATCTCCCGGCGGTAGTGACGGGAGATTTCGCGCCCGCGCCGACCGCCGCACCCCCACCCGCGCCCCCTGAAAGGGGGCGACGGTGTCACACCATTCATTGCGCGAGGGCTGCTCGTCGCCCGCTTCGGCTAGCCTGCGCACCAACCAACGGGCGCGGGACAAGTCCGCGCGCTACAGGTCCCGGGTTTCACGAGCGGCGGGGGTCGCGCGTCGGTCTCCGATGATAGCCAATTCGGCAGAGCGCCGCGTCGCGTGACGGAGGGTAGAATGCACCAGTGGCCTGCAGGCTCTGGTAGTGGGCACCGGCGACCCCTTCACCCCAGCCCTCTCCCCCTTCGAGGGGGAGAGGGGGATATTGTCACCCCAGCCCTCTCCCTCTCGAAGGGGGAGAGGGGATTTTCCGGAGTGGAAGCCATGGCAGTTGTTTCGCTGGACATCGGGGAGCGCGGGCCGCTGGCCGGCGGCACGACCTTCGACGGCATCGGCCCCTACGAGCAGATTCGCGGCACGCTGCATTGCGCGATCGACCCGCGCCACCCCGACCACCGGGTCATCACCGACGTCGACCTCGCACCCACCGACTCCAACGGCATGGTGCGCTTCTCGTCGGACTTTCTCCTGCTCAAGCCGTTGAACCCGCCACCCGATGGCAGCCTGCTGTACGACGTGCTCAATCGCGGGAATCGAACCGTTCTGCGCCAGTTCGACGATGCCGACGACCGCGCGGACCCGCGCACCGTCGACGTGGGCAATGGGTTCCTGCTGCGGCGCGGGTTCACGCTGGCGTTCTGCGGCTGGCAGCACGACGTGCCGGCCGGCATGGCCATCCGGGTCCCTGAGGCTACTGAAAACGGCGAGCGTCTGCGGGGCCTGGCCTACATCCAGTACCAACTGACGCGCCCCGCTCGGGCGCTGCTCCTTTCGGACGCCGGCCACCAGCCGCTGCCCGCCGCGGACTTGGACGACCCGACCGCGACCCTCACTGTCCGCGAGCACCCCGACGGGCCACCCACCGCCATCGACCGCGCGCTGTGGCGATTCGCGCGAGTGGACGAGGGGCGAGTCGTGGCCGACCCCAACTATGTGCACCTGTCCACAGGCTTCGAGCCTGGCTCTGTCTACGAGATCGTCTATACGACGATCGGGGCGCCGGTTATCGGTCTGGGCTTCCTGGCCATGCGCGACTGCGTGAGCTTCCTCAAGTATGGGACGGAGGCGGAAGGCAATCCCTGCGCGGGGACGATCGGCCATGCTCTTGCCTATGGCCAGTCGCAATGCGGCCGTTTTCTCCGCGAGTACCTCTACCTGGGGTTGAATGCCGACGAGCATGGCCGAATCGCGCTCGACGGCGTGTTCGCGCACACGGGCAGCTCACGTCGGGGCGAGTTCAACATTCGCTTCGGCCAGCCGTCCACCAACGTTCTGCGCTCGCCGAGCACCCTGTTCCCGATGACCTACCGCTCCCAGACGGACCCGGTGACGGGCGAGACCGATGGACTGCTGAGTCGCGTGGAGGCCCGCGGGGCGCTGCCGAAGCTCATCGCCACCAACACGGGCGTAGAGTACTGGTGGAGTGGCGCGTCGCTGACTCATACGGACGTGGCAGGCGAGCGCGACCTCGAGCCACCGGCGTCCGTCCGCGTGTATCAGCTGTCGGGTACCCAGCACGCGCCGGGGAGTTTGCCGCTCTCGGACAGGACCGCTGATGGGGCGCGGCTCCAGTATCCGCTCGACACCATCGACTTCCGTCCCGCGATGCGGGCGACCCTCATCAATCTCGACCGGTGGGTGCGAGGCATCGGCGACCCGCCGGCCAGCCGGCATCCAAGGATCTCCGATGGGACGGCAGTCCGGCGCGAGAGCCTCGAGGAACGCTTCGCCTCGCTCCCGGGCGTCGGGCTGCCGCTTGCGCTCCCGCAGCGACGCCGCGCGGACTACGGCCCCGAGGTGGAGCGCGGCGTCCTCCACTACCCGCCCGACGAAGGTCAGCCGTACGGGACGCTCGTCTCCGCTGTGGACGCCGACGGGAACGAGATCGCCGGTGTGCGCCTCCCGGACGTCCGCGTCCCGCTCGCGACGTACACGGGCTGGACGCGCCGCCACGCCGATATTGGAGCGGCCGGCCATTTCATCCCGCTGCTGGGGGCGACGCACCCGTTTGCGCCGACCGCCGCCGATCGGAACCGGACGGGCGATCCCCGCCCCAGCATCGACGAGCGGTACGCCTCGCGCGAGGACTACCTCGACAGGGTCCGGGCGGCGACCGTGGAGCTGGTTGCCGAGGGCTTCGTACTGGAGGAGGAGATCGAGCACGTCGTCGGCCTGGCGGCCGCGCGGTACGATGCCTTCCGGGGACGCAGTTAGCGTAGGAGCTGCCGAAAGGCCCCGCTCACCCTGAGCTTGTCGAAGGGCCCAGTGGTTCGGCAGGCTCACCAACGAGCGAAACCCTGACCGCTTTCAGTCGGGAGATGCTAACCTCCGCCTTCGAGCTTGCCCAGCTCGATAAGGCTCTCCAGGTCACCGACATCGTCGGGGGCATAGTTCCGCGCCACCCTTCGGACATCGTCTAGCGCCTCGCGCTCAGCCGCCCCGAGCATGCGCGCCAGATCGGCCAGGTCCTGCACACGACTGGCCTGGAGCTTCATGACCACAAGGTACGGCAGCGGGAGAATGGGCAGGGCCTGGGAATCAAGATTCGCGGCAGCCTCCTGAAGCGCAGCGGGGACCCAGGGGTCATCCCGCTCGATGACGTCGACGAGCGCCCCGTCGGGCGATCGCCAAGTCGAGCCCCCGATGGCGAGATCGCCAGTCCGCACGTACCGGTGGCCCTCCAGCAGCCGACGAGCTGCCCGGCTGTCGCGCCGATAGATGAGGACGTCGATATCGGCGGTCGCGCGTTCGGGCATGTAGAGCCGCGTGGCGACGGCGCCGCACACGGCCCACGAAAGAGCACCGAGCACCGTGCCTATGTCCGGCCACCTCAATCTCGCCTCCCTTCGCGATGGGGGCGGCGCGTCATCCGCGTGCGCGGCCGGGGCCCGTCGGCGGAGCATGGCCAACGCCAGCAGCCGACGTCGTCGTTCAAGGGCGATATCCATTGCTCGGCCATTGTACGGTTGGTCAATACGTCCGTCCGGCTGGCCGCCAAAGGGCGGGGCAGCGGTGGGCCCCGGCGCTACCCCGTCGAATCTGACGTTCAGTCGAATCTGACGTTCAATGGAAAATGCGAGCAGACGTGGAGGCTGAGCGCAGCCCTGGGCCGTAGGGGCGATGCACGCATCGCCCGCGGGCTCGGCATGCCGAGCCCCTACTGACTTATCGAACGAATCCACGTGTACGGGACTCTACCCCCCAATCAGGGCCAGAACCTCGCGCACCAGGTACATGTGCGGGGCATCCGGAGGCAGGGGCGGTCCGGTAACAGGAGGCGCGGCGGCGGCGGGCACGGCCGCCGCGGCCGGGCGCTCTGCAACGAGGCCGCGGCGATCGCCTCCGTGCTCAAGGGCGTCGCGCACCTCACTGATCTCCATCCACTGCACGTCGCTCGGCGCGGCGATGCAGCCCTTGGCGACGAGACGGTCGGCGACTCGCCCCACCGCCGCGTCTAGCTCGGCGGTCCCGCGGCCGACTACAAGGTGGCGCATCTCCTGAACCACGGCCAGTGCCTCGGCGATGGGCGTCTCGCCCACGCCGGTTTGAAGCATGGCAGTGGGCGCAATCACCGCGCGGATCGAGATGAACCACTGATTTCCCCGCGTACGCCGGAGCCAGGGCAGAGTGTCCGCCACCTCGGCGTCCGTCGCCCCGGCGGGTGGGAACGCCGCCATCCGCTCGTTGCACTCCTCGACCTCACGCCGGGCTGATGGCTCCCAGCCGGCGCGAATATTGCGGGAGAAGCGCAGGCTGGAATCGCGCACCCGGCGCATCTGGGCAGTGAGGTTGCGCTGGGCCATGGGTGATGGCACGGTGGCGAGGTACAGGTGCCCGTCGACCAGCCGATGGCGGACTTCGTACAGGGGGAAGTAGAGGCTGACGAGGGAGTGGGTAAGCCCGAAGGTGAAGGCCGGCACCGCCAGAGTGGTATCCAGCGGCCGAGGACGCTCCGGAAGGACAGAGTCGGGCCGGAACCACGTCAGTTGGTCGTCAGCGGGTGGCCTCCAGGACGCGCCCCCTCTCCCTCTGGGAGAGGGTTGGGGTGAGGGCGCGTTGGAGTCGTCTAGTAAGCGCATGCTAGCGGGTCGGTTCGCATGGATGTCGGGTTACGATCACCCCCACCCCAACCCTCCCCCGTCGAGGGGGAGGGGGAAAGCGCCGGTCCCCCACGAGGGGGAGGAAGCGCCGGTCCGCTCCCCCCTTGAGGGGGAGGGTTAGGGAGGGGGGTGGCGTCTCCCACCAATGCAATCTGGACCCCCTGCTCAACCGCCGCCAAATCGCCCAACACCCGGTAGTCCTTTCGCACCTCTTCGCGTCAACGGTGCCTCGCGACCCCTCACCCCAACCCTCTCCCCTGAAAGGGGGCGAGGGGGATGGGCCCCGCTCACGCCACCGCGACGCACAGCTTGCGGGGCGAGCCAGCGGTCTCGCAGATCCGCTCCCACGTGTCTCCCCGGTCCCCGCTCACCCACACGTCGCCGCCGGCGGCGGTTCCCGCGGGCAGGTGCCCCGCGTAATCACCCGCCGCGGCGTAGAGCCGCGCGTCATCGGTCGGGTCGCCGACGACGTTCCAGATCATGCGCTCCATGCTGGGCGGCAACCCGCCGCCCAGCTGGTGCCAGCTCTGGCCGCCGTCGCGGCTGCGGAAGATGGCCGACTCCGCCCTCGTGGCGCGCATCCACGAGGGCGGGCTGCCGTTGGCGGTAGCCATGAACAGCGTCGACTGCGACCCGGGGCGCACAGCGAAATCGTGCATGTAGTCCCGCGTGAGGCCGTCGAGCGAGAGCACCCAGTCGCGGCCGTAGTCTTCGCTGTAATAGAACCCCCGCGCGGTGGTCGCATAGACGCGCCGCTGCTCGAGGGGATCGCCGGCCACCATGTGGATGTCGATGTACTCGATGCCGGCCGACACATCCTCCCAGGTTGTGCCGCCATCGTCGGTGCGCACGATGCCGCCGTGCTCGAGGCCCAGGTAGATGAGGCGGCCGTCGCGCGGATCGATGGAGATGCTGAGCACGTGCCCCTCGTGCGGGTACTGGGGGAACCACCACTTCTCGCGCACCGACTCGGGCATGTGCTGGAGCGGCTCCACTTCCGTCCAGCTGTCGCCGGCATCCTGCGAGCGGAATAGATGGATCGGCTCCGTGCCGGCGTAGAGCGTCGCTGGATTTGAGGGGTCGGCTGCCAGGCTGCGCACGTCGGCGGCGAGGCCGCGGTCCCACGACCGCCCTCCATCACCGGATACGTACACACCGTCGTCCACCACCCCTGCCACCACGATGCCCTCTCCGGGGGCGACGAGCGAGTCGACAGCCTTACTCTCGAGCGTGGTCCGCTCGAGTTCCCAGCGGTCGCCGTCCTCCGCCAGCGCGACGATGCCGTCCTGAGTCCCGATGTACATGTGCCGCTGACCATCCATCATCAGCTCCTCTCTGGGGCTGCCCCGTCGTGGGGTGCTGGCCACGGGCTCTGGGCGCCCGGGGGCCCCTCACCCTAGCTCTCTCCCCCGCGCACGGGGGAGAGAGAGTTCGTTGATCGGCGCCTCCGCACCTTGCTTCTCCCGGAATGTCCCACGTCCGCCCGCGGCGATCGTTCGGGCTGTCCACTTGCGGCTGATAGTAGTGCGCCTGATGGGCCGCAGTCCAGCCGGGGATAGAATGCTCTGGAGAACGCCGCGCGGCAGGCTTTTTGCATAGTATGCTCATACTTATTGCGTTGCGTCCACGCGATCCATGCTACGTCGCTTGGCTGCTGTCAGAAGGCCCGCACATGGCCGCCGGCGATCCTGTACCCTGATGCTCGTGGCAACGCTGGGCTCCTACACGCTATTTCTTCGAGAAAGGGCGTTTGAGGAGGGCTGAGCTGTGGACGATCAGTTCGCGGAGCTCAAACGCACGTCTGTGCTCGCACATCGGATCCTGACTATGACCGGGTCGATGGGCGACACCACCGGACATGTATTCGTCCGCATCCCGGGCACCGACGAGATGCTCGTTCGCTGCCGGAATACCCGGGACGTGTCTCCCGCGTACGTGGAGCCGCGCTGCTTACACCGAGTCGATGCGGGAGGAAACCCG
Organism: uncultured Chloroflexota bacterium; assembly: GCA_964417895.1. Lineage (GTDB taxonomy): Bacteria > Chloroflexota > UBA6077 > UBA6077 > SHYK01 > CAYQJS01. The sequence goes on along the minus strand of CAYQJS010000060.1, from coordinate 17,620 downwards.
GTCGAGGACATAGGCGACTGGACTATTCCACCCGAGCGATTCATCGGGACGACGATCTTCCGGGCGCGACCTGAGATCCGGTGTGTCATTCACGCCCACCCGCCTGCCCAGGTCCTGTGCAGCATCGGCGACGTGGATATCCGTCCCATCGTGGGGTCGCAGAACTGGGGTGGCTCGGCCCTGGCCCTGGGTGGCATCCCGGTCTATCCACGCTCGCTCCTCATCCACAGCCCGGAGATCGGGAGGGCGATGTTATCGCGCATGGGCAACCATGACGCGTTGATCCTCAAGGCGCACGGCAACGTGGTCGTCGGTCGTACGGTCCAAGAGACGACCGTGCGAGCGATCCGCCTGGAGAACCTGGCGAAGCTATGCTGGCAGCTCGCCGTCGTGGGTCGGGAGAGCCCGGACATCCCCTGGGAGGACTGGGAGGACCACCTCCGGCCAGAAGCCGCGCGGGAAACAGGCATGCAGGGAGGAGCCTCCTGGAGCTGGGAGTACTACGTCCGCATGCTCCAGGAGGCGCCGCGCCTTCCGCGCGAGAGCATGGTCGATCTCGAGCAGTATTAGCAGGCTCATCAGTTGTTTTGAGCGTCGCCTTTCGTCCGGTAGGGCGCGGGTTTGTCCCGCGCCGTCGCGTTCGCTTCGCCGAGAGCGGCGGGGGACAAGCCCCCGCCCTACGGAACCATCGGACGGTCCGCCGCCGAAGCTGGAGCGCCGGTGGGAAGTGGTAAAGGGAGGAATCGCTTGGCTGAGTCGCTCGAAGAGCTCAGGCACAAGGCCGCCCAGGCCCATCAGATCCTGGCCATGACCGGGTCTATGAACGACACCACTGGGCACGTGTTCGTCAGAGTACCGGGCAGCGATGAGCTGCTGGCTCGCTGCCGCAACCCCCACGATTGTTCGCCTCGCTACGTGGAGCCGGCCGCCATGCATCGGGCGGACTTCGATGGGAACCCTGCCGAGGAACTGGCCGACTGGGTTCTGCCGCCGGAGCGCTTCATCGCGACCGAGCTGTTCAAGGCTCGGCCGGAAGTGGGCTGTGTGATCCACGCCCACCCGCCGGCCCAGGTGCTGTGCAGCAACGTTGGCATCCTCCTTCAGCCTATCGTGGGCTCTCCAAACTGGGGCGGAGCTTTGCTGGCGGCGAAGGGCGTGCCCGTCTACCCGCGTTCACTGCTCATCCACACTCCTGAGCTGGGGCGCGCGGTGGCAGCCACCCTTGGCAACCGGGATGTTGTGCTTCTCAAGCACCACGGGAATGTGGTGGTGGGCATCTCCATCGAGGAGGCGACTGTCCGCTGCATCCACATCGAGAACCTGGCTCGCCTCTGCTGGCAGACCGCGCTGGCCGGGCGGAAGCCACCCAGCATCCCGTTCGAGGACTTCGAGGACCGGGCGGCCGTTTCGATGGCGGACGGCCGGGCCGAGGGCGGAGCGCCCCGCACATGGCGCTACTACGCGCAGATGCTAGAGCACGGAGGCCGTATCGATGCCACGATCGACGCGGACTAGCTCCGCTTGAAGTCGGACATCTGTAGCCCGTCAATAGAGGATTATGATTCGGGTCCGGACGCGAAACCCGCGGAAAGGAGACTAGCCCATGCTTAGGAGGGACAACGGACGATTGCTCGATGCCCGGAGCGTGTTCAGGGCAACCGCGGTGAATCACATCGCCTATTCTGTCTCCGATGTTGCCCGAAGCCGCGACTGGTTCATGGACCTGCTCGGGATGAAGTGCGTGTTTGACGACGGCAGACGCTGTTCGGTCGCCTTCGGTAACCCGGAGCGGGCCATTTACATCGGCCCATCCAGGGACCCTGGCGGCAAGCCATCCGTTAATCACTTCGCGATCTCGATCGCAGATTTTGACGCGGCCGCGGTGGAGGCCGTACTGAGGCGCTATGGCTTCGACCCCAAGTACGACGGCGATTACGGCTGGACCATCCTGGATCCGGACGGATACACGCTCCAGATCTGCGGCGAACAAGGCGTATTCCCTGGGGCCGCCACGCGAGGGGCCACGACCGAGGGCAAGGTTCCCACCGGGAGCGCCGCCGCAAGGCCTGGCGTTTTTCAGGCCACCGCCGTCAATCACATTGCCTATCGAGTTCCCGATTACGCCCGGAGCCGCGACTTCTATATGGACTTGCTCGGGATGCGGCTAGCGTTCGAAGACGGCCTGAAATGCTCGGTCGCCTTCGGTAATCCCGAGGACGCACTCTATATCAACCCGAGCCGTCAGCCCGACCAGAAGGCGTTCGTGGACCACTTTGCGATCTCGGTCGCGAATTTCGACCTGGCAGCGGCGGAGGCCGAGCTCAAGCGGTTTGGCCTGCACCCCGAGCCAGATGGCGATTCGGCCTGGACAGTCCTTGATCCGGATGGCTACCGGATCCAGGTCTGCGCCGAGCGAGGCGTATATCCTGGGGCCGCCCGGGACCCGTTCCATTCCGTTCGTACCTAAAAAGCGTCCCCAGCCGCTGCCTTGCGGAGGAGGGACACACACGAGGAGCGTTAGCAATCGTCTGACGGGTTGTCATCCTGAGCGCCAGCGAAGGATCTGCAGGCAAACACTAAGCTGCGTCCTACAGCAGATGCTTCGTCGCTGGCGCTCCTCAGCATGACAGTTGCCATCGTTCCTCGCAGAACGAACATCGAGAATAGCGATCCTCGACAAAAGGAGAAGTTCTTTGGCTGAAGAGATCAAGGCGATAGCCTCCAACAACATGCGCATCATCGGGCACAACGATCTGGGCAAGTACGGCGACTGCGGCGAAGGGATTCAGATCCACGTGGGGAAGAACGGCCGCCGTACCCTGTTCCTCGCCCATCTGAATGCCCCGGGCGACTTCAGCGCGGTCGACGTCACCGACCCTCGGGACCCCAGGGTCGTCTACTCGCAAGAGCTGGTGAACCCGAATGGGCGGTCCAACTCGCTGATGATCCTGGGGGACACGATGGCCGTGGCCCGCCAGGTCCCACCGGGCGAGCGGCCGGCCGGTGTCGAGTTCTTCGATATCTCTGATCCCACCCAGCCTCGGTCCATCGGTTTCTGGGATGCTTCGGGACCCGAGTCACCAGGGACCCACTACGTGTGGTGGGTCGATGGCCAGTACCTCTATGCGGCGTCCGGCACCACGGACTGGGACCCCCACGCCCCCAACATGGGCTGGCAAACGGTGATCCTGGACGTGAGGGACCCCACCAGACCCACAGAGGCAGGCCGCTGGCACCTCCCCGGCACGAGTAAAAGCGATGGGTTCCGGGTCAAGAACCACGCGGAGGAGGTCGCTGAGGCCCTGGGTATCCCCTTGCCGCCGGGGCCCATTCGGGGTGGCGTCAAAGTAGGGGACATCATGACGTGGAACTCGCAGAACCGCGTTCATGACGTCTATTGCTACCCGGAACGCCCCGATCGCTGTTACGTCGCTTACCTGGACTCCGGGGCGATCATCCTGGACGTTGCCGACAAGGCGCATCCGAAGATGGTGTCTCAGCTCGACTACCACCCTCCGCTGCCAGGCTACACGCACACGGCCATGCCGCTCTTCAGCAAGGGGCTGCTGGCCATTACCGAGGAGGGGTCCGCCCACCCCCAGGCCGCCGATCAGCCAAAGACGTTGCGGTTTGCCGACATCTCCCTCGAGCAGCGTCCCCAGCTCGTGAGCGCTATCTCGTTACCGAACAAGGAAGAGCTGGCAGGCAAGGAGCGGTATGGCGCCCACAACCTCTACCAGAACGTGCCGGGCGCGGGGTCCTTCCGCTCGGAGGACGTAGTCGTCGGCACGTTCTTCAGCCTCGGCGTCCGGGCCTACGACATGTCCGATCCGTGGCGGCCGGAGCTCCAGGCTTTCTGCATCCCCCCGGCGCCGAGAGGTCGCGAGGTCACCCAGATGAACGATCTGCACATCGACGAGCGCGGCATCATCTACGCCACCGAGCGCTCCGCCAACGGCCTCTTCACGATGGAGTGGGACTGGGAGTAAGGACCTGTCAAGAAGGCGATCAAACTGGAGGGGGAGCATGGCCAGAGTCAGTCCGACCAACGAGCAGGTGTTCAAGTGGTTCGACGAGCTCAGCAACTGGGGCCGGTGGGGGAAGGACGACCTCCTGGGTACCCTCAACCTCATCACGCCTCAAAAGCGGCTTCAGGCGGCGGCGCTGATCACCGAGGGGGTGAACGTCTCCTGCGCCCATCCCATCCGCTTCAACGAGCACAACCTGGACGACGCCCATCCCGAGCCTCGGCACTACATGACCAGCATGCCGCCGGCCGATCTGGACCCGGAATTCGTTGGTAACCGCGCAAGCGGGGATATCGTGATTCTCAATTGCCACGGGTTGACACTCACCCACCTCGATTCCCCGAGCCACTACATGTTCAAACCCGCCGTGGACCGACCGCTCTCGGGCTTCAACGGGCTCCCGACCAGCGCAGTCACCCCGCGGGGCGTTGAGCGGGGGGCAATTACCCTGGCGGGAGGGGGGATCGTTTCCCGGGGAGTCTTGCTGGACATCGCTCGCCTGCGGAGCATGGACTGGCTGGAGCCGGGCACCGCGATCTTCCCGGAGGACCTGGACGAAGCCGAGGCCAAGCAGGGCGTCCGGGTGGAACCCGGGGACATCCTCTGCGTCCGCACCGGACATCCGAAACGCAAGTGGCAAGAGGGATGGAACAGCCGCCCGGGCGAGCAGGCCGGGCCAGACGGAGCCATGCTGCCCTGGCTCAGGCAGCGGGATGTCGCGGTGCTGGCCTGCGATACCGCGAACGACTGGATTCCAAAGCCGAGCACCCTGATGGCGCGTCCCATTCACTCCGTCGGGATACCGGGGATGGGGATGTGGCTCATGGACGGCGGAGACTATGAGGAGTTGGGAGAGCAGTGTGCGCGGCTGGGCCGCTGGGAGTTCATGTTCCTGATCTCACCCCTGAAACTCAGCGGTGGGACGGCAAGTCCGGTGAATCCGATAGCCATCCTGTAAGCCATCGCGCGCCGATTTCGACGGGCGGGTTATCGCGCGGGGCGGATGCTGGGGTAGAGTGCTGCGCATGAGTGGCGCGGCCTGTAGCCTGCCTGTAGCCTTATTGAAGCACGGCCAGCGTCGGGTGGCGGCGGCAGCGATCAGGTGTGATGATAACGGGCGAGGGTCAGATGAAGGTTGTTCCTCCATCGTTTCTGCGTCGCCGCACCGCGAAAACCACTTGGTTGCCGGTCCCACTGGGGCTCTCGCTAGTTCTTCTCGCTTGCAGCCTGTCCCCCGCACCCCAATCCGGCGAGCTGCGTCCCGACCCACCATCCGCGATCCCCAGGCAGGCGCGCATCGTCGAGCCGACGCAGGGGTGGCCACGCACCATTCGGGATGCGAAGGGTGTCGTCACGATCCCGGCCAGGCCCATCCGCATCCACACGCTTTCCGTTGGCTACGACGAAATCACATTCCGCCTGGTCGACCCATCGCGCATCGTGGCGGTGGGCCGCTCCACAGCGAACCCCGAGCTTTCCAACGTTGCCGGCGAGGCGCAGCGGGTGCCCCACCATGTGGGCCGCAACGCCGAGGAGATCGTTGCGCTGACGCCCGACCTCGTGGTCGCCAGCCCGTTCTCCAGCCGCGATCTGCTGGAGCATCTTCAGGCTGCGGATGTCCCCCTCGTTCTTGCCGATCTTGCCAGCTCTGCCGATGCCCACGCGGAAAACATCCGGCTGCTGGCCTACATCTACGGAGAGGAAGCTCGCGGCGAGGCGCTCATCGAAGAGGTGCGCGCGCGCATGGACCGCATCGACCGCGTCGTGCTCGCCTATGCTCCGCCGGTGAGGCCGCGCGTGCTCCTGTTGTCGGGCACCAGCGCCGCGGGCGACGGAACCAACGAAGACGGCCTGCTCAGACGAGCCGGGGCGGTGAACGCGGCAGGCGCAGCGGGCATCTCAGGCCATCGGCAGATCAGTCTGGAGGCCATCGCAGCCATCGATCCCGATGCGATCGTGCTCGCGCAGTCGGAGATTGGCCGGCCCAGCGCAGTCGACGCCATCCTGGGAAACACTGCTCTCCAGGACGTTCGGGCGATCCGAACCAACCGCGTCCTCCGTGTTAAGTGGTCCCTTCTCACCACGCTTTCCCACTGGAACGTCGCAGGCGCTGAGGAGCTCGTGCGCGGGCTCTACCCAGACGCCGCCGGCTTGCTGGTTATTTGAGTGAGGCGCTCGAGGGCGACGCCATCGAGCCGATAGCACGACCAGTCCGCGTGCAGTGGCACCGCTCCCAGGGCCTCGTAGAAACCAATGGCCAGGTCATTCCACGCCAGTACCTGCCACTCCATCCGCCCGCAGCCGAGCCGCACCGCCTCGAGGGCGCATTCCCGCACTAGCGCGTCGCCCACGCCCTTTCGCCGCGCCTCGGGCAGTACGAAGAGGTCCTCGAGGTAGAGCGTGGGAAGCGCCAGGAACGTGGAGTACGTCTCGAAGACCACGGAAACACTACAACACTCCTCTATCGCGCTCGCGTGGGGATGAAGCGACCGGGCGAGGATGTGACGGCGCTGTGACGTGCAGACCATGCTTTCTATGGGCTAGAATCCTGGTCAAGCCGACACGGTCGCCCAGACTGACAACGGGCCTGTGCAGACCGTTCGCGCCCCGTCGCGGGCCGTCGAGCATCGGGGATGCTCCATGCCCGCTACCCTCACCCCTGCGGCCCCACAGGCCCTAACCCCACAGGAACGCGCTGCGCGCGCGCGCGTCGCCATCGAGGTTCGCTGGGCGCTGCCGCCCGCGCAACGCGCGCAGCGTCTCATCGATGTCGAGATCGAGTTTCATTCGTTGCGCCTACGCAACCTGCAAGCGCAACGCGAGGCGCTGGCTGCACGGCGCGATGCGCTGGCCCCCGATGAGGTGCCGGCATGATCGCGGCACCGGCGCCTACCCTCAGTCAGCAGGACGCCTGGGGCAGGTTATGGAATCTGCTCCTCACGGCCCCAACAAACGAAACGACCCCGGGCGCTGCTCCCGAGGCCGTCTCTGGTAATGGGGAGGCCCGTCGTGTCCGCGACGAACCCTCTGCCTGATTATGCCCCACATGTGCGACCCCTACCACTGCGCGTGGTTCCCGAGGTGATTCCCGACGAGCTGAAAGCGGGCCCGTGTTTCGTGGCGTGGGATTACGAATATCGACCGAGCAACTCGAAGCCCTGGACGAAGCCACCCGTAAACGTCCATGCCGACTGCCACGCTGACGTAACCGATCCCGATTCATGGGCGACGTTTGACGAAGTGGCCGCCGTGCTCGACGAGCATGACGGAATCGGCCGCGTGTTCACGGAGGGGGACGATTACTTCGTGCTCGACGCCGACGACGCGGGCGACGAACGCGGGAACCGCCGGCCGTGGGCGATTGACCTACAGGCGCAATTCGCGCCGCTGACCTACATCGAGGCCAGCCCGAGCGGAAACGGCTTTCACGTCATCGGCCGAGGCAAGCTGCCACCCGGCGCGCATCACAAGATCGCTATGCCGGGCGGGGGCAATCTTGAACTCTACGACTCCAAGCGGTACATGACCCTGACTGGTGCCCGCTGGCCGGGCTGCAAGCATGAGATCGGCGACTGTCAAGATGCGCTCGACCAGCTCTACGCCGAGCTATTCCCACGAAGCCGGAGCGAATCGAGGCCAACCCCTCCCCCGGCCGGAGCAACCCCCGAGCTGGACGACTATGAGCTGATTCGGCGGGCGACGGCCGCGCAGAACGGGCCGAAGGTAACCGCACTCCTTAATGGCACCACCACAGGCTACCCGTCAGCATCCGAGGCGGTTATCGCGCTGCTCGATTGTCTGGTGTTCTGGACGCAGGACACGGCTCAGCTCGACCGATTAGTACGTGGGAGCGGACTCGACCGCGAGAAGTGGGACTCCCCGCGTGGCGATACGACCTGGGGCCAGCAACAGATCGCCTCAGCACTCCGTTTCGTCCATACGCACTACACGGGTGGGTGCCGAACCGCTACCGAGCCAAACTGGCCCTATAGCGACGACGACCCTGATCCCGCTGCCGAGCCACCTGACAGCGATACGGTTCCGCAGGCAGGCGACGACGCGGCGCCCTGGCGGCGACAGATCGCGCGACTCGAAGCCGAGCTCCGGCGGGCGCGCGAAGGTGAGGACCACTGGAGAGGCGTCGCCCACGAACGCGGGCATACCCTCGCCGGGATCCGCAAACTTGCGCAGTCACCCATCGACCCCCGGCGACGCTGGGCCATCCTCGAAACCCTGCTCGTGCTTGACGACCGCCGAAGGGGCGGTCTGACCGACAATGACGGCGGGACGTATCTCCCCCGCGCCACCATCGCCGAGCGGGTACACGTCGGCCCCAAAGTGGTTTCCGATAGCTACGACATCCTCGACGCCGAGGGCGTCGTCAAACGGGAGAATGTCGCCACCCGCGACGGCGCCCATAAGGTGACGAAGCTGACACCCCTGAAACCGCTGGGCGAGGCCCTGTTCGCGGCGGCGACCATCGAAGGCCATGAGTCGCACCAGGGCGGCGCGCGCATCCCGGTCCGGTGTCCATCGTGTGGGCGCACCGATGATCTCGTCTATCGACGCGCCATCGTGTGTACGCAATGCGAGGTGACCGCGCTCACTCTCCCCGACCGACCGCTGCCCCCCGCGTTCCAGTTTGACCCCGTAGCGGATGACGACGACTCCGACTCCGTTGCGGCGAGCAGACCTGATCTTCCTGGGGTCCATCTCAACCTCGATGACGATGACGACACCGCTACCGAGCCAGTTTGGAACGGTAGCGGCCGGACCCGCGCTACCGCCACAGAACATCCCCCCGCCTGTGGTCATACTCCGACTCTAGGAGGCTCGGTAGCGCAGGGGGTGTCGCCATGAGCGGCGGGTTGCCCCCGGCCACGGTTTACATCGTGGGCTGCCCAAACTGTCCGGGCGCCGCCCGTGGGCATGGCCAAAACGCTTGTCCCCTCTGCGTCGGGGCGGGTGTCCTGTTTCTGAGCCGTGACCCGATGGTGCTCTCCCCCGAGGATGTCTACCGCCGGGTTTACCCTGACGCTCCCGACTGGCGCGCGGCCCTGGCGAGGTCGCGACCGTGAGCGCGTGGCGCTATCGGCGCTGTGGGCGTTGCGGCTGGACCGGGCCAGCGGGCGAGTTGAAGCCGGTTCGATTCGGGAGCCACTGGAACCCGTCGGGCAGTGGAACGCTCCGAGAGTGCCCGAGTTGCGGCCGACGAGCCCCGACAGGCTCATTCCCAGTCGCGCGGGATTCGCCGAGCGCCAACCGGAAGGACAGCGATAGACATCTTCAAGTGGCGGGCCGGGGGGAGCTTGGTACCTCCACCCCTGGCCCGTCACTACCCGCCGCAAAGGAGAAGATTTCGTGACGGTTAGATCGAAGGCGCGGACCACCCCGTACAGCGTGGCTCATGCTGCGGCCATCGCGGGGTGCAGCGAGAGCTTGATCCTGGCGTTGGCCGAGCGCGGGATCCTCGAGACGGTGCCAACCGCCTTCGGGGCGTTCATCACGGTTTTCAGCTTGCTCCGCTGGTTGAACGAGCGTGACCCGAGCCTGCGGCTGCCGCCGAAGGTGCGGCGACACGAGACCCGAACCCTGGAAGGAGATTCAGTGAATGACTGACACCATAGAACGCCGAGCCCTTCGCGCCGAGGTTTTAGAGCACGAGGGGCGCGTCGTGTTCTGGCCCGTCCTCGTCGACCAGCCCAGCGAGCCCATCGCTGGCGCCTTTGTGGAAGAGATCGCGCCCTCCGCCGTGGTGAAAACGCTTCGCGAGGGCGGCAATGTCAGCGCGGACTTCGCCCACGATGGCTCACAAATCTTGGGCAGCACGGCGGCCGGAACCCTAACGCTCGTCGCCGATAAGCGGGGCATCAAAGCTGAGGTGCTCTTGCCCCCAACCCAGGTAGGGCGTGATGTCGCGACCCTCGTGAAGCGTGGGGACGTGGCTGCAGCGAGCTTCACTTTTGTGGCGATCGCTGAGAGCTGGCGCCACGGAGACCCGTTCCCCATTCGCCGAATCACGGAGATGCGTTTATTAGGGGTTAGCTTGCTAGGGCAGACGCCCGCCTACCCTGGCACGACAGGACTCGTGACTATAAGCGAGCGGGCGCTATCGCGTGCCGAGGAGCTACGGGGGTTGACTACGCTGAGGCGGGACGGCAGCCGAGAGAGACGGCGGGTCGAGCTGGAGGAGCGCATCCGAGCCATGGAGGATGCGGGTATGCGCACGGGGCGGCCGCTGGCCATCGGCACAGCGACGCGAGGGCTATCACGTGGGGATCGCGAAGTGCCGTTCAGCCCTCGCGACACGGCCTGGCGCCTGATCTTCCTTGATCGGGAACCCGGCGGTGCGTCCAGGACACACGACCTGCTCGTCCGCGCGGAGCTGGCCCGCGTCGAGGCCCGAGCCGACGAGGACACCGAGCGCCGAGAGCGCGGGCCGCTCTCGTGGTTCCACCGCTGAGCTGAAAGGGATAGGAGTATGGCAATGATGATGTTGGAAGATCGACGCGGGGCAGTACTCGACCACGAGCTGCGCCACTGGTTGGCGGAAGGAAAGACGGCACGGGCTCAGGGGCCCGGGCCGATAGGCGACTTTCTCGCCGGAGTGAGTGCCGCCGAGGATCGCCAGTTTGCCCTGGAGCTCCGCCAGGCCGAGGTTCAAGACCTGTCGTCGGGTGGGTTCTGGGTGTCGGACACATGGGCAGCCGAGCTGGTGAGCGCAGCCGAGGATGAGAACCCGCTGAGACGAGCTGGCGCGCGCCTCCTGACAACCGAGACGGGCGCACCGCTCGGCCTGCCGGCTGTGGACGATACGGACACAGAGGGGGCCCTGGTCGGCGAAAGTGGGGCGCTCGCCCAAGTGGACGTGCCCGCTCGCAGACTAATCGTGCCGACGTATATGTACTCGTCGGGCCCCATCGTGGTGAGCTGGGCGCTAGCCCAGGACTTAGGGGAGCGCCTCGCGACCTATATCGCGGAGATCGCAGGCAAGCGTATAGAGCGCAGACTAGCGCGCTCATTGACGGTGGGCGTCGGCGCAAACGACGTCGCGGGCATCGTTGACGGTGCCGCGCTGGGGGTGACAGCGGCAGCGGCAGCCGCGATCACAGCGGACGAAGTGCTTGACCTTGTGGACAGCGCGCCCGCTGCGTGGAGATGGGCGCCGTCCGCTGTCCTGATGTGCTCGTCGGCGACGTACAGCGCCGTCCGACGGCTGAGGTCTAGTGATGGTGCCTTCTTATGGTCGGACGATCCGACGGGCAGGACGCGCGGCATCTTAGCCGGCTGCCGGGTGGTCTTGAACCAGTGGATGCCCGCAATGGCCGCCGGCAATCGCAGCTTGGTGTGCCTCGCCCTCGACCGCTTCACCATCCGCGACGTTGCTTCCGCTGTCCTTCTGCGGTTGGACGAGCGGTACGCTCAAAACGCGCAGACGGGGTTCATTGCATGGGCGCGGCATGGTGGCGCGTTGCTCAGCATCGGCTCGGCGGCGGCGGCCGTCGCGCTACAGCAGGCCAGCTAATGAGTGGTAGGAGTTAACCATGGCAACGATGACTACGACGACGAAGACCACGGAGCGAGAATGGCGGACCCAAGTCGAGGCGGTAGCTGAAGCCGGCGACAAGCTAGCCAAGGAGCTGCGGCAGCTGCGCGTTTTGTGGGCTGACCGAGGCGGCAAGCGGGAGGATGCGTGCCCGCTTTTGTGGCAGATGTTCAGCGGTAGCGCGGACATCCACGCAGGCGACGGCTCCGCATCCATCCGTAGCCGGGGTACCTGGGAGTTGGCAGTACGGGAGTGGCGGCTGCGGGGGTGGCTGCCACCCGAGGATGTGGCCGCGTGACGTATGTTCGGCGCCTGGCGATTCCCGTCCCGACCGATGGGGCCAGCGCTGCCGATGTGCTGTCGCAACGGACGGCTAACGGCCTGCTGCACGCGGTCGGTTTTGCCCCGTCCACGGCCAACCCGTGGAGCACAAACATCGACTTCACCCTAACGGTGGAGAACGGCCCTGACATCCTCCATGTTGATCTGAACGCCTCGCTAGGTGAGCAGATGTTCTGGCCGCGCCGCACGGCCCATACGACGAGTAGTGGTGCGTTCGACCCGGCCGGGAATACCAGCGGCCGTGAGGCTGCCATGATCCCGCTCGGGGACCAACGGGTTCGCGTGGTGGCCGCGTCGGGTGGCGCCACCACGTCGGGCGTCGTCAACCTGTACTTGGCTTGACGCGGGGGATAGGCGGCCGGAAAGACAAAAGCGATTCTCTTTCCAATAGCGGTTGTCCAGACTAACTTTTTCGCGCCCATCCTTGTACTTTGAATTGGTGACAGGCTGCTCGCCCGGCTGGGGGAGCGCTGCATTGGCGGAGGGCGCATGAATGAGGACCGTCGAGGGCGGGGCAGAGGCGATGCAGCGGCTGGACCGCCGGCGCCGGGCGTGGCTTTCGGCGCACCCGCCAGCGTGAAATTGCAGATCCTGTGCCTCGCGTTGTCCGATTTGCGCTCCGAGCTTCCGACAGCCATGATGGGCCATGCAATCGCCGGAGGCTGGGATGGTCAAGTGCGCCGAGTGCGGGTTTTTGGCGTTGCGGAGTGCCTCCCGGCATGAACTATTGGAAGCTCCTGCGCCTTATCGCGATGAGGGTCAGATTCCCACTCAGCCACCTGCCCTTCAAGGTGGACCCCTCCCCCCGGTCCTGTGCGAAAAGGTACCGATCTGCATCGAGCAGAAGCGCGACTTCGTGGATAGGCTACTTCGCCAAGGCCGACCGGCCCCCATCGGCCAGGACGGGCTCACCAAAGAGGAGATCACCATGGCGCTTTCGGAAGAGTACGAATGCGGCCAATGGACAAAGTGGCGTCAGGGATCGTCGCCAAAAGAGCACCGCGAGATGCTAGATCGGCAATGGTTGATTGCTCGCGAAGATCGGCGCGACGATGAAGCTCGCAAGTGGCAATTCGTCGTCGCGCTGGCCGCTGCTCTAGTCGCTGCCGGAGCTGCCCTCGGCGGAGTTGCCTTACAGGCGAACCTTCAAAAAGAGCCCGTCGTGAACAACGTCATCGTGTTACCTACCGCCCCGGCAGCGACGCCGCAGGCTGCCCAGGTTTCGACGCCTGTCACGATGCCGCCATGATGAACGACCTTCAACCGGCTGCCCCCTACTTGCCGGATGGAGAGCACGCCGAGCTGCGTGTGGTGGACGGTCTAAGACGGGCCGTTCTACGCCTCCGTAAGGGGTTTATGACATACTTGATCTGAGAGGAACCGGGGGGCCAAATGAGATTCGTGTTTAACCAGCGCAAGGCCGCACAAGCTGCTGCCCAGCTCCTCCTGCTGCATGAGCATCATTCGATGGAGCTCTACCGTCTCATCAAGCTCCTGTATCTCGCCGACCGCCGGGCCCTGCTCGAAACCGGCTACACGATCACGGGCGACAAAATGGTTTCGATGCGGTGGGGGCCGGTCCTCAGTGGCGTCTACGATGCAATCAAGGATGCCGCGACTCCGGGATTCCGTTCATGGGCGGAATACATCGGGCGAGGGAAGGGCAACAGGGTCGTCCTGAGCGCAAAGGATCCCGAAGCGGATGAGCTGTCGGCCTATGAAAGCAGGTTGCTCGCCGATGTCCATTCAGAGTTTGGCGACTACGGCTTCATCGAGTTCAGTGACCTGACCCACGATTTTCCTGAATGGCACGATCCGGGGACCTCGTCGTCATCAATTGCCCCCGAGGAGATCCTCCGCAGGGTGGGAGGCAAGTCCGAATCTGAGGTCGAGCGACTCGTGGCAGACGCGGACGCTCACTGGAGGACGGCGCAGGCACTTGTTCGCCGTCATTGGTGAACGTTTGCGACACGTTCATAAACCATGACGAGTTTCACCCTCTGCACCTGTGGTTCGTATGCACGCTGCCCCGTGAAGGCCGGGTCGTAATCCTCAATCTCACGTCAAGAGATTCGTGCATTGACCTAGCCTGCCCCATTGCTTTTGGAGAGCACTCTTTCGTCCAGCACGACAGCCTGATCCAATATCAGAACGGGTCCGATCCCGAGATTGAACTGGTTGAGCAAGCCTTCACCCTCGGGCTGTTTACTCCGGATGAGCCGGCGAGTCCAGCGCTCATAGCGAAGATTCGCGCCGGCGCGCTGAGGTCCGAGTTCACGTCGCGGCGCGTTCAGGAAGCAATCAGAAGATGCCCTTGGACGACACCGGGATAGGATTGGGCGACCGTGCCGGCCGACCACGAATTAACTGCACGGACACGGAGCTCCTGCGAGCTTTCCCGGACTGACGAGACGGGCTCCCGAGGGCCGTATCCGCCAGGCGCTCGGGTACCTCCGGGGACTCCGGGTCACGCGGGGGGAGCCGGCCGCTGAGGCGCTGGATATATCGACATGCTGCCCGCGACGCACCTGGATCCGGTAGCGGTGGGGGGCCGACCGGCCGGCGCTCGCAAGTGGCTCGTGTGGTGGAGCTGAGCTGCCGCGTGGCCGCCCTGAGTCAACCTCCAACACGGGCTACCGACAACAATAGTAGGATTGGCGCCGTGGGAAACATCTCCATCCGTCCCCTCAACCCTGACGATGTAGGTGCCTTCATTGGTCTCATCGAAGCGCTTGCAGATTACGAGCACCTGACCGCCCCAGACGAAGGGGCGCGCCAACGCCTTGCTAGCGATGCTTTCGCTTCACCACCCCTCTTTTACGCGCTGCTCGCAGAGGCCGATGGCCGAGCGGTGGGATACGCGGCGTACTTTCTGACGTACAGCACGTTTCTCGCTCTGCCAACGCTCTACCTCGAAGACATCTTCGTGTTGCCCGAGGCGCGGCGGCGGGGCGGGGGCGAGGCGCTATTCCGCGCGTGCGCGGCGGAGGCGGTGCGGCGAGGCTGCGGTCGCATGGAGTGGCAGGTACTAGCCTGGAACGACCTCGCCCTCGGCTTTTACCAACACCTCGGCGCATCGGCGCTCCACGAGGATTGGCGCTGCTACCGATTGGCCGGCGAGGCGCTCGCTCAGCTCGGCTCGTGAACCCCGATAGCGCAAGCAGCAGCGATCCCGCGTCCGCCGGCGTGACGCCTGACGTGCTGCCGGTGCATCCGTCCGCCGAGCTGTTTTCAGCGTAGAATGCAAAGGTGCCCCGGCATCGCATGAACGACCCGGGGCGTGGCACCAGGAATGGAGGTTCCGGATGCATCCTCAGTCTAACCCCCCAACCCGCGCCGCCATCTACTGCCGCGTCTCGACCCCTGGGCAGGAATCCGAAGGCACGAGCCTTGCGACGCAAGAGGACGCCTGTCGCCAGTACGCGACTGAGCACGGCTACATCGTGGACGAAGCGTGCTTCTACCGTGAGGTTTACTCCGGTATCGAGCTGTGGGACCGTCCCCAGCTCTCGCGGATGCGAGAGGCCATCCGCCGCCGACAGATACGGGCCGTCGTCGTCTACGCCATCGACCGCCTGAGCCGCGACCCCGTGCACCTGGGCGTGATTCTCTCCGAGGCCGAGCACGTCGGCGTCGGGGTTCTATTCGTCACAGAGCCGCTCGACAACACCCCCGAAGGCCAACTCATACGCTTTGTCCGTGGGTACGCGGCGAAGGTGGAGCATCTGAAAATCACCGAGCGCATGACGCGCGGGCGCCGGGCCCGCGTTGCCGCTGGAAAGCCGCTCCTGGGCTACAAACCCCTCTATGGGTACAGGCTGACCCCGGATCGCTCGCGCTATGTGATTGACGAGCCTGCGGCGGCCGTCGTGCGCCGATGCTTCGCTGACGTGCTGCACGGCAAGAGCCTACGCGAGATCGCGCGCCAGCTCACAGCTGAACGTCTCCCGGTCCCGAGCGGGCAAGCGCTCGCGTGGCGCCAGACGACGATTGCGAAGCTACTCCATCATCCCGGCTACAGTGGCGTTGCCTACGCCTATCGCTACGTGAACGCGAAGGAGAACGGCCAGAAGCGGCAGACGGTCCGCGCAGCCGACGACTGGGTAGAGCTGCCCGAGGGGACGATCCCGGCTATCGTGGATCGTGATGGCTGGAACGAAGCGCAGCGCGTCTTGACCCGGAACAAGGAGCATGCCGGCAAGCAGGTACGCGCCCCGGAGCGCTATCTACTCCGGGGAGGCGTAGCCATATGTGGTTACTGCGGTTGGCCTATGCACGCCGGGCAGAACGGCGCTGGTCGCGCCTACTACTACTGCGGCGCACGGAAGTACAAGCCCGGCCATTGCTCCGAAGCTGGCTCCATCCTGGCTGAAACCATCGATGGCGCAGTCTGGCGCATCGTCGCGGACCACCTGCGCCACCCCAATCTGATCGCTGCCGAAGTCAAGCGACGGATGAGCGAGGGGCCGGCGGAGTCAGAACTGGCGTCGCTCGACCGCGCTCTGGCCGAAGTCGCCCGGCGGCTAAACAACCTTCTCGACAGTCTCGCCGACGTGAGCCCGAGGACGGACCAGGTGCTCCACTTGATCGTGCGGGAGAAGCTGGACATCGCCATTGCGCAGCAGACGCAGCTCCGCAGCGAGCGGCAAGCGCTCCTGGACCAACATGCGAGTTGGCGCCTGGCGCAGATCGCCCTCGACGGGATCGAGGCATGGTGCAGGACCGTTGCCTCGAACCTGGAGACGCTCGACTACGAGGGACGCAGGCTGGCGCTCCACGCGCTCGGCGTGCACGTTCGCATCTATCGTGTGAACCACGAGCCACGCTACGAGATCAACCCGGCTATCGATCTGGGCCCGTTTATGGACGGTGGAACTGGCCCCGTTTCTAAGAAGACCGCGTAGCCGACGACGATGCCGTTGAGCTCGCCGAGCAGGACATTGAATCGCGGTGGCGAAGCCTGCGCGTCTTGCGCGAGGCGGGTTCGAGCTCGTGCATCTGGGGGCGGCAGGTTCTCGTACTCCGCCAGCTCCTCGACGAGCGACAGGAAGGTCTCCAGGTCGGTTGCTTGCAGAGGGCGGACGTTGACGTGGGCCGCGCGCTTCATTCCGATCCTGTCCCTCGGTGTCGTCCTGGGCGCCGCGAAGGATCTTCCGGGAGAAGCTTCGCCTGCGGCTTCTCTGAAAACGCCGCTCGTCCTGAGCCTGTCGAAGGACGGGCCTGGGATCGCGCAACTTTGGGCTTATGGTTCGACAGGCTCACCATGAGCGGATTTCATCTGTCCGTGACGCGGGGGACGCGTGTGACAACTCAGAATGACACCCGCAGGTCAGGTCGGCAAGTCGGTGCCGAGCCCGAGTGAAATCGCGCGCTCGTAAACGAACCGCGCCGCCGCGACATCGTGCGCGCCCGAGCCCGGGTTCACGCAGACAATGATCTCGTCGTCGGATAAACGGCCGGGAGCGCGGCCTGCGATGATGTCGGAGATCTCGCAGGAGATAGCGTCCGGGGGCAGCTCGCCGCGGTGCATCAGGTCGTGCACGTGCGCGGGCCGCAGTATACTCGACGCCCGAGCGCAGCCTCGCTAAGCCCCTCAGCATCCGGGGGAAGCCTTGCGTTTCCCGGCGTCCGGCTAGTACACGTCGGCGCAAGAGCACCGATGGTTGAGCGAGCGGGCGGGCTCCCTCTCCTGCCGACGCGGGAG
>CAYQJS010000059.1:0-31747 GCA_964417895.1 uncultured Chloroflexota bacterium | reverse complement strand
AGCTGCTCCGCCACGTGCCGGATGATCCGACCCAGCACGGAGATGCGCTCCGGCAGCGGAATGGTTCGGACGTAAGTCTCCACGAGCCCGTCCAGCTCGGCGTTCATATACCGGCTGAAATTGACCTGGCCCGGCATTTGAAAGTTGTTCTCGGGCAGCCGAGCGCGCGAGCTGTGCAGGCCCCGGAGGTTGATATCCTTAGGCGCGGTTAAAATGAAGAAGCCGGGGAAGCCGGCCTGCGCCTCCGGGTCCTGGGCCAGTCGAGGCGTCACGCGCACGACGGACCCCCCGATGCCGACTCGTTGCCAGGAGTCGGCGACCGCAGCGGCGGCGTTGGCCGCCGAGTCCTGCGGCCCGCTCCGGATCTCCATCTCTAGCCGCTGGCCCGTCTGGTCGCGAAATGAGCCATCTGCCCCGCGGCTGTAGCCCAACCCCGACAGCAGCTGCGACGCCCGTTGGGGGTCGTACTCATAGCGCGGGAGCTGAGCCTCGATCTCTCGATACTCGGACTGGCCCGGGTTCATATAGCTGTGCGCCACCGGACCCACACCGCCCCCCAGGGTGTCCGCGATGTTCTGGCGGTCGATCGCGTGCAGCAGGGCGCGACGGAACTGCACGTCGGCGATGACGGCGGGGCGGGGATTCACGAACTGGGGATGCAGCCATGGCCCCCCGCCCTGGTCGAACTGGAACACCACTTGCCCATCCCGCCACCCGTCCCGCACGGCAATAGCCCGGTCGACCGAGCCAAGATCGCTGACGATGTCGATGGCCCCGGCCAGGACGCTGGCGGTGAGGGTGTTGCCGTCGAGAATGAACCGGACTTCGATCTCGTCGATCTTCGGTCGCCCCAGCACGTAGTCGCGATTGGCGTCCAGCACCGCGAGGTTGCTGGGGTCCCAGGAGCGTATCCGATAGGGACCCGTGCCCAGGTAGTCGTACAGCCAGAAGGTCAGGCGGGGGAAGTCTGCCTTGCTCTCCAGGTACTGGGCTTCGAGCTTATGCCTCGGGAGCGGCAGCGTGCTCGCGTGGGAGAAGACCTGGTCGGCGGAGATGTTCGGCTCCCTCCAGCGGACTGTGATGGTGCGGTCGTCCAGCGCGGTGACTTCCTCGACCGACGGCCACAGGGCGCTGTTCAGGATCGCCACCTCTGGGTCGCGCCCGACCGTCGCCGTAAAGAGCAGATCGTCGGTGGTGAAAGGTGTCCCGTCGTGCCAGCGCGCGCCCTCCCGGATGGTCCAGGTGGTCTCCATGCGCCCATCAGGAAAGGTCTTCCAGAGGCCGTTCTCGAGGGTGGGCACGGCCTCCGCCAGGGCAGGTCGGCGGACGTTACGATCGTCGACCACGCTGAGCCCCGGATTCACCAGCGTGCGCAGAAACGGCCTGCCCTGAGGCAGGTGGTGGGCGAGGTCCATCTCGCGGGCGAAGGCCATGGTGATGCGCTTAAGGCCACCCGCCCGCTGCGTCGTGCCGGAGGCGGACTCGCCGGGGCCGGCGGGACCGCAACCGGCAATCGCGACGAACACGGCGGCCAGGGCCGCAAGTCCTCTGCACCCCACCATCTTCTCCTCCCACACCCCCTGAAACTGGGGCGGCCCGAGTTACGCAACGGCGCTCGCTGCCGGAAGTGTAGCGGCTCTCTGAGAACGATGCCGTTCCCGATAGGCCGCAAGCTGGCGGCGCTCGAGCTCGCCGAAGGTCACGCGCCGCCAGCTCTCCCTGGCCCGCCGGAGCACTGCGTGCACCAGATCTCGACCACCAGCCGTTCCAGTACGTCGCGTCGTCGGCGCATCGCAGTTGCTCGCCCGTCTCCATGAGTAGACGCCGACGGGTACTCGTCAGGACTGCCCCTCCCAGTACCACTCCCAAATGCGCCGCTCGATGCCCGCGGGCTCCACCAGCTTTGGCGCCACGCCCCGCAAGCCGGCCACATACGCGACAACCCTCGGGCCCCAGTAAAGAGGAATGGCGGGCAGGTCCTCCATGGCGATCCGCTCCATCTGGGCGATCTGCTGGATGCGCTCCGAGCGATCCAGTGTCGATTCGTACACGTCCAGGACTCGATCCAACTCGGGACTCGAGAAACCGAAGCGGTTGGCTCCAGCCCAGCGGTTCTCAGGGCGCGCGATGTCGCGGCTGTGGTAGATGGGCGCGACCTTTGTTCCGCCGAACAGTCCCGGCGTCTTGACACGGTCCTCGGAGCTAGTCCTCTGGGTGCCAAACACGTGGGAGCTGGCATCGATTCCGAAGCGACGCAGCGTATCGACCAGGATGTGGCTCTCGCGCTCGTTGTTGGAGGCCGTCAGATACCACTGCTCCAGCGTAAAGCGCCCGCCGCTCGGGGTCACCCAGAATGCGTCGGCTCCCCGGGCGAATCCGGCCTCGTCCAGGAGCTGCTGGGCGCGGCGCGGATCGTGTCGATACCGCATGGTCACGTCGCGCAGCACCGTATCGTAGTAGTCGGCGTCGGGGTGGGTGTATGCATCCCGCAGCAAACCCTTGCCGGCGGTGACGGCCTCCATCATGGCCTCTCGGTCCATGGCGTACGCCACCGCCCGGCGGACCCGAACGTCCGTCGCGAGCTGCTGAGGGATGGCGAACTCCGGTCGCTGTTGGATCTCCATGACGCGGCCGGAGATCGCCTCCCAGAGCACGGTCCCGCCGGTGCGACCCCACTGCTGTTCTATGGTGAGACCGTCTTCGCCATAGAGGATGCCCTCGATGACGAAGTGCGCTTCACCCGAGAGGAGGTTAGCGACGGCGGTGTTGGGGTTGGGGATATAGATCACGCGGACGCGGTCGATCCTGGGCCGGCCGAAGACGAATCCCTCGAACGCGCTCGAAGAACGCTCCGGGCTCGCGTCGCTCGAGCCGGAAGGGACCGGCCCCGACATACTCCTCCCTCCAGAAGGGGAGACTCATGAACGGCTCGGCTCCAAGCTGTTGGTACGGTTGTTCGAGGATCTGGCGCGGCAGGGGTGGGAGGACATCGACTTCTTCCACTGCCTCCGGGTACGGTTGCTTCCAGCGGATGACGACGGTGCGCGGATCAGGCGCCACCACCTCCTCGACGTACTTGAACCCGCCGATAGCGGAGACGCCGAACTCAGGCGCTGCGTACACTCGCCACGCGAATACGAAGTCCTCGGCCGTGAGGGGATGCCCATCGTGCCAGGTCAGGTTCGGCCTGAGCCGGTAGATAGTCTCCATCTTGCCGTCGGGGAAGACCCGCCACGTCCCGGCGTTCAGATCGGGAATGGCCTCGGCAAGGGCCGGATACGGGAGGCCTCGCTCGTCCTTGAAAGCGAGCTTGGCATTCAGCACCTCGTCGCCGCCAGACCTGATGTTCGTCGCGAAGCCGGTCGGCAGGATCTTCTTGTCGGCGAAGCTGGGCAGCTCGCCCCCGGTGATCATGACGAGAGTTCGGCCGGCTCCTGGCGCTGCCGATCTCTGCTCCTCACCGCGATTCGTGGTGGGGCCTGGGGCACAGGATGCGACGAGCGACGCCAGAATGAGGCTTAGCGCTCGCACCTGTATTAGAGCAGGAGCAAGTCGTAGCCTGGCGTCACGCACCCCCCTCCCTAACCCTCCCCCGCAAGGGGGGAGGGGACCCGTTGGTGTCATCATGACTCCCAGTACCACTCCCAGACTCTCCGCTCTCCGCCGCCGTCGGGCGTCAGGTTGGTCACGGTCCCCTTCAGGCCCGCGACCCACGCCATTACTCGCGGGTTCCAGTACATCGGGAGTGATGGCAGGTCCTCCATGGCGATCCGCTCGACCTGGGCCATGATTCGGGAGCCCTCGGCGCGATCGAGCGTGCGGTCCCACGTGTCGATAAGGCGATCCATCTCCGGGTTGACGTAGCCAAAGCGATTCGATCCGGTCCAACGCGTCTCCGCTCGGGCGATCTCGGCGCTGTGGTACCTGGCCTGGTCCTTCGACCCGCCGAAGATGCCCGGACTCTTGGCCCGGTCCTCGTTGCTCGTCCGCTGGACGCCGAATACGTGCGAGGTGGCGTCGATACCGTTGCGGCGGAGGTAATCGACGAGAATGTGGCTCTCGCGCTCGTTGGTGGCGCCGGCGATGTACCACTGCTCGAGGGTGAATCGCTGGCCAGTGGAGCTGATCCAGACGCCATCGGCGCCACGGCTGAACCCCGCCTCCTCCAGGAGCTGACTAGCGCGGCGCGGGTCGTAGCGGTACCGCACCGGCACCGCCCGGAGAATCATGTCGTAGTCGTCGGCGTACGGGTGGGCGAAGACGTCGCGCAGCAACCCTCGCCCAGCCGTAAGGACCTCGAGTAGCGCCTCGCGGTCGATGACGTGCGCCAGAGCCCGACGAACTCGCACGTCGGTCGCCAGCTCCGTGGGAACGGCAAATTCCGGTCGCTGTTGGAATTCCATGGCTCGAGCCGAGATCGGCTCCCACACCACGGTGCCGCCGCCAGTGCCAGCCCATCCTCGCTCGAGGGTGAGACCCTCCTCGCCGTAAAGCAGACTCTCCATCGCATAGTGCACGTGCCCGGCGAGCATATTGGCGACGGCGGCGTTCGTGTCGGGGATGTACACGACACGAACGCGGTCTATCCTGGGCCGCCCGAACACGAATCGATCGAAGGCAGTAGCCTCGAAGTACGATCCCGGCTCGCGGTGCTCCAGTCGCCACGGGCCGAGCCCGACGTACTCCTCTCTCCAGAACGGGAGGGCCATGAACGCTTCGACGGCCAGCTGCTGGTAGGGCTGCTCCAGGATGTGTCGCGGCAGCGGTGGGACGACGTTAACGTCGTCGATGGCGTCTGGATACGGCTGCTTCCAGCGAATGACGACGGTCCGGGGATCCGGGGCTGCTACCTCTTCAACGAACCTTATGCCGCCGGTGGTGGAGACCCCGAACTGTGGGTTTGCATAGGCCCGCCAGGCAAAGACGAAGTCGTCGGCGGTCAGGGGCTGCCCATCGTGCCAGGTGAGGTTCGGTTTGAGCGCGTAGCTTGTTTGCATTGTGCCGTCGGAGAACACTCGCCAGCTGTCGGTGTCGAGCTGGGGGAGCGCCTCTGTCAGGAAGGGCACTGGCAGGCCGCGCTCGTCGAGATAGACCAGCCTCGCGTTGACCAGCAGCTTCGCCTCGGCCGAGCGCGTACTCGTCGCGCCGGCGGTCGGCAGCAGCTCCTTGTGGGCGAAGCTCTGCACCTCGCCTCCGTGGACGAAGACCAGCGTCTTGCCGGCGAGCGCAACCGCCGCCCGTTGCTCTCCGCCGCCTGCCGGGCCTTGCCCAGGAGCGCAAGACCATGCGACAACCGACGCCAGCACCAGCCCGCCGAAGAACGTACGACGCCCGCTCATGGTTCCCTCCGGTCAGCCCCCACGGCAGTGAGCCATCGGCCAGCGCCCGTGGCTGTATGGAGCAGGCCACGAATCATGGGTGCGACCTCGATTCCTGCGCTCAACGCCACCGGGGCACGCCCTCACCCCCGCCCTTCCAGAGGGAGAGGGGACAGCCGTCCTCACCCCCGCCCTCTCCCAGAGGGGGAGGGACAACATCCCTCTCCCCCCCTTGAGGGAAAGGGACAACATCCCCCTCCCCCCTTCCCTTGAGGGGGAGGGTTGGGGAGGGGGGCATTCCTTGCACCCCGTATCATACGAACTCGGAGGCACCGAGGCTGATGGGGCCAACTGGTCCGATCCGGTGCTCTGATCGCGGGAGGGCAAGCACTATGGGCCGCTTGATTCGTGGATTCATGAGAACAGAGCAACTGCAGTCCGGCGCGCGGGGCCGCGGAGCCCGCGCTGGCTTGCCACTCGCGGCGATGCCCGTCGTGCTCGCTGTGCTCCTCGCGGCCTGCGCGCAGCCGGGCCCGTCAGTTCGAAGCGGCGATGAGCGTGGAGCGGAGCAGGGCCAGGCGGCGGCGCCACGGCGGACCATGGTGATGGCTGCTCGTGTCGAACCCCAGGGGCTCGCCAACAAGCTCTTGATATCGAGCAACGATACGCGGTCCGCTCGTCGACTACTCAACGCGTTTCTGATGGTCACGGACGACAAGGGCGACACGCACCCCTACCTGGCCAGCGCACTCCCGCGACTCGACACCGACTCGTGGCGCGTCTTTCCCGATGGTCGCATGGAGACGACCTACGCCTTGCGGCCCAATCTGACCTGGCACGACGGCGCCCCCCTCGTCGCGGAGGACTTCGTCTTCGCCCTTCGCGTGGTGACCGACCCGGAGGCTGGGCCGATGTGGCAGGCGAACCCGCAGAACCTGATCGAGGAGGTGCTGGCGCCCGACCCACGTACGGTCGTCATCCGCTGGCGTGAGTCGTTCCCGGGAGCCGCGCAACTGAACGAGAACGACTTCAACCCGCTGCCACGCCACATTCTGGAACCGCAATTCGCGCGCGACCGCGGAGAGGCCTTCGCCAACCACGGCTACTGGAACCGTGAGTACATCGGGCTCGGGCCTTTCAAGCTCGACCGCTGGGAGCCCGGTGCCTTCATGGAGATGTCCGCGTTCGACGGCCACGCGCTGGGACGCCCCCGGATCGACCGAGTCCGCTTCGTCTGGATCAGCGACCCCAACACCGCTCTTGCTAACCTGCTGGCGGGCGACGTCCACGTCGCGGTGAACAACGCCATGCAATTCCAGCAGGGCGCGATCCTCGAACGGGAGTGGGCATCAAGGGGTGGCGGCACGGTGGTACGCAGCGCGCGCGAGGCCCGCTTCATCCAGATCCAGTTCCGTCCCGATGTCCAGATCCAGCGCGCTTTCTTCGACCTGCGGGTACGCCAGGGGCTGGCCCATTCCATCGATAGACAGGCGCTGGTCGACGGCCTCCTGGAAGGGCAGAGCATCATCGCGGACACCTTTCCGCCGCCCCAGATGGCCTACTACCAGACGCTGCTCGGTAGCATCGCTCGGTACCCCTTCGATATCCGACAGGCCGATCAGCGCCT
The DNA here is from genome assembly GCA_964417895.1 of uncultured Chloroflexota bacterium. Taxonomy (GTDB): domain Bacteria; phylum Chloroflexota; class UBA6077; order UBA6077; family SHYK01; genus CAYQJS01. The sequence continues at coordinate 24,802 of CAYQJS010000059.1, read as the reverse complement.
GGCCGACGCCGGCTGGGCCAGGGGGCCGAGCGGCTTCTTTACGAATGCCGCTGGTGAGCGGTTCACGGCCGACTTCCGCGCCTTCGCCGGTGGCCAGGAGGAGCGCGAGCTGGCGATCATGGTGGATGGCCTGCGGCGCAACGGATGGGACCTCACGTCCACCCTGGTGCCGGAGATCACGACGCGCGACGTGATGATGCGAGCCACCTTCCCCTCGCTAACTGCGAACGTGACGCAGCTCAGGGAGGACGTGATCCTCAACAAGCTGCAGGGCTACAACATTCCGTTCGCTGAAAACCGCTGGGCTGGCTTCAACCGCGGCGCGTGGGCCAACGCCGAGTTCGACCGGCTCGACAGGCTGTTCAATACGACCCTCGACCGGGGACAGCGCGACCAGACCATGATCCAGCTGATGCGGATCCTGCACGAGGACGTTGGCGTCATCCCGCTCTACTACAACCCGGACACCCTGGCGCACAGCGCCGCCCTGCGCGGCCCGACCGCGAGCGCTCCCGAGACGCTGCGAGAATGGAACGTGCACGAGTGGGAGCTCAGGTGATTGCTGATTGCCGATTGCGGATCGCTGAATAGGGCCGAGGCGGCAGAGTGTCTCAGGGTGATAACATACTTGACACATTGAATCGTAGGATCTGATACTAATAGCCGCTGCGGCCGAAGGCGATTTAGGAGGAGGATCCGTGGCTATGGTTGTTCACAGCAGCGGCGGACCTTGGATAGTGATGGCCGTATTCTGCGAGCAGGTGATCGAAGATAAGCAGGGGGTGCTCACGATTGTCCGCGTTATCGATCAGGTTAACGTCGAAGTGAGCGGAACAGAGGCACCGGAGCGCATGCCTCCGGGAGCGATTCGGTTGACCTTCGTCATCACAGTCAAGGCCGGTGATTCTCATGGTCGATTTGAAATAGAAACCGAAGTGGAGGAGCCGAGCGGAATCACCAAGCCGATATCCTCCCATTCAGTCACCATCCCCGCAGCGCATTACGGAGCCAATCTCATCAATAGGATCACGCTAGGCGTCCAGCACGAGGGAGTTTACTGGTTCAATGTGAAGACGGACGGACGTGTCCTTACGCGGGCGCCATTAGAGATTCGATATATTCGGTCGTCGTCGCCCTCTCTGGCAGGTCAGTAGTGATGTGATCAGTAGTCGCCGTCGTGCTGGTGCGAATCTCGGCGTGAGGCACGGTTGCGAGCACTTTCTCCATGAGAAATCTCTGCAACTCTTCTTCTGTCCAGTGTTCTTCACTAAATTCAGCCAGGCGCAGCTCGATACCAGCCACCAGGTCGGCAGCGGCCAAATCATGGGTAAGGTGGACATCCCACGATCTTGACACAAACCAGTCCTCAAAGTCATCAAGCGACTCATTACCGGTCAGATAGTTTCTAATGCGGGCAATAATTTCCCAGTAGAGGCTATTAGACATGAGTGATCCCCTTCCGATAGTACGCATCACTTCCCAAGAAATGTGCCGCAGGTTTAACGAATATCGATTTTCTGAGCGCGTTGCGCAGGGTGAAATCATCGAGGTGATCACCAGAAATGGTCATCCAAGCCCCCCAAAAGCGGACGAGCCAATATGTACAAGGAGTCAGGAGATTTCCTATCGCGATTTGGATGGCCACGAACTTGCCCGGGCACACCAGTATTTGAGACCAGATAATTCAATCGGAGCCAGCGGGCTCCCTGATCCGAAGAGGCTCCGAGAAGGTGCCATTCTATACCGGCTCGTGAAATCACCTCAATGAATCCGAGTCATGTGTCCCCTTGTCCTGGGATCGCTTGTTTCGTGCCGCAGATTTTTTCGGGTCGCGACGCGTTGTGCGGGCAGACTTCTCACTATCATACTTGGCCTTTTGCTCATCGAGTTCAGCGGCAGGCACGGCGAGGATTGCCTTGGCGAAGCGCTCAAAGCGCGAGTGCTTCGGCGTGTCAGGCTCTCTTTGTCCATGACTCAGAGTATAGACCGCTTTCCACGGCCCTTGTGCATGAACCGGGCCTTGCCACCAATGAACGTTTCATCGACTTCGGCCTCTCCGTCGATCAGCTCGTAAGTCTCAGTCTGCATCGCCAGGCGGATGCGATGGAGCATGAACCATGCGGTTTTCTGAGTAACACCGAGGTCACGGTGCAGATCGTAGGAACTAATCCCGTTCTTGGCATTGCAGATCAGCCACATAGCCGGGAGCCACTTGTCCAGTCCAATGGGACTGTCCTCGAAGATGGTCCCGACCTTTGCACTGAACTGCTTCTTACAGGATTTACAGTTCCAAATGCGCCGGGTCTGGACGAAGCCGACTTCGTCCGAGCCGCACCGTGGGCAGCGGACGCCATTCGGCCAGCGCATCCGCACGACGAAATCATGGGCCTGGTCAGGATCGGAGAAGTAGTGAATGGCTTCGAGTAGTGTTCCTAGTTGGGCGGTCAAGCTCTCTTGCTCCCTGCGCATGAGAGATTGTAACCGCCTCTTCTCGGTGTGTCAAGTATGTTATTACCCTTCTCAGGCCCCCGCCATCTCAGAGCGCACCGCGAGGAGGCAGCCAGGGCGCGATCCCATTCCGCGCTGCTATGGCAGCCGTCCCGCCAGTTGGGCAGGGGAAACCTCGTTGGTCCGGGCCAGGTGCCAGCCTTCGAGGGCCGAGCGCCAGTCCACGTCCGCCGGGAGCATCGCCGAGCAGGAGCGCACCCGAAACAGCTCGGGCTGATCGACACCGGGGGGCGTGACGCCGCGGTCGCGCAGGGCCTTCGCCGCCCCGAGCAGCCGCTGGCGCGCCTTGATGATGGCGGTGTCGGTAGTCCCCAGGTGCTCCCTGGTGCGGTCCATGATGGCGCCCATGCTGGTCGTCATCGCCGCGTCTTGCAGCCGGATCGTGGGAATGCCCGTGAAGTTCTCCGTCCGCTGCACCTCGCGGTCGATCATGAAATCGTTCCCCTCGTTGGCGGCCGGCCACCAGGCGGAGTAGAAGCTGCCCTTTCGCTCCGGCTGCATCGGTCCCATGCCCACCATGGACGACCCTGGGAGCAGCTCGCGCCCGGGCACCTCGCGCGCCGGGTGCCACCTTACACCCCAGACCAGCGTGTGGTCATCGTCGATGGGCACCCAGATGTGGGAGGGCACCGTCCCGTCGTACGATGCGGGGAAATGCGTATGGACCGGCATCAGGAACTGTGTTGTGCGCCAGTAGTTTTGCCCGTCTGCTTCGGTCCGGCTTGCCCCGTACATGAGCCCGTAGTCCGTGGCGATGATCTCCAGGCGAGGCGCTCGATCCCGGTGGTAGCTCCCCAGGGCCTGTTTGTCATCCAGGCGCAGCCGACCGTGGAGGAAGCCGATGTGGGCGCTATCGACGTCGCCCTCCAAGGCCTGCATGTAGTTGCAGGCCACCACGGCTTTGTATTCGTGCTGCACCTGGGACGCAGGCAGGATCGCCCACTCGAGCTGGGGCAGCCCGGGCGGGTCTGCCTGGCGCGGCCCCATGTAGGCGAAGACGACGCCTCCTTGCTCCCCGCAGCGGTACGCGGTATGGCGGATCTTCTCCTTGAAATTACTCTCGGCCGGCTCGTTGGGCATGTCCACGCAGTTGCCGCCCACGTCGTACTTCCAACCGTGGTACACGCAACGCAGACCGCAGTCCTCGTTGCGCCCGAAGAAGAGCGAGGCGCCACGGTGGGCGCAGTTGGCGCCGAGCAGGCCCACCTGGCCGTCGGTGTCGCGGAACACAATCAGGTCTTCGCCCAGGAGCCGCACGCGCTGTGGCGGCCCGCCCGCTTCGAGTTCCCACCCATACATAAACGGCAGCCAGTACTCGCGCATGAGGTTGCCCATCGCCGTGCCCGGGCCCACTCGACACAGCAGCTCGGTGTCTTCTTTGCTGAGCATGATCTACCTCACCTCCCATTCGTGGATGTTCCAGAAGAGCAGCGTCTCTGGGGTGCCCATCTCGGGCCCGCGTATCGCTGAGACGTGTCCGATGGGGCTGATGTTGAAATACAGGAACATGGCCGGAATCTGGTCGGTAACGACTTTCATCATCTCGACTATAGCCTGGTTGCGCTGGGGTCGCTCCAGCGTTGTGTTGAACGCCACCCAGCCGCGATCGTAGTCCGGATTCGACCAACCCGCACGGTTGTTGCCGGCCCATCGGTTCGCCGGCGTGCCGATATCGGAGCTAGCGAAGATGTTGAGCCCTGACTCAGCGACGTGGTCGATGTGATGTAGAGGTCGGGGAAGGTATTCCGCACCTCGTTGTTGCGCACCTGCACGGCCGGGAGCATGAAGGGGTCGATCTCGATGCCGATGCGCCCCCACGTGTCCTGGATCAGGGTCATCTCCCGCTCGAACTGGGCGGCGCCGTCCGACTGCGCGTGCGGCCGCAGCCGCTCGCCGGCGGCGTTGGCGAAGAACCCCGTGCGGTCTTTCGTGTAGCCTGCTTCGCCCATGAGCTGGGCAACGCGCGTCGGATCGAATGGGTACCTGGTGATCGCGCGCTCCACGTCGTTGAAATATGGCATCTCGCGGGCGATGAAATGCTCTCCGATGAGGCGCTGCCCCTCGAAGATGGCGTCGTTGAGCGCCTGCCGGTCGAGGGCGTGCATCATCGCTCGCCGGACGCGCAGGTCCGCGAGCGCCTGGGTCTTCAGCAGCTCAGGTCGCGACTGCACGAGGATGTAGTGGCGCGTCCCCGGCCGCATGAGAGCGGTCCCACGCTGGCCGGGGTCCCATTGGCGCTTCAGCTCAACCGCGTGCTCGAAGCGCAGCGCATTGTCCGACGCGATATCCGCCGAACCGGCCAACAGGTTCGTCATGGCCGTGTTCTCATCCGGGATGGGCTTGATGACGATCCGCTCGATCTTGGGCCGACCGAGTGCATGCCCGTCGAATGCGACACCCTGAAGCGAGGCGCCGGGGTCCCAGCGCTCGAGCTTGTAGGGGCCGGGTCCGACGAAGCTCGTCGTCCAGTACGAGTTGCCCATGAAAACGTCCTGGCTGGCAGGATCCTGAAGGTGCGCATTGAGGGCTCCTTCCAGGATGTGGCGAGGGAGCGGGTCGAGATCGCCAGTGGCGATAGCCCCGGCTTCTGGGAAGAGGTTGCGCCAGCGGATCACGACGGTTCGCGGGTCGGCCGCGCTGACCTCCTCGATCTGGTCCACGGGCCTCACGATGAACGCTCCCAGCCCCGGGGCGGTGTAGACGCGGTAGGCGAAGGCGAAGTCTTCCGCCGTCAGAGATTGTCCATCGTGCCACGTAAGGTTGGGCCTGAGACGGTACGTGGTCTCCATGCGCCCGTCCGGTGACACTTTCCAGCTCTCGCTATTCAGCTGCGGGAGGGAGTCGGCCAGATAGGGGCGGGGCGCCCCAGTGCCGTCGATGAACGCCAGCGCGGCGTTGAATGCCCGCTTGGTGGCCTGGGATGGGCCGCCGGCCACCACCTTCGCGTGCAGCTCCGTGGCTTCATAGCGAACCACCATCGTCATGGTGCGGCTCACAGCCGGGCGGGCATCCTGGGCCGCCTGCCCCGCCGGCCCGGTGGAGCGCGAGGGCGCCGGAGCACACCCGACGAGTGCCACAATCAGGAGAACCAGCAGCGTGCTGACCAACGTGACGGGCATTCGGCCTCTCCTCCCACGTTTCGGTTGATGATAGCCCATCAACATTCAGCATCGGGCTTTCAGCCGCGGTGCGGTACGAGTATGACCCGCGAATGGCAGCTCAGCTGGTGGAGGGCCTGGGCTACAGCAGGCGCCCGGACGGCTTCTACTACGACCGCGCCGGCGAGCGGCTCTGGGTGGAGATCCGCACTACCGCTGACGACGATTTGAAGGACAGCCTCATGTTCTCCACGGCGGATCGGTGGAAGAGCTTCGGCGTCGATGCCCGACCGCTCCACATACCCCGCCAGCAGGCCCAGGACCTGGAGTACCGCATCAACCGGCCCGGGTTCGAGCTGACACGCCAGCCCAACGACTTCTCCGAGAGCTCCCTCCGTCGCATCCTGGGCCGCGAGGCAGCTCTGCCCGAGAACGGGTACAGGGGGCAGAACCGAACGCGCTATATGAGCCCGGAGCTCGACAGCTTCATCGACCGCTACCTCACTACCATCCCTCAGGCCGAGCGAATGGAGATCGGCCGGGAAATCATGCGCCACGTGACGGAAAACCTGCCCATCATGGGCGTTGCCTACGATAGCCAGGCGATGCTCATCGCGACGCCGCTGGTCAACGCGAACGCCGTGGATATCACCCGCAACGCCCACCTCTGGGACCTCAGATAAGGAGGGGCGAGCGGCGGGATCGCCGACCGGCGCACGCGAGGAGAGGAGGGGTCTCGATGATCACCGAAGAACTGAACGAGCGTCTCACTCGAACAGGGCCGGGGACGGCCGCGGGTTGGCCCCGGGCCGCCGTATTCTTTTTATGGGGATGTAGCTTCTAGAAGTGGTTGGCTGGGGCCAGAAGCGTCGTCGAAGCCGAAGCCTGCCGAAGCCGATGGTGGGCGTCGCGCCCTTGCCTCGCGTGCCCAGCCGCTACCTCGCGATGGGCTACAAAGGTCGCGGGTGCTCCCGGGCTCCATCGCCCGCCCGGCCTGCTCGGGCATGGAAACGTATCTCAACGCGCTCAAACCAAGTGGTCGCGACGATGAGTTCTTCACCCTGCACCCAGAGGCCCGGGAGACGGCAAACTGGTTCGACTCGATCGGAGCCGAGCCCGCGCGCCCCTGAACGAGCTCCTCCGAGCAGTGACGCTACAATACGTTAGGGAGTCGAGGAACGAGATGAGCCCTAGCACGCCGGTCGATATCGGTTATTTGATTACCTCCAGGCCTGGAGTCCAGGGCGGGAGTCTTTGTCTCGCCGACACCAGGATTCGAGTGCAGACGATCGCGGCCATGGCGATGCGAGGAATGGGCGCGGAACAGATCCTTGATGAGTTGCCGCACCTGGACCTGGCTCGGATTCACGCGGCCCTGGCCTACTACTATGCAAATAGAGAAAAGGTCGAGGCTGATGTCGAAGCCGAGCGACAGCTGGGTGAAGAGCTTGCAGCCAAGTATCCCCAGGGCTGGACTCGCGAGACGGATCGTTCCTAGGGCGTGCTTGCTCTGTTCCTAGACGAAGACTTCGCTAACCCGCGCTCTGGTGCGCGAGCTCCGCTCGAACAATGTTGACGTCCTGACTGCATTCGAAGCGGACAGACGTCACTTCTCAGATGAAGAGCAGCTGGCTTTCGCGACCTAACAGGGTAGGGCCATCAATACGTCGAATGTTGACGACTTCGCGCGTTTGCATGGTCGCTGGCTGGGTAGCGGGGAGCACCACACGGGCATCATCATCTTGACGAACCAACGGACAGGCGTTGGCGTTCAGATTCGAGCGCTCGTTAGGCTGTGTCAGGAACTGGACGCTGCGGCAATGCGGGATCGCCTCGAATTCATCCGCAACTGGGAGCGCGCCCATGAGTGAAGGGCCCCATCTGCGCTACGTGTGCCAGTGGCAAGTATCGACGTGATCGGCGGGTAGCGGCCCGAAGCAAGGGAGTAAGCATGAAACGCAGCACAGACCGGATCCTTACCACGCACACCGGAAGCCTCCCCAGGCCACAGGACCTACTGGAGATGATTCGCGACCAGCAGGCCGGGCAGTCGCCTGATCCGCACGCCTTCGCTGCGAGGGTGAAGTCAGCGGTGGAAGAGGTGGTGCGAAAGCAGGTGGAAATGGGAGTGGACGTGGTGAGCGACGGGGAGCAGGGGAAACCGGCCTTCAACACCTACGTCACCCATCGCGTGGCGGGGTTCGGGGGCGAGAATAGGGAGCCGCGTATTCGGGCCGAGGCCGAGGACTTCCCCGGGTGGGCCAGCCAGGCCGGGCAGAGCGGCACGCAGGCCTCCATGATGAGGCGTGGGTTCTGCCTCGGGCCGCTGGTGTACCAGGGCCGAGAAGCCGTGGACGCGGACATCGACAACTTCAGGAGCGCTTTGGCCCAGGCCCCGGCGGTGGAGAGCTTCATTCCTGCCGCCTCCCCCGGGACCATCCACTACACCATGGCGAACAAGTACTACCCGACCGATGAGGCCTACCTCTTCGCCGTGGCCGACGCCATGCGAGAGGAGTATCAGGCCATTGCGAAGGCAGGATTCATCCTCCAGATCGACGCGCCAGACCACGCCATGGACCGCCACGTGTCATTCCGACACACCTCCCTGGAGGAGTTCCGCAAGGTCCAGGCGACGCGGGTGGAAGCGCTGAACCACGCACTGGATGGGATCCCGGAGGAGCAAGTCCGCTATCACGTCTGCTGGGGCAACTACGAAGGCCCGCACACGCACGACGTGCCGCTCCGAGACATTCTCGACCTGATCTTGCAGGTGCGGGCGGGCGCCTACTCGATCGAGGCCTCCAATCCCCGGCATGCCCACGAGTGGCAGGTGTGGGAAGACGTGAAGCTCCCGCCCGGCAAGATTCTGATCCCGGGCGTCATCGACTCGGCCACCAACTTCGTAGAGCACCCAGAGGTGGTGGCCCAACGAATCGAGCGGTATGCCCGCCTCGTGGGCCGCGAGAACGTTATCGCCGGTACCGACTGCGGCTTCGGCACCGCGGCTGGGCGTGACCGAGTGCACCCGGAGGTCGTGTGGGCGAAGCTGCGGTCGCTGGCGGAAGGAGCCAGAATCGCGAGCACGCGGCTGTGGGGGGCGGTGGGTTGATCATAGGTGGCCAGCGTCTAGCGCCTGGGGCGCTTAGGCGACAGCAGAACCCATCAGTAGGCCTCGGTTTAAGGTTGATTTTATGAGATACTGTTGCCAGCATAAGGGAAATCCTTTGTATGGCAACAGAATCATTCACCCTGGCCCGTCCGTACGCTACGCCCCTCGGGACCAGGCTTCTCGCCGCCCTCGACAGCGCGGGCAGCGACCCCTTTCCAACGCAGCGGGCTGCCCAAGCGGGCACCAGCCTGGGCCTTAGCGCCCCACACACCATCACCCTGCTGCACGAGCTTTCAGCGGCCCGGTGGACAACTCGGCTAAAGAAGGGCGTGTACGCGATCAATGATCCGATAACCAGACTGCCGAGGGCCCATCCGTTTGCGATCGGAACTTCGCTCGTCACTCCATCCGCTATCAGTCACTGGTCGGCGCTCCAGCACTGGGGACTGACCGAGCAGATCCCGCTTGCCGTTACGCTCTCGTCACCTGTACGCACGTTCCCGCGAGCAAGCCCTAGGCAGGGACGGGGGGCGGCCTGGAGCGTGGCCGGCGTGCGGTACGAGTTCGTCGCCATCACCCGCTCGCGCTTTTTCGGTCTTACTGAAGAATGGATGGACGAGCGTTACAGGGTAACCCTGTTTGACCGCGAACGGGCCCTGCTCGACGCATTTCAGCACTTCCACATCTTTGGTTCGCTCTCTACCGGGCTGGAAATCCTCGGGGGGCGTCTCGATCAGATCGACGTCGAGAAGCTCGTCGCGCACGCGCATAAGCTCGGCGTGAGAGCGGTCGCGAAGCGTCTCGGCTGGGCACTTGAGCGCCTCGGTGTGCCGTCCCAGGTGCTCCATCCCCTTCGGTCGCTTCCCGCAACGGGAGAGACGCCTCTGGATCCGGGGCGGCCCCGCCGCGGTCATCACAACCTTGATTGGCATGTCATCGAGAATCTGGCCGATGGTGGATGACCGATCTCCCGGACTGCGGCCCCTTCGCTTTCGCATCGCCGAGATAACGCGCGCGCTGGGCAAGCCGCAGTACGTTGTGGAGAAAGACTACGCTCTGGGTTATCTGCTCGCCGGCATCGTGAGCGTTCGGGAGCTGCGGGACAGCCTCGTGTTCAAGGGAGGGACCTGCTTGCGCAAGGCCTATTTCCCTGGCTACCGCTTCTCGGAGGATCTGGACTTCACGTCCCGCAGGCCGTTGAGCTGTGCAGACCTGGCGGACTCGCTCCGGAGCGCGGTTGACGAGGCCAGGCTTCGGCTTTCAGCACACGGGCCGTTCAGCTTGTCGGTCGCTCAGGAGACGTACCGGGAGCCTCACCCCCGCGACCAGTGTGCGTTCCGCGTGAGTGTCCAGTTCCCCTGGATGCGCGCGCCAATGGGGAGCCTCAAGATCGAGGTTTCAATGCAGGAGCCATTGGTGGCCGGCTCGATCGAGCGGCCGCTAATCCACGAGTTTCCCGGTGAAACGCTGGTGGTCACCATACCGACGTACCGTCTCGAGGAAATCGCCGCCGAGAAGCTACGTGCGTTCCTCCAGTCGCGCCAGCACCTCCGCGACCGCGGCTGGCTGCGCAACCGACCGCGGGATCTCTACGACCTGTGGCACCTTCGCGACCAGCAGGACTTCTCGGTCAACTGGGCTGAGGTAGGAGGCCTCCTGCGGGCGAAGGCCGTGGCTTACTCGCTTGCCTACGATGGGCCGCAAGACTTCCTCGACGTGCGGGTGCTGCAAGGTATCGAGCGCGATTGGCGCGCCCAATTGGCCAGCTTCGTGGTCGACCTCCCGCCATTCGAGCAATGCCTCTCTGTCTATCGGACGATTGTGGGCGATGTCGCCGGTTAGCCCAGGGGGCACTTGGGCTGCGGACACGCGGATTCAGATTCCTGGGCCAGCTCGACGCTCCGTTTCCCGACGACACGTGCTGGCTGCTGCCCGCGGCGTGAGGCACGGGATCTGCTAGCGGATATCCCACTCATGGGCGTTGAAAGCAAACCCGCCGCCTCCATCGCGCGCCTCGCCTTTCAGACCCGTGAAGCCCTCGCGAAATATCGTCCCCTGGACGTGGTAGAAGAGCGGCAGGGCCGGCAGATCCCGCACGAATAGCTGGGTCCACTCCCTCCAAAGTCGCTGCTGCTCGGCCGGGACCAGCGTGGTGAGAAGCGCCTGCGACACCCGATCCATCTCCGCATCCTGATAGCAGCCGACGTTTGTCCCGGCCCACCGAGTTGCCGGCGTTGGACACTCGGAGATCAAGAACTGCCGCGTATAGGTCAAGGTGTCGAAGCGCACGACGGCGCCGTTGAAACTTCGAAATTGGCTGTTCGTTTCGCGATCGCCTCGCGCGGCTTGCGGGATGACGTGCTCTTCGACTTGCGGAATACCAACGGCGCGCCAGCTGGCCGCCGCAATCGTCTGCGCCGCCTCCCATTGGCCTCCGATGGTCGTCTGGTGATACAGGGAGATCGGATCCCCGGCCGCGTTGCGGAACATGCCATCGGCTCCTCGCCGCCACCCCGCCTCGACGAGCAGGTCCTGCGCCCGCCTCTGGTCGTAGGGATAGCGAACCACCACGTCCTTCACCCACGCGTACTTCGGATCGTCGGTAGGCATCATGACATCTGCCGCGATCCCATACCCGGGGTAAATGGTCTCCGCCATCGTGTCGCGATCGATCGCGTGGAGCAGGCCTCTGCGCACTCGGACGTCCGTGATCTCCGACGGCCTCGGCCCCAGCCCCCCTCCAATTCGATCGTCGTACTGCACGCGAATCATGCGATGGAAGGTGGGTTGGACGATGACGTACGGTTTGCTTCCCCTCCGCTCCAACTCATTCTTGGCCAGCAACACTTGCTGGAAATCGAGGCCCCGCAGCTGCCCATCAACCCCGCCGGACACAATATTGGCAATGGTCGTTTGCTCGTCACTAATAAAACGGAAGGTGATCGTGTCGATCTTGGCGCGACCGGCGTAATACCCGTCGAAGGCCTGGGCGACGACATGGCTCCCGGGCACCCATTCGTGCAGCCGATAGGGCCCCACGCCGACGAACCCCGCGCCCCAGTATGGCAGCCGCTGAAACGCCTCCTTGTCCGACTCGTAGACCTCGCTCAGCAAGTGGAACGGGAGAGGCATCATATCCGGCCCTGAGATCCGCTCGGCCAGGGGGAAAGGCCCTGCCCATCTGAGTACCAGCGTCAGGTCATCCGGGGTATCGACGGCATTGATCTGCCTGGCAATTGGGCGGATGCTGATCGGGAGGGTGCGATCGTTGGCGACCTTCCACGAGAACACGAAATCCTGGGGCGACATCGGCGTGCCATCGTGCCACCGAATGTTCGGGCGAAGCTTGTAGGTCGTTACCATGGTCCCGTCAGGATTCACGACCCACGTCCCTTTATCCTGCGATGGAAGCTCCGCAGGCGCGGGGTGCGCAGGCGTAGACGAAGATCGGCGGACAACATCCACCCTTCGACACGCCAGCCAGGCTATCGCGGGGCGAAGTCGAACCAAACATGCTATTTGATCGATGGAATGGCGGGAGCTATGATGCAGCGCACGAAGGCACGGGGGCGCAAGTCCTGTGCATGCTCAGGCTCTTCGCTGAGGGGGGGCGGTATCCCGCGTCACGCTCGAAGAACGGAGGTCCCGACAGAATGGCACGGGGGAATCGGAGACCTCGCGCGGCGAGCGTCACAGCCATTCTGGCCATTGCCATGTTCCTCACCGGCTGCGCGGGTCAGTCGCCATTTCAAGGTGACGCCCGTGGCGGCCAGCCAGAAACCGGAACACAGGCGCGTACGCTCGTCATCGCATTCCGCAACGAGTCCACCTCTCTCGCTCCCAAGATCCAGGACGCGGTCTCACGCGGGAACAAAGAGCTGTTCAATGCGACCCTGACGGGCCGAGACCTGAAGAACCTTCCTCAACCTTGGCTGGCGGAGGAAATGCCCCAGCTCCGCACCGATTCCTGGCGTGTGTTCCCGGACGGCCGGATGGAGACCACGTATAGACTTCGGCCCGGCCTCAGCTGGCATGACGACCAGCCCCTGACCGCGGATGACTTCGTCTTCGCCTGGCGCGTCTATACCGACCGGGGGCTCGGGGTTTTCAGACCGCAGCCGCAGAACCAGATGCAGGAAGTGCTGGCGCCAGACCCTCGAACCGTTGTGATCCGCTGGGACTCCCCGTATCCGGACGCAGACATCCTTACCCACGAGTTACCGCCCCTACCTCGACATATCCTCGAGCAGCCCTTTGCCGACTACCAGGGAGCCCCGATCGCCCGGGACCCCTTCCTGAATCATCCCTACTGGACGACCGAGTATGTCCAGCTGGGCGCCTATCGGCTTACCGCGTGGGAGCCGAGCATTGCCCTTCACGCTGAGGCCTTCGCCGGCTACGTTTTCGGCCGCCCCAGGATCGATCGCATCATCGCCCGCATCATGAGCGACGAGAATACTGCCCTGACCAACCTCCTGGCTGGCGAAGTCCACCTCGCCACCCCCACCGCCATCCGCTTCCAGCACGGACTCGTGCTCCAGCGCGACTGGGTCACGTCGAAGAAGGGGACTGTGTACTGGGCGCCAAGCGGCAATCCGCAGAACGCGATCTTCCAGTTCCGACCCGAGTACCAGAAGACGCCCGCCCTGTTCGACCTCCGGGTGCGCAGGGCGCTCAACTACTCCATCGACAGGCAGGGCATCCTCGACGGGCTGTTCGAAGGCCAGGGGGTGATCGCCTACACCCCGGTCGAGCACGACGAGCCCTTCTATGCCGAAGTGGATCGGGTGATCACCAAGTACCCGTACGATCCGCGGAGAACGGAAGCGTTGATGAACGAGGCCGGCTTTTTCAAGGACTCTCAGGGCTTCTTCGCCGACCGCGCGGGAGAGCGCTTTCGTCCGGACTTCCAAGCCCTGGCGGGGGAGACGTTCGAGAGGCATCAAGCCATCATGGCCGAAACCTGGGTGCGGGCCGGTATCGAAACAGCGACCTCCACGATTACGACCACCCAGCAGCGCGATCTGGTGAACCGAAACACGTTCCCCGGCCTGGGGCAGGTGGGAGGCGCCAACTACGCCACCGAGCAGATCGGGAGCTCGGAGACCAGGTGGACCGGGCGCAACCTGGGTGGCTATTCCAACCCGGGCTTTGACGCACTCTGGGACGCGTTCAACACGACGCTCGAGCGCCCGCAGCGGGAGAGGTTGCAGGTCGAGATGGCGAAGTTCGTGACCGAGCAAGTCCCCGGCATGATGCTCTACTTCAACGCCAATGGGATAGCGTACGCAGCAGCGTTGAAGGGGCCGGCGGACACCGTCGGCGCCAACCTCTTCTGGAACATGCATCAGTGGGAGCTTCGGTGAGGGCATTGATCCTGACCCTGGCGTTGCTGGTTGCCCCGGCCTGTAGACCGGCGGCAGATGGCGGCGCCAGCGACGACCGGAGGCCCGCGACGCAAGCGGTACAGCGAACACTGGTGATGCTGAACCGGCTCGAGCCGCCGACCTTCGCGCGGAAGGCCCTCGAGATACTGGGCACCGGCACGGCCACCGCCGCCACCACAGCCCCTCTCAACGCGGAGCTGGTGCGCCTTGACGAGCAGGGCTTTCCTCAGCCCTATCTCGCCGAGGCGCTTCCGCTCCTTCAAACGGACACATGGCGCGTATTCCCCGACGGGACGATGGAGACCATTTACGGATTGAGGCCGAACCTTCTCTGGCACGACGGGCAACCCCTGACGGCGGAGGACTTCGTCTTCTCCTGGCGGGTGTACGCGACGCCAGAGTTCGGGGTCTCCCAGGCTCGCGGCTTTCGATCGATCGAGGAGGTGACGGCGCCGGATCCGCGGACGCTCCTCATACGCTGGAAGGACAGCTACATAGACGCCGGCGCGATCACAACGGTCCTGCCGCCGCTACCCCGTCACATCCTGGAACAACCGTTCCGGGAGAGCCCTGGGACCTTCGCCGGATTGTCGTTCTGGACCGACGAGTACATCGGAGCCGGGCCCTGGAAGCTCGAACGCCGCGAGCCCGGTGCATTCTTCGAGATGAGCGCCTTCGACGGGTTCGTGTTCGGGCGCCCCAGGATAGATCGCATCCGGATGATCTACCAGACTGACGTCAACATCGCCGTCGCAACCATGCTCGCCGGGGAGGCGCACTACGCCCAAGATCTGCTGCGGGGCGAAGACGGTGTAATCCTGGAACAGGCATGGGATCACAGCAAGGCGGGGACTGTCCATTGGCTGACGTTCCTCGCCAAGGGGCATGACGTCCAGCAACGACCGGAGTTTGCCGTGCCCACCCAACTGGCCACCGACGTGCGCGTGCGCCAGGCGCTAGTCTTCACGATGGACCGGGTCACGCTGGCCGGGATCGTAACGGCGGGGCATGGGCTATTCAGAGAGATCTTCACCCATCCCAACGCGGACTATTACGAGACCCTATTGCGGGCCGCGACCGCGAGGTATCCGTACGACCCGCGGCGCGCGGAGCAGCTGCTCCGAGAGGCCGGGTTCACCCGTGGCGCCGATGCGGGCTGGCTCACCCCAACAGGTGAGCGGTTTACGCTGGAAAGCTCGTATCTCACCAGCGCTACCAACGAGCGCGACAGCCAGATCCTGGTCGACGGTTTCCGGCGCTTCGGAATCGATGCCAGCTCCAATCTCTTTGGGGTCACCCGGACCAGCCAGGAGGAGCGGGCCAAGGTCTCCGGATTGTTTGGCGGCAACATTGATCTTGATACCAAGTACCATAGCCGCGACATCGCTCGGGCTGAGAACCGGTGGACCGGAGCGAACCGCTATGGCTTTTCCAATGCAGACTTCGATCGGTTGACGGACGCCTTCCTCACGTCGCTCGACCGATCGGAGCGCATCCAGGCCCTGGCGGAGATGGAGCGCATCGGCATGGAGCGGCTGCCCGGGATCCCGACCTACTGGGCAGCGCAAGTCGTCGCGCATACCGCGTCCTTGAAGGGGGTCTCCCTGCCGCGAGTGCCCGAGGGGGGCCACGGCCCGATGTGGACGTGGGAATGGCAGTCATGAAGAAGGGAGACGAATGATGGAAGAGCAGACGCAGCGCGATCCGCGCAATTACAAGGGCCCATACCAGAAGTGGAAGGAGATGCAGGGGATCGAGACGCTCTACGGGTTCTCAGTACCGGACGTCTACACGACAGAGGTCACCCCCTGGGAGGCCAGAGGGGGCAAGGGCGTCTTCATCAACCTCGAGGGCAGCGCGGGCTTTAACGATGCCTACGTCTACGAGCTGGACCCCAAGGAGTCGTCGGTCCCGATCAAGCACATCTACGACGAGCTGATCTTCGTCCTGGGCGGGCGCGGGGCCACGACAGTCTGGAACGACCCGAAGAAGAAGCAGACCTTCGAGTGGAAGAAGGGCAGCTACTTCGCGATGCCGCCCAACGCCTGGCATCAGCACTTCAACGTGTCGGGAGATGAGCCAGCTCGGTACTTCGCCATGACGGCCGCCCCGAGAGTCATCGATACGTTCAAGAGCCTCGACTTTGTCTTCAACAACGACCACAAGTTCACCGAGTTCTTCAACGATGAAGAGGGTTTTTTCAAAGAGGGTGAACGGAAGCGAGGCAATTGGCGCACGAATTTCATCGCCGATGTGTATGCGTACGCGCCGAAGGAACGCGCATCCGTGGCAGAGCTCGAAGAACGAGCCCGTTCGGCCGCGGCCGAGGGGACAGGCTGGAGGTCGGTGGGCCGCTGGCTCAGCGGCGAGGGGGACAACGGCGGGGGGAGCATCGCTTTCCTGGGCGGGGCCGTGCGGGCGGCGGTCCAGTTCGAGTCGCGCGCGGGGGTGCACACGCCCATGCACCGCCACGGTCCCGGTATTCACGTCGCCACCATCGGGGGCCACGGCTACTCGATGCTCAAAAGTCCGATCGGGGATCAGACGGTGCGGATCGACTGGAAGCCGGGGACGGTCTTCGTTCCCCCCGAGGGGTGGTGGCACGCTCACTTCAACGTGGGCCCCGAGCCATGGGACTGGCTGAGGATCGGCTGGGGATCCGATAAGCCCAGACCGGGCGGGGGGCATTACGACTACAGTCGGACCCCTGAAGAAGGCGGCGACCAGATGTCCTTCGAACAGCAGGACCCAGCGGTCCACCGCGAGTTCGAAGCGGAGTGCGCGAAGGTCGAGGTCAGTTGCCTCATGCACCACCATCCATACTGCTCCTTCAAGTAGGAGCAGAACTCGAAGAAAGGGGGAGCGATGGCTAACCGATACAACGTCATATCCGCGGATGCCCACCTGGAGATCTCTCCGGATCGCTGGACCGACAGAGTTCCCGCCAAATATCGGGGTTACGCTCCGCGGCTCGTCAAGCTAGCCGACGGAGCGGATGGGGTGATCGTCGAGAGTCGGCCGATGTACATCCTCGGGCTGGCAATTACAGCCAAGCCCTATGAGGAGCACTCCCCAGTTGGGATTTCTTACGAAGGAAGCCCGGGCGCCGGCAGTCCGGAGCAGCGTGTCCGCGAACAGGACATGGACGGGGTTGACATGGAGGTGCTCTTCACCTCGGCGGGCAACTCCGGCTTCTGGCGGGGCATTCGGGACGACACGGCGTATTGCGCCGTTATCCACGCCTATAACGAGTTCCTGGCCGAGGAGTATTGCGCCTATGATCCCGACCGGCTGGTGGCGACCGGCCTCATCCCGAATGCCGGCATCGATGCGGCCGTCGCCGAGCTGGAGTACTGCGCAAAAGCGGGCCTCAAGTGCATCGCCATCGGAGCGCTGCCGGGCGGGAAGTCCTTCCCGACGCCGGATGACGACCGGTTCTGGGCCGCGGCCCTCGACCTCAACATGCCCATCACGGTGCACGTTTCCTGGGGGCAGGGGGGAGACGGAGGAGCGCCGGTCCGGTTCGCGCGCGATCCCGGCGGCCTGGCCCGAAGCGCCCATCCAGGGTTCATGCTGTGTGGCACCGCCGGACGAGCGGCCAACGCCATGCAGCTCATTCTCTCGGGCGTGTTCGACCGGTTCCCCAGGCTCGAGATCTACTGGGCTGAGGTGAACATCGGTTGGTATCCGTACGCTGTCGAACAGGTCGACGACCAGTACGAGCGAGTACGGCACTGGGGAGGCCGGCTCTACGGGATGGAGCCCCTGAAGCGAAAGCCCAGTGAGTACATCCGCGACCACTGCTACTGGGGATTCACGAAAGACGTCGTGGGTGTGGAGCTCCGCTATAAGATCGGGGTCGACAAGGTCATGTGGGCAGCCGACTTCCCGCATGGCTCCGGGGATTGGCCGCACTCTATGGAGGTGGTCGATGAGATGATGGCGGGGGTACCGGACGACGAGCGCTACGCGATGCTCGCGGGCAACGCCGTCAACTTCCTCCATCTCGATAACGAGGCGTAATCAACCCAGGAGGAGGTCGGACAATGGGGCTTTCTAAAACTGAAAACGACCGCTATACCCAGGTGGGGCCGGGCACGCCGATGGGAGAGCTCTTTCGCCGCTACTGGATGCCGGTCGCCCCGAGCATCGAGCTCCAGGAGGACCCGGTCAAGCAGGTCCGCATCCTCGGCGAAACCCTGGTGCTCTTTCGCGACCGCCAGGGCCGTCTCGGACTGGTCGGCGAGCGCTGTTCCCATCGGGGCACTGCCCTGGTGTACGGGATTCCGGAGCCCGAGGGGCTCCGCTGTGCCTACCACGGCTCGCTGTACGACCAGAGCGGGCGCTGCCTGGCTGGGGCCGGGGACACGCCGACCACCAGCGAAGAGGCGGAGGCGTACGCAATACCGGCGTATCCGGTCCAGGAGCTGGGGGGCCTCATCTTCGCCTATCTCGGGCCGCAGCCCGCGCCGCTGCTTCCTCGATGGGAGCAGCTGGTGGAGGAGCGGGTCCTCCGATCCATCCAATCGGTCGTGGTCCCGTGCAACTGGCTGCAGTGCATGGAGAACGCGCTGGACGAGAGACATGTCTCGTGGCTGCACGGGTACTTTGGCAACTACATGCTCGAGCGCCAGGGGCGGGATCAGTCGGGCGCCGAAAGGCCGCACCGGAAGTTCTCCTGGGTGCCCTTTGAATACGGAATGCTGCGGGGCCACCAGGGTTCAGATGGAGGTCCCCTATCCCCGGTTATCTTCCCGAACTGCTCCCCGGGTGGGCGTGGGTCGATGATCTTCCGCGTACCCCTGGACGATACCCACACATGGTCCATCGACTACTTCGGCCACCGGTTTCCACCCGAAGTAGAAGTGCCCGCGCAGGAGACGGTACCGGTCCACTACCTGGAAGTGCCGGGATTAGACCCGCGCGGCCACCCGATATGGCCTGACCTCGACGTCACCGGGATGCAGGACATGGTGATGTGGATGGCGCGCGGAACCATCGCCGATCGGAGCACCGAGGAGCTCGGAGAGGGTGAGGAGGGGATCATCCTCTATCGTCAGCTCGTGGAAGAGAACATGCGCCGAATAGAGCGGGGTGAGGACCCTATCGGGGTCATTCGAGATCCCGCGAAAAACGTCTGCATTCGCATCGGGAACGATCTCGAAAACGACAAGCGGATCGAGTCCACGCGGGGCGGTGGTTCCGCTCGCCGTGGAGACCGCCACGATCCCGTGGTGGCCCAGATCCGGGAACTCGTGGCGTCGGCGGCTTCGCCCGCGTGAGGACCTGGCGATCAAGCGGATTTGAACGCTCGAAGGAGGTGACCATGCGGAGCTGCATTTCCCCGGGTGGGCAGACGCTGTTCGAGACGGCAGCGCCCGCCGACGAGATGCTCGTCGCGACGGAAGACGGCATTGTGTTCCTGGCGCGACCTTCGACCCAGGGCCCGTGGCGAGAGACAGGTCGAGCCCTGCAGGGGGAGCGGGTGAGCTCCATCCTGCTCGATCCCGTGCCGGGACTGCTCGTGGCGGGCACGCATGACCATGGGGTCTTCATGAGCGAGGATGAGGGCCGAACGTGGGCCCAACGCAATCGCAATCTCGAGGTCCCGTCCGTCTACTGCATGGCAAGCAACACCGTTGGCGGCCGCATGCGGCTCTATGCCGGTACGAACCCGGCTCATCTCTACCTGAGCGAGGACCTGGGAGAGACTTGGGAGGAACTGGCCGGACTGCGTGAGGTGCCCAGCGTCGGTCAATGGAACTTCAACGCGATCACCTATGCCCACACCAAGCACATCGCCATCGATCCACATTCGCCGGAGACGCTGTACGTCAGCATTGAGGTCGGCGGCGCCTTTCGCAGTCGGGATGGAGGCCGGACCTGGGAGGAGCTGCATGGGATGGACGCGGACGTCCATCGAATGGTGCTGGCACCAGAAGACGCAGGCCGGGTCTACCTGACCTGCCGAGATGGCGTCTGGGGGAGTCACGACGGCGGAGACAACTGGGAGCATCTCACGGACGACAAGGCGCGAGTGGGGTACCCAGACGTGCTGGTCGTGCATCCCGATGAGCCGCGGTTGGTGTTCATCGCGGGCGCATATGCGCTGCCGCGTGCCTGGCGCCAGACCGGCGACTGCGACTCCGCTATCGTCCGGAGCCGCGACGGCGGCCGGACGTGGGAGCAGGTCCAGACGGGGCTCCCGAGCCACATCAGCGCCAACATCGAAGCCATGAGCATGAACGTCTGGCCGGGCGGCTGCGGAGTGGCAGCCGCGACCGTGGACGGCGACGTCTTCTACAGTGCGGACCGCGGCGATACGTGGAGAACCGTCGCCGCGGGCCTCCCTCCAGTCTCGAAGAATGGCAGGGTGTATGCTCGTCCGAGCGCGGGAGCGGTGTAGGCCCCCGAACGGTGACCGATGAGTCAGAGAAGGAGGCGCATGTGGCCCAGACCGAGGAGGAGCTCGAGAAGCGCATCCAGGAGTTCGAGGCCGGGTTGGCCGAACTCAACCTCAAGGGACACTGGCAACCGGGAGAAGGCCGCCGCCCTGAATTCAAACCGACCCTCTGGAAGTGGGACACGATCTACACGAACCTCTTCCTGGCGGGCGAGCTGATCGGCCTCGACTCCCGCCCGCACAGCGATCGTCGGACGCTGAACCTCGTCTCCCCGGGTGGGAGCGGTCGCACCAGCCCGAACGTCCAGATGTCGGTGCAGCTGGTGCTGCCGGGTGAGGAGGCTTCTGCACACAAACATACCTTCGCCGCCACCCGGTTCATCGTCGAGGGGGACGGCGCCTACACCACGGTCGATGGGGAGCCGCTGCGTCTTTCGGCCGGGGACTATGTGACGACGCCCAGCCTGTGCTGGCACGACCACACGAACGAATCGCCCAACCCGATCGTCTGGCTCGACGTCCACGACGGACCGTTGACCGGCAAGATCGGCATGAAGACCTTCCGTGAAGACTTCCCCACCCGCATGCAACCCCTGACGCAGCCCGCCGGCAGATCGCGGGACCTCGCGGGCGTAGTGAAACCTGCCAGTCGGTCGATGAATCCGGCGCAGCAGGCAGCCGCGTATCCCTGGGCCGAGGTGCGCCCCGCTCTGGAGCGCGCGGCGGGAGGGCCGGCCGACCCATGGGACGGCATCCTGCTCGACTACGCGAACCCGGTGTCGGGCGGGCATCTGCTGCCAACCCTGGGGTCCCGGATCCAGATGCTCCTGCCTAATATGCGCACGCAGCCGCAACGCCGTACCAGCTCCACGGTCTACCACGTCGTGGAAGGTGAAGGCGTGACCGTAGTGGGCGGAGAGCGATTCGAGTGGAGCAAAGGGGATTGCTTCACGGTCCCGACCTGGGAGTGGTACTCGCACGAACAGCGCGGCAGCGAGCCGGCGATCCTGTTCTCCGCTCACGATCAGCCCGTTCTCGAGGCGTTGAACTACTACCGGGAGGAACGCGAAGAGGCGTAGGCGGCCAGGGGCCGCTGCCAAGTAGCCGGCCCATCTTGGGCTCCCTGCCGGCATTGCGCTGCTAGCAGGTGGAGTGTTGCTGGGTCTCCAACGGGACACTCCATCGTGAGCCAATCTATCGCGAGTCAGAAGAGGAGGAATCGAGCGATGTCGTATACCCCCAGTGAGATGTTCGGCGTGTGCGCCATGGTGCCATCCTTCGGGACCCCGGATGCGCGCGAGATGACCGCGACGAGCACGATCAACGTCGACGCGCTGCAGGACGGGCTCGACCGCGGCATCAAAGACGGCATGAACTTCTACGCGACCATGGGCACGTTCGGCCAGTGCTGGAACCTGCTGTGGGACGAGTTCAAGACAATGGTGACCGCCTCCAACGAGGCGGTCAACAACCGTGTCCCACTCTTCCATGGCGTCACGTCGTCGAATCCGCGCGAAGTGGTCCAGAAGATGAAGTTCGTGCGCGACAATGGCGGGCAGGGCGTCCTCCTCGGCCTCCCTTACTACGATTCGCTGCCGACGAGGGATATCCCGACCTTCTACCGCAACATCGCAGAGCTGTTCCCCGATCTGTCGATCATGATCTATTCGAACCCCGAGAACCATCGGGTGCTCATTCCCGTAGCCGCGTTCCGGGAGCTGGTCAACAACCCGAACATCGTCTGTTTGAAGGACAGCCATCGGAGCGCCAACGAGGTTCAGCGGCTGCACGACATCATCCACGGGAAGATCTCGCACATGTGCAACGAGGGGCAGCTCTATCCGTACATGATGATGGGCTGCGCGGATGGCTTCTGGTGCCACAGGCTGTGGTCGGGCCCATGGCCCGTCCTCGCGTTCTGGGACGCAGCCAGCGAGGGAGACTGGGACAGGGCTCGGGCCATTGGAAGAGAGCTGGCGGGTAACGGAGATAGCGGTGATAGCAGAGGGTCCGACGAGATGGACCGCTCACGCTATGGGAACTACACAACCCACTACTTCGCCGGCTACATCAACATCGGTCCGCCTCGACCGCCGTTTTCATTCCACCTGCAGGACCCCGAAGAGGACGCCAAGGCGATGGCGCGGGCTACGCGAGGCGCCGAGCGCTGGCGGGTCCTCTGCGAAAAATACCGTCCCGAGGTGGAAGTGCGACGAGCTGCGAAGGTAGCAGCCACGACCTGATGGGCAAACCTGGTGAGGGCGACCTCAGCGTTGCGCCCGAGTTTTGGCGGTCTGACGTGAGAGAAGCCAGCCAAGGCCCGTGAGTTTGCGCCATCTGGGTCATGTCTGCGGGCTCGTATCTTGCTCTGAACCCAGATCGATGACGTTGCTCGGGTTGCATTCGGCTCGCCCTGAGAAGCTCGATCACACGGGCTGCTTCAACCCCGAGCGGGCCGGGTTTCCGGGGCCGGCCTGGGAATGACAAGCTGAAGCCGCTAGGCGACCGGAACCTCCTGGAACGCCGGAATCACCTCTTTACCGAACAACTCAATTGAGTTCCTCACCAGATCGCGGGGCATGCGGCCGATCTGGTGGCTCGTGCAGAACAGGTCGTAGCCCAAGCGCTGGTGGCCCTCCTGGAGCTGGCGGATGACCGTCTCCGGGCTGCCGATGAGCGCCAGGCCCTGCTCGATGTTGAACTCGTAGCTCATGGCCGCCTGGGTCGACGTGATCCCGCGCGCCTTGTTGTGCTCGATCTCGCTGTCGCGTCCCATGCCGCGCGCGTTGGTGCCCCACCCGATGCGGGTGTTGGCGATGGGGCCGCTCCCGAAGCGCGGTCCCTCCCCGGTCGCCAGGTACTGGCGGGCCTCCTCGTGCGCCTTCTCGTCGGTCTCCGCCACGTGGACCGACCGCATCAAGAAGATGCGCGACATCGGCCCTGGGTGGCCGCATTCTCTCCAAACCTTACGGAAGAGGTCGAACTTCCCGACACACACGTCGTCGGTGTCCAGGTTCTTCGCCATGTGGTAGTTGTTGCGGGCCGCGTACTCAACCGAAGCATCGCTGTGGACCGCCGCCCAGATGGGCGGGTAGGGTTTCTGGAAAGGCTTGGGGTTGGGCAACGCCTCGTCAAAGTGGAAGTACTTGCCCTCATAGGTCACTTCTTCCTGGGTCCACGCCATCTTGACCAGCTCGAGCACCTCCTGGCTCATCGCCGTGCGCTGGTAGTAGTCCACACCCCAGCGGATGAACTCGTGCTCGTGGACGCCCACGCCAGTCCCGAACTCGACGCGCCCTCGGGAGAGCTGGTCGAGCATGGCCACCTCCTCGGCGAGCCGCAGCGGGTTGTAAAAGGGCAGCTGCCAGATCATCGCGCCGACCCGCAGCTTGCTCGTCGCCCTCGCGACGGCCGTCAGATACACGCTGGGCGCCGTGATGCGCCCGACCGGCGAGTTCTGGTGTTCGATGACGAAATACGAGTGAAACCCCAGCTCTTCGAGCCGCTGCGCGAGGCGGATGTGGTCATCGTAGACGTCCGCGACGACAGCATCCCCGCTCGCGTCGCTGACAGCGTCCCAGAGTGCGAATTCCAGCTTGGCCATCACTCCTCCCGGGATTTCCTTTTGGCGTCGCATTGTGGAAGGTAGTGGGTCACTCCGCATGACGCGGGCGTTACCCCCCTCCCTAACCCTCCCCCTCAAGGGGGGAGGAACCAGTCCTCTACCCCGTCCCCCCTCCGAGCCACGAACGATGATACTCTGCATCCGGCGCTGCGGGCGCGAATGCGGTGTTGCGCGACGGTGCTGTTCGGCGGTGTGGAGATCAAGCATTGATCGGCATTGTGTCTGTACCATCGCTTCAGCACCGAGCGAGGGAGGCTGGAAATGGCGACGCCATCTATCGCCCGACTGGGCCACGTGGGCATCCACTGCAAGGATCTCGCGAACCAGGAGGCGTTCTACCGTGACGTGCTTGGCCTGCAAGTGACGAACGAGGATCTCACGAGGGGGATGGTCTTCCTCAGCGCCCGCCCCGAGGAAGAGGACCACGAGCTGCTGTTGTGCGGCGGCCGCGAAGTCGGCGACGTCCTGCTCCTCCAGCAGGTGTCTTGGCGATGCAATGACCTGGCCGATGTCATCGGCTTCCACGAGCGCCTGCGGCAGCATGGCGTGACGTTCGACATGATTGTCTCGCACGGCAACGCAGTGGGGATGTACTTTCGCGATCCAGAGGAGAACCGCCTTGAGATCTACTGGGCAACGGGCCTGCGCGCTCGCCAGCCCTACCTCGAG
>CAYQJS010000058.1:0-32194 GCA_964417895.1 uncultured Chloroflexota bacterium | reverse complement strand
GCGCTCTTAACTTAAACCAGCCCTTTTGCTGTCTTGACAATGGGGGGCACCATAAAGCTTCCCTTTTCGGAAGCGGTTCCAGAACGAGCTAGAGGGCTTGGTCCCAACCACAATCTGGCTGCACGACGAAGTGGGTGATAACCGCGAGGCCAAGGGAGAGGTAACCAGGCTATTTAATCGCTCGTCTATCTTTGCGACACCCAAACCAGAGCGGCTGCTACGGAAGATCGTGCACATCGGCACGGAGCCGGGCGATATCGTCTTGGACTGCTTTCTCGGATCGGGAACCACCGCAGCGGTGGCACACAAGATGGGGCGCCGATGGATCGGCGTCGAGCGCGAAACCCCCACCGTCGAGACCCATGCTCTCCCCCGCCTCAGCAAGGTCGTCGCCGGAGAGGATCAGGGTGGCGTCACAGACAATATCGGCTGGAAAGGCGGCGGAGGCTTCCGCACTCTTGAAGTGGCTCCCTCGATGTTCGCGGAGGAAGGTGGGCAGGTCTTCTTGAGTGAGTGGGCAACAAACGGCACGCTCGCCGAGGTGACCGCCGCTCAGCTCCACTTCGAATACCAATATGATCCGCCGCTCTGCGGACAGCGGGGCCGGTCGCGGCTGGCCGTGATCGATGGGCTGGTGAATGAGCATGTGGTCCGCCTTTTGGCCACGGCCTTAGCCGAAGACGAACGGCTGGTTGTGTGCGGCACGGCAATCGACCCGGCGGCCCGGGATGTGCTGCGCAAAATGCGGCCGGGGTCCAGCGTCCGGAAGATCCCCCAGTCAATCCTACAAGAGTACCGCCAAGCGATACGGTGGGTACAGCAGCAGCTCCCAGATGCGCCCCCTAGTCACGGAAGGCAGCCCGTCGACGACGTTGTCCAGGTGTGACGGGCGTGGAGCCGAGCGCGAGTTTCTTTGACCTAGACCGCATCGAGGCCATTGCTGCGAGGCTTGAGCTGCGTCAACCGAACAAGGAGGCCCTTGAGAGCATTGTCTACGAGGTCGGGCAGCACTACGAAATCGACCGCGAGCCACCCCCCTTCGAGGCAGTCGTAGCGGTCGCCACGGGGGTCGGCAAGACATATGTGGTCGCCTCGGCCATGGAATACTTCGCCGCTGAGGGGGTTCGGAACTTCGCGGTCATTACTCCTGGCCGGACGATCCTCAACAAGACCGTGGCGAACTTCACGCCCGGGCATCCCAAGAGCCTCCTGGGCGGCATGGAGGTGCGCCCGGTGATTATCACAAGCGAGAACTTCGCGACGGCAGCTATGCGGGCCGCAATGGACGACTCGGAACAGGTGAAGGTCTTCATCTTCACGGTCCAGGCCCTTCTGCGACCGGAGTCTACGGTCGGCCGCAAGACCCACAAATTCCAGGAGGGGCTGGGTGAAGCGTTTTACGCTCACCTCCAGAGCCTCGACGACCTCGTCGTATTTGCGGACGAGCACCATTGCTACTATGGCCCGGCCTTCTCATCGGCAATTCGGAACCTGCGGCCGCGCGTGCTCATCGGCCTGACCGCCACACCCGACAAGAAGACCCCCCTCGACGACATCATCTATCGCTATCCCCTGGCGGCAGCAATAGCCGACAAGCTCGTCAAGACGCCAGTCCTCGTGGGCCGTAAGGACGACCGGACCGACCCGCAGACGAAACTCCTTGATGGCGTGAGGCTCCTGGAGCTGAAAGAGCAGGCGATCGCGCGCTGGTGCGCTGACACCGGAGCCGTGCCGGTCGCTCCTGCGATGCTAGTGATCGCTCCGGACATCAGCGAGGCCCAGGAGATCGAGCGGATCGTCTCGGACCCTTCGTTCGCCGGTGGCCGCTACAGTGACCGAGTCCTAACCGTCCACTCCAAAGCGCCCGACGAGGCGCTTGCCCAGCTCGACAAACTGGAGGAGCTGGGAAGCCCTTACCGCATCGTGATCTCCGTGGGCATGCTGAAAGAGGGATGGGACGTGAAGAACGTCTACGTCATCGCCTCCATGCGAGCCTCGGTCTCCGACATCCTCACTGAGCAGACGCTAGGTCGTGGATTGCGCCTCCCGTTCGGCCGTTATACGGACGTGGAGATTCTCGACACGCTGGAGGTCCTCGGCCACGAGCGGTACGAAGAACTGCTGAGGAAGGCCGGCTCGTTGAATGAGCACTTCATCGACCGAAGAACTCGGGCCATTCTGCGCCGAAACGCCCAGGGGCAGCTCGTCGCCGTAACAGAGACTGAGGTGGTCGAAGCCTCGTTGACCGTGACGGATAGCACCGACTCAGGCCAACTCCACTTGACCGCAGGGGAACAGCTGGGAGTGCAGGGGGCCGTGGGAATTGAGAGCGTCGAAGGTTACACGACACGGGCGGAGGATGAGCTGCGCAAGCTCCAGATTACGCTGGCGCCGCGGTTGAACCGTCCCGCATTGCGCATCCCCCAGTTGCGGATGACGCAGGTCAGGAGCGACTTTTCTCTGGCGGATATCACAGACCTTGAGCCCTTCGGGCGGCTCGGGGCAAGCATTGCCGCCGACCCAGCGGGGAGCCTCCGACGGATCGCGCTCCGCGCACAGATCGTAGTCGGCCCGGAGGGGCTGCGGCGAACTGAACTTGTCACGGCTCGCGCAATGGATCGTGTCGAGTCCCCCGCCCTTCTTTTCCCATTAGATGAGCTGCGGAAGCAGCTGATCGACGACGTGCTCTCCGCTGCCGTCGTGCCAGCCCGGGCGAATCAACGGTACCCCGCAGCCCAGATCGTCGACGCATTTCTGCGTGGCCTGGGTCTGTCAGCCGAGAAGCTGCTGAGCGGCTACCTGGACCGCGCGGCGGGTGGCTTAGTACAGCTGATTACGGAGGAGCATCGCAGATTCGCGTCCAGGCCGTCCTATGGCGAAGTCGTCGAGATCACAGAATTGGCTAAGGTCCGTCTCGGCCGCCCGCAGACGAGCCGCGACAGGTTTGGAACCTTCAAGAAGGGGGCGGGGTACGAAGGCTTCCGGCGCTCGCTGTACGCACAAGACTGGTTCGACTCCTCGCCGGAGCGCGACGTTGCGAACACGTTAGATGACGAAGAGACAATCGACCTCTGGGTGCGCCTGCAACTGGGCGATCTCCCCATCCTCTGGACTGGGGGGCGCGAGTACAACCCAGACTTCATCGCGATTGACCGGGAACAGACCCACTGGGTCATCGAGGTCAAGATGGACAAAGACATGGAAACCGCCGACGTTCAGGGAAAGCGGGAGGCAGCGAGACGATGGGCCAGCTACGTGAGTGCCGACGATAAGGTTGCTGTGCGCTGGCGCTACTTGCTTCTCTCCGAGAGCAACGTGAGGACCGGGAAGGGATCATGGCGAGCCCTCGAGCAGCTCGCGGGGGAATAGCCGCGAGCTGGCAAGCGGAGGCAGCCAAAGAAGGACGCCCACCCGCGCACCTTCTTACTCGAACACAAACCGTGTTCATGAACAAGTCTTGCCCCTGTGGACTTGGCTGTGTACCAGCCTGTTGACCTCACTGCACAGGCTCACTGGCCCCGCCCGCAAAAGGAAATGGGGGGAAGTGACAGGAAGAGAGCTGCCCAGGCGGCTAATCGCCGCTCGGTAACTGTTTGGGCAGTCGGCCACTTCGCCGTGCTCGCGGCCGACTGCCCAAACAACCCCTCCGTGTCTCAACAGCAGCTAATCGCTGCTGCAATACGCCTTCGGCGTGAGACACTTCGGGGTTGATCTTTGCTTCGCAAAGATGGGCAGCCTCTGGGAAATCGCCAGAGGCGATCAAGGAAAGAGCCGCTGACCTTCCCCCCAACCCCTTTGTCAGCGGCTCGGTTGTAGTCGCTTCGCGACGGAGAGCGCAGGGGCGGCGGACAAAGCCGTCCGTCGTAGCACTCTGCGCGGAACGACCTCCGCTTGACTAGTGCTGAAACCTCTCCCTATACTCGCCCTCTTGCTGCCTAGGGCCTTGCAGGCGGAGGTTACAGCGCGTGCGACGTTTGTTATTGCTCGCCGCGGTTTTCGTGGCTGTTACGGTGGCTCTCCCGGCGGTTGCCGAGGACGAGACAATACCAGCAGGTGAGCAGACACCTGCCCTGAGTCCCGAGGAGATAGTTGAGGAGCCGGCTCCCACTCCCGCAGAACCGACTCTAACCCCTAGGACTACGGCGACGCCCAGACCGACGCCTACGCCGACAGCTGCACCAACGCGCGTTCCGACACCAACGGCACCACGGTGCGCAGTAACTCTGCCGTGGCCCACTGACCTCGCGTTAACTCTCCCCGCGCCGGAAGTATCAGCGGCTCTGGCAGGCGCCATCGGCGTGTGGGAGGGGACCTGGGACACTGGGTTGGTAACTCGTGTAGGCATTGAACAGATCGATGCCGTGCGGGCCGTAGGCGTCTACGCATACCCCGAATTTTTCAGTTTCCAGCGGACGCGAGTCGGCGGAGCCTGGACTCGGTTCACAGCCCAGGTGGAAGGCGAAACCGTGGTGTGGCAGGCGAGTCAGTTCATTGCCCGTTTCAGACTCAGCTCGGACGGCGGTAGCCTCCTTGGTGAGAGACAGCTCACTAACCCGAATGACCCCAACCTTCTGACAAGGGTAACCTTGTCACGTTGCTCGCCCGGCTAACGGACTGTTTGCCGGATAGACCACCCCAGAGAATGGGCGTGGGCCCGGGCGAGGGCCATCTCCCCCTGCAAGGCTCCTCCGCTTTCGCTGCGGCGCCATCCTGGGGCCCCTGGGAATGTTGCACCAGCTCCGCTAGCGCTTCGCTCGTGCTGATTACAACCCCGCAGTGAAGAGTCGCGCACCCTGGGTACGTCAGATAGGACGTGGCGGGACCAGATCCTCAGGCAGGTACCTTCGCTCTTCGATGCGCGTCCGCCGGGCAGCCTCAGCTTCAATGCCGTCCCGGATCACATATAGCAGCGCGACGGCCGAATGGTCGACGAGCATCTCGTACATCACCTCGCCGTCGTGATAATGACCGTGGACATGATTCATAAGGCGTACTACCGCGGCCAACGCGTCCGCCACCATCTTGCGGCTGGCTGGTGTAAGAGGGCGAGCAGTCGAGTCGCCCAGCGCCAATGCGAGGTCGTCATGGGCGAGGCGACGATTGCGCCAGTCTCGAGCGAACGCGCACTGCCGCGTTACATCCTCGAGAAGATCTTTGACTCTCGCACGAAGCCTTGGGACGACGAGTTCTGGCAACCGCTGCAGGGTTAGGTTATCCCTTCCCGTCCGAGGGCGGTCCGTGAGCCGCGCCAGGTGGAGCAGGATATCGTTCCAGAGGCTGGTTTGCAACTGCCAGAAGAACGAACCAGCCGACTGATTAAGCAGCTCAATGCGCTCAGGAGAAGTGCCGAAGAGCTCAATGAAATCGGCCCACTTCCAGTGGATCCAGGCACAGGAATTGGAGAGCTCGCTGTAGACGGTCCCCAGACCCTCCCCCATCGCCGCGATGTCGTTTTCGCGAACTTCGTCAGCCGTCAGATCCTTAGGCAAGGTCGCTCCAGACTTGGGTTGAAAAGCGCCACCGCGCTGGATCGTCGCCAGGCCGGAACTTGGCCCACGGATCACGGGGGCTCACAATTATCCGCCTTTGGGGGCCGAGAGGCCCTGAAAACGCCCGGCTCCTCCCCGTCCTATGTTTCCGGTCGGCCATCTGGAAACTGGGTGCCCCACCACTCCAACCATTCTGCTCCGCTCTGTCTGTCTTCTCATTGTGGAGCTCGCGCTTCGCTTATGCGTCAAGGGTTTCGCTTCGCTCCTCGAGCGTCACTCGCTCTCGCTCGTTCCGCCCTTGACGCGGCTCAGCCGCGAGCGACTTCTGGCTTCGCCGACAGAGCGTCGGCAGAAAGGAGCTGAGAGCTATGAAACAGGCAAATGAAGAAGCTGCTCAGAGCCGTTATCTCGTGCAGCTCACTCGCAAGGAGCTTGTCCAGGTCTTCTCGGCAGTCAAGGATCTCCGCCGAGAGACCACGGATCCTCAGATGCTCGCCTTCCACGAGAGCATCCTCCAGAAGCTGGCTCAGTCCCAGGAAAACGGGCCAGTCCCGATCTGCGAGGTGCACCAGACTCCGATGGTGCGCATGAAAGGCAAGCACGGCCCCTTCTGGAGCTGCCATCAGAAGGACGAGGATCGTGACTGGTGCCAGTACCGACCAGGGGATCGGTGAGAAACACGACCGAGCGCTTCAGCTCCGAGGCGCTCGGTTTTTTTTGTGCCAGGCGTCTCCGAGCGTGGCGTGATGGGCGCCAGAGAAGGAGCGCATACCGTAACCCATCTCTTCGGCTCTGGCGCCCTTACAGGGGTCTAAGTGTCGAGTGAAGATTCCCAATCCGACCCCAATACCCAGGCGAGCGCTGACATACGTCCACTCAGCAGACCCCACTCGAAATCGTCCCATCCGAGATTTCGTTTCCCGTATTTCCGCTCGATGCGCCTAGCCGCTCGCTGGGCTTGTTCCAGGACCGGTTTCTGTTCCTCGGTCAAGGTGTCTTCACCAGTTTCGATTCGATAGAGCCAGTTTTGGTGGCGGTTCCACCACACCTTGTCCCAGAACTCGTTGTACGTCGCCAGCATCGCCTTGTCACCACGACGAAGGACGAGTCGCCACTCTTCGCTGGGGTTCTCGTCATCGGGTATCCACTCGACCTTGTCTCCTTCCTCGGTGTAGCCCACTCGGTGGCCATTAGGTCCCAGTTCTCCAGGCTGCACGGGGTCCACTGCGCCAGCTCTCGAACGTCGTCTCGGTGCCAAAACTTTGCGATACGTCTCGTAGTCCGTTGGCGTGACGTCGTGCTCGCGCAGGGTACGAATGAGATTCGTGAGTTCCCGGGCTTCGTCCAGCCTGGTGGTCTGCCTTTTGGGCCTGCCCGCGTTCATCATCCGAACTTGTCGCAGTAGATCGCGCACAAGGCATTGCCTTAGCTCGTCCACGCTCGCGAATCGACCCACGACGGCCCGCTTATAGGTGGCCTCTTTGAAGCGCCGCAGCTTCCGATGCTGGGCCATGTCGATCTTGTCGGGATCGATCGGGCGGCTGGAGAAGTACAGCATGGCAGACTTGCCAGCACTCACGAACTGGTCAATCTCTTCCACAGTGCCTGACTCGGCAACGCCGGTATTTCCGCCGAGCCTGGTCCAGAACATGCCAATCAGGAAGTCGCATGTCTCAACGAGTTGATGGTTGAGCGCATCCTGCGGCCGTGCGCCCGACTCTGGGGTCGCATGCGTTTCCCATCTGACTGGCAGCAGTACCGTAGCCTCGGCCAGGGCATGGTCGTCGTTCCACTCGTTGATTGCGACGGTTGCGGCTTGTCGTTCCTCCCCTAGGTCCGCTGGTGAGGCGATGAGCACCCGGTAGGTTTCCGACTTAAACGACATCTCGCGCCCTCCTCCCCGCCGCCGGTTCTCGTCTCTATCTGAGAGCTGATCATACGCTCGCTGGCTGACCCCTCTTTGTCCGCCGGCATGAACCACTAGGGCTGCCGCCCTCTGGCGTCAAGGGACGGCAAGCGGCGGTGAGCATAAACGGGCTCCTCCCCTTCGGGGCCCCTCCCATTTATCCCTCCCCTTGCTCGCCTCTGCGCCCTGTGACGCCATTCACCCGTTCCTCTGATCCCTGTGTCCTCAGCCTAGCTGAGGCATCTCAATCGTGGGAATGGAGGCGGTAGCAATGGCACCCTCATCAACGAGTAGCCAACCCCTCGCGCGAGGAGCTCTGCCCTCCCACATCCTGTTTGAGGAACAAGACGGCATCTATTGGTTGCGAGGGTCCGACCTCGAACGAGCAAAGAGATTACTCGGACTGCGCGTTGAGGGTACCGCCGCGGGCTTCGACCGCCTCAGCTGGTCCATCTACGTCGGCGAGCTCTCAAAGCAGAAGATCGCTGTCGGGATACGGCAGGGGAACGTGGTTCGGACCGTCCATCTGCAACGGACCAGGAACCCTCGTCCACTTCAAAGTACGCGCATCAGTCTTACGCCGACTCAACTGTTTGGGCGGGCGGAGCTTGGACGGTTTGAGCGTGCCCTCGTTCACAAGGATGCGACGCGGCGCGCGACGCTGGATCGGATCGATGAGGAGCTAGGGAGCGGGCACTCGGCCATTCTTGCTGAGTTTGGCGATCTCTATGCTTACGAAGTGGCTGAGAACATCTACGAGGTGGATTGGGAGCTGACTATGATGGCACCGAGCACGGTCGAGCTTGTGGCGCTTGCTGCTCATCGGGCTGGGCACAGGCTTCCGTGCCGACTGGTGGTACCAAGACCACGGCGAGGAAATGGACGCAGGACGCAGCCGGTGCTTCAACTCGCCGAGCCAGTGCCCTACGGACAGCTCAGCCTGCCGCTGTAGGACGAAATAGTAATTTCCCTCGGGATCGGGACGAACGGCAACAGCCTTTGCGCTTCATTTACCCTCTTGACTTTCAGCTATGTGTATACGAAAATGAGTATAAATGCCGGAGCGGAAGGAGTGGTCAACCGAGTTCTATTTCGATGGAAGGAGTCATAGCCCGGTCGAGGATTTCCTCGATAGTCTGGACGCAAAGACACGCGCCCGCTTCCTTTTGGTCGATGGAGCAGCTGCGCGTTCGCAATGTCAGCGCCCGAGCCCCGCTGGTTCGGCACCTGGTCAATGACTTGTGGGAACTCCGAGAAGAAAGCACGACCAATATCTACAGGGTGATTTACTTCTTCTTCACAGGACGCCGAATCGTTTTCCTGCACGGGTTCCAGAAGAAGACTCAGCGGACGCCAGCAAACGAAATTGAGATTGCGGAGCGGCGGCAGCGGGACTTCATGGCTCGCGACCAGGCCGACGAAGAAAGGAGGCGATGACCATAACAGCAGAACACAGCAAGACAGACGGACAGCGTCGTTACGATGAATACTGGGCCAAGCAGATGGCTGACCCAGAGTTTCGTCGTATCTATGAGGAAGAGGCGGCTAAGAAGGAGCTTTGGCTTCAACTGGTGGAGGCTCGCGAGGCGGCTGGCTTGACCCAAACTCAGGTGGCTCAACGGCTCGGCGTTTCGCAAGCCCAGGTAGCTCGTCTCGAGAAGAAGGGTTATGACGCCCATACCCTCAATTCTCTTCGCCGATACGTAGATGCACTTGGCGAGGGGTTCTCGTTACAGATTCGAGTACGCCAGCCGTCCAGTGAAATGACCACTCCAGAGCGTAGGGCTGTAGGTGCAGCTCGCTAGCTTTCGCCGACCTCAGCACTTTCCCCGTCCGCGCGCAGGTGGCCAGTCACCGTTGATGGATGAGTTCCCAGTGCTTCAGCGACCTACCCCCATTCTTGGATGATGCGGCTCCGCGGCTCCTGATCAGGCCGGCCGCTCAGGCTGCGACGGCAGGTTCAATCCCTGCCGTCCGCCGCAACATCAGAGTCGCCAGGGGCCCTTCGCCCCTCGCGCACAAGGGTTTCCGCTTCGAAGGCCACTCTACGTTTCTGTGTTCGGCGCCCTTCCTGCTATGAGTCGCCTGGCTAGGAGTGGCGGGCGATCCGATTGCCCTCGGCATCGGGATCGCGCCACCAGATCTCGGTCAAATACCTTGCTCGACTTGGGAAGAGCATCACATAGAAAAAGGCGCCGATTAGCGCACCGATGGTGCTGACTGCCACAGCGTCGCGAGTACGATCGACGAACACGTAGAAATAAAGCGCTGTGGCGCTGAGCGCCGTGACCGTTAATGTAAAGAACGCGAACGCTCTCGTCCGAAGTAAGCGATGGACGACCACGGGGAGCGCGAAACCGATCACCGAGCTTGCAAGCACGTACCTCCAGAGGTCCTCCAACATAGGTGCAGTCGAAACACCTTGAAGAACATCCACACCCCTTAAGTGCGCTACGACCGCGAGAATGAAGATCAGCATTCCAATGAAAAATGCAGCCCGCACAGATAGCCGGTAGAGGGCTGGGTCCGTAACCCCGGCAGGCGTAGACCCGAAAGCCGCCAAGACGCCAAGCCACCAGAGAAAGAGGAGCAAGCCCGGCACCAGCACTATCAGGACTACCGCGCCGAAGACCTGTTGAAGCAGGCTAAGCACGTTATCCATTATCGGATACCTCGATGGCTGCAAGCTCCTCCCTGCGCGAAAGCTGCGCGTCTTCGGTTTCTGAGCGAGAGTGGAGGAAACCGCCGTTCGCAGAAGAGCCACACTCAGTATGGGCTAGGCCGTCAGACTAAGATTTCCGGGGACATGCCATTGGGCACCGTTGCGCTCATCATGGGCCAGCTAGTCTCAGAACACGATCACCTGCAACATCGGCCGCGTAAACCATGCCCTCGGGCGAGACAGCTATCCCCGCCACTTGCGCACCACGATAGACAGCGAGCCGCTCCCCAACCGCGGAGAACCGCACTACCATTCCCTCGTTGAACTGACTCACGTATAGATCCCCGTCCGGCGCCACGGCGACACCGGACGGACGGCCTGTTGGGATGCTGGGTGGGCCTCCGACTGGCCACTGCACGAGGAAATCACCGTTGGGTGTGAACTTTTGGATCCGATTGTTGCCGTTGTCGGCCACGTAGACGCTGCCATCGCCACTGAGGGCAATTCCCGGTGGCTCGCTGAAGTAGCCCGGCTCTTCAGTTAAGCCGAATTCGCCCCACGAACGGACCACCATCCCATTGGGAGAAATCACATGAACTCGGTGGTACGAAAGGATGTAGAGATTCCCTTCGTGATGCAAATCTAGGCTGTGCGGCTGCAGAAAAAGAGGCCGTTGGCCTCGCTCCAAACATCCTCCTGGCCCGACAGCTGACGAACTCCCTTCACATGCTCCCCAAACAGCCCGCACGTCCCCAGACGGCGAGAGGACTTGCACGCGGTGGTTCTGAGTATCGGCAACGTAGATCGTGCCATCTGATCCGACCACGAGGGACTTCGGGTCTTGGAACTGCCCAGACCCGGTGCCTCCGCCACCCCAGGTTGCCTGGAACTCGCCGTCCGACGAAAACTTCTGAATCCGATTGTTGAGGGTGTCGGCAACGTAGACGTTTCTCTCAGAGTCGATGGCGAGTCCGAATGGTCGTCTGAACTGGCCAGGCTCGGTGCCAGACCCTGTCAGAAACACAGTCCACGCGTTCGCCTCGGCTCCGGCCCCTGAGGTCTGGTCCTGGGATGCGACTGCCCCGCTAGGGATCAGGATCGCAAGAGCAAGGGCCATCAGCACGAACTCCCGAGGTTTCTTAGGGCGTGCCATCGAGAACATGACTACTCCTAAAAAGGGGACTTTCGGATGCATTGTAGTGCCGCCATGCCCCGACGTGCGGAGGATCCAGCCAGCCACGATCGGCGGGCCGCACCTCCCAGACCGCATTACCGCTGCGCCGAGTGCGGGCAGAGCTCACAGCCGTTTGGGACGGCATAGACATAGGTGTACGGTCGCCTGTGACGGGCTCTCTGGTGCATGGTTGGCATAGATCAGTTCGAGGTGCTCTTTGAGAACCTAGGCGAAGCCGACCATCTGCACTGGGCCAGCAATCTGTATTCCCCCGCCACCCCTCCAAAGCAATGCGCCGCTCTGCCTGATTCTCATTATGTGCTCGCCAGCTCGTCAGTCAAGGGTTCGCCCCGCACCAGATGGTGCGAGGCTCATGAACTTCGCTCGCTGTGCTCGCTTCGCCCATTGACAACGACTTCGCTGCGCTCGCGGGTGGAAACGTTACGACAGAGCGTTGCAGGAAGGGGGTGAGCAAATGGCTACCAACACATTCCAGGTGATCTTGTCAACCGACGGCAAACACACCGTGATCGCCTCGACGGACGAGTTCCGTCTGACTGCTCAGGCTGAGACCTGGGCCAAGGCGACCTACGACAAGATCGCCGAGCGCTACGGGCTCAAGGGCGCTGCGAGACCTAACGGCTCGCAGGCGGCTTCGGGCCGGCCGAGCAGCTCACCTTCCGAGGAGCTCGGATTTCCTTGTGGTCATCTCGAAGCGCTGGACTGGTATAAGCCAACATTCGACAAGGATGAATCCGAAGATCTGACCGATCAATCTACCTTAATGATTCGCAACTACCGTATTGACACCAATGTTTTCACGGTCTAGCTTATTATGGTGATGGATGTGTCACGACTTCGCATATGTATTACTGAAAGGGACATCTCTATACTTGTGATGGTCTATCAGTATGGAGGGTGCGCGGTTTCTCATCTCTTCCGGCGGTTCTGGGGCGTATCGGAGAGGACGTTGGACACCGGCAACTCGTGCTACCGTCGTATTCATCAACTGGTCGAGGCGGGTTATCTCCACGCTGATCGTTTGCCCTCCTTGACCGGACTCGGAGCCGGCCACCTATTTCTCACCCTCGGCCCCAAGGGACGAGCCGTGTTAGCCGAGCACTTGCGCCTGTCGCGTTCTGACTTAAAACGCCTTCGGCAAATCATCACACCCTTCATCGGCGCGCACCACCTGGCGATCTGCGATTTCCGATGCAGCTTGGAAATAGCGTGCGCTCGGTCGGGTTTTGCGGAGTTGGTCGAGTGGACATCAGAGCGAGAGCTGCGTGCCCCACCCATCCTCAAGATCACAGACCCCCGCCCCCCGACCAGCACAGCCACGGCCCCGCTGATCCCACTCATCTCCGACGGAGAGTTTCGGCTTCGTCTAAGCGACGGTGCCGAGGTGAGTGCCAGACTCGAGATGGACATGGGCACTATCGCGTCCAAGCGCATAAGGGCTCGTTTCAGGGCGTACTTGGCCCACGCCCCGGTAGACGAGCGCCCAGTGCTGTGGGTGGTCCCAGATATCTCCCGCCAGCAGGCGCTGACTCAATGGGCCGCGCAAGAGGCCAGGCTCCTATCCGCTGACACGGACCCGACGATCTTTTGGTCGACACCCAGGGAGCACATCCACGACACGACGATCCTCGACACGATCTGGCAAGTTGTCGGCGGTCCCAGGATCGCGTTGCTCCCGTCGCCCGCCCCCACAGCTATTCATTTCAATCCACCCCAAAGCACGTCCCGCGGAGCTTCATGATGGAGCTACTCATTGTTGCGGCGATACTTGGCGGCGTGCTCGTGTTTCTAGCTGTCTGGGCCTCCCACGGAGGGAAGAGCCGGCCGACAGGAACGCATCGGAGCGGGGACATCGTCCTCGGCTCGATTGAGCCCTCCATGCCAATAGTAAGGCTGCCGCACTTCAAGCTGACACCTGAGGATCAGAAACTCCACGCCACCATCTGGGGCACGACCGGGTCAGGTAAGAGTCGGCTCCTCCAGAGCATCTTCCTGCAGCACCTTAACCAGGGCCACGGGGTTGGGTTGGTTGAGCCGCACTTCGACCTGTCGTTCGACACGCTCAACTTCCTCACCCGTGAGGGGTTCTTCAAGAACCCCGATGCGTTCGAGCGTCTCGTCTACATCGATTGGGGCAACGACTCCTACGTGCCTTTTAACGTCTTGATCCCGGAGAGCCCCAACAGCAGCCCCTCAACTGTAGCGCGACTGGTGCTCGACGCCATGCTCCGTGTTTGGCCGGAACTCGCTGAGGCGCCGCTTTTCCAGACCTTGTTCCTCTCGTCGATAGCGGTGTTGGTTGCGAATGGGCTACCGATCACCTTCCTCTACCAGGTGCTGGTCGACGCTCAATTTCGCAGCCGGTGTTTGCAGAAGGTCTCTGACCCGCTCATACACCAGACCTTCGCTTGGTTCGATGCGCTGGGTCGAGACCAGGCGCAAGCGGCCGGATCGACACTCAGGCGAGCATTTCTATTGTCGTTTTCGCCTTACACCAGGCTGACCCTGGGCCAGCCGGATAACTGGCTGAACTTCCGACAGCTAATGGACGAAAGGAAGTCTTTCATCATCAACCTCGGCAACGTCAGCGATCCCGAGGCCAGGCTACTGATTGGCGCACTCCTGTTAGTTAGGATCGAGCAGGCAGCCCTTTCCCGGGCAGACACGCTTCCATCGCAAAGAACTCCCTTTACCCTCCTCGTAGACGAGTGGCCTTCATTTGCGGCTCAAGAAAAAACCATTGGCCACATCCTCAGTCAGTGCAGGAAGTTCAATCTACGCCTCTACCTTTCAGCGCAGTCTCTCTCCCAGGTTGGCTCCACACGCCTTACCGGAGCTTTAGAGAACTGCAAGCTCACGATC
Source organism: uncultured Chloroflexota bacterium (assembly GCA_964417895.1). Taxonomy (GTDB): domain Bacteria; phylum Chloroflexota; class UBA6077; order UBA6077; family SHYK01; genus CAYQJS01. The sequence goes on along the minus strand of CAYQJS010000058.1, from coordinate 18,080 downwards.
GCCTTTGGCCTGGGCCGGGATTCAGCTGAGATTCAGGCAAAGCACATTGGGCGGGCCGATCCATTTGCCGTTAAAGAGGCGTCGCTCAGTCAAACGCAGCATAGCCAGTATCTGTCGATCGCGGAACAGTTTGAGACCTGGACAGCAGAGCTCCAGAACCTTGACGCCAGAATCGCCTACGTAAAGCTCCACAACAAGCCTCCGGTCAAGATCCGGACGTTGACCGTCCCATCCGAGCCTGCTGACCAGCAAGAGCTCGATGGGGTCCTTGCCAGGTATCGAGCCCTCTATCAGCGCAGTGCGGCAGACGCAGAGAAGCTGATTGGGGCACTTGGTGCCCCACCACCGCCGCCACCGAGCTCTAATGGAGCTGGACAGGCTGGTCCTGCCTATACTCGGGCATTTCGCAAACAAAGGGTTATATAGAACAGCGCTAGTATTGACATATTGCCAAAACTGTATTACTTTGGGGTTAATAGCATGTCCAAAGAACAGGAATCTATTCGCGTCACTACAATAAGGATTGCTCTAGAAGACCAGTCAGTCACGCTAGATAGCAGCACCGGGCCGCTCGCTAAACTCACCTTTTCCTCGGGCAGCATCTACTTTCAGGCTGCCGCGGAGAGCCCTTCAGGGGCTCCTATTTCGGACGCAATCTCCCTGGGTGGGCCTCGGAGCCACGATACCTCACCGACGGTAGCTGACCCCGAGGACATCGAGCCTCAGGAGGAGAAACAGCGGCCAGTCGTCCTCCAGGGAAGACTGCTCGGCCGGGTGCGTGAAGGACGACCCGACAGCCGAGGGCGTAAGACAGCTTGGGCTCGCTTCGCTGCTCACGAAGACGGGCAGGACAAACCTCACCTATACTCCGCCACCTTCCATCGCGGCTCCGCCGCAGGAGTGCTGGCCCTTCCTGCGGACAGCCGCCTAGTTGTCGAAGGCTACGTGCACCAGAGCAACGACCCCGAAGGCGAACGCATGGACACGCTCTCAGTTTTCCGCCTCCTCAAGCGCACTGACACGGCCGAGAGACCGGCGGAATGACCCACACCATGGCTCCGCTGACCGCTTCGCCAACGCGCGGGTGCCCGGAGATGGGTGCACCACCCTTCAGCTGCGGCTGGGGTCGTGCATGGAGAACGAGAAGCGTCTCCACCGTGATCGAGCAGAAGCACGTCGAGACCTACCTGGACCTGTTTGTCCATCGCCGGGACATCTTTGCCCGGCAACCCCCGGCCCTCCTATTCTCTGAAACACACGCCGGTGACAGACGTCGTCATTCGCCCACTGAACGCGGCCCATCACGGCTGGGTGGTGTGCGCTCTGCCCGGATAACACGACCCGCCGGGTGGTTCTCGACGCCCATCTACAGGATGGTCTCGATCAGCTGCGGCCGGCGTGGACTGCTCAACCCCGCGCCCATCTCGGGCTAGCTGGGGTTGAGCCATCGCGGCGCACACCTTTTGGATCCTCTTCGATCCCGTATCAGCCCTTCGTAGCTCGGATCCTATCCCGGGCGCCGCATCCTCGCTCAAGCAGATCCCGGCGAACGTCCCGACCGTGTCGGGTTAACCGGACGTGTCGGCCGCGAGCCGCAGGTCCCCACGAGCGCCAAGGGCCGAGTGATTGCTCGCGTCCCCGGTGGCCGTCCACTATGGCGAGGACCCTGTTTGGAAGACCGTATTGTTCTTCGACCAAGCCGTCGAGACACCGAGGGTCAGCTCATCACAATAGTTCGGTACCGACACGGTCGCCAGGCCCCCCCGACTTGTATTAACCGCTACTTGACTTTAATACCATATTGTGATAGCGTGCTATATATTAATGACAGATGAGGTCGAGGAGGAAATATCGCAGTCCGGCAGAAGCGGCAACCCGGAAAGTGGCCCAGAGTCGCCACCCGCGAACAAAGGATTGACAGAAGAGCAATCAGGCGCTGACCGAGCCGGATCAGAAGACCCCGGCCCGACAACCGAAGACCAAGCGTCCAAGGGAGTTGACAAGCCAGCCCCTGGTAGCCCCGGATCCGGCACCGATTCCGGAGAAGAACCCCAGAACAAGCAGCCGCGCCGTCGTCCCCACCCCGCAACCGGGGTGTTTGAGTAACCCCACACGTCTCGGACCGCCCGAGTCCAGACCGCGTCTAGCCCATCCGGCACGGATCCCGGCTCTCAATGTTCTCCATGGGCGGACCGACGCTGGCGACCAATGTCCCGACCGACTCCCAAAGTTGCTGAATCAAGGGCTTCATGCCGCAGCACCTTCCCTCCATCAGGGGCGCCACTGGGCACACCGGCCCTTCCCCCACGGCTATTTGTTGCCGCATTGCCTCGTAGAGCATCGCCGCCTGCATATTTAATCTAACCTCGATATCGTCCAAGTCCCCCCGCTTCGCATCGCGCGCGCGACGGACATGAGGGAACGGCAAAACCGTGCCGGGACGCAATGCCTTCGCAGGCGTGAAGAAAAGGGCGTGGCTTGCCCGGGGTCCGACAACCAAGAGTGCGTCCCCTCGGCCGTGTGCCGCCATCCAGGCTGAATGGGCAGGGTGGAACGCCGCAACGTCTTGCGCAATAAAAGCCTGAGTATCGCCTTCCGCAAAAAACAGCATCCCCGCCACCGGATTGAACGTGTGGGCTTTCGCTGGGCCTAAACCCATCGGCCTCCGCCTCGCCGCCTCGAAGCTAAGCTCTATGAAACGTTCGACTTCGCCGTGAGCCCAGGCGAATCCCCCCGCATCAGGAAGGTGCTTCCCCAAATACTTCCCCCAGTCATCCACAGTCCATGCCTTAAGATCCTGTTTACCACCCAACAGTTCCGCAATGGCCTTCATCGACGTCCGGAGCCGACTGAGTACCGACTCTTCGCTTAAGTGCTCGAGCCGGACATCAAACACAATATCCTGCTCAAGCTGAAAACTCCGCAGCCCGAAGCAAGACTGGGAGTAATTAACGATGGTCCCTACCACGTCGTCGGGATAAGCTAGGTCGTGGACCTCGTCGTAGATCTCGCCCAGCTGGCTATAAAACTCTCGGAATTGATTGCCGAACTTATCATCTCGCGAGTTCGCGGCAACAAACTGCTCCTCGATCCTGTCCACAGAGCCTCTATCGAAGCACTGCCTCGATCTAAGAGATCGCACTCCGAGTAACGTGGCGTAGAGCTCTTCTGTCATTTCAATGCTTTCGGTGAGAGCGATATATCTGTTGTATCGCTGCAATGAAGTCCACGCATTAGTGTCAGGTCCCTGCATAAGGTGCCATATTGACTGATAAGATTGGGCGATCAGATGGCGCACGAGATTCTTCGAGACAGAATCTATCGCATAATGCCCATTGACTTCATGAAGAGCGACGGCGAGAAACATCTCTGCGTCCGACGGCGGGAAGGGAGTAACAATACAGTTCCCCTCGTCACGCCAGGTGGCATAAGGGAAGTAGCCCGCCGTGAGGCCGATCGAGTAGTAGGCGCCATTCGGATCGCTGAAGCCTGGATATGGACTAGCGCCGCCCCAGTCAAGATCCGCTGCCGGAGCGTGAGGGCAGGCGAAACAGCCACTTGCACTCGATCGCCGTGGGTTACCGCTTTCGTTCATCCCGCACCCTCCAATTTGAGCCGCAATACAACCCGGGCTAGCTCGAGAATTTCGCGTTGGGCCTCGACCCGCTTCCCATACGGCAGCTCAGTATCGGCAATCATTCTCCGCAATTCATCCTCGAAGGTTTCTTGCCCAAGAGGTACCGCGCTTCCGAAGACGGCAGTGGATGCAAAGCGATTCAGCACTTCTCCGTATCCAGCCGCGTTCATTACAGCGCGCTCCTGCTCTGGGCCCCAGCGCAGCGCTGAGACCCAACGCTCAAGCAATTCCTTCGCAGGCCGAGACGGTTCACCGTTCTGCCGTCTCTTGGCCCGCTCGATCATCCAGACATAGTTCTCGGTGGCTCCGATCCGTCTGGCGAGCTCTGCCCGCGGTAAGCCAATGTCTCTCCGTCTCTCTTCCAACCGCTCGCCTAACGCCTTCAAATCCATGGCTGTAGTTTAGCATAAAACTATCTCCAGCTCACTATTGGGTTGACAGGCGACACCGGGGATTGGTAGTATCCAACTACAGTTAGTCAACTACCAAACACACAGTCGCCGGCGCCCGGCAATTTCGAGGGCCCCGGGGGGGTGCATGAGGATGGCTGAGGACAAGCTTGTGGACGAGATTGACGGCGCGGGTGGTAAGGCCGGTTCAGTCGTTCGTGAGGAAGGGCTTCCTTCGCCCCTCCAGGGCGTCGGCTGGGGCTTCGGCCGTATCGCACTCAATCCGCCGCTCTCCGAACAGGACGCAGCTGAATTAGCAAGGAAGATCGAGCACATCCGGTTCCATCGCAACTAGTCGAACGGAGCGAATAGAGGAGGTTGTCATGTCCACCCGGTGGCGAATCGGCGCATTGTTCGCGGCCCTCGTCCTCGTCGAACTGGCTTCTTACTGGAAGCTTGCGCACTGGCTCCTCTGGACCCAGGAGCCATGGCTAGCCTACGCGAGCGGGTTCGCATTCGTTTGCCTGATGCTTGCTGCCATCGTGGCGTTGGCCTCTCCTATTGACCCGGCAATCAGACGACAGCTGCAGATCGGCGGGATTTCGCTCTTCCTCGTTCAAGCGTTGGCTAACGTCTTGATGGCTTATCAGTTCGGCCTATCGATCCTCCCAATCGATGTCGTGACGAGTTTCTTCAACGTGGGCTCGGATTTGGCGCTTAAGTCCATGGCCATCGTGCAGGGTTCGACTCTATCCGTCGTCAGCATCAGCTTCTGGACGGTATTGGGCGAGATGCTGCGCTCTCAGGTTGAGGACGGGCAGGCCAAACGAAAGCAGTTCCGTGACATCGAGAAGTTACTGGAGGAGGTTTAGCGATGCCAAGGTGTGCCTGCGAGCTTACCCCCGAGCCTATTCAAGAGCCGTTACACCGATTCCACGAAGGCTTAGCCGACCGCCTCAGAGCTATCGCGGAGCAAGCCCCGCGCTACATCGCTGCAGTCTTGCATCGTCGCACCCACGAAGATCCCGAGCGCGACGCCATTGTCGAGCAGACCAGGATGCGCCTCATGGCGATCCATGAGACAGGGCGCCGGTTACTCCCCACAGGAGACGCACCTATGCGCTCCTACGGTATGCAGCGGCGGCCCGAATTCCGAACCACATCTATAAAGGAGAGCAACGATGGCAAATAGCGGAGGCCTCGCACCGGCACAGACGGTGCCATCGAGCCCCAACGGTCACACCATTCATTACCCGAGTTCGCCGAGCGTTCAATTCCCCAAGCGCCCAGATGTGGAAGTCCGCAGCGGCGGCCCATTCGGGTTGGGTGTCGATCGCCAAGATCTCGCCCACCAGCGCCGCGTCACTGAGCTGTACCACCTGGCGGTTGAGACGGCACTTGCAGAGAAGGTGGCGGTCCTCGCGGAAACCTATGGAGTCAAAGAGTTAGCCGCAGCGGTCGCGGTCGGCGAACAGATCGTCTACAGCTACCCCGCGGACACGGTGGCAGGGATGGTCGCGGCAGATTGCGTGGGCGATATGGCGGCCCGGGGTCGCGTGCGCCACGCCCGGTTGGCAGACAGCCAGGACGCAGAGGCCCTAAACATCATCCATAGACGGTAGTGGGCAGTCGCGTGCCCGCGTCGCTCTGGCCCGCGCTAACTCTTTCATACGTCCTTGAGCTTCTCCTAGCGCCTGGACTGGCCTGCAGGCTAGCACGCATACGCATTGCTAGCCGTGAAGCCCACTTTCGGTACGCGCAAGGACTCCGAGACGACTTGGCGGCTCTCCGAGCGACGGTAGACGCGGTCTGCCAGATGGAACAGAACGTCGCGGCTTCTGATCTCGAACTTGATCGCTCTCGTCGTCTGGCTGTCATCGCGCTCCAAACAGCCCTGGACTCCCTTGGGGAGCGAGCTCGTTCAAGATTGGATAGCCAGCAGCTACCAGAGGATGAATCGAGCACCTAAGGGGAATGCGGCAATGAAACAAGTCGATCCAATCGAGTGGGCGGAGCTATTGGTCAAGGGCATTGCCATTGTCGCCGTTATCGCCTTCCTCGTCCTTATCGGGGCCTTTGCCCTTGGACGTCTTGCGTATCGCCGAGGAGGCTGGCCGGCTATCCTCGGCATGCTCGGGCTTACCGCCCTGGTCATCGCCCCTCTTCTAGCAGGGAATTGGCTGTTCGCCGGCACGGCGCTCGTCGTGACGCTTTGCGTGTGCGCGTATTGCAGTCGACGAAACGATTGGTCGTCGCAGCCATCTCACGATTTCGTCGTTCCTAGCCTCGACGAGTACCTTCGATGACCCGTATTCCCTACAGCCGCCAACCCTTCGTTCGCCCATCGCCGTCCATCAACTACTCCAGCCGGGCGCCGCGATCGACGGAACCTTCGCCTGGCTTATGGCTCCGGGTGAGCGCACTGGCTGCACCCACTGACTGGGGGTCTGCGATGGCGGTTCTCCGTGGAGTACACGGGACCGGCTTCCCCGTCGCTCTGGAAATTCGTGCCACGGATCGATCGGTGGAGGCCGGCTTGCGGTGTGAGGCGAGGCGAATGATCGAGCTGGAGCGCGCGTTGCGAGGCGCTGCTCCAGCCTGGGATGTGGACTGCGTGGCGCTTCCGCCATGGCCAGCTGCGGTCTTACGCCTGGTGGGTGCCATAGCACGTCCCGGGGCCCACGACTGGGAACCGCTGTGTGATCCGGAAGTTTTCGGCAACTGGGATCCACTTGGCGCGGTACTTGAGGCCGCTCCATTAGGGCTCGATGAACGCTTCGTGCTCCGATGCCTGATTCGTCCGGTTCCCGAGGAGCGAAGAAAGTTGGCGGAGCGGGAGATCACCCAGCCGATCTACTCCGGGACGGTCTGGGATTTGCTGGGAACTGCGACAAACTCGCTCCCCAGAGGTCCTCGCTTCGAGACCCGTGTACAGACGCTCCTGGAGAGCCGTCTCGCTCGGCCTAGCTTCGAAGTTCAATGCAGTGTATGTCTGGCTGGCTCTGAGCGCGAGCATCTCGAGAGCCGCGCGCGCAGTCTGCAGGCTGCTTACGCGTCCGCGTTTCACGCCGGCGGGGGGCTGACCGTACCGAGCTGGAGATGGGAGGGTGGGCCTGACATCGGAGCCGTTACGTGGAGCGAAGGCCATGCATCCATGTATCTAGGGGACTCCGAAGTGGCGGCCATCTGGCATCCGCCGTCTGACCGGATCTTGGTGCCGGGCGTCCGCCACCTCAAGCGGTCACTGCAGCCGCTGCCACCGGAATTGATCCATTCTGACGGTATACCGTTGGGCATCCATCGGGAGCGCGGTCGCGACGTGATCGTGCGATTGCCGCGCGCCGATCTCGACGCCGGCGGCGCTGTGGTCCTGGGGCGGCGAGGCAGCGGGAAGACTACCCTCGCCCTGCAGATCAACCGCTTTCTCCTTGCAGAGAGAGATCAGCCGTTCATTGCCTTGTTCGATCCCAACAACTACGCAGTGGACGACCTGGCAACCCGCGCGATACCCCGCAATCGGGAGTGCCATGTCGCTCTTCTCGAACTGGGTGACGTCGAACATCCTCCATCGCTTTCGCTGTTCAAACGGCCGTCGGGCGTCTCCGAGGACGCGATGGACGAGATCACATACGCCCTGCTTAGGTCGATCTTCTCTGATGGCTGGAGTGCATCACGGATGGCCGACTTGGTATTCGGCCTTACGGTTCTCCTCTGCCGCACGCAGGGTTCCTTGCTCGACGCGGCGCGAATACTGCGCGATGGCGCATATCGCAGAGCAGCTCTGAGCCAGGTCAGCCGCGGCTCAGCCGTCCACGAATTCTGGGCCGACTACGAAAGTACCTCGGAAGCAAACCAGCGCGAGTGGGCTCGTCCGGTCATGCATCGACTACGGTCTCTCTATCGGTCCCCAGCGATTCGAAACATGCTCTGCCAATCGCAGGGTCTGGACTTAGGGGACCAGCTGCGCAATCACGGCATTCTTCTCGTCAGCTCGGCGGGACAGAGCATCGCATCGGGAGCTGACCAGCTGATCGACGTGGTTCTTAACCGTCTGCACTTGGCGTTGGCTCCTCGACTGGAACAGCCAAGAGTGGCCCACCCGCCGTGCTACATCACGATCGACGAAAGCGGCCGCTTTCAAGGGGCCAGCCTCCCCATCCTATGGCGCGAGGGCAGGAAGCTACGCAGCACGGTCATCGCCATTTCACAGGACGTTCACGCTTGGGGGGAGGAACTGGCGCAGGGTGCCCTGGGGAATACGGGCTCCCTCATCGTGTTCCGAGCGGGAGCGGATAGCGCTAGACGGCTGCGCCAGGGCGTAAGCCCATTTTCGCCTGAGGACGTTGAGGCCCTCGACCGCTACGAGGCCATCGTGCGGATCCAAGTGAATGGCGCCACGATGCCAGCTGTTGACATTCGCACGGCGGCCCTTGACGTCCCTCCTGACGAGGACGCCCTGGGTCGTATCCGAGCCGCAAGCCGAGCCAAGCACACCCGCCCCCGACGCGAGGTCGAGGCCGAACTGAACGGCGCCAATTCCGGCACCAATCCGACTCAGTGGCTTCATGACATCGATGAAGATTAACGCTTCCGAGTGGTTGCCAGTGTCCGCGCGAAGCGTCCGTGCGGCTCGGACGCTTTTCGTGCCTGGAAGCCCCCCGAACGGCGTAGGGATCCCTCACTCCACTTCGATCCGTTCGGGCTCTGCGCCCGCGCAACGCAGGGTTCTGGAATGAACCTGAAACCCCGTGCGCACGGCATCATCAACGCGGTCTTTCGACACCGTGCACTCAATCGCAAGCAGATTGAGATCGCAGCAGATTTCCAAATTGCAGAACATACGCGGGCTCAGAAGTGGCTAACGGCACTCGTCAATGATCGCTGGCTGGACCGCATCGACCGGCGATCGGTCAACGAGCCAGCTGTCTATAAACTCGGTCGTCGAAGCGTGAATGGGAGCCGCCTGATGCGCGCAGAATGGGGCGAGGTCGAGTTTCGCCGCAGCACAGGACCCATTGGCCCGCTTGAACACACGCTGGCCATCAATGACGTTCGCGTCCGCGTTGAGCGCGCATGCCGCGAACTCGGATGGGATCTCCTTTGCTGCCTGCGGCCTCAGGACCTACATGAGCGGATGGCCAGCGCCTGCCTTGAGCCTGACTCATTCTTCATCATTCAGCGCACGGTGGATCGGACACCCCGTAAAGCCGGCCTGTTTTTGGAAGTTGAGAAATCAGTTAAGGCGTCAGGCGCTGTTGAGGGGAAGCTCAAGAAGTACACGCCCTACTATCGGAGCGGCGCCTACATGGAGGACTTCAAGACTTTTGGGGTCCACGGTATGCGCATTCTCGTCGTCTTCACAAATGAGTTGAGGGGTCCCAGCGAGTCCCGAATAGAACACGGGCTTGAAAGTGCTGTTCGGACAGGCGCTACGATGGCGCGCTTCGCTAGCCTCGAATCGTTAAAAGCATCGCATCCAGTTGCCGTCCTGACCGCCGAACTCTGGCGACAGCCCGGTGTCGAGTCACCGGTGTCCCTCTTTCTCCGTGACTCCGTTGAAGGAGGCCAGGTCGGCGGTCAAGCAACATGATTCAGCCAAAAGTTCGGCCAGCCCGCTCTGGTTCCGTCCCTGACCCGCATCGCTCGAGGGAGCACATCTCTCATGGAGAACTCGCTGGTCTGCTCAACAGCTACATTGCGCGGGACGCCCGAAGTCTTAACGCAATCGCGCAGGCGTCGCTGGTTGATGTCGCATACTTGTGGCGATTGCGCGCGGGGCACAAGCGAAATCCCAGTCGGGATGTGCTCATTCGCCTCGGGCTGGCTATGCGCTTGGAGCCGGAAGAAGTTGACCCGCTTCTGGTCGCCGCTGATTACGCGCCGATCACTTTGAGGCAGATTTAGGCGGTCTCCCCCGACGACTCAGCCCCGGCACTGTCACAGCCGACAGTACCGACCGCTTCGGCTTGATGGCCCCCAAGAGTTCTTCAGCGAGTCCAAAGTAGTAATCCGTCATGAAATAGGTCTTGTGCCCGGCCCAGCGTCGCACGACCGATGGGCTCTCACCGTCAAGCGCTTTGCGGGTGATCCAGTCGTGGCGGAAAAGGTGCGCATGAATCCGATACCCGAGCTTCTTGCTCGCGTATTCCAAAATCTGAGCTAGGCCGTGGGGCGTGAGCGCTCTTCCGTCCCACGCCAGAAACAGATGATCGGATTGAATTTCGCGCGGCGACCACTTGCGGTGATTCTGGCTGCCATTCAGGCGTTGCCGGCTCCTCCCAGTGAAGTAACGATCCCGCCACTTCAAATGGTTTCGAACCAGCGCCGCAGCCTCGTCTGTGAGCGGGACGTACCGCCACTCATCGACTTTATCGGCGTAGACTCGCAGCATATGCGCGTCCAGGTCAACTTCCTTGAGGATAAGGTTGGCGGCCTCCTCGCGCCGAAGACCGGTATCCGACAGGATCGCCAAGATCGCGAGGTTCCTCGATCCTAAGAACGTATCTGCGCTGAACAGAGAAAAGAGCTTCGCCCGGACCTCGTCTGGGATCAAGTCGAAATGCGGCTTGCTCGAGGGCGGAATCCGGAGGCCGGTGAGCGGATCATCGGCCGTCCATCCTTTCTGCGCCATCCACCGGCCAAACGCCCGGATGGCACGTAGGCGATTGGAGATAGTGTTCTCAGAAGCGTTCCGCTCGCGTCGCTCAGAACGGAACAGATTGACCGCGTGCTCGTTGAATTGGCCAATGGTGGTCAGGCCGCGTTCTTCAACGAAGGCCCAGAATTGCATGAGCGAGTCGTGATACCACTCGTGAGTTCTAGGCGCTTGCTCGGCTTTCTTCTTTGCCAGGAACTCGGCGATCGGCCCCCGGGTCTGCGTGACCCCTCGGCCAACCACGTACTCGAGAAGAGCTTCCTCGGAGTGATCCAAGTCCTGCCACCGCAACGGTTTCCTCGCCATTGTGCGCTCCTCAGACGCAGAGATTCATTGTCTGAGGGACAAAGAAAACCGCGAAAGGCAGGGACTCTCGGGCTTATTTTCCTTCGCCCGGCTCGTCCAGAACAGGGGAAACAGGGCTCCAGCAGCGGTAGTTACTTGTCACTGCGCTAACGCTGCTTGTCGAGTGGAGCGGGAGACGGGACTCGAACCCGCGACAGCCTGCTTGGAAGGCAGGAACTCTACCAGCTGAGTTACTCCCGCTAGCAAGCGCGTGAATCCGCGCTCGACACACCTCCTGGCATCCTGACGCGCTGCCAGCCAGGTCTATTCTCGCACGGAGAGGCCACCCGGCGCACCCGTGCGTGAGCGGCACTGATGTCGCGCACCCACAGTCGCGCGCATGGCGGAGCCCCCAACCATGTGCCGGGCGAGGGCGGAGCTTCTCTAGCGAACAGTACGCGCTTGCTGCTTCCGCCCACATGAGGTCAAGCTCGGCGGTGTTAGCGAAGAGTCCAATCTTGCAGGTTCCAGTACGGAGGCGTAGCCTTACTCACCTCGCCGAACCCACTACTCTCGCCTCTTTCTTCCTGGGTCAGCACCATCACAATCCTCCTTCTATGAAACTGGGAGACCGACAACGAGGGCAGTCTAACTCGTTCCGCGCTGGGCACCTGGTGGGGAAAAAGGAGTGAACGGTCAAGCAGTAGCGTAGTAGCATGGGTACTCGAATCGCAACCGGAGCGCTGCATGACCGATCTGCCGAAGCGACAGCTGGACGCACGGGTCTCCGGGTCACGACCCTTGGCTATGGCGCGCTGGAGCTGAGCGGCCGGCCGTCGAGCCGACCGGGCGAGGTGCGCAGCCGCGACATCACCGAATCGGATGCCGAGGCCATCCTCAACGCGGTGCTCGATGCTGGCATCAACTACATTGACACGGCGCCCGACTACGGGATGAGCGAAGAGCGGATCGGCAGGTACATTGCTCATCGCCGCTCCGAGTATTTTCTGTGCTCGAAATGCGCCTGCGTGGTTGGCACAGCGGCTACCGCGAGCGCGCGGACCGGTGGGCACCTTTTCACAGCTGAGAACGTGGTAGCCGGCGTCGAGCAGAGCCTGAGGCGCCTGAGATCCGACTACCTCGACGTCGTCCAGTTCCACGGAAACCCGACTAGGGCACAGCTGGAGGAGCAGGGGGGGCTTGAGGCGCTCCTGGACCTCAAGCGGCAGGGGACGGTCCGTTGGATCGGCGTATCCGGCGAGCTTCCGAATCTGCGTGAGCAGATCGCGATGGGGATGTTTGATACGTTCCAGGTCCCGTACTCCGCCGTCGAGCGGGAGCACGAGCTGGCGATGGCCGAGGCGAGGCGGGCCGGGGCGGGCGTAGTAGGACGCAGCGGCGTGGCGCGCGGTTCGCCAGGCAAACGGGAAGGTGACACCTGGGCGGCCTGGCAGCGCGCCGAGATCGACGACTTGCTTGGGGTCATCACTCCGATGGAGTTGGTGCTGCGGTTCACGCTCAGCAACCCCGACGTTCACACCACGATCGTCGGCACGGCAAACCTCGCGCACTTGCGCGAAAACGTGGCCGCGGCCACCAGGGGGCCGCTCCCGCCCGATGTGTACGAGGCGGCAAAGCAGCGGTTCGCGGCGGCCGGCTCCGCACCGCCTTAGCCTGCATGCGGCACATCATAATGAGATGCCGGAAGTAACCTTCCACGTCTTAATCACGGTGCCTCACCCACGTGCTCCTTCCCCAGTGGGGAACGGCCGTCGGCAAAGCGCCGCTCATAAGGCGTTTGCCGAATCCACATACTCCGCAACCCGGCCCAACAGTCTGAACCCAGCCTTTTCTAACCCCCGAATCCCGCCCTCATGCGCTGCCAAGCCTTGTGCTCAACTTCGGCCCACCCAAAAGGGTGGGCAGCAAACCTATCCAGTGATCCTGGCTGGGACTGCCCGCGCGAGGATGGTTGGCCGACTAGCAGGCCTGGATGATTGAGGCGGAAGGACATCGGTAGCGGGAGGCCGTCATGGAGACCATCGAAATTAGGCGGGCCGATGGTCGGGAGCGGCCTCCTCCCCAACGAGTGGAGGCGGCCTCCAGGCTGAAGCCGTCCGCTGGACCGCCGATCAGGCGCAATCTCGCCGTCGCCTCGATCCTTACCTTAGCGATCGCAATCCTGGTGGCGGGCGTCTCCACGGTCGGCCTAATGGCCGGGTCGGTGGGACTTTATGGCGACGCGGAAGCTGCCAGGCGTGTCCTGACCTCGACGGCGGGGGTGCTCGTACCAGGCTTCGCGGCGCACGACGCCCTCAACCTGGTTATCGGGCTACCAGGTCTGCTTGGTGTCCTATGGCTCGTCCGTCGCGGTTCGCTCATCGGCCTCCTTCTCTGGCCAGGCGCCCTCTTCTACGTGCTCTACACCTACACGACGTACGTCGTCGGTGCGCCCTTCAGCCTGTTGTTCCTGCCGCACGTCACCCTCGTGGTACTCAGCGCCTACACGACGATCGTTGTACTCACGAGCATCGACGGTGGCCGTCAGAAGCTCGCCGGCTTGGTGCCCGCGAGGACCGTCGGGGGGATCCTGGTCGCCCTCGGCCTTCTGACCCTGGCCCAGGATGGGATGGGGGCAGTCTTCAGTGGTGTCACAGCTGCGAGTGCAGCGATGGCTCCGGTGGCGCGACATGTTATGGACCGCTGATCTGGCGATCGAAGTTCCTGCCGTCCTCCTCGGCGGTGTGCTGCTCTGGCGGCGGACTGCGCTGAGGTTCGCCGCCGGGGCAGGGCTTCCGTATTCAGCTGCGGCAGGGCCTCGGCGAGGTAGGGGCGCGGAGTACCCTGGGCGTCGAACACTGCTAAGGCGGCGTTGAACAGGCGGGTCGTATTGGCCGTATTGCTGGCCGCGACCTTGGGCGCGAGCGAGGGCGGATCGTGCCGGTGAGCGACGACCAGCGTTCGGCTTTGACGCGGCTGCTCAGCCGAGCTTGCTGGGGTTGGGCCTTGGGCGGGGGCACAACTGACCAGCAGACCGGCGAGAGCCAGGCCGACGAGTCCGATCTGACGCTTCATTCGGCTACCCCCAGCTACGAGCTTCGCAGCGCGTATGCTATCACTCGCCAGCAACGACCAGCGGCCACTGCTGCCGAGGGAGGTACCCAGATGAGTACGATGGGTGGAAGTGGGGGCCAAACCTATACCCGGGACCTGGCGGAGTTCGCCCACGAGTTGCGACTCGCCGACGTACTCGCTGAGACCCAGCACGAGGCGCTTCGTATCCTCATCGACTGTCTGGGGTGTGGAGTTGCCGGTTTGGTCGCCCCGGGGACGAGGATTGCGATCGATCTGGCCAAAGGAGAGCATGGTCCCCTCGAGGCCAACGTGATCAGCAGTGGTCCGGCGAGCGTCATGCTCGCCAGCTACGCCAATACCGCCGCCATCAATAGCCTCGACTTCGACGTCTACGGGCCCGAAGCGCATCTCGCGCCGGTCGTCGTTTCCTCCGCCCTCGCGATGGGCGACGCCGTAGATGCAAGCGGCGCCGATGTGTTCGCTGCGATGTGCGCCGGTCTCGAGGTGGGAGGGCGGGTTGGCGCGGCCTTGCGTCGCCCGCAGCTCAGCGGGGGCGGCGAGATGGGCGCCGTTCGCGGTCAGGGCAACGTTGTGTTCGGCGCTGCCGTGGCAGCCGGTCGGCTGCTCGGGCTCACCCGGGACCAGATGCACCACGCCTTAGGGATCGCTGGCTACAGCGCGACGGTCCCGACGATGCGAAAGTTTCTCGCATCCCGCAATCTGCCCATGACGAAGTACGACCACCTGGCCCTGATGACCCAGACAGGAGTGCAGGCCGCGCTCCTGGCCCAGCGCGGATTGACCGGCGACCTCGACGTGCTCGAGGGCGAGGAGATCGGATTCTGGCGCTTCGCCGGCGCTCCGGGATGCGACTGGTCAGCGCTGACCGGCGAACTGGGGCGCCACTGGGTGCTGCCCGAGGTCAGCTACAAACTCTACCCGGCCGGGCTCTACAACAGTTCCGCCATCTCCGAGGTGCAGCGGCTCGTCCGCGAGCATGAGCTGGCGCCGGACGAGATCGAGCGCGTGGAGGTTCGCAGCACGCGGACCGGGTCAGGCGCGACTCGCCCGCCACCGACCCACTATCTCTCCGCGTGGGGGAACGCCGCCTACAGCATCGCCGCGGGGGTGTTCGATGTACACCCCTTGCGCTCGTGGGAGGAGCCGCACATCTTTCAGCGGCCGGACATCCTGGCCTTCATGCAGAAGGTCCAGTTCAAGCCCCTCCGTGACGGCGAGGTGACCTCGACGGGCAACTACTGGGAGCGCTGGGCGCCGGTGCGGGTGACGATCGAGGCCCGCGGCCAGGTGGTCGAAGGTGGGAGAGACTATCACCCGTCGTTGGATGACGCCGGCCTGGTAGCAAAGTTCCACGACAATACAGGAGGTCTCCTGATCGATGACGCGGCGCAGCGGTTGGAGCGCGCCTGCTGGGATCTGGAAAGCCTCACACGCGTGCGCGACCTCACTGTGATTCTGGCGGAGTCCGACGCCCCAAAAACCGGTGGTGGAGCAGGGCCCGAGCACTGATCCCAGCTTGCCACAGGAGTTGGAAAGATTGTTTCCGCGCTCGGGGGTGCCCGACTCCATACCCGTGCCCCACGCCCGCCCGACCGTACCCTCCCATCCAGACGCGGGATCCTTTTGGTCTCGGAACTCAATGGGGTCACATCAGTGGCGAGACGATCGTGGACATGTCGTTGGCGGAAGCCCGAATCCCTCCGGGACCCCTAAAATAGTCGACGGTAGGACGTGGCCCGACGCCAACCCCGCTCCAAGGAGGGCAGTAAGATGGCGCCGCTCAGGATCAACTTCGTGCGTTCTGGAACTGGAACTCTACCGGCTCTAAACCTTGATCCGGCCTTCGAGCTCGCGGCCGCAACGCACGAGTACGTCTGGATGCCGAGCCCGCGATACGGACCGTGGTTCCCAAGCGTCTCCGAGCTTTGGTGAGCGCGCAGGGACTTGACGTCGAATGCTATTGCCTCGGCACCCCTGATCGACGAGCCACTCGGCCTATCGCCCCTGCCGGCAGGCGTCATCACGCGCCCGCCTCCAGGTGACCTCCGGCATGAGAGCGCGCCGGTGCTTCAGAAACTGTTTGGGCACGCATCCCCACCTCGCACTCTGTTCGGCTTTAGCACTTGCCGTGCTCCTGAGCTAATATCGATCGCAGAATTCGCGGCTGCGGACCAATTGTGAGTAGTGACTCTGAGGCGCCACAAGGTGCCACGAAGTTGATCAGGGTCAGTCAAATCGGGGTGATGCTAGCCGCTACGGTCCTGCTGGTAGTCCACGTCATCAAATGGGAAGCCGCACAGGTGGTTGGCATTGCTCTGGGTCTTCTCGCGCTGATCCTCATTGTTCCACTGTCTGAGTTCATTAAGAAGCTTAAGTTCGGCGAACTCGAGGCTGAGATAGGAAGAGGTGAGGTTGCCCAAGCTCAAGCTAAAGCGGCCGTCGAGCTTGCGGGTCCATTAGCTGAGCGTAAGCCTAAAGAGCGAGTGGACGTTTATGACCTCGTCGCGAGGGATCCTCAAGTCGCCCTAGCGAAGGTGCGGATCGACTTGGAGGCGGCTCTGAAGGACCTCTATGGCGCGGTGGTTCAGTCCAATATCGATATGCGAAGAACCAGCATGTCACGGTTGATTGATGAGTTAGCTCGTCGCGAGGTGATCAGCCGGCCGATGGCCGGCGCCTTGCGAGACGTGATTGCTCTGGCGAATAGAGCAATTCATGGTGAGCGTGTCGAACCGGGAGCTGCAGAAGATCTGGTCGACCTCGCGGTGGGCTTAATTCGCGAACTTCGAGACCTATTTGCACGAAAGGTCTGGAGTCCGGCTGAAGAGGTGGAGATTTCGACCGCCGACGCAGAAGGATTCGCGTCGGCTAAGTACCGGGTTACGACGGTAGTGCCCCTTGTGGACAACCCCGCACTCAATTCCTACATCTTCGATCAGGAGGAACTCACTTCGTTCTTAGAGGGATACGAGGAGGTCGCAGAGTTTCTGGTCGGCATTGAACGCCTCCCCTAAATCGTGGAGGCTCTCAATACCGCGTTGACGGCCGCCCGGCTCAGCGGTGCCTGCGGCCGCAAGCCATTTGATCTCGCCTGCGGCGAGGATCTTCTCCCGTAGCGTGGCGCGCCAGCCAGCCCCACGGCCTCGAAGGGAGACGCGCTAATCCAGCGCTCCTCAGCTAGCCAACTGGCCGAATCGCGCAAGCCGCGGCTCTTGGTGTGATGGAATGCCAGGAGAGCACTGCTGGATCTCGACCTGGTTACCACTCGCAGTCGCGGGTCTGGCGGTTGAAGCGGCGACGGTAGTCCTATCCGGCGACGCGCGGCTTCAGCTGATAACTAGGCGCGGACCACGTCAGGAGTGAACGCGGAGGACCCGTTGTCGTCGAACCGGCGCTGAAGGCGGAGACTTCGCTCCTAGAAAAAGCTGGTTTCCGAGTGAGCCAGGTTGTGCCGAAGTTAGCGGTCAGGGGGAACGGGAGACGCGACTCAAACCCGCGACAGCCTGCTTGGAAGAAAGGAAGTCGGGGGTCGAGGAGAATTTCCGATTTCCGCGGTCTAGCGCCGCACGCATGTTGTCGCGGGCTTTGTCCCTCGGACAAAGAAATCTTAGCTCATTCTCAGGGAGCTTAGCTCGCTTGTTCGAAGATGTTAACGGAGTCAATTATCGAGGCGACCATTTGGTTTACACCCGGAAGGTCACAGGTTCGAGCCCTGTTTCGCCCACCATGATTTCAGGCACGAATCGCCCCCTTCGGGGGGCTTTTTCTTTGTCCGGAGATTGACCTTCTGGGTTTCTACTGGATGTCTTAGGCACGGCCGGGGGTAATGCGGGGGTAAAATCGGGTGCGGTGTCGATGTAAACAAAGCGTTCGCCGACGATCCGAAATAGTGGTGTCGCGTCTCGAAAAATAACGGGAGACTACCCTTGGCACGCTCGGTTCGCTGCCGGTGCTTAGACCGCCCGAACTTCGGCGAGCCGCTTGACTGCGTGCTCGTCGTCCCAGCAGACGGCGGCTT
>CAYQJS010000057.1:0-34566 GCA_964417895.1 uncultured Chloroflexota bacterium | reverse complement strand
GGAGGACAAAATCACTTTTGGCTTAGGGGAGGACAGAATCACTTTTGGCCCACAGATCGCCGAGATACAATTGACACGGCGGTGCAGCGCATCTATGGTTCCGCCAGAACGAGCACACGGCTGGAGGGAGCACGCATGATCACCAAAGAGATCAACGAACGGATGACCCAGACCGGGCCAGACACGCCCATGGGCAACATGCTGCGCATGTACTGGCAGGTGGTTGGGGTGGGATCGGAGCTCGACCAGGAGCCGGTGCAACCTGTCCGTGTGCTCGGGGAGAATCTGACGCTGTTCAAGAGCACGAAGGGGGAGATCGGGCTCATCGGCGAGCGTTGCGCCCACCGGGCCATCGCCCTGGCCTACGGGATCCCTCAGGACAATGGCCTCCGTTGCTGCTACCACGGGTGGACGTACGACGTCGAGGGCAGGGTTGTGGACATGCCCTTCGAGCCGGCGTGCCTGCCTCTCAAGATCAAGTCCTACCCGGTCGAGGAGATGGGCGGGCTGATCTGGGCGTACCTCGGGCCGGAGCCGCGACCGCTTCTCAGGCGCTTCGCCGGTTTCGTCCGCGACGATGTGGATCGGACGATCACCATCAGGGCGCTGCCGTGCAACTGGGTCCAGTGTATGGACAACTCGATGGACCCCCTGCACTTCGAGTACCTGCACGCTCACTACGGGAACTACTACAACAGTCGGCACGGCAAGCCGCCGGTGATGAGCACGCCCCGCCACCTCAAGATCGACTTCGACGTCCTCGAGTACGGGATCTACAAGCGGCGCCTCCTGGAGGGACAGACCGAGGACTGTGACGACTGGCAGATCGGCCATCCTGTCCTGTTCCCCAACATCCTTCAGGTGGGCGGGGCGGAAAACCACAGCTACCAGATCCGTGTCCCCACGGACGACACCCACACGCTGCACGTCGTGTACGGCGTGCGGAACTGCAAGCCCGGAGACGAGCCGAAGCCGATCACAGTTGCCCGCGAGTCCGTGATGTATGACGCCTGGGGCCGGGTGGACGCGCCCCAGGTGCTCCGCCAGGATGAGATGGGCTGGATCGGGCAGGGGCCGATCAGCGACCGGACCATGGAGCATCTCGTCACGTCCGACAAGGGCGTGATGCTCTACCACAACCTTCTACTGGCGAACGTCGAGACGGTGGAGCGAGGCGACGATCCGATGGGGGTCGTCCGCGATCCGGCGAAGAACTACCCGATGATCGATGTCCGGCACGAGGGCGTCGCGCGTGCGCCGTTCGCGCTGGCAGGGGCGCGGCGGTAGTGGGTCACCTCGTATGAATGTGGGCGTTACCCCCCTCCCTCACCCTCCCCCGCAAGGGGGGAGGGGACCAGTTCTTTCCCCCTCCCCCTCGACGGGGGAGGGTTGGGGTGGGGGTGATCGTAACCCCGACATCCACAGGAACTGACCCAATTAGTCGCCGAAGTGCTTGCCTTCGATGACCTCCACGGCCGCGGCCGGCCGAAGCTGGTCGGTGAACCGCACCGTTTCGCGCTCGGCGTTCTGGGCGATGGCCGCGGCGCGCAGCAGGACCAGGTTCTCTACGGACGTTTTCTCATACCAGTAGGTTGCACCGCGTGGCACCAGCACGCCCTCCCAGGGCCCCAGTACCGCCACCATCTCGTGGAGATCGCCGTAGAACGTGGCCTCCCCGGCCAGCACGATGAAGAGCTGGTCCATGAACTGGTGCGCGTGGACGATGGTCTCGCCGCCGGAATCCGCCACCATCACCGTGCCGGTCAGAATGTCGGACTTCGCAAGGACGGTGACCTCCTTGCCACTCGCGAGCAGCTGCGGTCGGACCTGAAAAAGCTGAAAGGGGCTATCGAGCTCGGCCTGCTCCACAGCGGCGGGCTCACCTACGGCCATGGCTCACCTCCTGCAAGGAGTCTATCTGAGTTCGTGTTCCCCCTCCCCCCTGGATGGGGGCGGGGTGGGGTGACCGTAACCTCCAGCGGCTCGGGGTTCTTGCGCGAGAGGCGGCAGTCACACTGTGACTGACCTCGGGAGCGGTACGTGCGCTGGGGGCAATGCCGTCGATCTCCCGGGCCTGGGTGAGAACGAGGGTCTTTGGACCGCTGGGCCTAGCGGCGCGCGCGGGCTGGCCTCCGGTCGCGGCAGGCGCCGCGGGCGCGGGCCCGCATGCGGCGACGATCAGGAGGAGCGTCCCAATCCCCCACCCCCATAGCCCCTCACTTCGGCCGCGACCAGTGTTACCGACCCCAACCACCGATGCTCCTACCACGAGCGGCGCCTCCCTGGGGATCGGCCCTGGCGTTTGAGCCAATGTACCTCTGGGTCGGCCGCGGGACAAGCGACTCCGCCCTGGGGCCACGGTCAGGAATCCGTTGCGTAGCGCAATCCAGAATCTGGGCGGCGCAACGTGGCGGCAGGTTTGTGATAATCTGTGAGACTATATGCTTACTCACTCAACGGAAATGCTGCCTCTTCATGGAGAGCATCGCGCATGACCGCCGTGCTCGAAGCAGAATTCATCACCGTCGCCGAAGCCGCGAAGGCCCTTAGGGTGAGCCGTTCCACTATCTGGCGCTGGATCGACTTGGGGAGACTCCCTGCGTATCGGGTCGGACAGCGGAGGATCCGCCTCAAGAGTTCCGAGGTTGCCGATCTGATTACCCCCGCACGCGCACTCGAGGGTCGAGAAGGAGCTTTCGAGCAACGGAAGCGCGAACAACTGGCTCGCCCTCTGACCACGCAGGAGAAGGAGCATGCCCTGGCTGCCTTGGCTGCAGCCGAGCAGCTTCAGCAACAGATCCTGGCTCGCGATGGGGTGAAGCAATTTACTCCTTCTTCGAGCGAGCTGCTCGATGAACTACGAGACGAGCGCACCCGCCAGTTGTCATGATCTGCGTCGATGCGAGCCTCGCGGCCAAGTGGATCCTGCTCGAAGACTACTCCCAGCAGGCCAGGGGGCTCTATCGCGCGTGCATACAGGCCGACGAGCGCATGGTGGCACCACCCCTGCTGGCGAGCGAAATGACGAATATCTTGCGGCAGCGGATGCGGCGGGGACAGCCGCGGTTGTCCCTCTCCGATGCCGCGCAACTGCTCCAACACTTCCTGAGCATGCCCGTGGCGCTCGTTGCGCCCCCACGCCTGCATGAGACGGCGCTCGCCGTGGCCGACCGCCACAATCTTGCCGCGGCCTACGATGCCCACTACGTCGCGCTGGCCCAGATGTCGGGCTGCAACCTGTGGACGGCAGACGAGCGGCTGCTCAATGTCGCGGGGGCGACGCTGCCCTTCGTAAAGCTGATCGGTGGGTACACCGACGGGGACCCGCTATGACTACGAGCGCGCCGCGGGCGCGGGCTGGCGCGTGGAGGCCGTGGCGGCGCCCACTTGAAACAAGCGCCCGAAGCCGACCACCTCACCTGGAGCCACGCCGACCAGGCTCAGCCCCTGCCACATCATCGCCTGGGCGCTGGTGACCACGGGCACTCCGATGGCCCGCTCGAGGTCCTCGATCATGCCCACGGACGGCCGGGCGGCGATGGGGATCCAGACGCCGTCGGCATCGGGGGCGGACCGATGCAGAGCAACCGCCGCCCGGTAGGGCACGCTCAGCGGCAGGGTGCCTGGCTCCTGCCCGGCGGGATCGCGCACGCTGCCCGCCGCGACCACGTCGATCCCCGCGTGGCCGACGTATTCAGCGAAGCTCTGCTGCATCGTCTCGCTCACCAGCATGGCGATCCGACGCATGCCGAGGGCCTGCATCGCCGCGATGCAGCAACCGACGTCCGAGGCGAAGGGAACGTCCGTCCACTGGGCCACCCGCGCCCGCAGCTCATCCTCGAAGCCCCACCCCTTGTTCACGATGGGTGGAACGCCGGCTTGGACAATCACGTCGACGGTCCGGGCCAGTAGCCGGCGGATCGGCGTTTCGATCCCAGCGATGGCTCGGTCGTATGCCTCCTCCCGGGGGCCACCGTCAGCTATCCCCAAGGACGTGAGCACCAGCTGCACCCCCGGTGGAGCCATCGAATAGAACTCGAAGGGATTGGTGTCGGACACCATGCTGGGCTGCAGCAAGCCGAAGCGGGCACGCCACCCATACGCGGCGCCCGGGGAAACGTTCGTCAGAGGCATGAGCGCGCTCCCGACGGCGAGATTCGCCCCGATAGCGAGAGGCAAAGCCGCCCGCCCCGATAGTAGCACGCCCCCCGAGCTTGGGTCAGTAGCTGATCACTTCACCGGGGAGTGGCGGACGAGTGGCGAAGGACGGCGCAGCTTTGTCGCCTGCTCGTAGTCGAAGGCGTAGCCGATGAGTTTGCCCTCGTCGAACGGCCGCCCCATAAAGGAAATGGTCATAGGCAGACCCTGGGACCCGAACCCCATGGGCACGACGATGCCCGGGAAGCCGATAGAGCTGTAACCTGCTAGCGTCGCGGGACTGGTGACGCTGGACCGCACGAAGCTCGGATCGTCGATCCGGTAGGCCGGATTGCTGATGGGCGAGCCGAAGGTGGCATTGTACGGGAACACGAGCGCATCCAGACCGTGTCTACCGAAGATGGCGAGCTTCTTCTCCCTATTCGCCGGCAGCACATTCTCGATAAGGTCCTGGTACACGGGATCACCCGTGGACGTGACGAGGGACCGCTCGAGTAGACTCATGACGCTGTCCTCGACCGGTAGTGGGGAGAGGTTAACGACTGTCCTGTAG
The DNA here is from genome assembly GCA_964417895.1 of uncultured Chloroflexota bacterium. Classification (GTDB taxonomy): domain Bacteria; phylum Chloroflexota; class UBA6077; order UBA6077; family SHYK01; genus CAYQJS01. The sequence continues at coordinate 29,855 of CAYQJS010000057.1, read as the reverse complement.
ATCTCGATGAACTCTTCCACAGTCTTGGGCACGTCTGGCCCGAAGGTTGCCAGGTACGCCTCCCAGTCCGCTTTGAATCGGTAATCCGCGATCCGCCGGACGGTTCCGAAATCCTCCAGGAACCTCCGATCAACCCAGATGGGATCGATGATCTCGGCTCCAAGCTCTCGCATCTGCACGATAGCCGCCTCGGCGAGCGCATCGATCTCCGGGTCGCCGCCAAAGTAGTCGCGCGCGACGCCGATTCTGGCGCCCTTGAGCGCTCCCCTCCTCAGAAATTCCGTGTAGTCGCGAGTAGCCGCCGGCGGATGGTTCGCAAAGATCTCCAGACTCAGGCCATCCGGATCAGCGGGGTCGGGGCGACCGATCGTATTGAGCAGAAGCGCCATGTCGGTCACCGTACGGGCCATCGGGCCCGCGGTATCGAAGTTCAGGTTCTTCGGGGCGATGCCGTCGCGGCTGATCAGCCCGGTCGTCGGCCTCAGCCCAGCAATCCCGTTAAACGACGACGGCCCCCGAACGGAGGTGCTCGTATCCGTTCCCACGGCCAGGACGGTGAGGTTGGCAGCAAGCGCGGCGCCGGAACCGCTGCTGGAACCGCCCGTAGCTCGGCTCAGGTGATAGGGGTTGCTGGTCTGGCCGTCTACCGTGTTGTAACTGCCCCCGGCGAACTCGCCCATCGACGCCTTCCCCAGAATGAGCGCTCCCGCTTCGCGCAGCACGCGCGCGATGTAAGCATCGTCAGGAGGAATCGCATCCTTCAGGATGACGGAGCCATTGCTCGTCGGCATATCGAAGGTATCGATGTTGTCTTTGAGCAAGATAGGAATGCAGTGCAATCGGCTCCTTGGACCGCTCAATCCGCGCTCCGCATCCAGCGCTGCCGCGGTTTCCAGCGCCTTCGGATTCACGGTGATGATGCTGTTGATTTTCGGGCCGTCGTCGTCGTAGGCGGCAATGCGATTGAGGTACAGCTGTATGAGTTGCCGACACGTCAGAGCGCCCGCGTCGAAGGCGGCTGTGATATCGGCAATCGTCGCCTCTTCGAGCCGGAAGGCCCGGGCCTGGGCACCGGGAGCCGCCGGAGCGTCGGCGGCCAGAGGGAACGACAGAGACGCAACCACGATCGTCATGCCGATGAGCCTGGCGAGCCCTGCGGGGGAAATCATGACGTCCTCCATACGGTTTGATGGGCGCTGCTCTGTCGGTCGCAATCCTAGCTGCTGGCGCAGGACCAGCGTATGGTCAGAAGCACCGAATTCCGGCGGACTTACACGTTCAAAGTGCAACAAGCGTTGCCGAGCGAGTATCCTTGCGCTCGCGCTGGTAGGGGCGCGGCACGCCGCGCCCGCGGGCGACGCATGCGTCGCCCCTACGGACGCCGCATCAAATGGCCACGCCCAAGACATCTTTCACGCTGCTCGGCGACACAAGGTTTGGTGAGCAAGCAGGATCCCCCTCTCCCCAGCCCTCCCCCGCGAGGGGGGAGGGCGTATTTGGCTCCTGTTCGACACTGCGGGCCCGAAGGCGCCGGGTGAGGCGGCAGAAGTGTGCCCGCCGCCACTTCCTGGGGCACATCCGGGAAGTCGGTACAATGGGTGTCATCGGCCGCGAGGCCGGGTGAGGATGACTGTGGCTACCGTAACACCACTGCTCACTGCCGAGGAATTCGCTGATCTGCCCTCAAGCCGCTGGAGCGAGCTTATCGATGGAGTGGTGGTTGCAACGTCGCCACCCGCACCCGAGCACGGCGGAGTGGCCGGTACTGTATCCGGATTGCTGTTCGTGCACGTGCGTCCGCTGGGGCTCGGGCGCGTGCTCACCGAAGCCGGGTTCATCATCCGGCGGAACCCGGACGCGGTGCGGGCCCCGGACGTGGCCTTCATACCAGCCGAGCGCATCCCACCTGAGGGTCTACCGCGCCGGTACTGGGAGATTGCGCCCGATCTCGTCGTGGAGGTGGTCTCTCCTAGCGATACGCCCGCTGAGGTACTGGGGAAGGTGCGCGAATGGATCGAGGCGGGCGTGCGACTGGTATGGGTTGTCTATCCCGTTACCAGGACGATCCAGGTGGTTCGCTCGCTTCAGGACCTCGTGGCACTGGGCATCGGCGACACTCTCGACGCCGGCGACGTCGTACCTGGCTTCTCGTGCCCGGTCGCGGAAATCTTCCAGTAGGCCTGGTGCGCCGTGGTCCACGACTGGAAGCTTCGCATCCGCGACGACGAGGCTATCCGCGTGGACGCGGAGAGGCTCCGGGCCTTGATCGCGCGCTGCTACGCAGCGTTGGGGCTGGAGGCGCGGGCCGCGGGCGAGGCGGCCGACGTGCTGCTGCACGCCGACCTCCTGGGCAAGGACACCCACGGCGCGGCCCTGTTCCCCGGCTACGTGGTGCATCTGCGCAATGGCGTGTGGAAACCGCGGCCCCATCTGTCGATCGTCAAGGAGACGCCGAACACCGCCCTGGTGGATGGTGACAGCGGCCCTGGCGCCGTCGTTGGCCGATACGCCATGGGGATCGCCATCGAGAAAGCCCGCGCCAGGGCCGTCGGCGTCGTCACGGTTCGAAATAGCCGCCACTTCGGGGCAGCCGGCTTCTATTCGCAGATGGCGCTCGAGCACCAAATGATTGGCATAGCGATGACCAACGCCAGCGCGCAGGTAGCCCCGACATATGGAAGCGAGCCTCGCTTCGGCACCAACCCCATCGCCGTAGCGGTGCCCGCCGGACGCGAAGGCTACTGGGCGCTGGACATGGCCACCAGCACCGTGCCCCACAACAAGGTGGTGCTCGCCGCTCGCCTGGGTCGCTCCATTCCATCGGGCTGGATGACCGACGCCGAGGGGAGCCCGATCACGGCCCCCGGGACGGCGCGTGAAGCGCGCCTGCTCCTGCCACTCGGGAGCACTCCGGAGGAAAGCAGCCACAAGGGGTACGGCCTGGCGGTCTGGGTGGACATCATGTGCGGCGTGCTCTCCGGCCACGGCTTCGGCATGCACCTTCCCGACGGGAAGGTGGGCCACTTCTTCGCCGCCATCGACGTGGAGGCGTTCGTCCCGCTCGATCAGTTCACCGCGATGATGGACCAGATGCTGGAGGAGCTGCGGGGTACCCCCACGCTGGCGGGCGAGGAGCGCGTCCTCTATGCGGGCCAGGAGGAGCGCGAGGTCGAGGCCGAGCGCCGCGAGCACGGCATTCCACTCCACCCCTCGACCGTCGCCGCGCTCAAGCGGGTCGCCGAGGGGCTGGAGGTCGCCTACGACCTCCAGTAGCGTCCTGAATCCAAAAAGTGTTGGCTATCGCACGCGGTATCACCCCCCTCCCCAACCCTCCCTCAAGGGGCGCCGCATGGTCCGGATCGTAGCTGAAGCTGACGTGCGTCTCTCAGAAGTATTGCCGCTTCCGGTCGTATTCCTGCGCCAGGGATCGCACGAAATCGTCCGGCGCGTCGTCGCGCGTGTAGATGACCAGATATGGATGAGCGGCTGTCTGGACATCACGGTCGACGCCCCGCACATAGCCGTGGGGGATGAATCCTCGCTCACCCCCGCCCGCTTCCAGGAGGCGCTCGATCAGCGCGTCGGGCAGGTCGAGAAAACGCAGGTTCGAGATGGCCGACGCCTCCAGCCAACGCCAGGCGGCCGGGGTGTAGCCCAGGTACAGGTTGCCAATCAGGAGGTCGAGGTCGCGCCCGCCGCGCTCCCTCACGTCGCTGCCCCCGTAGGAAACGATCTCTTCACGGCTCAAGCCATAATAGGCCAGGACATCGTCGGACCCGCAGAACATGCGGAGTGGCAGCCTGCGCTGCTTGATCTGAGCGAGGTCAGTGATTCCGGACTCCTGAGTCACGGCGACCGCGACCCACGACGGGCGGCATACGGTGGCGATGGCGCGCAGGCTGTCGCGCCTTCCCTCGCCGGCGAAGGGCCCGGACCCGGCGTGAGCGTTCCGAGCGATGCTCGGGTTGGTCGCTCCTACTTCTGCCCGGCCGTCAGCCACGTACCGTGGGTTGACCGCGCCGGGGGTCTCCGCGAGGATCTTCAGCTCGTAGCCGTACGGAGCCAGGCAGCGGGCGGTTACCTCGCCCAACCCAAACCAGGGCTCGCTCGTCCCCAGCAGAACGGTGGACCCGGCGAAGACGACCGCTCGCTCCCCCGGCTTTGGAAAACGGTAGTAGGCGCCGGGCCGGGTGGCCGCTCTCGATTCTGAGGTCATACAAATTCCTCCTCTCTGCCCTAGTACAAGTTCGCAGGAGTCGTGACCCTCCCCCCTCTCCGTAACCCTCCCCCGCCAGGGGGGAGGGAACAAGCGCGAAACACCCTCCCCCTCGACGGGGGAGGGTGGGGGAGAGGGTGAAGTGCCCGGGTCACGAATTTACGGGGCGCTGTACACGGTCACTCAGGCAACGGCGCTTACGATCGTGTCCGCGATGGCACTCTCCTCGCTCACAGCAGTAGCGAGGATGTCGTGCACCGAGGGCAGGCCGCCCGGTGGCTGTTGCGTGAGAAGCTCGTCGGGGATCCCGATAAACATGCCCTCGATGGACCCCCGCGCCACCTCCGCCTGCCCGAGGATCATCTGCGCCTCCGTCTGCTGAAAGCCGAGGGCACGCAGCGTCCGCGCAACCTGGCCCGAATGCTCGCGCTCGTGGGCGGCCAGCGCGTGGAGGCGGTACCGCACATCCACCTCGCGGCCCCCGTAGATGGTGGGCGCATTCAGGTCCGCGTCGGCTATCCCCGACAGGTGGGCCACCACCTCGTCCCGAGTCAGGTGGAGCTGAGTCAGCATGCTGGCGAGGGCCCCGCTGAGGCTCCCATCCCCCGCGGGCGCGGGCATTCCGGCGGTCGGCCTCTGGAGAGGCAGCTCGATCGGGCTGTGCACCCGCTCGACGGCGTACTCGATCCCCAGCATGTAACGCCGATCCACGGCGTGCGCGTGCTCGAGTGTCTGCCGGACCGTCCACTCCTCCGGCGCCGGCGCCCGGTCAACGTACTCGTCTGGGACGCCGAGCACGATCGAGCGCAGCTCCCCCCTCGATTCCATCGCTAGGGCGAGGATTCGCTGCGCCTCGGTCTGCTGACAGCCGAGGGCAGCGAACGTCGTGCCGAGCTCGACGCGCCGCTGGAACAGGAGCGTGGCGATCCGCAGCAGGCGGGAGCGCACGTCGCCGTGGCGGTCCGTGCTCACGGCGAGCTGCTCGTCCTTCACTCCACCGAGCGCCAGGCGGGTCTGCCCTCGCCGCGCGCGGAATGGATGGATCTCTTCCCTGAAGCTCGCCATCGCGTCCTCCCGAGTCTCGGCTTACTGCCCAACAGGGGCGATGATACTGCCGCCGGCCATCGAGCCGGCGTGCTACATTGGCCCGCGCGACCCGCATCGCCCCGGCGAGGTGAATGGACAGTGATGGTAGTGGCCGTACTCGACGACATCCATGGCGCTTTCCTCACAGCGCAGCCTTTCGACCGGCTCCGAGAGCGCGTCGAGGTCCGCGTCTTTCAGCGCCGGCTCGATCCTCCCGAGCGGGCGCCGGCTCTGAGCGACGTCTCTATCGCCGTCGCCCTGAGAGAGCGGACCCGCTTCGACGCAGCATTCCTCGCCGACGCCCCGAGCCTCAAGCTTATCGTCCAGACGGGGCGGGTCGGCCCAAACCTGGACATTGAAGCCATCACACAGGCCGGCGTACTAGTCGCCAGCGCCGGGGGCGGCTCCTCCGTCTCCACGGTGGAGCTGACCTTCGGCCTCATGATCGATGTGCTGCGCCAGATCCCCCAGAGCGACCGCCGCATGCGGGACGGAAGGTGGGAGGTGCCCTACGGCCGAGTGCTTCGGGGCAGGACCCTCGGGCTGGTGGGGATGGGCCGCATCGGCACTCAGGTGGCGGAGATCGCTAGGGGCGCCTTCGGGATGCAGGTGCTGGCCTGGAGCCGCAACATGACGCCGGAACGAGCCGCCAAGGTGGGCGGCCAGGCTGTTGGGCTGGATGACCTGCTGCGGACGGCAGATATCGTCTCGGTCCACCTGGCGCTGAACGACGGCACACGTGGCCTGCTCTCGGCCGAGAAGCTGGCGCTCATGCGGCCGGACGCCTACTTCATCAACACGGCGCGCGGCAGGATCGTCGACGAGCCCGCGCTGGCGCGCATGCTGGCGGAGGGCCGGCTGGCGGGCGCCGGCCTGGACGTCTTCTGGGAGGAGCCCCTGCCGCCAGGCAGCCCGCTGCTCGGGCTGGACAACGTGGTGCTGACGCCCCACGTCGGCTGGCCAGCCGACACGAGCTACCAGACCTACGCCGAGTCCGCAGCCAGGGTTATCGAAGCGTATCTCGATGGGCGCGCCGTCGATTTCGCCAACCCCGAGGCGCTCGCCGCCAGGCAGGGGACGTCCGCGTAACCGAGCGTGAACGGACGACAGGCGACCGATGCCCCGCTCGGCGACGGACGCGTTTATTTGCCACCGAGGAGTTAGGCATGACAATCCAGCTGACCGACGCCCAAATTGAGAGAGGTCTGAACGAGCTCGAACAGTTCGTCCCGACATACGTGTGGCTACAGGAACACGTCCGAAGGTGCGACGTACGCACCGACCGCGAGTTCCGGACGACTTTCAACGGGTTCTACAGGGTGCGGCAGAAGAGCGCCGCTTGGTACGACAGCTATTTCCGACTCATGGAGAAATGCAAGGAGCGGGCCTACACATTCGACGAAGTACTCCGCGAGCTTTACTTAGAGACCAAGGAAGTTCACGCCTCCTTCTGCAGCAAGCTCGTAGCGACCCTGGACTCTACCAAGCCCGTCATAGATAGTGTCGTCCTCGGCAAATTCGGTCTCCGGCTCCCCCCCTACAATGCCCGAGACCGCCTCGCCAGGTGTGGCGTGGTTCATAGGCGGCTTTGCGACGAATACGAACGTCTGGTGGACAGTCCTCAGGGCCGCGTGATACGCGCCAGGTTTACAGCCTACTATCCAGTGGAAACGGTCAGCGAGCTTAAGAAGATCGACTTGGTGCTTTGGAAAGCATGAGGGACGGTAGGCTTCGGAGAGGTTTTGCTGCCAGACGCCCAACCCAGAACGACGGGGGAACGCGTTGTGGACGCGTAGCTGACCGCGTCGGCTTAACACCGGGATAGCCGCTCGCCAAACGGCCACAGATAGCATTTTGCGATCCGGCCGTCGAGGAGGAGGCCCTGGCCATGGTCCGCGGCACCCTAGCACTCCACGGTGCCGCCTGGCGGAGTGGCTGCTCCTCAGCAAGAAGGATGAAGCGGGGCGCTCGCGCCCCACCGCGGAGGGCCGGGCGCTCCTCGCCCTGGCCGAGGCGGGATCCACCAGCCCCGTGCGATCTGAACAAGGGCCGAGCCCGCCTATTCCGGGAGTCAGTCAAGCGGCGCGATGCTGCTCGACGAACTCTGTGTCCAACTCCAGGCCGTGGCCTGGCCGCTCGTTCATGACCAACTCGCCCTTGTCGAGCTCGGGCCAGTTCCGAAAGAGGCGAGACGCCCAGGGGACGTACTCGACAATGAGGCCGTTGGGGACAGCCGCGACAACCTGGGCCGAGATCTCGGGCAACAGGTGGCATGCCAGTGGGAGGCCAAACGCCTCGGCCATGTGGGCCACCTTGAGATACGGGGTGATCCCGCCGACCCGCGCCAGGTCGGGCATCGGCACGTCCAGCGCCCGCGCCTCGAAGAGTTGCCGGAAGGCGCTGAGCGAATAGAGCGCCTCGCCGGCCGCGATCGGCGTGCTCAGCGAGCGGCGTACTTCGGCCAGGCCCTCGAGGTTGTGCGTGGGAACCGGGTCCTCGAGCCAGAAGAGGCGGAATTCTTCGAGTAGCTGCCCGACGCGAATGGCGTGGGCTGGGGTCCAACGGAAGTTGACGTCGGCCAGCAGGCTCACGTCCGGGCCGACAGCCTCTCGCACCGCCCGCACCCGCGCCAGGTCGTCTTCTATCGTGGGCTGCCCGCCGAGGTTCATCTTCATGGCCTTGAAGCCCTGGGCTACGAGCGAGGCGGCGATCTCTGCGAGCTGGGCTGTCGGCACCGCGCGGCCCAGCCGCAGGCTGGCGTACGCCGGCACACGATTCCGGTACCCGCCCAGCAGGCGATACAGGGGGAGGGCGGCGCACCTCGCAGCCAGGTCCCAGATCGCGATGTCGAGCGCGGCAGCGGCGACGTTCCCGACACCACCCGCGCCCACCCCGTCAGGGAGCATCCGCCAATGGATGTGCTCGGGTCGCCGCGGGTCCTCCCCGATCAAGAGCTCGGCCAGTTCCTCTGCCGCCACCGAGAGACTGCGGAAGTGCCGATCGGACAGGGTGACAACGTGGCCGAGCCCATCCACCCCGTCGTCTGTGTGGATATGGGCCAGGATGGCCCCGACCGAAGTGATCTCCCCGTAGGAGAACTCCAGAGGCACCCGAACCGGGACAATGTCAACGGAAGTGATCTTCACGCTGGCCTCCGCCGGGCTGTAATCCTGAGTTGTCATGCGTCAAGGCGCCACGGACAGATGACAACCGCTCATGGTGAGCCTGTCGAACCATAAGCCTGGGGTTGCGCAATCCCGTCCTCGTCCTTCGACAGGCTCAGGACGAGCGGTTTTCTTCAGAGCACGAAGCGAAGGATCCCTTCATGGAGTACACACTCTTCGCTTCGGCTTCGCCCTATGCGTGAACGAGCTTTATGTTGGCCACGCCATCCAGTTTGAGATCGAGCTGGTCCCAGGTATCGCCGCCGTCCTCAGTGCAGCAGAAGCTTCCCCCCTGGAAGCCCATGTACACCCGGCCTGGACGCTCGTCGTCGACCGCGATGGCCACAGGGAAGTCCTGGGAGGCATCGGGCCCAAGGTCCAGGGGCATCCAGCTCTTGCCGCCATCTTGCGAGCGGATGGTCACCGACTTGTACGCGCTGGGATCGCGCAGCCGCGATCCTCGAGGTCCGGTTGCGACCGCCGAGTAGATCGTGTCGGGCGCCCGCGGATCTACCGCCAGGGGAACAGAATAGGTCTGCTCGAAGTTCATCGCGAGAGGCACCCAGCCCTCCCCGCCGTCTTCGCTGAGGTAGAGCGCCTTGCCCGGCGCCCGGCCAGAGCGAGAGTCGCCTCCCCCCGTGGCGATCAGAACGCGCCGCGGTTGGCTGGGGTCGAGGACAATGGTGTGGACGTCGCAGTCGAATCCTTTGTTGAGCAGGCGCCAGGTCTCTCCGCCATCGGTGCTCTTCAGCATGAATCCCACCTGAAGGGCTGCGTAGATCGTGTCCGGATGCGTCGGATCGATCGTGATGTCCCGCACGTGGGGCTCCACGACGATTCCCGGATAGGGGATGGTGGGGATGAAGGGGTCGTCCCACACTGAGTGCAGCCGAGCCCAGTTCGCCCCGAGGTCTTCGCTGACGAACACGTCGATGGGCTCACAGCCCGCGTAGACGCGGCGAGGATTGTCGGGAGCGATGGTCAGGCAGCGCACCTTGCCGGGTCCGTGCCGGCCGCGATTTGGCTTACGCCAGCTCTTCCCGAAGTCCTCGCTGAACCAGACGCCGTCCCCCCGTGTGCCCGCGAGCACCTGGTTGGGCGCCCCCGGGATCACGGCGACTTCGGGGACTCCCCATTCCTCCAGGCCGCGGCTCGCTACCTCCCACGATCGGCCGTCCTGCGATCGCGCCGTCGCTACTCCGTGGTCTGTCCCTACGTACATGATGGACTCCATGGTGGTTCTCCTCCAGCTCAATTTGTGCTATCGGTCTTTGATCTCCCAGGTATGAATATTCCAGGCGTTAGCGGCCTGCATGGCGCTAACCACGCCCGGCCCCTCGATGCCCTTGCGCGCGACGAGGGCAAGCGGAGTAAAGAACACGGGGAGGGCCGGGAGCTCCTCGGCGAGGATTCGGAGCATGCGGAACGTGATCTCGTCGCGAGCGGCCCCATCGAACGTGTTGATCAGCTCGCCGTACAGACCCTCATACGACGGGTTCACATAGTTGCCGTAGTTGCCCCCGCGCCAGCGGTTCGCGGCCGTGCCGACCTCCGGCGTGGTGAACGTCTTGATGACCGTGAGGCTGAAGTTGTACGGCCAGATCAGCGCACCCTTCTGGTTGTGCCGGATCTCAGTGGCGTTCTCAGCCGCGGCCGGATACGGGGTGGGCCGCGACTGGAAGCCCGCCGTTGACCACTGGCTCGCGATGGTCTGGGCCTCCTGGACGTTGGCCCCCTGGCTGCTCGACGTGACGTCGATGGTGACAGTCTGGCCAGTGCTCCCGCGGAAGAGCCGGTCCGCACCCCGCGGCCAACCCGCGTCCGCCATCAGGCGCTCGGCTCGGGCGATGTCGTAGTCGTAGCGGGGGAGCCCACGCTGCTCGGCGAGGCGATAGGCCGGCTCCACTGGGGCCAGGAAGTAGCGAGCGACGTCGGTCACCCCCGACAGCAGGGTATCGACGAACTCCTGTCGGTCGAGAGAGTGGAGAAGGGCTTGCCGAACGCGCACGTCTTGCACCCATGGGACGGCGGGGTCCCTGAACTGGAGGTAGATGGTGCGGACGCCCTTGGCGATCGGCAGCGTCAGGCCGCCGTCGATGGGCTCCCAGGCCTGGCGGACGGCGATCATCTGCGGGACGTCGAGCTGGCCGCCCAGCGGGACTACGTCGACGTCGCCCGAGAGAGCGTTGGCGATGAGGGCGTTGACGTCGCCGATGTACTTGATGATGACGCGGTCGATCTTCGGTCGTCCCAGGAAGTATTGATCGAACGCCCGCCCCTCGATATGGCTGCCCGGGGACCAATCGCTGATCCGATAGGGCCCGAGTCCGACCCAATGCGTGTTCCAGAGAGAGCTGTTCTCGAACGCGACCTTATCTCCGCTCTGGTACAGATCGGCGAAGAGGTGGCGGGGGATTGCGGGAATCCCGTCGTTGTTGCTGACGTTCCCCAGTATCGACTGTGTTCTCCACGCGGCGACGATGGTGTGGGCATCAACCGCACTCACCTCGGTGATGCTGGCCAGCTCTCCGCGCGGCGCCTTGGGGAGCTCGGGGTCCCTGACCACCTGGAAGCCGAGCACGAAGTCCTGGGCCGTCAATGGAGTCCCGTCGTGCCAGAAGGCGTCAGGGCGAATCTTCCAGGTGACCTCCATGCCTCCATCGGGAAGCAGCCGCCAGTCGCCATCCTCGAGCGTGGGTAGCTTCTGGGCGACGTGAGGCACGACCTTGCTCGCCGGGTCGAACATGGTCAGGCCGCCATGGAACGTCAGGTAGTGCTCCAAGGCGGGACTCCCGTTGCCCGAGCCGCCATAGGGAGCAGGTGACACAGGCCCGTCGGTTCCGCCGGAGGGCTCGTTCTGCGCCTGCATGCCGATGCGCAGCGTCTTGGGGACTGCTGAGGTGCCGAATGGGGCGGCCCCGTCGCGGCCCGCTGGCGCCGGCCCACAGCTCACGGCTAGCAAGGCGGCGCTCATCAGCACCACGGTCAGTCTGAGCGCCGGGCGTCCTGTCCTGCATGCAGCGTCACTCATCGGTTTGCTCCTTCGCGGGCGGCTGATCAGGCGGGCAGGCTGAGCAGCCGAGCGGCGTTACCCCCCAGAATCATGTCCTTATGTTCGTCCGTGATGTCCGCACGGTCTTTGATCGCCGACACAGTGTGAGGGAACTCTGAGTCGAAGTGCGGGTAGTCGGACGCCAGGCAGATGCGATCAGCGCCGATTTCCTCGACCGCCCACGGTAGCCGCGCTTCGTCCGGCTCGCAGGTGACCCATACATTCCGCTTGATGTAGTCCGACGGCAGCATCTTCAGATGCGCGGCCGAACGGTCGTGGACCCATTCGTAGTCGTCGTCCATCCGGTGCATCCAGTAGATGGGCCACTCCGCGCTGCACTCGAAGAATGCGACCTTGAGCCCCGGGAACCGCTCGAAGACACCGCCCGCTACGAGAGCGATCAGCGCAGGCGTACAGTGCATAGGGCGCCCAAGGATGTGCATCTGGAAAAAGGTGTCGAAGCGATCGATGATCTCTCCGCCTCCACCGTTGGGGTGGCAGAACAGTGGCGTGCCTAGCTCCTCGGCAGCCTCATAGAAGCGGAAGTAGGCGGGGTCGTCCAGGTTGCGCGGGCCCACATAGCACGCGAGGGCGACAGCCTTGAACCCCAGGTCGTTGACGGCGTGCCGCAGCTCGTCTGCCATCGCGTCGGGGCAACCCGCCGGCACCATCCCAACAGGCCAGAATTTGTCCTCGTACCCTCGGACGAAACGGGCAGCCCAGTCGTTGTAGGAGTGGGAGAGCGCTGCTCCGAGTCCCCCGAGATTCTGCGTGGGGACGATGATACCGGTGGGGAAGAGCATCTGGTGGTCGAAGCCCTCAACCTCGAAGTCCTCCAGGCGCCGCTCGAGGTCGTATCCGCCCGCCTGGCGTGCCGCGATCTCGCCGCCGCGCCAGTTCTCCTTGGGATCGTACATGTAGTTGTGGTTGTAGGCGGCCCCGCTCCGTGCGCTCCGCGTCCCCAGGCTGTGCCGAAAGCGTCTCTGGTCGGGTCTTCCCCCATCAATGGGGACGGGCGTGTACTTCGCGTAGGGAGTGCCTTCGAGGTTGTAGACCTCGTCCATGTACTGGTTCTCGCGCAGGTGTGAATCCAGATCGATGATCATCTTAGACCCCCTCTCTCTCGGTGAACGTCACTTCACGTCCCACGTCTGGGCGCCCCACACGGCGTTGCCCTTCATTGCCACGTTCTGCAGACGGCCCCCAACGATCCTGGTTCCGACATCATAGTACGTGAGCAGCGGGATCACCTGGTCCGTCAGGTGGTGCACGATCTGCCTCCCCACCTCCATGCGCTCCGGCCTGGCGATGGTCACGAAAAACCGATCGATCAGCGCATCGAAATCCGAGTTCATGTAGTTGCTCACGTTCTGGCCGATGAACCCTCGCTCTCTGATGCGGGCTTCTGAGCTCCGGAGGTACTTGAAGTCCGACGTGCCGCTCGTGCCCCTGCGCGTCTCGAAACCCGGGAACGTGGCGCGGTTCTCCGGGTTGGCCCGCTGTGTCTCGGATTCGGTCAGGGGCGTGACCGCGACGCCGATGCGCTGCCAGTAGTCCGCGACGGCGAGTTTGGACTTATTGAGGATGTCCAGCTGCGATGACCGAATCTCCACGGTCAACCGCTCGCCGACCGAGTCCCGGAAGATTCCGTCCGCTGCTCTCGTGTAGCCCAGCGCCTCGACTGCCTGCGCGGCGCTCCGGGGATCGTACTCGTAGCGGACGATACTCGCCTGCAAATCCGAGTGCTCGGGATCATCGGGCAGAATGAAGCTGTGCGCCACGCCGACGCGCCCTCCGACGAGGGTGTCCGCCATCTCCTGACGGTTGGTCGCCTGGAGGAGGGCGCGGCGGAAGCGCGCATCAGCGACGATGGCGGGGTTCGGGGTGAGGAGCTGCGGCCAAAGGCCCAATGGAGCGCCTGGCAAGAACTCGATCACGCCGTTCCACTGCTTCTGGAGCTCCACTGCCTGATCGAGGGACGTCCCGCGCGTCCCGAGGGGCAGGTCGATCGCGTTGGCGAGCAGCGCCGCGTGCAATACGGTGGGGTCTCCGAAGAACCTCACCTCGATGGTGTCGATCCTCGGCCGGCCGAGGACGTACCCGTCGTTGGCGTCCAGAACCAAGAAACTTCCCAGCAGCCACTCTCGCACCCTGTACGGACCGGTTCCCACGAATCCCTCAGACCAGTAGGGGAGGGCATCGAATCCCCGTTTGTTCTCCAGGTACTCGGCCTCCAGCAAGTGCTTCGGCAGGGGAAGCTGTATTCCCAGGCTGAACAACCAGTCGGCTTCGATGAAGGGCTGCTTCCACCGAACTACCAGGGTGCGTGGATCGGAAGCTGTGAGCCCCTCGACCATCTCCAGGAACGGGTTGCGGAAGTTGGGCACCTCCCGGTCCTGGCTGACCCGCGCCGTGAAGAGCATATCTTCAGCGGTGAAGGGAGTCCCGTCCTGCCAGGCGGCGCCCTGACGGATCCTCCAGGTCGTCTCCATCCCGCCATCGGAGAATACCCTCCAGAGCCCGTTCTCTACCGTGGGCACTGCCTCGGCCAGCTCCGGCTGCAAGAACCCCCCACTATCTTCCTGCGCCAAGCCCCCATTGACCAGTCGCTCGAGCTCGGCGGCGCCCGGGCGAGTGCCGGTTCCGCTGCGAACCAGGCGAGTCGAGAGGGCGTTGAAGTCGCTCGCCACAGCGAGCGTGGCCCGTTTGGGTGGGGCGGGCTCCGAGGGGATCCCCGCTGTGGTCTGACCCTGGGGCCGCCCGCAGCTCAGAAGGAGCAGCGCCACGAACGAGCCGACAACAACACGAGCCGTGCCTTGCATTGCTCCCACCTCCTTTGAGATGCGCTCCTTTGGGGTCGGCCAGCCGTGCATGTGCGATCTTACTCCGCACGCGTGTCGGAGCCCAGCGCGAACACGATAAGATGTGAGGTATCTAGCCTAGTTACAGTTGGGCGGAAGTCGGCCGTCAGTATCTCGTCCGTAGCGTGGGGGCTTGTCCCCCACAGTCCCTGGGAACGAGCGGGGGACAAGCCCCCGCACTACGGTAACGGGAACCGACGGGCGACTTGTGCCGCGAGATAACTAGCCGGCGCGGAGGTGGTGACCGATGTTGACCGCCGAACAGAACACCCTACTGACTCAAACGGGCCCCGGCACCCCGATGGGCAACGTGATGCGCCGCTACTGGTTGCCCGCGCTGCTCTCCTGGGAGTTGCCGGAGCCTGACTGTCCGCCACTACGAGTCAAGCTGCTGGGTGAGAAGCTCGTCGCTTTCCGCGACACCCAGGGGCGCGTGGGCATCCTGGACGAGCTTTGCTCCCACCGCTGCGCCTCGCTCTGGCTCGGCCGAAACGAGGAGGGCGGGCTGCGCTGCGTTTTCCACGGCTGGAAGTACGACGTCGACGGCCAGTGCGTCGACATGCCGAACGAGCCTGCCGGCGAGGCCTTCAAAGGGCAGATCCGCCAGAGGGCGTACCCAGCGGTGGAGATGGGTGGCATCGTCTGGACCTACATGGGCCCGGCGGACTCGCGGCCCCCGGATCCAAAGTTCGAGTTCACGCAGGTTCCCGAAACACATCGCCAGGTGACCAAGACCTGGGAGGAGTGCAACTGGCTGCAGGGCCTCGAAGGTGGGGTGGACTCCGCCCATGCCGCGATCCTGCACCGCGTCCTTCCTACCTCGACAGGTAAATCGCTTGGAACGGCCGGGTACTGGCTGAAGGGGACGGCGCAGATCGAAGTCGACCTCACGGACTATGGCTACCGCTACGCCTCAGTCCGCCCGCAAGGAGACGGGGGTGACTGGGTGCGGACGTACCACTTCGTCATGCCCTGGACGCAGATCCGCCCCAGCCAGGACAGCGGAGTGGGGGCGCGGACGTCAACCGTCTCCGGGCATTTCTGGGTGCCAATGGACGACGAGAACCACATGGTTTGGAACTGGCACTACAACTTCGGCGATGAGCCAATGCGCGACTGGGACACGCGACAGCCGCCCTACAAAGGTGGCGAGCAGCTGAACGGGTTCCGAAAAGTCCGGAACATGGACAACAGCTGGCTCATCGACCGCCAACTGCAGAAGACTGAGACATTCACGGGCATCGACGGAGTCAACACCCAGGACCACGCCATCCAGGAGAGCATGGGGCGCATCGTGGATCGCACGCGCGAGCACCTGATGCACACTGACAAAGCCGTCGTGACCGCCCGCCTTCTGCTACTGAAGGCTATCGGCATGGTCCAGCATGGCGATGACCCGCCCGGCACAGGGACCAGCTACTACGGAGCCCGGGCGATTGAAGACATCGTCGGCATGGGCGCCGACTGGCGCGGGGCCCTCATGGACAGGATCTACCCGGCAGGCGTGGCACCTTAGTTTCGTTACAGTTAATCTCTATTAGCGGTCGACCCCGCCCACGATCAAGCCGGGCTGGATCAGGCGGGCCGCAGCCGGCCCGCGGATCTACGTCGGTGAAGGTCTGCTCGAAGTCTTGCTGATACTGCCCTACATAGCGACCTCCCTTGCTGGAGGCCCCCACTCGCTGGGGAAGCGGGCGGCCAGGCGGTTATAGAGCTCCGTCTTCAAGGGCGGTGACTCGGGAAGGATAGCCGAGCGCCGCGCCTTGGCTTGCGCCAGCGCCGAACAGGAAAGCGACGTCTGTGACCATCCGCATGGATATCTCCAGTCAACGAGGATGCCGTGAGCCAGTGTGGCGGGCTAGGGGGTTTGCCCGCCGGACGCCTAACTAAACTAATGGGCCGCCACGGCAGGCGCCGCTATTCTCTCCGCTGCCGGTCTTGAGACCCTCACCTCAAGACCGAAACCCTCGCCCAATGCCCGAACATAGCGACGCAGGGTGTTGAGGGTGTAGGCATCATAGCCACGCTTCTCGATGCGAGCCACCTGCGATTGGGAGACTCCCAGGCGCACAGCCACTTCTTTCTGGGTCAGGTCCGCGGCCTGCCGCGCCTCCACGAGCTGGAGCCAGAGGTCCTTCTTGGCAGCCTCTTCCTCGTAGATGCGACGGCTCTCGGGATCGGCAAGGAACCGCGCTCGATCCTCCTCGTAGAGGCGTCGGCCGTCGGCCTGCGAGTATTTCTTCCTCTCAACCATGCTTTCATCCACCTTCTTTTTCCCGTTCTTCACACAGCTTCAGCCTTCGAAGCGCAATCTCGATCTCACTGGAGAACGCAGTAGGCGGCACTCTGTCCCTTCAGGCGACGCCGAGGAGTTTCTCCGGGTGGGCCCCCTCGTCCAGCAGGCCCCACTCCTCCATCCATGCGGCGGAGCGCTCGTATTCCCGCTGGGTGTAGGGGCGCGCGTAAACGTAGCGGAGGCGCTCGAGGTGCAGCTCGTCGAGCGTCATGTTGGCCCGCAGGTCGGGGGGCAGGTCGTTGAGCAGCAGTGGCCCGTACTTGCGCACATCGGCGTTGATCAGGTCGACCCCCTGCTGCACGATGGCCTGGAGCTTGTCGAACTTCTCCCGGTCGTAGTCCTCGGGCACGACGACGAGCCCATTGTAGTAAGCCATGCTCACGAGGTAGCCGTCCTTCTCGGCATAGCTCAGGAACGGCTCCATGAGAACAGCCGCCTCCACGCGCCCGTCCAGGAGCGCCCGTAGCCTGGCCTCCGGACCGCCGATATGGATGGTCTTGATCTCGTCTCTGGGGACGAAGCCCTCCATCATGCGGATCGCCATGTAGTGCGATCCGGTGTGTTGCTGCACCGCGAGGGGTACGTTGGCGAGGTCCTCCGCCCGAAGGATGCCAGCGTCTTTGCGGGCGACTATGCCCATCGCGGTGACGGACTCGCGGAAGCCGAGAATCATCTCACTCCGCGGCCGGTCGGCCACGGCCGATCGCTTGATGGCGCCCCACTCGCAGACGTTGAAGGCATCAACCTGGCCGTTTTCGAACAACACTTCCTTGTTGCGATCGAAAAGCCCGAGAGCGGTGTTGCCGGGATTCTTCTCGGGCACCTCAACCTCGTGGCCGGCGCGCGCGAACAGGCCCTCCTTTATCGCCACCTCCCATGGCAGGGTGAATACGGTGTCCTCGTTCACGAAGCGGAACGTCTCGCCCATCGAATCCTCCGAACTGCGCACGTGTTGCTGGTGGAGGATACCAGCCCGCCATTCAGGCACGCGACGCCGCTGCCGCCCGGCGATCGACGCCATCGGTCCGACGATCAGCGTCGGGCCGTTCGACCTTTCACATTAAAATTGTCCGTGCCGTCTCTCGACACCACGGAAGGATGAAAAGCGCGCCGCGAGGGAGCGCCCTCACCCTAACCCCTTCGACAGGCTCAGGGCAGGCTCTGTCCCAGAGGGCGAGGGCATTTTCAGAAGAATGCCACGAGGACGCCAGAGGAGGTAAACATGGCAGCGCCGTATCGTGCCGAGCAGGTGGGAAGCCTGTTGCGCCCACCAGAGGTCCTGGAGGCGCACGCCGCCTATGCGGAGGGACGCATTCCGCTGGAAGAGCTCCGCCGCATCGAGGACGCAGCCATCCTCCAGGCGCTGGAGCTGCAACGGCAGGCCGGGATCGAGGTGTTGACCGACGGCGAGTACCGGCGTTCGAGCTGGGCGGGCGATTTCTCCGACTCGGTCGATGGCTACGTCGACGGGGAGCCGCCAATCTCGTTCGATTGGCGGATGCCGGACGGGACCGAGCGCGCCTCGGCGGAGATCATGCGGGACATACGGGCGCTGCCAGGCCAGGGCAGCCGCGTCATCGGCGAGCGTCTCCGCCAGCGGCGCCGGCTGACGGCCCACGAGTCCGCGTTCCTCAAGCAGCACGCCGCCGGGCCATTCAAGGTCACCATGCCAGCGGCGTCGTACGTCGTGGCGCGGGGGTACAAGCCAGGCATCACAGACAAGGCCTATGCCAGCAGGGCAGCCGTGCTGCAGGACGTGGTGAAGATCATGCAGGCGGAGGTCCAGGCGCTGGTCGCCGAGGGCGTGCGTTACATTCAGCTCGATAATCCACACTATCCTGACTACATCCCAGCAAGCCGCCGCGAGCAGTGGCGCGCGATTGGGATCGATCCGGACCGCGCCATCGAAGAGGACATCGCAGCGGATTCCGCCTGCTTCGAGGGCGTTGACCGCGCACGGGTGGTGCGTGCGACGCACATCTGCCGCGGCAACGGGCGGAGCGCCTGGCATACCCAGGGCGGATACGAGCCAATAGCCGAAAAGGTCTTCGGGTCGCTGGACGCCGACGTGTTCCTGTTGGAGTACGACACCGACCGCGCCGGCGGGTTCGAGCCTCTCCGCTTCATCCCGAAGGGCAAGACAGTCGTGCTGGGGCTGGTGACCACGAAGGTGGGCGACCTCGAAACCAAGGATGACCTGTTGCGGCGGATCGAGGAGGCCTCGAGCTACGTGCCCATCGAGGACCTGGCCTTGAGCCCGCAGTGTGGCTTCGCCTCGATGTCTGCCGGCAACCTGCTGACGTGGGACGAGCAGCGCCGGAAGCTGGAGCTGGTGGCCGCCACGGCCCGGGCGGTCTGGGGATAGCCGTCGGTCCCGCGCCGAGCCCTGGGGCCGAACTCAACGGTGTGAATCACCTGAGACGAAGTGGCGGGCTCGCGCCAATGCTGGCAGGCGGCGCACCTGAATGGGGTTCAACGAACGATGTTCCGGGCGCTCGAAACGAAATCACGGGTGGGGCCCCCTTGACTTCGTAATCTTTTGTACTACAATGTGGGTGAGTTATGATCGTCCGCCGGCTCATTTGGGAGTCCTCGAACGAGGCCCATATCGCCCGCCACGCGATCACTCGCGACGAGGTCGAAGAGGTCTGCCACGGGGACTTCATTGTCCGGGAGGCGCAGAAGGGCCGCCTGATGCTCATAGGTCCCAACCAGGCCGGCAAGGTACTCGCTGTGATTCTCGACCCTGAGGACGAGGAGGGCGTGTACTACCCCGTCACTGCCCGACCGGCGGACCGGAGAGAACGTCGGATCTATCGAGAACAGACAGGGGGTGGAAATCGATGACCCAAACAGAACGCCGCATCAAAAAGCCGTTGCCAGAATTCAAGAGCCGCGAAGAGATGGCCGAGTTCTGGGACACCCACAGCATGGCTGATTACTGGGACGAGTTCAAGCCAGTGAAGGTGCGCTTTGCCAAGAACCTCTCCCAGCCGCTGACGGTACGTCTTGACCCCGATACCTTGGCGGAGCTGCGCGCGCGTGCCAAAGCCAAGGGAGTAGGGCCCACGACGCTCGCGCGGATGTGGCTTTTGGAGCACCTGCAACAGGAGCGATCCCGCTCAACGCCCCCATGAGGAACCAACAGAGACGGCCCTCCACCGAGGCACGGGAGCAATTGGAGCGCGCCCAGGAAGCGTTCGCAGAGGCGTGGCGTCCCTGGGCTGAGGGCTACTATGACCTCAAGGATCGGCTCGAAGCCGAGGGGTTCGCCATTCGCCCCGATCCAGACATGTTCCCCAGCATGGCCCCGATTCAGCTCGAAGGTCGGTTGCCCTCTGGCGAGCAGTTCTATTTTCGCGGCCGTGGGAGACAGTGCTCGCTGAGTATTGCTCCATCTGAGGGGGACCCGGTGGGAGCACCCACTTGGATGAGGGACGTATCCCGATGGGAGTGGCCGAAGGCTGGCTCACTCCCAGCTGAGGAAGCGGAAGCCGTCCTGCGCGAGTTGATCGCCCTCTACGAGCAGGGTAAGCGCCGCTGATCTCTCTCAGTTCCCATAAGCCCCCCACCCCTGCCCGCCTCGAGTGCCTGTCTTCGTTCTGCAAGTTCCTCGTCCGGATGGACCTGATGGCCACGAACCCCTCCGAGGCCATCGAGCGACCGAAGACGGTGCCCGGCCAGCCGCGAGGCCTCACCGCCGACGCGATCCGTAAGCCCAACCTAGCTGGACCGCAGCGCCCTCTCGAGCCAGTCCAGCACCATGGGCTCGGTCTGGGGCGTACGCGCCATGTGGCCCGTCGGAAAGAAGCGCGCCGCTTTGGGGCTGCCGTGTTGGAGCAACAAATGCATGTCGGCGATCGGGAAGACCGTGTCGTCCACTCCGTTGACAAGCAAAAGCGGGGCGCAGGGACCGTCGAGAATGCCCTGGTCGAGCAGCGAGAGCCGCGGCGCGTAATCGACCCACTCTTCGAAGGTCGAGCGGCCGAAGGCGCATGCCAGCGTCTCGGCCAGCTCCAACGCATACTCGCCGTGCTGCGCCTGTTCGATCCACTCGGGAGTAAAGGCATGGTGGGCGCAGCCGCCCCAGTTCACCGCGGCACGGATGCGCTCGCGGTGCGTATGGCCGAGCTTTGTCGCCCAGTACCCGCCCGTGCTGCCGCCGATGATGCCAACCCGAGTTGCATCGAGGTCGGGCCGAGTGGCGATCCAGTCGAAGACCGCGTCGAACATGCGCTCGGCGTCCTCAGAGCCGGCGATCGGCGCCTGGCCGACGCCCGGCATGTCAATGGCGATCATGGCAAGGCCACGGGCCAGGACCGAGGCAGCATTCCACTCCTCTTTGAAGCTGTCGATGCCGCCCCAGCGCACCACCACAGGCGGCTTCGCCTCCCCAGGCGGGCAACGCAGGTAGCCAACGACTGCATCGCCTTCGCCGGCGCGTCCCTGGAAGGGCATGATGACCCGCGCGAGCGGGGGATCGAGGTACCGCGCCGCCACGAGAAAGGTTTCGACCGACTTGTCGTAGGCGGCCCGCTTCCCCGGTGAGTTGGGCGCCGGGTAGCGCCCCATGCGGTAGTAGCTGTAGGCGCGCAGATAGTTGGCCTGGGCCGCCGCGGCGTCCCCCGCTCGCTCCGCGGCGTGCGCCGTTGCCTCGTACGCTTGGGCGACGGCGCAGAATGCCGCCGCCCACTCGTCGCGGTCCAGCGAATGGATCTCGCCGAAGATGCGCTCGACCTCGCGGGCCTCAACGTGGGGCGGCCATGGGTGTGTCGGGACGCGGGCTCGGGCCACGAGGTCCGCCCGCACTTCCTCTAACGGTCGGATGTAGCGGGTGATGTGGAATGCAGCCATCGCGGCATGATGGTACTCTTTCCCGCAGCGATTCGAATTGACGGGAGGAGAAGCCGTGATCTACGAGATCAGGACCTACAACCTCAGGCCGGGCCAGGTGCGCGAGTACGAGAAGCGGTTCGCAGAGGCGTATCCGGTGCGCGAGAAGTACTCCTCTCTGTACGGGTTCTGGCACACCGAGATCGGGCCCCTGAATCAGCTGGTCCACATCTGGGCGTACGACAGCCTGCAGCAGCGCGCGGACATCCGCGCGGCGGCGGCCGCGGATGCCAGCGGCAAATGGCCCCCGAACGCCAGTGAGCTGGCGCTAACCCAGGAGAACGACATCCTGATCCCCATCAGCACGATGACAAACTGGAAAGGGCCCCAGGAGTGGGGCAGCCTCTACGAGCTCCGCATGTACACCTACCCGGCGGGTGAGCTGCCTCGGGTTGCCGATGCGTTTGCCGAGGCGTTCGAGGCGCGAAATGCTCTCTACCCGGTGGCAGGCATCTGGACCAGCGACGTCGGCAACCTGAACCGCCTGTACCACCTGTATCCCTACAAGGACTGGGCGCACCGCGACGAGCTCCGCGCCGAGTACCGCCGAAGCGGCATCTGGCCCCCGAACACGGGCGTCCATCCGATGACACAGCTCGTGCGGCACCTGGTGCCGGCGGCCTATTCGCCACTGCATTAGTGGGCCACTTCGCATGAACATAGACGTTACCCCCTCCCTAACCCTCCCCCTCAAGCAAGGGGGGAGGGAACCATTTCTCTTCCCCCTCCCCCTCGACGGGGGAGGGTTGGGGAGAGGGTGGGGTCAGAGGTGCCCCCGCAGCCATGTGTTAGGAGGTACTTGCTGTCGAACCTGGGCGACCTGGCGGTCGAGACCCGCAGATGGTGGTCACTTTTGAGGGGCACTTGAAATGATTTCCGCTCCGACTGGTCGGTCTCGACTCATCATCCCTGTCGTGGCGCTGGTCATGCTGGGGGCCTGTGCGCCAGCCCCATCCGCCTCGGTGACCGTCGATGGCGGCCAACCTGCAGCTCCGCGTATTACCCGCACGCTCGTGATGGCGGGCCGGTCGGAGGCCCCGAGCGTGGCCTCACGACCGCTGCGTACATTCGGCCTGACGAGCACTACCGTGTCGCGGCTGTTCAATGCCGGGCTGTCGCTGCGGGACCACACAGGGGTTTCTCACCCCTACCTCGCAGAGTCGCTCCCCCAGCTCAACACCGAAACCTGGAGGGTATTCGCGGACGGACGCATGGAGACAACGTACCGGCTACGCTCGAACCTGGTCTGGCACGATGGGGTCCCGCTGTCAGCGGAAGACTTCGTTTTTTCCTTTCAGGTTTACACCAACCCTGAAGTCGGCCAGGCCGGGTCGCCGCCCATCAGGATGATGGAGGAGGTGCTCGCCCCCGACGCCCGCACCGTGGCCATTCGCTGGCGGCAGGCTTTCCCGGATGCCGGCAACCTGGAGGCTGGGACCGCCGGTCTCACGAATGCCCTCGGCTTCCCACCCCTCCCTCGACACCTGCTCGATGCGCAGCTCCAGCAGGGCAACATCGACGCGTTCATCACGCTGCCCTTCTGGAACACGGAGTATGTCGGTCTGGGACCCTACCGGATGGACCGGTGGGAGCCCGGCACCTATTTCGAGGGCGCCGCGTTCGACCAGCACGTCCTCGGTCGCCCCAAGATCGACCGTATCCGGATGATGTTCGTCCCCGATTTCAATACGACGCTCGCGAACATGCTCGCCGGCGAGGCCCACATCACCGTAGACGACTCGATCCGATTCCAGCAGGCGCTGGTGCTGCGCCGTGAATGGGAGCCACGAAACGGCGGCATCGTCCTGGTCTACCCCGCCCTCTGGCGCCACACGTACTTCCAGCAGCGCCCCGATCTCGCCCGCCCGGCCACCCTTCTCGACGTCCGCGTCCGCAAGGCCTTCGCGTATTCGGTCGACAAGCAGGCCCTCAACGACACGCTCTTCGAAGGCGAAGGGATCCTCACTGAGACGCCCATTGCCGCAACGTCGTCCTACTTCGCGGAGGTGGACCGTGCCGCGGTGAAATACCCTTACGACGTTCGCCGCACAGAGCAGCTCATGGCTGAAGCCGGCTATGCCCGCGGCGCCGATGGCGTCTGGACGCACCCCACGGCGGGCCGGTTCGCCTTCGAGGTGACCGCCTTTCAGTCTCCCCAGAACGAGAACGAGATGCACATCATGGGGGCAACCTGGCGGCAGGCGGGCTTCGACGTCGCTGAGCGGGTCTGGGCGGCGAATCTCTCCGGCGACACGCAGATGCGAGCCACCCATCCCAGCCTGTCGAATTCCAGCGCCGGGGCGGGGACGCCCGGAGACCTAACGCTGGCCGAATACGCGTCGGTCCCGTCGACCCAGAATCGCTGGGCGGGCACCAATCGCGGCGGCTGGACGAATCCGGAGTTCAGTCGCTTCGCCGAGCGGTTCAACACGACGTTGGCGCGCGATGAGCGTGCGCCACTACTGGTCCAGATGGCCAGGATCTTCACCGACGACGCGCCGGTAATCTCGCTCTACTTCAATCCGACGACCACCGCGTTCGTCTCCAGCCTCAAAGGCCCAAAGGCCGCTGTACCCGAGGGCACGATGGCCTGGGACGTCTACGACTGGGAGTGGGTCAGATAGGAGGCAGCTATGGAAGCGTTAGAGCCGGCAGTCGTCAAAGGGGTGACCGCGATGGCGGACGACTTCGAAGGGGCCTGGGAGGCCGGCGGCCGCTACGGCAGCTACTACCGTAACTCGCACATCTGGGACAAGCTTTAGGGAGGTCAGCACCATGATCATCGACGTGCACGGACACTACACAACGGCTCCGTCCGCGCTGCGCCAGTGGCGCGAACGGCAGATCGCCAGCGTAGGTTCTCGCTTTTCGGAGCCGCTGCGGATCAGCGACGATGAGATCCGCGAGACGATTGAAAACGGCCAGTTGAACGGCCAGCAGGCGCGGGGGGTGGACGTCGCGCTCTTCTCGCCGACTGCTGGCGGAATGGCACATCACGTCGGCAACGCGGAGACCAGCCTGCAGTGGACCCAGGCCGTCAACGACCTGATCCACCGGGTCTGTACCCTATTTCCCGAGAATTTCGTCGGCGTCTGCCAGCTCCCGCAGTCGCCCGGTGTGTCGCCGGCCAACTGCATCGATGAGCTGGAGCGGTGTGTAAACCAGCTGGGGTTCGTGGGCTGCAACCTCAACCCCGATCCTTCAGACGGCTACTGGACCGACCCACCGTTGACCGACCGCTGGTGGTATCCGCTCTTCGAGAAGATGGTCGAGCTGGAGGTGCCGGCGATGGTCCATACCAGCACGTCCTGCAATCCGAACTTCCACGGCAGCGGGGCTCACTACATCAACGGCGACACGACCGCCTTCATGCAGTTCCTGACTTCTGACCTCTTCCGGGACTTTCCGACGCTCAGGTGCGTCATCCCTCACGGTGGGGGCGCCGTTCCCTACCACTGGGGTCGCTACCGCGGCCTCGCCCAGGATATGGGGCGGCCGCCGCTGGGCGAGCACCTCCTGAACAACGTTTACTTCGACACCTGCGTCTACCACCAGCGCGGGATCGACCTGCTCGTCGACGTTATCGGCCCGGCGAATGTCATCTTCGCAACGGAGATGATCGGCGCGGTCAAGGGCGTCGACCCGCTGACCGGCCGGCACTTCGACGACACCAAGCCCTACATCGATGGGGTCAAGGGCTTGAGCGATGAGGACAGGTCGACGATCTTCGAGGGCAACGCCCGCAAGGTGTACCCGCGGCTAGCGAAGCGTCTCGGCTGAGATGGGCGATAACTTATGAGAATACGGACACGGCGTTCAACTTCATCCGCTGCGGCCATTGGACGCGCGACCGAAGAGCCCCGCGACCTTGTTGCCCAAGCCGGCGATTGCGGATGAAGCTTGCCCGTCGGTAATAGCACCGCCTCCTCAAGCACGATGCACTGCTTCGACTTATTCTACTGGCGCCAATCGCAAGCGTTGATCAACCTGAGCACGCTGATGGGCATAGGCGCGCCTCCCGCCGTCGACCGGATGATGCAGGAATGTGCCCTTGGCCAAGTCTCGCCAGCGCTCGGCACTCGCTCAGAATAGGTGGCAGCGATGTTGCACCGAATTCCCGGCTTTCGATCACACACTTGGTGGAAGACGCTGGTTGCCTCTGGAGCCTACCTGTTCCTGGCGTTTTGGGCGGTGCTATTCATCGCAGTCGGCTACTGGCCGGTTACCGTCTGGCTGTTGATGTTCAGCGGACTTGTTATCGCACTGGTCACGGACGCCGAATCAATGCGTACCCGCACACCAGTTTTTCGTTCGCCAAGCCTTCCCGCTGCATCAGCAGCGTGGATAGGACTCGGAATCTTCGGTGTGATCAGCTTCACGGTCGTGCTTAGCGTCTCACCATCTAGCGTAGCTGGACGAAGCGCGATCCCTTCACCCCCGCCATCCAGTCAATTCGCTGAGGACCGTGGCGCAAACGCCGATCAGATGGGATTCGGAGCGACCGTTCCACCAGCCCCGACGGCTACGCCCATGGCCACGGCAACGCCCACGCCGATTGCGCGCGCATGGACACCACCGAACCAGGAATACGAGGTAGGTTTTGGGACATTTAACGCCATCAAGATGAGGTTGCTCGGTTTCCTCCGAACGAACAAGAACGATGCCGTAAACGACGACCTGGAGCTCGATGAGAACGACGAGTTCATAGTCATCACCATTCAGTATCGAAGCACCCAGGGGGGCGCTCACACGATCGACCCAACCGAGGACTTCTTTCTGGAGGGTGTTCGGCGCGCCCGCCCGTTACCCTCTACCGCACTCCGCATGCCGGATGAGGCCCTGCAAGGGACCGTTCCCCTCAATCAAGAGACTACAGGCAACCTCGTCTTCCAGGTGAGTGCAGGCGAGACATTCGGCAAGCTGGTGTACACGGCGGGTCGGACGCCGAAAGAGATCGACGTCACCGCAGGTAGCACTCCGATCAAACCTCCCGTTCCTACAGCGACACTCGGATCGGCCGCGTTAGCAGCCCGAGAAGCACGGACCAGTCAGGCTCAGGCACACGTCGACGCCGCGTCGCAGTACTTGGCGGCGAACCAGCCCGGCCTAGCTTTAATTGAGGTTGATCAGGCTCTGGCCGTCCAGCCCACATTCGCCGAGGGGCTAGCCTTCAGACAGCGGATCCTGGCCCAAGCAGCTTCACTCGAATTAGATGCAAGAGCTCAGACGCATGTGGACGCGGCGTCAGACTACAGGCGTTCCGGGCAGCTTGGTCTAGCGCTGGTCGAACTCCAGCAGGCGCTGGCAATTCAACCGAACTACGGGCCTGCTGCCGAGCTACAAAACGAGGTGCGTCCCCAGGCCACCGCCGTCGTTCAACAAGCAAATGCGCAGGCCACGGCAGCGATACAACAGGAACAAGCCGCGGTTCGTGCCACGATTAACGCCTACGCGCGCGTCCCTCCACGCGGCGAGTGGGGAACTGTGGTTCCGGGCATAGCGGTCGTCGCCAGGAACTTTAGCTACGACACGCGGATCGGCTTCCAAACGGCACCTAGAGGCTATAGGTTTGTTTCTTTCGGCTTGGCCGTTCTGAACGGTGGGTCATCCATACTGCACGTTAATCCATTCAATGCGACGTTGATCGACCAAACTGGCCGTTCCCACGCACACGACGCAGCAACGTACAGCTGCCAGCCGCCGCTTCAGGCAGTGGATGTTCGACCCGGCGATCATGCGGCGGGATGCATCGCGTTCGCCATTCCTGCTAACACCGGGCCAGCGCGGCTCATCTACCGGACCAATCTGTTTACTGGAAGAGATGTGGTTGTCGATTTTGAGCGCCCGCCAGATAAAACTTGAGGACACCTTGCGGTGGGATCCACCTGCTCAAGGTGTACCCGCGCCTGGCGAGCATATCGGGTGAGACGCCGGGCGTTACGCGAGAACAGATCGCTAGCCGTCAGACGTAGGAGATCGCCCATCGTCGTTAAAGGTGTCATCTTCGATCTCTTCGGCACGCTTGTCGACAACCACTCGTTCCCGGGGCACCCGTCCGCGATGTGGCGTCGGATTCAAGCCAAGATGGCGGCCGCGGTCGCTGTCGACCCCATCGCGTTTACCAACATCTGGGACACAACCTGGCGCGAGCGCGCCACTGGGGCTTTTCCGACGCTCGAAGCGTGCATCCACCACCTGTGCCAGCGCCTTGGCGTCAACACTGCCCCCTCCGCGGTCGCCGCCGCGGCGGAGTTGCGAATGGATTACCTGCGGCGCAGCCTGGTACCGCGGCCAGACGCGGTGGAGACGCTCGCCGCGCTCAACGCAGCCGGTCTCCCGGTCGCGGTGATCAGTAACTGCGTCCCAGACGTCCCGTTGCTGTGGGAGAGCACCCCGCTGGCGGCGCACGTCCACGCGCCGATCTTCTCCAACGTCGTAGGCCTGATGAAGCCGGATCCTCGCATCTATCGGCTCGCCTGCCAGCGCCTGGACGTTGCACCCGAGCAGTGCCTCTACGTGGCGGATGGTGAAGGCGGCGAGCTCGCGGCCGCCGCCGCGATCGGGATACGGGCAACACTCATCCGGTGCTCGTACTCCGACCCACCGGGCTTTCGCCGCCCGCACGTCGAGCCGTGGACCGGACCGGAGATCGCGTACGTGCGCGAGGTGCTCGAGCTTCTCTCAACTTAGTCGGAGCCGGGTAACTCGGCTCCAGGGTCTCCACGAACACTCTTGGCATGACGATGTGGATGGCCCCAAGTTGAATGTCTCCAGTTAAAGTTAAGAGAATTGGGCCTTCGACGGCTGGATATTGGGGCCGATCCGACTGGAAATCTCGGTCGAGGCGATAGCAGGCGACTAGCGCGTGTGAGCTTAATACCATCCCTCGCCAACTGCCAACTCTAGGCAGGTCCAACCACCATCTGGTCCTCGTGCCCCCAAGCCGTTTTAGGGCAGAATCCGGCGGAGGTGCAGTGAATTTCCGGAGCGGGTTGACAATCATCCTTGGACTGGTGCTTATGGTCGGCGGCTCCGGTGCCGTAGCGTCCGCTTTTCAATCCCTCGCTGAGGCCGCCGCCTACCTCCCCGCTACGAACGAGCTGCCCCCAGGCTTTAGCCACCTGCCCGAGCGCGACACTGAAGTGAGTGGTGAGGGCGGATCTGCGATCGTGCGCTGGTACGAGCGTTCGAATCCTGAAGTGGCGCCAGACGACGTTACTGGGCTCCAGCTAATGGCCGGAATCTCTAGCTCCCCCGCTCGGGCGGACGCCGTATTCACCAACACCGTAGCGGCGTGGACGGTGCGAGGATTCGATTTCCAGCCGCTTGAGGGTATCGGTCAGCGCGCGGTTGTCGGGCGGAAAGCATTTGACGTTGAGACCCAGCAGCCATCCGAGGGCGTGCTGATCTATTTCCGTATCGGGGCATTCAACGGTGGGGCGGTTTGGGCCGACTACGCGAATCTGCCGAATTTCGACTACGCGCTAGAGATGGCACGGCTCATGGAAGGACGGGCGTGGGCAAACGTCCAGATCCTCGATCCGCCTCCTCCAAGCGCGCCCATTCAACCGCCTTCACCAACCGCCAGCTCGCAACCGCCTCCACTAATCGCGACCCGGCAACCGTTGCCGCCCGGACCTCGTCCGGGCTTTAATCCCAGGGACTATGTTAGACAGGGCGATCGTTTCAACTGCACCGACTTTACATCACAGGCCGACGCGCAGGCCGTGCTGCGGGCCGACCCCAGCGACCCGAACCTTCTAGACGCCGACCGCGACGGCATCGCGTGCGAGTCGTTGCCGGCGCCGCGAGACACGGTGCGGGTGCCAAGGTGAGGGCTGGCCCGGAAGATGTGGTGAACGGGCTACTCACCTTGCTGGCTCTGGCGCGCCGCCTGACGAATAGCACCCCGCCCGACAACACGGTACCCACGCTGGCGACGGACCCGTCCCTTGCTCTTCGTTATTTAGAGCTACTCGACCGGATGAACGATTGGTTCGCTCGGACCTATTGGCAGAACACAGCCGCGTTCCTGGCTGTCTCATTCGGTGCCCCCCTCGTCCTCTTCCGAGAGACCGGGCTTTCTGATGACTATCACCGATGGTTCGTCGCAGTGGGCGCGCTGCTCGCTGTGGCTGTCAACCTGTGCCTCTTCTTCATGCTGAAGCGCTTGGTGAACCAGATGGATGCGATTGTTGCAGAGAAGAGGCGGGTTGAGGAGTTTGTACCTGGTGTTGGCGGCGGCACTGAATGGAGATGAGCGGCAGGGTTTTGGCAGCGCTGATTG
>CAYQJS010000056.1:13655-34928 GCA_964417895.1 uncultured Chloroflexota bacterium | reverse complement strand
CGGTGGGGGTCTTGGTGACCTCGGTGGGGGTCTTGGTGACCTCGGTGGGGGTCTTCGTGACCTCGGTGGGGGTCTTCGTGACCTCAGTCGGGGTCTTGGTCACCTCGGTGGGGGTCTTCGTCACCTCAGTCGGGGTCTTCGTGACCTCAGTCGGGGGCGGCGGAGGTGGGGGGCACTCACCGTTCTTGCCGTCGCCATTCTTGCCATCGCCATTCTTGCCGTCGCCATTCTTGCCGTCGCCATTCTTGCCGTCGCCATTCTTGCCGTCGCTATTCTTGCCGTCGCCCTTGCCGGGCCCGTCGCCATTGTTGGCGTCATCTTTGGGGGTGAAGGTGAACATCCATCGCGCGGCCTCGCTGCCGTTAGTCTGGCCGAATTTGTTGTCGTCCTTCTTATCGTCCTTTTTGTCGTCGTTCCTGTTGTCGTTCCTATCGTCCTTCCTGTCGTCGTCCTTCTTGTCGTCCTTCTTGTCGTCGTTCCTATCGTCTATCTTGTCGTCGTTCCTATCGTCTTTCTTGTCGTCGTTCCTATCGTCTTTCTTGTCCTTGTCGTCCTTCTTGTCCTTGTCGTCCTTGTCGTCCTTCTTGTCCTTGTCGTCCTTGTCGTCTTTCTTGTCTTTGTCGTCCTTGTCGTCTTTCTTGTCTTTGTCGTCCTTGTCGTCTTGGGGAGGCTTCGTCGGTTCTGGGGGCCTCGTCGGATCTGGAGTCTTCGTCGCATCTGGAGTCTTCGTAGGTTCTGGGGTTTTCGTCGGTTCAGTGGGCGGGCAGTCATCATCCCCAGTGGAAGAAGCTGCTAGGGACGCGGCTTCGACTATCCGGGCCGCCGCAAAGGGCCCGGCCAGCCCTAGACTGCTGGCGTAAATAACCCCAAGCGCCACGAGCCACGTTACGAGCGCACGCAACATTCTTGTGCCTCCTTCTATGAGAACCGCCACCCACAGAACCGCCACCCGATGTTGTCTGTTGAGGTGCTGGGTTGGTACCCGCGTCCGTCTGCAAGCCGGCGGACCCCCCAAAGGCCCAAGGATACTGGCTGCGTACGGCTCATTCCTTGCGTGCGGCTGCAGGGGTAGGACATCCAATTAACCGCCCCATCGTCGGTTCTGGCAAGCAGCCGCTAGCGCACCTCCACTCTCTCGGCGATTCGCCGCTGTGTGAACCGTGGCTCCTTTGTTTCGAGAATCCTCGGGTAAACCCTCAGGCTGGTCGCTGGCGAAGTATATGCGACTAGCGTGACCCCGTCACAAGATGAACTTCCTTTAACTCTGCCGCGAAGTATACGCCCAGCGCGATCCCGCCACAAGATGAAGTTCCTTTAACTGCTGTCGTGGAGTATGCGCCGGAGGGGTGACTCCAGCCACAATCGAGATGGTTATGACAACTCGACCCCGTCATGAGATGAAATTCCCTTAACCCTGACCGCGAAGTATACGCTCCCAAGAGTGATCCTGCCACAAGTGAAAGGCCTTTAACTTCTGCTGCAAAGTATGCGCCCAAGGTCGCTGCCACTACACTACCGGCCAATTACGCTAAATGATGGCCAGATGAGAACTCTTAATAGGGGACTTGCGCCTGGTGCTCGCACTTGTGGTGGCGGCAGATACGCCAGCGTACCACGACGGGTGCCAGCAACAAGGTCAGTTATCGCAAGCTCATGGTTTCCACGTGCACCACGGCCTCGTTCGCCGTCGCCTCGCTGCCGGCTGGCGGCGCCAGCGCGGGAGGCAGCAGGCCATAGGCTTGAGCATTGATCACCGCTTCCAGCCGCGACCGGGCTCCGAGCTCGTTCAAGATGTTGCTGACGTGGAACTCGACGGTTTTCAACGACACGCACAGCGCCTCCGCGATTTCAGGGTTTCGGCGGCCCTGCGCCATCAAGGTGAGCACTTCTCGTTCCCGCGGCGTCAACGGTTTCTGAACGGACTCCGGGTCGCTGGGGCCCGGAGTAGGAGCCTCGCTCTGGGCGGCCTTGTCAATGGCGTTGAGGATGTCTCGGCCCGCGGCGGCCTTGTCGACGAAGACAGATATCCCCATGCGCTCGAGCTCTCGGCGGTAGGCGCGATAATCGTAACCCGTCAGAATAATCACCTTCACGCCGGGAGCATCTTCTCGAACGCGCCGGGCCACTTCCAGCCCGCGCATGTCAGGGAGATGCAGGTCGAGAAGAAGAATGTCGGGAGGGCGTTCTCGAATCATGCGTAGGCACGAAGCTCCGTCGCCGACGGACCAGTGGGCGATCATCCCTTCGCTCCCGCGAAGAAGCGCCTCCGTCCCCTCCCGCACCATCGGGTGATCGTCCGCTATGCCGATGTGGATGTGGCTGCTCGAGGTCAAGCGCATCACTTTCCTTCCTGGGCACGCTGGCCCTGACCTGAGTCCCTCCGCCTTCTCTTGCGCGGATCTCTACGGAGCCCGACCAGAGCCCCAGCCTCTCTCGCATCCCTAGAATCCCGAGGTGCGGTGGCACCCATGGTCCCCGTCCGTCCGCGGGGAAACCCTTTCCGTCATCTTCGATGTCAAGGGTGATCTGCTCGTCAGCGATGCAGAGGCGGATACAAACGTGAGCGGAATCCGCATGTTTGGCGCAGTTGTTCAGGGCCTCCTGGGCCACGCGATAGAGGGCGAGTTCGAGCCCTGGATCGAGCCGCTCAGGAGATGCGCTGTCAGTCGCCTGCACCTCGCCCGCGTGCACCTCGAGCGAAGCCTCCACCTCTGATCGGGCACGAAACTCCCCCAGGAGCCAGTCCAGGCCAGCGGGCAGCCCGAGATCTCGAAGGAGCGGCGGTTCAAGGCCAGCGCAAATCGCTCGAAGTGATGTGATGATCTCACGAATCTGGCCGTTCCACCTGCCAGCCTCGGCGGGATGGCCGTCGGCCTGGCCCAACTCCCGCGCAAGGAGGATCGCGCGTTGCAGGGGATCGTCGTGCACGTCGAGAGCTAGCCGCGACCGCTCCAACTCCTGTGTTTCCACAAGTCGAGCGTTGAGGGCGGCAAGCTCCCGCTGCCGCTGGGCGAGGGTTGCCACCTGCTCCCGCAATTGCCCAAGGAGCTCTGTCCTTTCAAGGGCCGCGGCCATCATGGGCGCTACCGTCTCCACCATCTTGAAATCTTCGGGGCTCAGCTCAACATCCCGATTCTTGGGCCCCACAATCAGGCGCCCCATAACACGCGGACCCGACCGCAGGGGCAGCGAGTAGGCGATCCGGCTGCGGGCCTCGGTGCCCGGGCCGGCGTCCAGACCCGGAGGCGGCGCACCCCAGGAGTCGAGGACTGCGTGCACAGGACCATCGCGGGTGATTGCCGCCCACGCCAGGTTCAACGCTCTTCCGACTCGGCGGAGGGCACGCGCCGTCAGCGACTCAACGTCGGAAACGCGGACGAGATCCTCACTGATTTGCCGCAGGGTTTCAGCGTAATCGTAGACGTCGGGGAAGAGGGCGTGTTCTAACTTACCTCTCAGCATCCGCTGAATAGGCAGAAACACCAGTGCAAGGACCGCAAGCAGGAACGGTATTGAATGAAGGAGCGGCTCTATGGCCTCCACCTCGCCCACCACCTCAACCGTGAGGGTGAGGGCCCCGACGAGCGCCAGCCAGACTGCTAGCGCAACCAGTCCGCGCCGCACAAACCGAATGATGCCCATGAACTCGCGGGCGAGCAGGCTGGCTCCGATAACGGCGGGGAGCGCGGCCAGGCCCAAGATTGCGACTTCCGGACTCATGAGGTGGTCGAGCCCGACGAAGCTTGGCGCCGCACAAAGGAGCGCCAAAGGTCCCAATGCGACCACGACGCCTAGCCCCAGAAGCCGCAGGCCGTTCTGCGCCCGCTGTCGCTCTTCTCCGGCAAGCGGCGCCACTACGAACGCGACGGCGATAAGCAGATCCGCAGCGAGGACACCGAACGTGGCCCTCTGGAGCATGTCGTAGACCCATGAATTCAGCGTGATAGCTATCAGATACGTGCCGATGAGGCCGACATGAATGCCGAGTGCGGCAGCACCAAGCCAGCGCGCCCACGGGGTCGCGAGCCGGTCGACGGGGAACTTAAGGAAAAGCCATACAGTCGAGACACCGAACGACACGACCCCTACATATGTAGCGTCGAACGCCCAGAGTTCGCCTGACGCCTGGCCGACGGTTGCCGTGAGGGTTGCGGCTCCGGAAGCGGAGAAAGCCAGAAAGGCGGCTGGGGCCCAGAGGTTCCTGGCGATGGCGAACACCGATCCCCCTATCCCGGCCAGGGCGAAGGCGAGTCCTAGGAAGGCCAACTTCTGGAGGACAGTGGTCGGACCCGTGCGGGTAGGGAGGGGGACCATTCGGTGTTCGCCGGAAGACGATCGAACCTCCACCAGGGAGGCCGTCTTGAGGAGCGATTCGCCATCACTGGGATCGATGGGGCGGCCGTCGACAGCTACGACCAGGTCTCCCGGTCGGAGCCCGAGATACCAGGCCCACCCGGCCGGATGCACTCGCTCAATAACCAACTCGCCGCCGTCTGGTCGAGCGGTGAGCCCCAGATCCAGGGCCCCCGTCTCTGTGAGCGCGAAGTGGGCGGAGGCGCCAATACCGGCTATCACTGCGAAGGCAATCAGCCAACGCCCGCGATGCGTGAAGAAGCTGGGTCCCAACCCTCGCGGGCCTTTCGCGTTACCCGCCTCCCGCCGACCTTCGCGGGCTAGCGGCACGAAGCTGCCGGACACCGTTCAGAGCACGGATCCATAATTCTGAGAACCTGACGGGGATGTATTCACCCCCGATACCACAGCCGGCCGGCGGGGTAGACGCAGCGATCGTCCCCGAGCTGTAGCCCTCTCTGCGATTAGATTACATCGAATGGGCCGCGCTTGCTAACCGACCGGGGGGGCGAGGCCGATCACCTGTCGGTTCCGTTTAGGGGCGAGGCACGCGCCTCGCCCGTGGCCCCGACCCGACCGGTTGCGACGGCGCCCCCCTCGGTAACGCGGGTCAGGCATGCCTGACCCCTACTGCCGTTAGGGAACAGGCGCCCCGGCCCTCCATATTAATGCTAAAGATAATACGCATTATCTTTAGCATTAACCGGGGTGGCTCGTACTCGTGGACGGGATTCGCCGGCGTTGCGGGAACCGGCGAGCAGCGTCGGCCCACCTCGACTACCTCGTTCGGACGGGCCAGGATCGCTGGTCACGGAAATCGGTTGATGGCGTACTGAACCGCGGCGGTTGCGTTGACGAGCCCGCGACCAGTTGCGAGATCAACCCCGACGGTCGCGGCATTGTTGAAGCGCGGGTTACAGCGGCCTGTCCGGACGTCCCGGGCGCTGGCTTTGAGGGCTTCGGTCACCTGGGCTGGGGTCAAGTTCGGCCTTGCACCGAAGACGAGCGCCGCGGCCCCGGCGAGCTGGGGCGCTGCCGCGGACGTGCCGGAGAACAACGCCCAGCCGTCGTTGGCCGGCGTCCCATCCGGCGTATCTCCGGCCGACGCCATGCTTTCGTCCGCGTCAATCTCACAGCCTGGACCGATGGGAAGCATGATGTACTGGGCTCGCGGAAGGAGGCCGACCAGCCCACAAACGTCGGGCACCACGACGCCGCTGAACCAGGGGCTGGCGTACCCACTCGCGTAGTTCGAGGCTTGCAGCTCGGTGTCTCTCGTCATGTAGACTCCGCCCGCTGCCAGAACGCCCGGCACTTGCGGCTCGATAGAAAACTGGCCGTTCCCCGCAGAAAAGACGACGAAAATCCCTTGCTCGATAGCGTCGAGGATCTCTAGGGCGAAGGCGGTGTCGTACTCGTCCGGTGGACCAACGGGCGGGAATGGACCATCTCCCCCCCAGGAGTTGGTCAGTACCCGTGGAGCGGGCTGGGCAGCTTTGGCGGCCAGAAACCCACCGATGGCGCCAACCAGTTTGCCCTGGTTGTTGGAGGCCCGTATGGGCTGAAGCGTTGCGCCCGGGGCGACTGCGAAGATGTTGGCCGACTCCCCAGTACCATGCCCCACGGGATCCTTCGCCGGGTTCGCTCCGGGGACCACACTAATGGCCGGCCGCACGTTGTAGCGGTGAGCCGCGAAAAACGGGTGCGAATACTGGCCGGTGTCCACCATCGCCACCACGACGCCGTCACCGGTGTGGCCGTCCCGGTGGGCAGGTGATGCCCCGAGGCCCAGGGCGACGTCGTCTGGCACGCGAAGGTGGAACTTCGAGACCAGCGGCGGGATGGGCGACGGGAAGACCCCCGTGGGGATGCGCGGACGCTCGATGAGAACTCCCTCAATGCCTGAGCTCACGGATCCGGGCATGGCCACCCCCCACGACGCGGGCTGCCCGGGCCCCGTGATGTCAAGGTGGGTCACATAACGCTCCCGCCCGGACTCGGCGTGCAGCAGCCGCTCGCGTGCGACGACGGTCCCGCCGGTGAGCTCCTCGAAGGCGCCGCGCGGACCCGCCACCGCTATTCCGAGTCTGCTCTCCGCGATGAGCGAGAACCCCATCGATAGGAGCGCGCTCTGCGCCTGGTGACGATCATCATCTCTCCCATAAAACCGTTCACTCGTACTCGGGAGACTCTGTAGGCTGAAGGCGCTCGTTCCTCCCTGCGAGCGGACCGAGACGTAGCCTGTGATAACGTCGGGCACAGGCTCGGCCGATTCCATCTCAAGGGGCAGGCTCGAATACTCGAACGAGAGATTAGCGTCGTCGGATGGACTGATCATGGACTGCCTCCACTCTCGGCGGTTATGCGCCGATCTCTTGGGATGGTGATGGACGACACGACGTGCCGCAGCTCGTCCGGCACCCGCAACGAAACGGGCGGCTCGGCTCGCTGCAGGTCCACGTGAAAAGCAGCGTCGAAGCTGGCCTGGTCCCCGGTGATGAGGAGCCCCGCGCGCATCGGCACGGTACGCAGGCCATGCTCGGCGCACCACCGCTGCGCCAGGGGCGACGCTCCTGTCCCGGCCCAGACGAGGATCGCTTCGAGGTACTCTTCACTGTGCACGCGTTCTTTCTACTACGCCGCACGCCGCCTCGTCATGTGGAGGATTGCACATTTCCGGTACACATGCGGGCCTACGGCGCGGCGCCCTACTTGCCGCCAAGGGGAGGTATGCATTATGTCAAGATCGCCAGATTGACGGTGAGGCGCGGCCCGTTTAGGATGAAAGCGCCACATGGGTGCCGTAGGGAGTTGAAGGAGGAAGCTATGGGCCAGCTCGTCGGTTGTTTCGCAACGTCGCACGCTCCCCAGGTCATGATCGACCCCGACCACTGGCATTTGATCAACCGGCCGCGCCCTACGGAGCCGCTCGCGGATGAGCTGCGTGATATGAGCCTGGAGGTCCAATGGGAGCGCTGGAAGCGGACGCGGGCGGCCGCCGACCAGGTGCGCGAGCAGATCGACGAGCTGAAGCCAGACACCGTCATCGTCATCGGCGACGATCAGCACGAGAACATGATCGATGACAACATGCCGCCGTTCACGGTGTTCATCGGCGACGACGTCGAGGCCAGCGTGAGTCTCAAGTACCTCGGCCAGACGCCCGACCAGAATCGCACCCGCTACACCGTCGACTCAGCCCTCGGGAAGTGGACGATCGATCAGCTCATGGAAAGCGGCTTCGACCCGTCGTACTCGCACCGCACGCGCTACGTTGGCGGCCTCGGGCATGCCTTCGCCCGCGCGCTCAAGCTCCTCACGCCCGAGGCGCAGTACGCCATCCTGCCGGTTATGGTCAACACCTATTACCCGCCCGTGCCGGCGGCCAGGCGCTGTGCGCAGTTCGGTCGGGCCCTGGCGTCGGCGGTCGCGAGCTTCCCGCGAGACACGCGCGCCGTCGTGATCGCATCCGGCGGGCTGAGCCACACGAAGATCGACCTCGATCTGGATCGCGCGTTTGTCGACGCCCTCAAGCACAACGACGTGGCGCACATGGAAGGCATGGCGAACGACGATCTGGTGGACGGAACCTCTGAGATCCGCTGCTGGATCGTCGCGGCCACCGCGGCCGATCGGCCGGCGCGGGTGCTGGCCTACGAGCCGCTGCCGCGAGTGCCGGAAGGCAACGGAGTCGGCATGGGCGTCGCCGCCTGGGACATGTAGCGGAGTCCCAGGTCCTCAGTCCCAGGTTCAAAGTCGGGCCCGGCGCCTGGGCTTGAGGCTTGGGACTTGAGACCTGGGACTTGGGACCCGGACTTGGGACTTGAGACCTGGAACTTGGGACTGAAACCGGAGGTTTCGATGGCCGAAGGGGAGACGCGGCGACGAGGTGCCCAGATCATGCTCCAGAACCTCGTCGTGGGCACGACCGTCAAGCTGCGCAATGGGGCAACGGGGGCGGTGTCGGCCAACCCGAGGGACGGCTCGTGGATCTACCTCCGCTACCTCTCGTCACCCGAAGCCTCCGAAGTGGGGACCGAGGGGCTGGTGTTCGCCGACGAAGTCTCCGAGGTGCTCGAAGAGCCGTAGCCTTGAAGAGTGTCACCCTGAGCAATAGCGAAGGGTCTGCTGGAAGATGCGTCAGCCGGGGCGTTCTGAACAATCACCCGGAGCCGCCCGAAGGGTCTGCCTGGAGATGCTTCGCCTCGGGCTCCGGATGACAGGGTTCATATGTCCGTGGCGCCGCCACGCGCATGGCGACTGAGCATGACGGCCTCCTCGTCCAGCCTTCCGAGGGGCCATGAAACCACGATGCCGCCCAGAAAGGAGCAGCCTGCCATGGCCGCAACCACCACTGAACTTCAGACCATCGGGCGGCCGGTGGCCAAGCCGGATGCCTGGCTCAAGGCGACCGGCGGCGCCACCTACGCTGGCGACGTTCGCCTACCGGGCATGCTCGAGGCGCGCGTGCTGCGCAGCCCCTATCCTCACGCTAAGATTATGTCAATCGATGCCCTCGCAGCGGAGGCGCTCCATGGCGTCTACGCGGTGGTCACCGGTCGCGACGTGCCCCCGAATCGCATAGGGAACGGCATCCACGATCGGCACGCCCTCGCGCGCGAGAAAGTGATCTACGTCGGCGAGCCGGTGGCGGCGGTGGCCGCCGTTGACGAGGAGACAGGGCAGCGCGCCCTGGAGCTGATCCAGGTGGAGTACGAGCCGCTGGCGGCGGTCGTCGACCCCGAGAGGGCTTTGGACCCGGGCGCCCCCCTCGTCCACCCCGACTTGCCCCACTACGAGGGATCGGACGCCCCCGGCGAGGGGAACATGCGCAGCCGCATCGTCCATGAGTCGGGTGACGTGGCGGCCGCGTTCGCCGAGGCCGGCGTCGTCATCTACGAGGCGACCTACCGCACGCCGCGGCAGAGCCCCGGCACCACGGAGCCCCACGCCTGCGTCGCCCAGGTGGACGGCAAGGGGAAGGTGACGATCTGGGCCAGCATCAAGGCGCCATTCCGCGCCCGCGAATGCACCGCCGAAACCCTCGGCATTCCGGTCTCGCAGGTGCGCATCATCGCGCCCGTCATCGGCGGCGATTTCGGAGGCAAGGGCGGCGGGTTCGTCGAGCCCATCGCCGCGCTCCTGGCGCGCAAGGCGAAGCGGCCGGTGCGCCTCGTCCTGTCGCGCCTCGAGGAGCTGACGGCGATGTTGTGCCGGCCCGCGTATGTCATCCGGCTGAAGATGGCCGCTCGGCCCGACGGCACCCTGGTAGGGATCGACGCCGACATGCTGTGCGACAGCGGCGCCGTGGACGACTACGGGCCCGATCGCTTCACCCGCGCGGCCAGCCTCATCGGCCCGTATCGGATCCCCCACGCCCACGTCGTGACCACCGCGGTCTACACGAACACGTCGCCCAGCGGCCACGTCCGCGCCCCCAGCGGGCCGCAATACGTCTTCGCCCTGGAATCGCACGTGGACTCGCTGGCGCGCATGCTGAAGATGGACCCCTTCGACCTCCGCCTGAAGAATCTCCTGCGCGACGGCGACGCGGTCCCGTCGGGGCACGGTGTGCTGCGCAACTCCGGCCTCGAAGAGTGCATCGCGCGGGCTCGCGCCTGGGTTGGAGGCCTCGGACCACGACAGCCGGGCCAGGGGGTGGGCATCGCCATCTCCAGCTGGTCTATGGCCCCCAAGCCGGTTCGGCCCGAGAGCGCGGCGACGGTGAAAGTTGACGTCGACGGGAGCGTCGTCGTGCTCACCGGCGTGTCGGACCAGGGTGGAGGCCAGTGGAGCATGGTGGCGCAGGTCGCCAGCGAGGTGCTCGGCGTCCCGCTCGAGCGTGTCAGCGTCGTCGCCGCCGACACGGATGCGACGCCCTTCGAGACGGGGACCAGCGGCAGCAACATCACCTATCGGGTCGGGACAGTGGTGCGCCAGGCCGCCGAGGATGCCCGGCGGCAGCTCTTCCGCGTCGCGGGCCAGCGCCTGAACGTTGACGAGGAGGAGCTGGTCGCGCGGGATGGCGTCATCCGGGCCCGCTCGGATCCGGGCAAGGAATGCTCCGTGGCCGCGGCTTCCGAGGCCGCCATGGGCTCGCCGGGGGGCGCCGTCATCGGCACGAGCGCAGCGCTGCGCGAGGAAGAGATCCGGCAGTTCGGAGCGGACCGCGCGCGCACCGTCGACACTGCGTCCCTCGCATGCCACGTCGCCGTGGTGCGCGTCGACCCCGAGAGCGGACTCATCGACGTCGAGCGTTACTTCGCGGCGCACGACGTGGGGCGGGCACTGAATCCGATCGCTTGCCTGGGACAGATCGAGGGCGGCGTGCTCTTCGGCCTCGGCTTCGCCCTCACCGAGGATCTCATTCAGCGCGATGGCGCGAACATCAACGCCAACCTCTGGGAGTACCTGCTGCCAACGGCCCCTCACGTCCCCGACATGACTGTCGAGATGGTGGAGATGCCCTCAATGTTCGGCCCGTTCGGCGCCAAGGGCATCGGCGAATCGCCCTGCATTGCCGTGGGCGCCGCGGTGGCGAATGCTGTGGAGGACGCCGTCGGCGTGCGGATTAGACACGCGCCGCTCACGCCGGAGCGGGTGATCGGGGCGCTGCACCAGAAAGGCTGGAGCTAAAGGCGTGTGGCCCGAGCTGACCCTTTCGAATTAGGCGCCATCAAATGCCCTTACCTCGCAACGTCCTTCAACAGCCTCGGCACAAGCGCCTCTTGGCGTGGGCGCGGCCGAATTTGGCCAGATCTGGGAAGGCGTGGAATGCAAGGGCGGATACACTGGTGCCTGATCCCTGCGCACGCGGAATCAGACGCGAGGACAAACGGAAACCTGAGATTTCCGATCCTAGCAGGCGAAGCGCGCAATTCGGGTCAGCTTTTGCCAGAGGCTGAAAGCGCGGAGGATGGGTGTGTCCTACCGTTCTGACGCCGTTGCCACAATCATCGGACGGCTCAACAACCAATATTTCATCCCTGCGATCCAGCGGGAGTTCGTGTGGGATCCAGACCAGATTATCAGCCTGTTCGATTCCCTGCTGCGGCGTTATCCCATAGGCTCCTTCCTCTTCTGGGAGCTGCAACGAGAGAACCGTGACAAATGGGACATTTATAGATTCGTCGAAAACGCGCGTCAGGGCGGAACCCACAGCGAGTCGGCCGCCGCTGCAGGCGTGCAGGAGCTCAATCTCGTCTTAGACGGACAGCAGAGGCTAACGTCCCTTCTCATCGGCCTCAAGGGCACGTACACGATGAAGAAAAAGTATCGCCGCTGGGATTCTCCGGACGCTTGGGTTAGGCAGAGCTTGTATCTCGATCTACTCAAAGACCCAAGAGATGCGGAAGATGGTGAGTCCGGGGTTCACTACGGATTCCGGTTCCTCGAGGCACCGCCGCCTGACGATCGACACCAACGCTGGTTCAAAGTGTCGCGCATTCTCGACTTCGACAGCGAGGATCGCTTTTATGAATTCCGCGAGAGCGAGCGTTCCGCTCTTCCCGAAGAGGCAACGATAAGGCAGGCGGGAATCCTGATCGGGAATCTTGAGCGTCTATACCGGGCTGTTTGGAAGGACGAGCCCATCGCCCATTACACAGAAACCGATCAGGACTATGACCGCGTGCTGGATATCTTCGTCAGGGCAAACGAAGGTGGAACGAAGCTGAGTAAGTCGGACTTGCTTCTCTCCATGGTCACATCTAAGTGGGGCGGCATCAACGCGCGTGACGAGATCTTTGGCTTCGTCGACAGGGTCAATTACGAGCTCCAAGGGAAGAACAACTTCAACAAGGACTTCGTGCTTAAAACATGCCTAGTGGTGACCGACCTACCAGTCGAGTACAGGGTACAGAACTTCAACAACCAGAACCTCTCGTTGATGCAGGGCAAATGGGAACGCATTCGGAAAGCAATTGAGAACGGCGTAAACCTGATCAATTCGTTTGGAATCGATCGCGACACACTCTTGAGTGCGAACGCTATCATCCCCACCATCTATTACCTGCACCATTTGAACGGTCAGACGCTGCTGGGGGGGAGTGCATTTGAAGTCCGGAATGCCGCAGCCATCCGGAATTGGCTAACGATGTGCCTGCTGAATAACGTGTTCGGGGGGCAGTCTGACACGGTCCTTAGGGACACGCGTAGCGTTATCCGGGGACAACTCGGAAAAACCAGGGACTTTCCGGTGGAGGGGTTGCGAGCTGAGACAGCACGGTTGGGCCGCACTTCACAGTTCGACGACTACGCCGTTCGTGACTTCCTTGACATACGGTATTCGACGCGGCCCGCCTTTCTGGGGCTGTCGCTTCTTTACGACGAAGTTGGGTGGGGGGCCAAGATCTACCACGTCGACCATATCTTCCCACAGTCATTATTCACGTGGGGTCGGATGCGTGACGCTGGTTACGACAGCAGCACTTGGTCCCGTTGGTACCGCCTAATGGAAAGTGTCGCGAATCTCGAGCTGCTGCTCGGACCTGAAAACCATGAGAAATCTAACCAGGACATCAACAGCTGGCTTTCGACTCGGAACCCGGGCTTCCGGCGGCGGCACCTTATCCCCGACGACGACGCGTTGCTTCGATTCGAAAGGTTCGAGGAGTTCATCAAGGCGAGGGAGCAGCTAATCGCCGCCCGCCTGCGGAAGCTCTTTGCGGCCCCGGGAGACTTGGAAGCGGTTGCTATTGCGTGAAGGTGAGACCTTGATGGCTCTAAATCATCAGCTCACAGATCTCGCCCGAGCTGGCCTAAGGATGCGGTCTCAGCCGTTACGACGCAGGAGCCGCTGACTCGGCCGGTGCTAGGTTGCTGGGTGACATAGAGTTGTGCGTCATTTGATCCCGTCCGACTTTCCAGCAATCGAGATGAGCCGGGTGGGCTACTCCGCCGTTCTCAAGAGGTCCCAGAGCACGTCGCGAGCGGCGCGGGCGCCCTGGACTTCGATCCCAAGGTAATCGAGCACCCGACACCCCAGCCCCTCCGGCGTCCGCAGGACGCCGAGCACCAGATGCTCCGTCCCGATGGGGTACGTCGGGCGGAAGAGATTCGCCTCCTCGAGAGCGAAGTCGAGAACGCTCTTGCCCGCAGGCGTGTGTGGGACGCCTCCCCACAGCACAGGGGGTTCGTCCCCGCCGTCGCTCCGACGCCCATACTGAAGCACGAATTCGGTGGTCGCGTGGGCCAGCTCGATATCCAGCCCGAGCTTGCGCAGGATGAGCCCGCCGGCGCACTTCTCCTCTTCGAGGACGCCGAGCAGGATGTGGGCCGTCGTGACGCCCGGGCGCCCGTAAGGCCGCGCCTGGTAGTGCTCGACCGCGTGGTCGCACGCGGCGCGCGCGCATCGCCCCATGCGGTCGGTCTCGAACGCACCCGCGCTCACGGTCTCAGCTGCCCCTGGCGCTGGTTCGTTGCCCCGGCCCCATCCCGATCCCTCAATGGCGAGAATTGCGGTGACTCCATGAGGCGGCCGTGCGCCGAGTTGTCACCCTGAGCCGAGCGAAGGGTCTGGCGGGAGATGCTTCGCCTTCGGCTCAGCATGACAGTTTCATATGTCCGTGGCGCGCACCGAACTCACAATTGAACCACAGTCGCACGCCGGCTCTGGGCTAGAAATCGAGCAGGCTGAGATTTCTGGATCTCAGTGTCTCCGTGCCTCCGTGGTGAAGCGCGGCCTTGCGGCTGAGAATCGGGCAGCATGAGCTCCCGAATCATCGCGTTGCCGAAGCCGTCCACGCTCACCCGCACTTTGAGCGCGCCGCGCACGCGCTCGATCTCGCGGCCTGTGCCCTCGGGCACAAAGTAG
This sequence comes from uncultured Chloroflexota bacterium, assembly GCA_964417895.1. Lineage (GTDB taxonomy): Bacteria > Chloroflexota > UBA6077 > UBA6077 > SHYK01 > CAYQJS01. Next base: position 20,761 of record CAYQJS010000056.1, on the reverse strand, counting down.
CTCTCGATCCCATACGTGATCTCGCACGTGGACCCGGAACTCCTTGCGACCTGGCCCCGGATGACTACCCCACCACGCTCAGCGGCGTCTTCGTAGCTGACCGGTGGGAAGCGAGACGGTTCCAGCGCGATTTCCCACACATCGCCATTGCGCCTCAATGGAACAAACACTGTAGAACCCACGACGGATGACGGACAGCTGACCTCCGAAATCCGGTAGCGCAGCGCGACGTAGTCGCCGCGGAAGACGTCGCGCGGGTCGACCGGCACGGTCTCCAGCACGATCTCCTGCCCGATCCGCAGGGACATCTCCTTCCATCCGGCGAATGCGAGGACACCGAGCAGTTACGCGGCCACGACGAGCCAGAAGACGATGGGTCGTCTAACCGCCATCCGCAACCTCCGCGCGACGTGCCCTCGCGAGCAGCAGCCGCCGCGATCGTTCCAGGGCGAGCCCGCCCCCCAGCAGGAGCAAGCCCGCACCGATAAACACGAGCGATCGGTCGAAGAGGGCCCAGGCGAAATCGAAGTACCGCGCGACGACCAGGGCGCCGAACAGGATCAAGCCGGCGTTCACGAACGACTCGCGCCCCGTGGTAATGCCGAGCAGCACAGCCCACAGGACCGTCGCCGCCGCGACGACGTTGACGATCAGCGCGTAGGGCTCCGGGGTGGCGAACGGGTGGAGCAGGATGAGCGCATCCAGAGCGACAGCTACGAGCATCAAGCCGCCGACCTCGGCCACCGCGGGACGCGACCAGCCGGTGCCCCACACCACAACGGCGCCGATAGCCGCGGCGAGCCCGAACAGCGCGGCCACGGTCAACGCTACCCAGTCGGGCAGAACGGTGAGAGCGCTGCCCGCCGAGCGCCACATATCGGCAAAGCTCAGGACAAAGAGGACGAGCAGCGTCACCGCCAGGCCGACGCTCCTGGTCGCCAGCACGAACAGGCGCGTCGGAGCGAATGTCTCCTGGATTCTGGCGGCACCAACCAGGCCGACACCCCAGGCGAGATACGCCACCGCCACCAGTCCGTGCGGGCCCTGCCAGGCCCCGGCGTCGGCCAGCACCAACCCGTACCAGGCGAGCCCGCTCGCCAGCCCTACTAATAATGAGGGGCGGGAGGTCGTGGCGTACGCCATCGGCAGCGCCCCTGCCGCCCAGAACAACATCAGCGTCGGCTCCTCGACCCGGATGTGATACATCTGGCCGACGAGGAACACGCTCGCGCCGAAGATGCCGGTGCCGGCGAGGACCAGCGCCGCGGCCACGTGCGGGTGGTCGCGCCGCGCAACGGCCGACGCTATGTAGGCGGCAAGGAGCGCGCCCGCCAGCAGGGCCAGCCGAGCCACGCGGTCCATCTGCTGCCAGTTCGAGGCGACGAAAAGGATGGCGCCCAGGCCGACGAGCACCGCGCCCATGATAGCGATCACGCTGCTCAGCCGGCCCCGCTCTGCCGCTCCGCGCTCGCCCTCGCCGGGCGCCAGCCCGTAACGCGCCAGTATCCGCCGCGCGGTGCCCGCGTTGACGATGCCGTCGCGCCACCAGGCCTCGACCTCGCCCTGAAGCTGCGAGCGAAACGCCTCGTCCGGCATCTCCCACTCCCCTGTCCGCCGTGAGTGATGGCAGTATAGGGAGCCGGTGGTGCCAGAACCTGCCGTCGAGCCGCCAGCAACTGTCGAATTGCCGTTCGGTGTATGCTGAGTCGTCCGGTCGACCTCGAGGATTGACCTGGCACCCGCCTCTTCACCTGGTGGGCCAGTTCCTATGGATGGGATCACGGTCACCCTCACCCCACCCCCCCCCGTCGAGGGGGAGGGGGAGGAGAACTGGTTCCCTCCCCCCTTGCGGGGGAGGGTTAGGGAGAGGGGTAAAACGTCCATGTTCACGCGAAGTGACCCACTAAAGACGGGAACAAGGAGCTGCCATGCGAGAACAGTTACGAGTGCGCGAGCGCCAGCCCGAGCGCGAGCAGCGCTTCCAGGACTACGAGTGGGATGAGATCCGCAGCCGCGACATCGCGGCGCGCCGGCGCATCGTCAAGGAGCGACCCCGGGTTGCGAAGTACGACTCGGTGCCCTGGGAGCAGTCGCAGTCTGCCTACCACAAGGTCTACACCACCTACGATCTCCCCACGGCCGAACGCAAGCCGTGGACGGTGCTCATGAACAACCTGCGGCTGCTGGTCCAGACCTTCGACCCCGGCCACAAGACTGCCAACCACCGGCATTACCCCGAGGTGCCCTTCTTCGTGTTGCAGGGCAAGGGCCACGAGATCCACGATGGCCGCCGCCACGACTGGGAAGCCGGCGACCTCATGATCGTGCCGCCCTACTGCACGCACCAGCACTTCTGCGACGAGGGCCCAGCGCTGCTGGTCTACTGCCAGCACAACTACACGGCCATCAGCGACGGCAGCGAAAAGCTGGAGATCAACGAGAACTGGGTGCTCCCCGACGACGCCCGTCCCCTGTACAACCAGCAGGGCACGCTGGTCGGCTACCGACGAGGCGAGCAGGACTTCCTGTTCGTCGAGACCACCCTCTCCGACCGCATGGCCCAGCGCATGCTCGAGGAGCCACCGAAGCCCAACCATCCGGTCACCGACAGCTACGAGTACTACGTACGCCAGTTCGAAGAGGAGCGTTACTGGCGGCAGAACGTGCCCCAGGTGGTGAGACAACGGGACCGGACGTGGGAGGACACCCGCAACGGGCGCACCCTCTGGTTCCTCCACCCGCAGCTTCCCCAGATGCAGACCGGCATGCGCCTCTTCGAGGCCTACCTCCAGGAGCTGCCGCCCAGCGGCCGGTCCGGCAAGCACCTCCACGTGGGCGAGGAGCTGCATTTCATTATCGAAGGCACCGGCTACGACATCATCGACGGCCAGCGCTGGGACTGGGAGGCGCACGACGTGGTGGCCGTGCCGACCCTCGCGCCGCACCAGTCGTTCAACGCGGACCCGGATCATCCGGCTCGGTTCCTCGTCTACAAGTCGCGCCTGTACGACTACTTGAGCTTCAGCGGCATCGAGCATTTCGAAGATGCAGCGGGGTGAGGCGATAGGCAACAGCCAGGCAATAGGCAACGGGCAAGAGGCAAGAGAGGACCGGTACAGCTTTGTCGATTCGTTACACCGATGTCGTGCCGGGCGGAAACTCAACGTTGGGAATGCAGGACACGAGCGGGGGAGGGATGAGCTTAATGGCCAGGTTTCGGATCCAGCCGCACGGGCGGCTCCAGGAATGGGTGGCGGAGGAGAAGGGCTACTTCCGCGACGAGGGGCTCGACTACGAGTTCGTCGCGTCGTACTATGGCCAGACCCCCGGCTACGGCAGCGTCCACTCGGGCGCTGCTGCTCCCGCGGTCACATCCGGCGCCTTCGAGTCCTACGAGGACGGACGCGCCTGCGAGATCAGCTCCGCCTGCCACTGGGCGGTCAACATGGCGTCGTCGGCCGGGCACGGTCGCATGTGGGGCCATGCGTATTCGGTCTCACCCTCGGGGATCTACGTGCCCCCGGAGTCTCCCATCACCCAGCCCGATGAGCTGGCCCAGGTGGAGGTGGGCGTCAGCTACCACTCGGGGAGCCATTTCTCGACATTGCAGGGTCTTGAGAGTTTTCTGCCGCGTGAAGCGATCCACCTCCGTTTCATCGGCCAGCTCATGGACCGGGTAGCGGCCCTGCTCGACCGCAAGGTGGAGGCAGCGAACGTTTTCAGCGCACCGCTCTACCTGCTGGAGCAGCAGGGTTTTCGTAAGGTCGTGGATACGACGTTTATGGAAGGCTTCCTCGTCCCGGAGGGCGTTGACGTCGAGGAAGTGGAACGTTACTTCCGCGCCTTGCAGCGGGCGCAGCGCGACATCGATCTGGAGCCCGAGCGCTACAAGCACTATTTCCTGAGAGAGATTCCCGAGCGCTACCACGCGCTGGCCGACTTGCGGCGCTTCGGCCCCGGCGAGCGGCTGGTCTTCGAGCCGTACACGCGCGAGATGTACGAGCGAACGCACCGCTGGATGGAGTCGTGGCAGCTGTTCGATGAAGGGCACGCGGGCGCCACCGATTACGCTGTAGCGGTGCTGGCATAGATCAATGCATTGATCGCCCTGGCGCGGCCCTTCGAGGCGCTCGCCTACCGCGAGTTTCGCCTCCTCTGGCTCGGCCAGCTCTGCCAGGCGTCCGCCGGGTGGTCCGAGCGCATCGCGCGAAGCTGGCTGGCCCTCGACCTGACCGGCTCCGCGTTTCAGCTGGGCGCCCTGGAGCTGACCCGCGGAGTGGCTTCGCTGGTGCTCGGCACGTGGGGCGGTGTGCTCGCCGACCGCTTCGACAAGCGGGCCCTTCTCATGGTGGTCCAAGCCTGGACCTTCTCCTTCTACGGACTCATGGCGTGGCTCGCGCTGTCGGGCAGTCTCCAGGTGTGGCACCTGTACGCCAGCGCTGTTGGCCTCTCCTTGAGCGCCGCGGTCAGCCATCCCGTCCGGGCGTCCTTCATCCCGTCCCTCGTGCCGGAGAGCCTGGTCATCAACGCGCTATCGCTCAACTCCATCGCTACCAATGCCACGCGGATGGCCGCGCCGGTCACCGTCGCCGGGCTCATCCAGCTGACCGGCAACGCGGGCTGGGGGTACGTCGTTCCCGCCGCGCTCTACTCGCTCGTTCTCGCGTTTACCGCGCAGATCCGAACGATCGAGGAGCGGGAGGGGCCGGGAAGCTCGATGTGGGAGTCGCTTATCGAGGGGTGGTCGTTCATCGTCCACCACCGACCCGTCCTGACGCAGCTGGTTATCGGCTTCGGGCCGCTCACCATCGGGTTCACCTACCAGGCGATGCTGGTCGTCTACGCCACCACGACGCTTGGACAAGGGGCAGCCGCCTACGGCGCCCTCTACAGCTGCGCCGGGTTCGGGGCCCTCGCGGGCGGCCTGGCCGTGGCGTCGCGCGGCGCCGCGGTGCGGAGGGGACCGCTGCTGCTGGGCGCCGGCCTGCTGAACGGGTGCGCGCTGCTGGGCATGGCGGCGGTTGGCCTCCTGCCGAGCGGCTGGCCCCTCTTCTTGGCCGCCGTGCCGTTCCTGATGCTGGCCGGCGGCTCCCAGACCTCGTTTCGCGCGGCCAACAATGGCCTCCTCCTGGCCAGCACGCCCCGGGAGCTGCGCGGGCGCGTGATGAGCATGGACGAGGTCTTTCGCTCGAGCGGAACACTGGTCGCCCCAGCGATAGGGGCCCTGGCCGATAGCACCAACGCTGCAACGGCCATGGCGGCCATCGGGGTGGGGTGCCTTCTGCTGGTGGCCGGTGTGCTCGCCTGGCAGCCCCACATCCGGAAGCTGTGATCCGTGGCAGCCAGGGTAGGAGCGTGGGCGTTACCCCCCTCGCTAACCCTCCCCCTCAAGGGGGGAGGGGATCAGCTCTCTTCCCCCTCCCCCTCGACGGGGGAGGGTTGGGGTGGGGTGACCGCGATCCTGTTCATCGGAGCTGGCCCACCCGCAAGGATGGCTACGATCCTTGACACGGCATCCGCCGCCTCTTAGAGTGGTTCGCACATCCCAAACCCGCTGCCCCCTGACCCGCCAGGGTAGCACCCCTTCCGGAGGACCAATGACCACCCAGCGTTACATTCGGCTTCACAGCGTCGGCCTTGCAGCGTCGGCCTTGCTCGCGCTCCTGGCGGGCTGCGGTCCCGCGGCAACGGCGCCGACCTCGGCGCCAGGTGGCCAGGACCGCCAGGCCGCGGCACCCAAGGTGCTGACCATCGGCCTCCAGCGCGAGCTATCGGGCTTCGGCTCGTTCCAGTCCGGGGGTGGAGGCATCGCCGCCCCGGATATCGCCCACGACGCCCTCGTCAACCGGAGCCCTACAGGAGGTTTTGAGCCGTCGCTGGCGGTGGACAAGCCGTCGGTCGAGAAAGGGACGTGGCGGATCAATGCGGACGGCACGATGGAGCTCACCTGGAGGATCCATCCGAACGTCAAGTGGCACGACGGTGCGCCCTTCACGTCAGCGGACCTCGTGTTCACGCACATGGTCTACAGCGACCAGGACCTCCCCTCCAGCGTCGCGAGCCAGCTCGAGCGGGTCCAATCGATCGCTACACCCGACGCCCACACCTTCATCGTCGGCTACTCACGGACCGACGTACGGGCCGACCAGGCCGGGGGCCTGGCCTCGCCGTTGCCCAGGCACCTGCTGGACGACCTCTACCAGACCAACAAGACCGAGGTGCCGGGCAGCCCCTACCTGATCACGGAGTTCGTCGGGCTCGGCCCCTACCGCCTGGTGCGCTGGGACTCCGGCGTCCAGATCGAGTTCACCCGCTTCGACGACTACTACCGCGGCCGGCCCCCGCTCGACCGCGTCATCCTGCGTTACGTTCGCGACGCCAACGCCCTCATCGCCAATATCCTCTCCGGGAACGTGGACGTCGTGATCCCGCCGGGGCCAGATGTTGACGCGGGCATGGAAGTCAGACAGCGGTGGGCGGGTACAGGCAACCGCGTGGTTATCGAACCGACGGATGAGTTCAACTGGATCCAGGTGCAGTTCCGGCCGGAGGTGCTGCGCACCACCGCCTGGCTCAACCGCGACGTGCGGGCTGCCCTCTACCACGCCATCGACCGACAGACGCTAGCGCAGGTCATGACGCATGGCCTGTCTCCTATCGCGGACAGCTGGTTTCCGGCAAACCATCCCTTCCGCGCGCAGGTGGAGGATGCCATCCCTCAGTTTCCCTACGACACGAACCGCGCCCAGCAGCTCCTCACGCAGGCCGGCTGGACGCGTGGCGCTGACGGCGTGCTGGTCAACCAGCAAACCGGGGAGCGCTTCGCCACCGACTTCTGGGCCAACGAGCGGCTGGACCTCCAACGCGAGCAGGCGATCATCGCTGAGCAATGGAAGGCCGTCGGTGTCCAGGCCGCCGTTCCGGTCGTTTCGGCCGTTATGTCCCAGGACCGGCAAAACGAGGTCCTGCTGTCCGGCCCGCGCGTGGGGAGCGTGCGCATCGACCGGTTCCTCTTCGACGGCCAGCTTCACACGCGCGAGACGGCTTCCGAGGCGAACCGCTGGGGCGGGCGAAATCGAGGCGCGTACTCGAACCCCGCTGCCGAC
>CAYQJS010000056.1:0-13645 GCA_964417895.1 uncultured Chloroflexota bacterium | reverse complement strand
TGGCACGAGGCCCTGGGTGAGCCCACGGTCGCCGACGCTATCCTCGACCGGCTCTCGGCCACCATCGACGCGCGGGAGCGGATCCCTCTCTATAAGGAAGTGGTCCGGCTCCACATCGGCGACGTGGCCATCATGCCCATGTACTGGGAGATCGAGCCTGTCCTGCACCTGGCTGCGGTGAAGGGCATCACGCACGGGGGCCAGCAGACGACCTGGAACTTCTACCAGTGGAGCAAGGAATAACCCCCGATGGCATTCCTCTGAAAATCCCCTCTCCCTCTGTGAGAGAGCCTGCCCTGAGTCTGTCGAAGGGGTTAGGGTGAGGGCGCTTCCCTTCCCCACGCTTTACATCCTCCGTGGTGTCGGGAGACGACATGCGCGATTCTGAGCCCGGGGGCGAAGCTCCTTTCCGCGTGGTTCGCCGATGCTTCAAGGGCGCTCCCCCGAAAAGACCGCTCGTCCTGAGCCTGTCGAAGGACGAGCCTGGGGTCGGCAACCTTCGCCTCATGGTTCGACAAGCTCACGATGAGCGGTTTTCATAGGTTCGGGCCGGGGCGAAGGCCCATGACTCCTCAGCATGACGCAGGGTGTTTGAGCGGGGTTGGGCCATGACCGCGCGCACCCTCGTGGTGGGGGACATCCAGGGCTGCGCCGACGAGCTCCAGGAACTGCTCGATGCGGTGGGCTTTGTAGCGGGGACCGATCGACTCGTCTGCGTTGGGGATCTGGTGAACCGTGGGCCGCAGTCGCTGGACGTCATGCGCCTGGTGCGCAGGCTCGATGGCGAGCTTGTTCTCGGCAATCACGAGCTCTACCTGCTTGGCGTCGCCTCGGGGCTGCGCCAGCGGGTAGGGGATACCCTCGATGACGTGTTCGCGGCGGACGATCTCGGGGACCTGCTCGACTGGCTCGTGGATCGCGCCGAGCCACTCGTCCTGCTGCACGACTGGGTGGCCGTGCACGCCGGCTTTCCTCCACATTTCTGCCTACCAGATGACGCCCGCGTAGCGAACGAGACTCTCCGAGCCACCTGGCGGTCTGATGCTTCGCTCGCCGAGCGCGTAGCGTCGATCCGTGCCGACCCCATCGTTTCGTTCTTGACGCGCGTGCGCTATTGCGATGCCGCGGGCGGGAGGCCTGCCGACGACGGCGCAGACGAACCCCCCGGGTTCCTCCCGTGGTTCGAGTATCGTCTGCCTGGGCCGCGCATCGCCTTCGGCCACTGGGCCCGCCTCGACCCGGCGCGGGCGCGCCGCGACAACCTCAGGTTCCTGGACACCGGGTGCGTCTACGGCGGACGACTGACGGGCTGGCTCGTCGAGGAAGACAGGCTGGTCTCGGTCCCCGCGCGGCGAGCTTATTGGTCCTAATACGCCTCGGTGCAAGAGCACCATGGGTGAGCGAGCGCGCAGGCTCCCTCTCCTGCCGTAGCGGGAGAGGGGTGGGGTGAGGGCAGACCTCGATGGCCGATGGTGCTAGGGTTCGGCAGGGGGCCCTCACCTAACCTCTCCCATTGCGATGGGAGAGGGATCTGGTTGAACGCGACTCGTCGAGGGGGGCCAATCCCGCCCAAAAAAAATCGCGCATCGCGGTTGTAGAGCGTGTCAGCTCGGGAGTACGCTTCGCTCAGTTACAGAATAGATCGCCTGACGAGGTGAGCGCCGTGAGCACGAGCATCCCCAGGAGCATGCTCCTGGCAACAGCAACGACAGCGATCTTGGCGGTGGTAGCCGGTTGCGCACCCGCCGCGCCGGCGGGCCCGGGCCAGCGCGATGGCGGAGCGCCCTCGCCTCGCGCGCCCAAGATCCTCACGATCGCCGCGCAGGAAGGCAACATCGCCGACTTCCCCGGCGTCACCGGCGGCAGCACCGCCAGCGCCATGGGGTTCGTCCACGATACCCTCGTGGCCCGAAACGACCGCGACGAGTTCGTCCCGCAGCTGGCGGCCGAGCAGCTCTCGGTGGACCGGGGCACCTGGCGCATCAACGCCGACGGCACGATGGATACCATCTGGCGCCTCAAGCCCAACATCAAGTGGCACGACGGCACGCCCTTCACCAGCGACGACCTGCTCTTCACCTTCACGGCATTTATGGACCCCGAGCTGCCGTCGCGCTATGGCGAGGCGCTGCGGGTGATGCAGTCGGCCACGGCGCCGGACCCGCTCACCTTCGAGGTCCACTGGTCTCAGCCGAACGCCAACGCCAACGAAGCGCCGGCCCTGAACCCCATCCCTCGGCACCTCCTGGAGGAGACGTACCGAACGGACAAGACCAACCTCGGGAACAGCCCGAGGCTCTCCACGGAGTTCGTGGGCCTCGGGGCCTATCGCATAGTCCGATGGGAGCGCGCGTCGCACATCGAGTTCGAACGGTTCGAGGATTACTATGGCGGCCGACCTCCACTCGACCGCGTTATCGCGCGCTTCATCACGGACCCGAACACGGTCGTGGCCAACGTCCTCTCTGGCGCGGTCGACATCGCGTGGGGCGACCGTGTACCGCTGGAGTCGGCGGTCGAGCTGCGGGGTCGTGTGGAAGGAGCCGGCGGTAGCGTACGGTTCCTGCCCATCGCCGACCTGATGCAGCTGGAGATCCAGCATCGCCCGGACGTGGCGCGGCCGCGGAACGGCCTGACCAATCGGACCGTCCGCCAGGCCCTCTACCAGGCGATCGACCGGAAGGGGATGGTCGACGCCGTGATGCATGGAATCGCCCCGGTGGCCGACAGCTGGTTTGGCCCCAACCACGTGCTCCGACCTCAACTCGAGGCCGCGATCCCGCAGTACCCGTTCGATCCTGCCCGGGCGCAGCAGCTTCTCGCGGAGGCAGGCTGGGTACGCGGGGCCGACGGGGCGCTCGTCCACGCGTCTGGGGAGCGGTTCGACGTCCAGCTATCGGTCATGGAGGCGAAGGACGAGCGCCAGCAGGCCATCGTCGCCGATCATTGGAAGGGGCTGGGCGCTCAGGTCAGCTTCTACACGTTCGTCCGGCCGCGCGATCGCCAACTCGAGGCGCTGCAGCCCGGAGGCGTGCTGGCGAGTCCCAAAGCGTACGAGTACGCCTACCAGTCTCGAATCTACTCGGGCAATCTCTCCACGGCAGCGAACCGCTGGACGGGCCGGAACCGGGGCGGCTACAGCAATCCCGCGGTGGACGCGATCCTCGAGAGGCTGGCCGTAACCATCGACGCAAGGGAAGCGCTGGCGCTCCACCGCCAGCTCGTGCAGGATGCGATAGGCGACATCGCGCTCATGCCCATGTACTACGACGTCAACCCGGTGCTCATGCTCAAGGGCGTGAAGGGGCCGGTGGGCGGCACATCGCTCGAGTGGAACTTCGCCCAGTGGGACAAGGAATAGGGGCGGATGAGAATCGCCGTTGGCGCGGACGAGGAGAACGACCTCACGCGGTCCGTGGTCGACGAGCTGCATCGGCTTGGCCACGAGCTGGAGGTGTTCGAGCCCGAGCCGTGGCCCGAGGTTGGCCGCAAGGTAGCCGAGCAGGTCGCGGCGCATAGGGCCGACCAGGGCGTGCTGTTCTGCTGGACGGGCACCGGGACCGCCATGGCCGCGAACAAGGTGCCTGGGGTGCGCGCAGCCCTGGTCTGGGAGCCATGGATTGCCGAGGGCGCGCGCCGCTGGAACGATGCCAACGTGCTGGTGATGAGCTGCAAGCGCGTGACGCGTGAAACGGCGCGCGACATTCTGGCGGCCTGGTTCGCTGTCCCCGCGCCCGATCCCGACGAGGCCGACAACATCGCGCTGCTGGGTCAGCTCGAGCAGCGCTATGCAGGCCGCGCCGGACAGAAAGACGCCCCGGGTGGCGGCCCGGGGCGTCAACGCAGGGGGGCTGGTTAAAGGGCTACGTGTCGGATCCTCGGCGCCCGGCTGGCGGCCGAGTCGGCAGCTCCCTGGTCATTAATCGCTCCACCATCGCGCTCGCGCGCTCCTTGATCCGAGCCGCCTGCTCCTGGGTGATCCTGCCGGCGGCGGCCCCGGCGTCGATCCGTGCGTGCGCGCTCGTCGTCAGCGCCGCCGAGACCCGCTGAGGGTCGACACCGTGCGTCCGAGCGACGCCGGCCAGCGAGTTGCCCGGCAACTCACGACGCAGGTCCTCGGGGCTGATCCCGATGGCCTCGGCGGCCACTCTCAGGCCATTCTCTATTATGCCGCGCACGGGCGCGCCGAACCTACCCCGATGATGGCCATCCGGGCCTCCCCGCTCCTGGCGATCACCGAACCTGCCCCGATGATGGTCCGCCGGGCCTCCCAGCTCCTGACGCGCCTCGGTAAACGCCTGGCGCAGCCGCTCCGACGTGATCCCGAGTTTGCCGGCCACCACCTCCATGAAACGTCCCCAATGCTCCGGCTGCGCCGACGCGGCGGCCGGTCCGGCGGCGGGCGGCGATGGCCGGGCGGCCAGCGCAGTACCGACAACGGCCGTAGCTACGATCACGGTGGCTCCAGCTACGATCAGTCCGCCGCGGAGCGAACGGACCGCTCTCAGATTCATGCTTGTTGCACCTCCTCGCTCTCGCGCTTCATCTCTGGCACGTTCGATGCTGTCGCCGGCTACTACCATCACGACGCGCGAGCCCCGTCGGTTTCAACGTTTTACAAACTCCTCAGTCCTCAGTCCTCTCCGAGTGCGCCGCGCGAGCGGCGCTCGGAGTCCGCCGAGCGGACAGTCCTCGTCGGATAACAGGCGCGCCACAATTCGACCCCCGACGCGCCCGCTCACGGCTCGCGCCTGCTACGATCATCGGCGGGCGTCTTCATACATGCAGCCAGTGGGTCACTTGTCACAATCGTGGTCTTTCCCGACTGTCCCTCTCCCATCGAAATGGGAGAGGTTAGGTGAGGGCTCCCTTCCGAACCGCCGATCGACCTTGGCAAATCGGGGGCTGCCCTCACCCCCGCCTCTCCCGCTGTGGCAGGAGAGGGGCACAGCAGTGGCCACCGCTCTCCATGGCTGCGTTCATGACATCAGACCCACCAGGTGACAACTCGACACCAACGCGGCTCTCGCAGCCGGCCAGTCTGGCCGAGGCGGAGCGGCTCTTTCTGGATTCCCTGGTCGGCAAATCGCCTCGGACCAGCACGACCTACGCCACCGCGATCCGGCGCTTCAACGAGTACCTCGCCGGTGGCGAACGCCGCCTCGAGGACCTCTCTCCGCGGGACGTGGGCGAGTCGACGCTGCAAGACTTCCATACGTGGTTGGCTCGCGGCTACGGCCGCGACGACCGCGCCACCATCGCCACCTACGTCGCCGGCGCGCGCGCCCTCCTTCGCTTCCTTGCGCGGCGGCGCCTCCTGGCGCCCGAGGTCAGCTTCGAGGCCATTCGGGAGCAAGCCCGCGAGGCCATGGGCCGGGCGTCCTACCGCGCCCCTCGGGTCGACGCCCGCCTCCCCTCGGTTGTGCTTTATGTAAAGGCGATTCCCCTGCCCGATCCGGTCCGCGCGCGACCGGCCTACCTCGAAATCCTGCGCGACAGGGCGCTGATCCTGACGCTGTTCTCCACCGGCATGCGGAGGGAAGAGGCCGCACGCCTGGACCGCGCCGACGTCGACGACGGGTTCGCGGCGCAGGCCATCATCCGGGGCAAGGGCGACAAGGAGCGCGTTGTCTTCTTCTCCCAAGAGGCGCTCGACGCCCTGCGGGCCTACTTCAAGGCGCGGGCTGACGACTACGTCCCTGCGTTCACGCGCCACGACCGGGGCCGGGGCCGCCCCCGGGCGCGGGGCGTCAACTACCGCCTGTCGCCGCTGTCGGTCTGGAAGACGGTCAAGAAGATCGGCCGGCTGGCTGAGGTGCCGATCAGCACCCACGACTTCCGGCATGCCAAGGCGACGGTTCTGCTGAACCAGGGGGCCAAGCTCTCGGAGGTGCAGGACATCCTCGGCCACGCCAGCCCGGAGACTACCAAGAGGATCTATGCGCACTATGAGGTGCAGCACCTGCGCGACGCTTTCGACCGCTACAGCCTCAGCGCCGAGCAAATGGCTGAGCGCCTGCGCCTGCGCCAGGCCGTTGACGAAGAGGCCGACACCCCGTAGCATCGGGCCTGCCAGTGGCGCGGCACGGAAATCCGCACGCGAACTACATGTTTGTTACCAGGTTCGACGCGGGGGGCGGCCCTCACCCGCCCTTGGCCCTGCGGGCCGGCAGCCGACCTCTCCCATAAATGGGCGAGGCACGAGACGGACTCCCTCTCCCATTGGGCCCATTGGGAGAGGGGTGGGGTGAGGGCTAACTCCTTTTCCGTCACACGGTTTTTAACGGACCCCTACGGCACAACACCTGGAAATGGACCATCGAAGAGTCGTTGCGTCGGAGTTGCCCTGAGCCGGTGGTAGAATCCTCTCGGATGAGCCCTACTCTCTGAAAATTGTCACCCTGAGCGAAGCGAAGGGTCTCCCGGAAGATGCTTCGCCAGCGGCGCAGCGTGACAGTGTTTCGTGCGACCGGTGGCACGCCACAGGCGCACAATCAGCTCAGAGCTGTCGGCAAACTCGGCGGGGCTCGTACATCAGGGAGGCTACACGTGCGGCGAGCGCTTCGGTCACTAGCGGTCCTGCTGACCGCGGCACTGCTCGTCGCCACGCCGTTTGGCCTCGGCTACGTCGTCGGCCACCGCGACGGCGTGGGGCCGCCCCGCACCGCGATTGAATCCTGGCTGGCGCGCGCCGATCTCGTGCAGCCCGCCGTGGAGCCGCCCCCCGGCTCCAGCCATTCACCCGAGCTGGATCAGACCTTCAAGCCCTTCTGGGAGGCGTGGGACTACGTCAACGCGGAGTACTTCGATCCCGACGTCATGAACTCCGAGAAGCTGTCGCGCGGGGCGCTGCGCGGCATGCTGGGCTCCCTCGGCGACGCCAACACGGTTTACCTGGACCCCCTCCACCGGGAGCTGACGGAGGCCGAACTGCGGGGCGCATTCGACGGCATCGGCGTCAACATCGAGATGGCAGATGATCGCCTGCGCGTCGTCGCACCCCTCGAGGGGTCGCCGGGGGCTCGCGCTGGCCTCCAGCCGGGCGACGTCATCACCCACGTGGATGGCCGCGAGATCCGCGGGATGGGCCTCGTGGGGGCCATTCGCTTGATTCGCGGCCCCCGGGGCTCCTCCGTCACACTCACCGTTCGGCGGGAGACTCGTCCGCCTTTTGAGGTCACGGTCCAGCGCGAGGAGATCCGGGTGCAGGCGGTCCGCGGCGAGGTGCGGCCCGACGGCGTGGCCCATTTGCGCATCGCCAGCTTCTCGCTTCGGGTCGGAAACGAGCTTCGCCAGACGCTGGACCGCCTTGCGGAGCTCAAGCCCCGCGGCTGGGTGCTGGACATGCGCGGCAACCCGGGCGGGTATCTGGATGGCGCGGTCGCCGTGGCGAGCCAGTTCCTCGAGGACCGGATCGTCATGTACGAGCAGCGGCGCGGTGGCGAGCGCCAGGAGCTGCGCACGCGCGGCCGGGCCCGCGCGGCGTCCGGACCGATGGTAATCCTCGTCGACAGAGGAACAGCCAGCGCCGCCGAGATCGTAGCGGCCGCCCTCCGCGACAACGGGCGGGCGACGCTGGTAGGCGAACAGACGTTCGGCAAGGGCTCGGTGCAGGCGGTTCACCGCCTGAGCGATGGCAGCGCCCTGCGGCTCACCGTGGCCCGATGGCTGACCCCCAACGGAGAGCCCATCCATGGCACCGGTCTAGCTCCCGATGTCGCCCTGGCGCCGGGGCTCGGAGCCGAAGCAGCCCTGGAGCAGGCCATCGACCTCGTCCGACAGCAGACGGTGACTGCCGCAGCATCATCACGAGCCGCCGCCTCGTTCACGGCCCCCGCCCTCTCGGAGGGGATCGACGTCGCCGCTCCCAGCGCCGCAGCCGCTGATGCCGAGTCGCCCGTCAGCATGCTGGACTCCGCCGAGCGCGCGCGCGGAGGGTCCGCAGGGCTGGCGTGATGACCGAAGCGCGGCCCGTGCGCACGTATGCCACCAATCGTCGGGCCCTGCACGAGTACCACATCCTCGAGGACCTCGAGGTGGGGATCGCGCTGACCGGCACAGAGATCAAGTCGGTCCGTGCGGGGCGCGTGAACCTGCGCGAGGCGTACGCGCGGGTCGAGGGCGGAGAGCTGTGGCTGCACAATGCCCACATCTCGCCGTACGACGCGGGCAACCGCTACAACCACGAGCCGACGCGCACGCGCAAGCTGTTGGCCCACACGCGCGAGATCGGCCGGCTGGCGGGGAAGGCGTCAGAGACCGGCGTCACCCTCATTCCGCTGCGCATGTACGACCGACGCGGTCACGTCAAAGTGGCGCTGGCGGTGGCGCGCGGCAAGCGCAGCTACGACAAGCGCGCGGCCCTGGCCGAGCGCCAGGCGCGCCGCGAGATCGAGCGCGCGATGAAGCGGGAACTGGAACGTCCTTCCCCCTCTCCCTCTGGGAGAGGGCTGGGGTGAGGGCGTCACCCCGGACTGTAGGCCACTCAATCCCGTAGAATTAGGCAGCATGAGGTCGGCGTACTCCTCACGGCTCACGCCTCGCGCCTCATGACTCGAATGGGGACGCTGGGTCTCGACAGGGGAGAAGGTCAGGCGATTGCAGGCCGAGGTGCCTCACCCTCGTTAAACCGGGGCACGCCAGTAACTGGCGAATACGCAACCGCTGCTGCCTAAAAGGTAGCCGTCCGCTTCGGCCTCACTTCGGCGGGCCGAAAACGGGCGCCGATAAGTCGAAGTGCTGCGCGACCTGCCGCCGGTGCGGGGCGCGCCTAAGATAAGGCCGGCTGGCCGGACGGGACCCGGTCGACGGGGGCCCGGAAGGCAAGGAATTAAAACGTCGACTTCGCCTGGAGTAGATCGCCGATCACCTCGCTCTGGACGGGGGGTTCAACTCCCCCCCGTCTCCACCCACAACCCGCCGAGAGTCCTTCCGAGGGCTCTCGGCGGGTTTTCTCTGCGCTCAGCAAGCGGACCGGCGCTACATCGTAGAACAGAAGTAGACGTTGTCTTGCGCTGCAAGAGCCGCGTAGTCGGCTCGCTGCTGAGGATCATCGACGTTCACGAAGGTTTCAAGCGCCAGGGGACGCTGAGGCTTGATGGTCGAACGTGAAGGCGTGCGTGATGTCGAGCCGCTCCATCACCGCGAAGCTGGCGGCGTCGGTGAGGGAGAAATCCTTGTCGTCATACCGACGTAGGATGCTGCGGGCCCGCTGCTCGTCGGCTTCGGTTACGCGCACGAGCGTGGTGCTGCCGTGCTCCATCGCATCGAGGAACTGGAGCGCAACCCTGCGGCCCAGACGGGCAAGCAGGAGGGCATGTGTCTCGGCGAGGACGAAATTTGTGGTGTAGGGAGCCCAGCGCTCGGCTGCAAGCCGCTCCGTGATGGTCGCGGCAGCGGTGTGACTACTGTCCCGAGGATCGGTGATCGCAAAGTACGCTGATGTATCGACTAAAACGCGACCTCGGCCGGTGCGCCCTCGCTGTTGGGTCCTCATTCGTGCAGGTCGGCGTAGGCCTCAGCAAGGTATTTATGCTTATTCTCAGAGACATCTGTTGGCCCCTCCGACCTGCCGATCCCAATAAGGCCGAAGAGCGGGTCATCCTTGGTGAGCGGGCCTCGTTTGGGGCGCTTTTGCCTAGTTGATGCGACGGGCGTGAGAACGGCCAGCTCCTCATCCTTTCGCTTGAGCAGGCGGGATTCCCCCGTGGCTTTCACCTGCTCTGCGATGCTTAGGAGTTCCGGGACCTCACTCACGTCGATCGGTTTGAGTTCTTTCGCCATAGATGGCTCACCTCATTTCTCCGAGCCCATTATCCCATGGGTTCAGCGGACCCCGCGGGTTTAGAGCCTTGCGGCGCCCCGAGTGGGACTTGACAGGTCTCTTGGTTCGTCGGCGGGGCGATGATCACGCCCGTGAAGGGCGGCATCGCTCGAGCTCAATAGTGGCGCGTAGGTATCCTACACAGTAATCCTTTTGGGATCTCACGGGAAGACGGAAGGAGTGAACGTATGAAATTGCCGATCGGTCGAGAATCATGCCTGAGCCATTAGAAGTCAGATTGGGGCACGAGTGCTTTCCTCAACCAGACAACCGTGCTGCGCGCGTATGGCGCTACTTGTCGCTCCCTAAGTTCATCTCGTTGCTGAAGCATCGTCATCTCTATCTTTCAAGGCTCGACCTCCTCAAGGACCCGCACGAAGGGGCTATTCCTAAGCCGCTCATTGACGCAAGACGGGAATTCTTCGGGAGCCAGGGAAGACCCGATGTCGAGGCGATGATGCGTAACACAAATGTCCGGGCCAGATCGGCCTGCTACGTTAACTCCTGGACCCAAATGGATGCCGAATCCGAGGCTCTTTGGAGGCAGTATTGTCAAAATGAGGAGGGAGTAGCCATCCAGAGTAGCTATGAGAGGCTTATCGACGTTGTGGCTGGAGACGACGACCTTTACTTGGGTCAGGTGCGGTATATCGACTACCAGTCGGAGTCCTGGGAAACCGGTGGCACGATCAACATATTCTCCCCCGTGATGCACAAGCGACGGGCTTTCGCCCATGAGGCCGAGATTCGTCTCGTCAAGGTGCTTTACGCCCACGTCCCCGAGAACGCCCCCAGGGGTCCAGCGGGGGTCACAGTACCGGTCGTTCTCGAGGAACTCGTTGAGGGGATGTTTGTCTCGCCCTATGCTCAGGAGTGGTACTTCGATGTAGTGAAGGCTGTTGTGCAGGAGTTTGGACGTTCACTGGTCGAACGAGTGGGATGGTCGCTGATGAAAGGTGAGCCATTCTACTGAGTGGGGCCCGAACAAGACTCGATGGGTGACTCAACCGGGCTTTGCCGTGGTACACAGAGTTGGTGGGCGTTCCAGGAACGCTTGCTGGGGGTCGATCGGACATAGGCGCGGTGAAAGGCAGCGCCGCTCTCGCTGCACTCGCCTGCCGTTGTGACGGGCCCTCGCGCATGTTCCACCTCCCTTGAGGTGCCCACAGATATTCTATCGCTGGATGTCACCAACGGCTATTGATAACCAGTGTCGGGTGTGCTACAGGTGGGGGAGAGGGACGTCAAACGTCCCGAGGGGGGAGGTGAGAAGTTGCAAATATGGCGAAGAAAGCGAAGATCAAGCCGCGAGCGGCCACCCGAGTACGTCAGGCGCACGAGACACGAGTGAGGCGATCGACCATGGTCACGTTCACGGCTGAGGACCTCAACGTGCTAGCCAAAGTGCGGGCGGCGGGGCAGGTGATGCTGCCGACGAACCATCCGGTGCTCTGGACGCTCAAGGCGGCGATGACGAGGATGGGCGTGGTGGTCCCGAGGGGGGTGTAGAACTATGCTGGCGATTGGTTCGTATCGATAGGTGGATCGCCCGTCGAGATGGAGTTCCTGCGCAGGCTAGCCACCTCTCTGCTTGCGGGTGCGTTGCTAGGCGGGATGGCTCTCGTGTTGGGCAACCCACTCGCTGCTTTCGCCGTTGGCGGTATCGTAGCCATCATCACGCTGCTTGTGACCTGGGAGCCGGTCAGCAGCCATATACCGTTTCGGTTTCAGTGGCCGGTCCGCTGGGTCAACCACCCTGCGGTCGAGCCCGAAGCACTGGCCGAGGACAACCTCCGTTTCTACCTGCAAGGGCTGCTGCTTGAGATCGATCACAACAAGCGCCTGCACCCATCAGAGTGGGCATCGCTAGAGTCAGCACATTCAATCGCTGCTGCGGCTAACATGGACGTCAACGGAACGGGGACGCCCGAGTTGCGGCGAGCGCTCTACGACCTAAAGCTCGGTTCTGATAGGTGGCGTGGTAATTATATAGACCAACTGAGCGAATTCGCCCCTGTGATCGACCCTGGTTCTATTAAGCACGATTACCTAATAGCCGCTGAAGTAGCAACTCAGCTCATCCTGCGGTTTCTCAACGATACGAGCGCTGGCAAATGAAGCCCGCATCTTGTCGGACAGCACACTGTTGGCTCCTTACCATGGTAGATGTACCCTCGCTACCGGGAAGGGAATGTGGTAAATCGCGACCCGTGGACACCGAGGAGGAAGTCATGCGCATGCTGGCACGAGAGTGGAACTCATGGCGAACGATACACTTCGGCGACTTGCCATGGAGGCAAGCGAGGCGCTTAATTCATATATTTCGGTGCACGATCAAATATTTGGATTCTCCCTCGAAAAGGTGGTCCGCGTTCCAGGGCTCTTTCAGCCGATCGACTTCGAGAGCGCTCGATCGCGCCTACTTGGTGTGAATACTCGCCTAGAAGTGATCCGGGATGAGTTAGCCACGATGGCACAGACGGCGAGTTCGAGCGTCTTCTTGGCGAGTACTCAGTGGCGCTCATTGACGCTATTTCTTCGCTGGCAGCGATCTGTCAGCGCTTGTCTTCAGTGGCGTCCAAAACTGGGGCATACCCCGATAAGGAGAACAACCACGATGTTCAGCGTTACTAGGCCCTAGCTGGCCATTATCAGGCTTTAGGAACGCGACTTAACAACGTCTTCACTCAGCTCTGAGATTCGTCCTCGCGCCTGTTCGATCTCGCCGGGGGAGGTCTACCTTGGTAACGCTTCCGATCCAGGGTTTCATAGTGACCGGTGTGCCTACCGAAGCATACGGAGGCGTAGCGCTCGCTGAGCAGGCACTCCAGCAGATCGTAGAACAGCTTCGCAGAGATGGGCTTCCACTGGGAGGGCACCACGACCCGAGAATACGACTCCACCCAAAACTGTTGAACGTTGAGATCCGGCAAACAGAGGCAGGCGACCCTGGTGTATGGGTGGAGTTCGAGATCGATGAAGACGAATGGGAGCCGTTTCGTGGACTTCCGGGACTATCGATTTCAGTAATTACTGAGTTTCGCCCCCGTGAAGCCGGATCCGCAAAGCCGGCTATATCAATCGCAGCTGACGCGGGGCATTTTGACGACGAGACCTTCGGCCGAGCGCTGGAGGCGCTGGCTCCTTATTTCAACGTCGGGGGCGGGCGGTTCTATCAGTTCAGTGAGATCCCGCCTCCAAATGTGCTTGTCGAAATCGCGCTAGTCACGATTCAGGCAATGGGGCCAAATCTCGCAGCTTCATCAGCCTGGGACGCGCTCAAATATGCACTTGGACACTTAAGACGACCTAAGCACGCAGACCGTTCAATCTTTACATTCGAAATTCGGGATATAACTCGCACAATTCGCGGCCATCTTGAGACGAACGACGACCGGACCATTGCAGCAGCGCTCGACACATTTAATGACCTGGCGAAGTCGTCTGCTGATCACTGGGAATTCAACGAAACGGCTCGCCATTGGGAACAGCTTGAAGGAGCTACGCGAACCGCTCCGCCAACAGCGTCGCCACCCGATATCCGTCGGCCTGAGGTTTGACGCCACCTGCGCCTGCCACCGCAGAAGTTACGGCCTACGCTCTCGCTCGCTAGACCAGACTGTACGCATAACCCCAATCGCGTCCTAGCGACGAACGACGAGGCATGGGTCCAAGAAGCTCCTGCTCTTGCTCATAAGGAGTTGCTGCCCGGTCGAATTGCGGACCTCTACGCTCGACAAACCCAGTCCCACATTAGCGGGGTCGAACCCCTCTCTGCCAATAATGAGTGAGACACGGGAGCTGCAGAAAATACTGTAGAGG
>CAYQJS010000055.1:0-35530 GCA_964417895.1 uncultured Chloroflexota bacterium | reverse complement strand
CAGGGCGGACATTTTTACTCCTGGCTAAAGAGGACAGAATCACTTTTGGTCTACAACGAAGCGACGCCGCACGCGTTGCCGGGCGCTATTTTGGCTTGACGCCCGAAGTAATTTGTCGCTACTGTTCGGGCTCGCTGGAGCGGCGCACGGCGAGCAGGAGGATGCAACTCGAATGGCGAAGCTAACGGTGACTTCACTGCAGCAGATGAAACGCGACGGACGCAAGATCATGGCGGGCGTTTGCTACGACTATCAGCTCTCCAGGATCCTGGACCGAGCCGGGGTCGATCTGATCTCGGCTGGCGACAGCGTGGGCTACACGAATCTCGGCCAGCTCACGCGCTACGGGACGACCATGGACGAGATGGTCATCGTCGCGCGCGCCGTGGCGCGAGGGGCCGAGCACGCGGTGGTCAACGCCGATTTGCCGTTCGGGCCGGTGCAGGAGGGCTACAAGGACGCGCTGCGCGCCGCCATCCGCCTTATCCAGGAGGGCGAGGCGGAGATGGTGAAGCTGGACAATGCCGCCGCCAATATGGACGCCGTGCGCGCCATCACGAACGCCGGCATCCCCCTCTGGCCCCAGTTCGGCTTTTCGCCACAGAGCTCGATGGCCATCGGCGAATTCACGGCGCGCACCGAGGACATGGTCGAGCGCCGGCGGGACCAGATCCTCCGTGAGGCCCAGGAGCTCGAGGCCGCCGGCGCCTCGTGTCTCGATCTCACCGGCGTCACACCGGAGATCTACGCGGAGGTCGCCGCGACCATAAAGATCCCGGTGCTGGGCGGCCAGGCGACGTCGGTGGCCGACGGCCGCATCTTCACGGCCTTTACGCTGCGAGCCGCGGGCATCGATCGCGACGCCGGTCCGATGAACATCGGGCGTTTCGTCTACGACGCGGTGACCTCGACGCTCCACGACGTACGGGCCGGTCGGTTTTAGTAGGTCACTTCACATGAATGTGGGCGTTACCCCCCTCCCTAACCCTCCCCCTCAAAGGGGGAGGGGACCGTTTTTCTTCCCCCCTCCCCCATCGAGGGGGAGGGAGAACGTCTTGTGAGCCCTCCCCGCATGTCCGCCGATCCCGCCGCGGCTGTCGCCGACATCCCGGACGGGGCGACCATCATGATTGGTGGATTCGGCGGCGTGGGGGTGCCCCATATGCTCATCCGGGCATTGAACGAGCGCGCCTTGAAGAACCTGACCATCATTGCCAACGGCACCGGGGCAAGGCAGGGCCGGCCCAGCTCCGTCGAGGCCGGCATGGTGGCGAAGGCGATCGTGTCGTTTCCCATCTCCCCCTCCCCGCGGCCCGACGATCCTTTCGAGAAAGGCTACGAGAGCGGAGCGATCTCACTCGAGATCGTCCCCCAGGGGACGCTCGCCGAGCGCATCCGCGCCGGAGGAGCTGGCATCCCCGCGTTTTACACGCCCACGGGCGTGGGTACACCTTTTGCCGAAGGGAAGGAACTGCGTGAGATCGACGGACGCCCCTGTCTCCTTGAGCACGCCCTTCGAGCAGACTTTGCCCTCATCCGGGCATTTCGCGCCGATGTTATGGGAAATCTCGTGTACCGCAATGCGGCCAGAAACTTCAATCCCATGATGGCGACGGCGGCGCGTGTCACCATCGCCGAGGTCGGGGAGGTCGCGGAGGCGGGCGCCCTGGATCCTGAGGGTATCGTCACGCCCGGCATTTTCGTGGACCGGGTCGTCGTCGTTGGGGGCGGCAATGGCCGATAGGAGGGAGCGGCTGCCGCGCGAGGTCATCGCGATGCGCGTCGCCGCCGAGATCCACCCGGGCGCATACGTCAATCTGGGCATCGGGATGCCCACGCTGGTGGCCGATTTCGTGCCACCCGAGCGCGGCGTCGTATTTCACGCCGAGAACGGAGTGCTGGGGACCGGGCCGTTTCCGGAGCCAGGGCAGGAGATCCCCGACCTCGTGAACGCCGGCGGGCAGGCCACGACGCTGGTGCCGGGCGCCTCCTTCATGGACTCCGCCCAGTCCTTTGCTATCGTGCGCGGTGGACACCTGGACGTTGCGGTGCTGGGTGGGCTCCAGGTCTCCGAAAGGGGGGACCTGGCGAACTGGCGGAGGGCTGACCGCAAGGCCGGCAGCATCGGCGGCGCAGCGGACATCGCCGCCGGCGCGAAGCGGTTGTTCGTCGCCATGGAGCACACGACGCGGGACGGCCAGCCCAAGATCGTACGGGAGTGCACATACCCGCTTACGGGCGTCGGGGTGGTGGACATGGTGTTCACAGATCTGGCCGTGATCCGCGTGGATTCGGCTGGGCTGGTCCTCGAAGAGGTCGCGCCGGGCTGGTCGGCGAAGGATGTCCAGCATCTCACGGAGGCGCCACTACTGGTGAGCCCGCAGCTGCGCGAGATGACCCTGTGAGGACAACCGCGCATGGTGGGCCGAGAGCCTGCCCTGAGCGAAGCCGAAGGGAACCATGAGGCCAAAGGTTGCCAACCCCCGGGCTCGTCCTTCGACAGGCTCAGGACGAGCGGGGGGTCAGAGCAGCCGAAGGCGAAGGGTCTGAAGCGTGCGGCAGGTGTCTCGCCCAAGGTCGACGCTGGCACCAGGTCCTTCGGCCTGCGGCCTCAGGATGACACCGGGGCCGATGGCCTCAGGATGACACCGGGGCCGATGGCCTCACGATGACGGCCGGGATGAGATGCAGCACCTAGCAAGGACAACCGCGATCGTCGGCGTAGCCGAGTCCGATGAGATCGGCATCGTGCCCCACAAGTCGGCGCTCCAGCACCACGCTGAGGCGGCCTATAACGCCCTGGCCGACGCCGGCCTGTCCGCGCGCGACGTGGATGGCCTCTTCACCGCCGGGGTGAGCACCCTGACCACCGGGGAGTACATGGGCATCCGCCCTCGCTACACTGACAGCACGTCGGTTGGCGGGTCGTCGTTCGTTATTCACGTGGCCCATGCGGTGGCTGCCATCAACGCCGGCTACTGCGAGGTCGCGCTCATCACCCATGGAGAGACGGGCCGCAGCGCACGCGTTCCAACGCGCGGCGCCGCCGCGCTGGCGAGTCCCGGCACGCCAGCCGGGGAGTTCGAAGCCCCGTACGGCATCATCGGTCCGCCTGTGAGCTACGCCATGGCATGCAGCCCGCTACATGCACCAGTTCGGGGAGGAGCGCACCCGGGAGGCGCTGGCGGAGATCGCCGTTGCGACGCGCAAGTGGGCCCAACTGAATCCGAGGGCCTTGATGCGGGAGCCATTGAGCTTCGACGACTACCACGACTCTCGGTGGATCGCCTGGCCTTTCCATCTCCTGGACTGCTGCCTGGTCACCGACGCCGGGGCCGCGGTGGTAGTCACCACAGCCGATCGGGCCCACGACAGCTCGAAGAAACCTGTCTGGGTGCTGGGCGCTGCTGAACACCACGACCACGCGATGATCAGCCAGATGCCCGACCTGACGGTTACGCCGGCGCACGCGAGCGGCCCGCGCGCGCTCGGGATGGCAGGCGTGTCCCGGGATGACCTGGACCTCGTCATGGTCTACGACTCGTTCACTTACACGGTGCTGGTTACCCTGGAGAGCCTCGGCTTCTGCGGGCCGGGCGAAGGTCCGGATCTCGTCGGCGGCCAGCGCACGGCCCCGGGTGGCGCCTTTCCGCTCAACACCAGCGGCGGAGGGCTGTCGTACACCCACCCCGGTATGTATGGCATCTTTCTCGTGGTGGAAGCGGTGCGCCAGCTGCGAGGCGAATGCGGAGACCGCCAGGTGAATGACTGCGCAACCGCTCTGGTCAACGGCACCGGTGGGTTCCTGTCATCGACCGGGACCGTCGTGCTGGCGGCAGACTGAGCAGGTTTGTGTAGGTTGATCGCAGCCGGAACGCGACGAGGGGATGGCAGACTGCCCCCTCCCCCCTTGCGGGGGAGGGTTGTCCGCCGTGCGGACTCCGAGCCCCCGCTCGCGCGGGGCAATCGGAGGGGAGGGGGGTAGAGCCCTGAGGCACATCTGCGACACACTTTCGATGCCCTGCGCGAGGGCGAGGACAGCGTGAGCGCGCCAACCCCGGGCCCACCCCTGCCGGCGCCCCAGCCGGAGACTGATTTCTACTGGGAGCGGGCCAGGGCCCACGAGCTGTGGCTGATGCATTGCGACGACTGTGCGCAACCGTATTTCTACCCGCGAACTATCTGCCCCCGGTGCTTTTCGCGTAACACGCGATGGGTCCGGTCGTCGGGCCGCGGCACGCTCCACGCCTTCGCCATCGTCCACCGCCCGCCGACGCCCGCGTTCCAGGAGCGCGTCCCATACGTCGCGGCGCTCATCGAGCTGGAGGGTGGAGTGCGTATCCCCTCGACGCTGGTCGGTGTGGCGCCGGATCCGGCGGGGATCCGCATTGGAATGCCCGTGGAGGTCGTGTTCGACGACGTCACCGATGCGGTCACGCTTCCCCGCTTCCGACCGAGCAGCGGATAGCGCGCGTCGGCGCAAGAGCACCGCTCGTATGCGAGCGGGCAGGCTCCCTCTCCTGCCGCAGCGGGAGAGGGCTGGGGTGAGGGCAGGCCTCGATGGACGATGATTCTAGCGTTCGCCAGGGGGCCCTCACCTAGCCTCTCCCATTGCGATGGGAGAGGGATTTGGTTGAACGACAGATCAGGAGGTACGAACAATGGCGGAGCACATTGATGGGCCACTGTACTGGGAGCAGTTGGGGAAGACGGGCCGACCCATGGTGTTCGTGCACCCCAACCCGATGGACCACAGCTGCTGGCTTTACCAGATGGACCATTTCTCTACCTGGTATCGGTGCATCGGCATCGACCTGCCTGGCTATGGCAAGTCGCCCACGGCGCAGCCGGGCCTCACCATTGCGGACCTGGCGCAAGCGTGCTGGGAGGCCGTGGATGAGGTGACCGGCGACGCCGCGATCCTCGTCGGGCTGTCCGTCGGCTGGCACACCGTCATGCACATGGCCAACCAGCGACCGGGTCAGGCCCTGGCCATCATCATGTCGGGGTGCGCCTATCGGACTGCGGCCCCACGAGGCCGTGGCGGCCTCGATGCGATCACAGCGTTCGGTGAACAGGGCATGGTCGTGCGCCACCCCCGGATCCTCGGGCTGTACAGTCCCGCCTTTCGCGAGACGGACCTGGCGAGATACTTCGCTCAAACCCTGGTCGAGCGCAATGCGTGGGCGGACGCCGAAAGCATCGCGGAGATTTTTCGCGCACTGGGTCCCTACCCGCGCGATCCAGACTGGCTATTCGAGGGCGCGAAGGCTCCCGCGCTCATCATCACAGGGAGCGAGGACGGTTCCCACGATGGCGCCTTTGCCCTGCAGGAGCGCATTCCGGGCTGCGAGTTGGTGACCATGGAGGGGGCGGGCCATGCGTGCAACATGGAGCGTCCCTGGGAATGGGACTCCCACGCGCTGCGTTTCCTCGCTAAGCACGGCCTGTTCGACGGCGAGCCATAAGGGGGGAAGGGATTGGGGGAGGGGTTGGGGTGGGGGCCGCCCTGCGTCAGACGTGATGCTGTAAGGTGATGTGACAAAGTACGAGCAGGTGAGCAGGAGCCAGGGTGATTGAGTTGAAGCTTCCCACGTCCCAGTCCATCTCTACGCTGACCGTGCGTGACGACATCCGCAACGTGGCGATCATTGCGCACGTCGATCATGGGAAGACAACGCTTGTCGATGCCATGCTGAAACAAAGCCGCATCTTCCGGGAGAACCAGATCGTCGGCGACCTGATTCTCGACTCCAATGCCTTGGAGCGCGAAAAAGGCATCACGATTCTGGCCAAGAACACATCCGTTCGCTTTCGCCACGCACGCATCAACATCATCGATACCCCCGGCCACGCCGACTTTTCGGGCGAGGTGGAGCGAGTGCTCAACATGGCCGACGGCTGCCTCCTACTCGTAGATGCCGCTGAGGGCACGATGCCGCAGACCCGTTTCGTCCTCGGCAAGGCGCTCGAGCTGGGCCTCAAGCCCGTCGTCGTGCTGAACAAGATCGACCGGGCCAACGCGCGACCAGGAGAGGTGCTCGACGAGGTCCAGGACCTGTTCCTGGACCTGGCAACTCATGACAGCCATCTCGACTTCGGCGTCGTTTACACAAACGCCCGACAGGGAACCGCGACGACCGATCTGGCTGTACCGGGCACGGATCTCGTTCCCCTGTTCGAGGCCATCCTCGCCGACGTGCCGGCGCCCCGGGCGGAACTCGCGGCGCCGTTCCGCATGCTCGTGACGAACATCAGATACAGCGACTAC
The DNA here is from genome assembly GCA_964417895.1 of uncultured Chloroflexota bacterium. GTDB lineage: Bacteria > Chloroflexota > UBA6077 > UBA6077 > SHYK01 > CAYQJS01. The sequence goes on along the minus strand of CAYQJS010000055.1, from coordinate 29,259 downwards.
GTGGGGCGCGCAGCGGTCGGGCGTGTGGACCGCGGGACGCTTCGTAAGGGAGACGCACTAGTCCGCATCGACCGCGAGGGCCGGGTGATTCGACTGCGAGCGAGTGACATCTTCATCTTCGAAGGGCTCGAAATGATCGCGGTAGAGGAATGCTGCGCTGGTGACATCGTCCTGATCACCGGGGCCGAAGACATTCAGATCGGTGACACGCTGGCATCCGCCAGTGCGCCGGATGCACTCGGGCGCCTCGAGATCGAGTCGCCGACCGTGCAGGTTTCGATCGGCGTAAATGCCTCGCCGTTCGCGGGCCGCGACGGCAAGTTCGTCACTTCTCGCCACCTGCGGGCACGCCTTCTCCGCGAGCTTGAGACCAACGTCGCCCTCCGGGTCGAGGCCGGAGCTACCGCGGACAGCTTCCTCGTGAGCGGCCGGGGTGAACTGCACCTTGCGATCCTGGTCGAGACGCTGCGGCGCGAAGGATACGAGTTTCAGGTGTCTCGGCCGCACGTCATCCCACAGGAGAAGGACGGACAGCTGTGCGAGCCCGTCGAGCACCTGGTGATCCACACCAACGAAGGCAAAGTCGGTATTCTGACTGAGGAGTTGAGCGCGCGCGCTGGCGTGCTCCTCAACCACGTCAACGACGGGGCGGGCCAGGTACGGCTCGAATACCACATCCCGACCCGTGGGCTCATCGGGTTTCGCAGTCGGTTCATGACGCTGACGCGGGGCGACGGGTTGATGGCCAGCCGACTGGTAGGCTTCGAGCCCGCCGTAGGACTGATCGAGCAGACACGGAACGGGCCGCTCGTGTCTTCGCACACCGGGTTGGCGACTACCTACGGGCTCAATAATGCGCAGGAGCGCGGTGAGACCTTTATCGAGCCGGGTACGCAGGTCTACGAGGGCATGATCGTTGGCCTGTCCAAGTACCCCAAGGAAGTACCGATCAACGTGACCAAGGAAAAGAAGCTCACGAACATTCGCTCCTCGACCTCGGACATAGCCGTTCGCCTGTCCCCTTCAGTTTCGCTGTCGTTGGAGGAGTCGATCTCCTGGATCGAGGACGACGAAATGGTCGAGGTCACGCCGAACAACATCCGACTGCGCAAACGCATTCTTAAGAGCGACGATCGATTGAAGGCGCGGAAGGACTCGAAGAGCGCATCTCTGTTGTTTTGAGGAGTCATGGGCTTTCCGCCCGTCTCGAGCCCATAAAAACCGCTCATGGTGAGCTTGTCGAACCATGAGGCGAAGGTTGCCGACCCCTGGGCTCGTCCTTCGACAGGCTCAGGACGAGCGGTATTTTCATGGGAGCCGCCAGGCGACGAATCCGCGCCCCGCAAGGAACGGATTCGTCGCCCTACGGGCTCAGAATGACAGTGGTCGTAGCAGACTGCGCTCCTACGCCTCGAAGCGGCTAAAGACCTGCTTCGCCACGTCCTCGAACACGTTCTTGCAGTCCTGCGCGCTGATCCCGGGGACTCCCTCGATAACCGGCTTCAAGTCATCCAGCATCTTGCCGGTTGCAGGGTCCTTGTACGATCCGGTGCCCGGGTTCTCCGTCCCGAACATGCAGCGATCGCTCCCCACGATCTTGAAGAGCAGGTCCAGGCCCTCCTGGTTGTAGAGAACGGTGTCGAAATAGAACTTCTTCAGCTGAGCATCGAATCCGCCCTTGTTCTCGAAGTGCCGCCCAAAGAAGGCCCGGTAGCGACCCACCTGGTAGGGCACCGCCCCGCCGCCATGGGCCACGATGATCTTCAGGTTGGGGAACTTGTCGTAGACCTCATTGGACACCATGGAGATAATGCACCGTGTCTCCGTGGTAATGAAGTAGTTGGAGTACGTGTCCCACGGGTCCTTGCACGAAGCCGAGTGGATCAGCGCCGGGATGTCCATCTGGACCATTTTCTCGTACAGCGGATACCAGTACTCGTCCCCCATCCCAGGCGCCGGCTCGGAGCCTCCCTCATAGGGGTCCGGGTTGATCATGATGCCGACGAACCCCAGGTCGTTGACGCAGCGGTCGATCTCCTCAAACGTGTTGCTGATGGGAACGCCGGCGGACTGGGGGAGCCCCGCGACGCCCCGGTACCGGTCGGGGGCCAGCTTGACGCTGGCGGCAATGGCGTTGTTGTTGGCCTCCACCCACCAGTGGACGATTCTCTCCGGCTTCTCGGAGTGCATCAGCTGGAATGGCCGTGGAGAGAGGAATTGGACGTCGGTCCCCACCTTATCGAGGTTATTGGCAAGGTGGTTCTTCACTGCGTTAGCCATCGCCTCTTCAGGGATATTCGGGTTGCCCTTGCCGTGCGCGCCCTTGCTGGCAAGCAGCCCTGCCTTGTAGGCGTAAAGACCCGGCGGCGCGTTGGTATGCCCGTGGATATCGACGATCATCCCTGGACCTCCTCGCAATTTTTTCGCGGCCACCCGCAGACGCAGCGATGATACCAGGGTCGCCGACTCGACGCGTTATTGCTGTGGTAGTCTAACCCTGTCATTCTGAGCCGAAGGCGAAGAATCTGAAGTCGGGTATCGCCCTGCGGCCCGTGCCAGTACCCGCCCTCAGATGCTTCGCTGTCGCTCAGCATGACATGTCATTCCGAGGCCGTGGGCGAAACATCCGCGCCCACGAGATACGGATTCTTCGGCTGCCGCTTCAGAATCACAATGCGCAGAATGAGGAGGGAGAGCCATGCTAACGAAGGAACAGAACAAGCGCTTCACCGAGGTTGGCCCCGGCACGCCCATGGGTGAGTTGGCGCGCCGCTACTGGCTGCCCTTCGCTACCGTCAGCCAGATGCACCAGCACCCCACCCGGGCGATCACGCTGCTGGGCGAGCACCTCGTCGCGTTCCGCGACCGCTCGGGTCGGTACGGCCTGATCCAGGAGTTCTGCGCGCACCGCAACACCAATATGCTGTGGGGCATCCCCGAGCCGGAGGGGCTCCGCTGCCCGTACCACGGCTGGCTCTACGATGCCGATGGGCGCTGCCTGGAGCAGCCTGCCGAGTCGCCTGACTCCACCTTCAAGGACCGCATCACGGTCAAGTCGTACCCTGTGGAGGAGCTTGGCGGGTTCCTCTATGCGTGGATGGGCCCGGAGCCGCGGCCGATGGTGCCCCACTGGGAAGCCCTCGTGAAGGAGGGGGTGCGGGACATCGGCTGGGCCGTCCTCCCCTGCAACTGGCTCCAGATCATGGAGAACTCGCTGGACCCGGTCCACGTCGAGCATCTTCATGCCTACTTCACCAATTACGTCCTGGAGCGTCTCGGCCACCAGGACGCCGACAGCCACAACTTCTGGCGCTATCGGGCGTTCGTGCCAAAACACGTGAAGATCGGCTTCGACGTCTTCGAGCACGGCATCGTCAAGCGGCGCGTGGTGGAGGGTGACGACGAGAGCCATCCCAACTGGCGGATCGGCCACTGCGTCGTCTTTCCCTTCATGCTGCAGTTCGGCCAGATTCGCATCCCCATGGACGACACCCACACGATGTACTGGTGGTACAGCGTCCATCCGAAGGAGCCCGGCGAGCCCGACCAGCGGCCCGAGGACATCCCTGTCTACCAGGTGCCGGTCCCGGGCGTGGACGGGCAAGGGCTTCCCATCTGGGAGCTAGTGGATAACAACTCGGGGCAGGACAACTACGCCTGGTCCACGCAGGGCCCCGTCACCCCGCGCTGGACGGAGCACCTTGGCGAGTCAGATAAGGGGATCATCCTGTACCGACGGCTGATCCGCGAGCAGATGAAGATCGTCGAGGACGGCGGGGACCCGATGAATACGTTCCGGGATCCCACGAAAAACGTGTCCGTCCACGTGCCCACCGAATCGGACGACCCGAGTTGGTTTGGGCGCAGCGCGCGGCACAACCGCCAACTCTTACAGGGGGCGATGAGCACCGGATCCTCGGGAAAGTACAGCCCGATCAATCAGCAGCGGGCGCGGCGCGCCGGCTTCGCGGTGCCGGAGGGCGTTCCCGCCGCCGGCAGCGTGGCGGGGTGGGGGCAGATCCATCCGCGGGAGCGGTAATGGGTCCGTTCGCATGGTTGTAGCCATAGTCCGCCTCTGGGAAGCCGTAGGGGAGGGGCTCGTCCCCTCCCGCCCCGACGAATCGCGCAGAGAGCTGCGCGGCGGGGGACAAGCCCCCGCCCTACGAGACGAGGGAACCGACGCAATGGTCGCGATCTCACGGACTTGACATGCCTCACTCTCGGGTCCATGCCACAAACTGGGCGAAGCTGAGGGGCCGAATGGTCGATGGCGTGACGCCCCCGGCGATGAAAATCGGAACGACCTCCCAGTAGAGTGGGAAGAAAGCAACGTCCCTGGTCTCCTCCTCGACGAGCTGTCGGTGGAGCTGCACCCGCTCTCGCAGGTCGATCGTTACTTGCAGGCGATCGAGGAGATTGTCCACTCGCGGGTTTGAGTAGCCGAACTTATTGCGGCCGATCCAGCTATTGGCCGGCGCGGCGACGAAGCGCGAATGGAGCCGGTCCGGCGTGTACCAGGTGCTGGGCGCCTGGCCGTCGGATACCGTGAAGGTCGGGGAATTGGCCGCCAGCTCTCGGTCGTTTATGCGGGCAACGGGTATGTGATACGGGGTCAGCCGCGCCCCAAGGATGCTCCACTGGTCAGCGAGGACGGTAGGCTCTTCCTTCTGGCTGGCCTCCGGCGCGGCCCAGACCTCCCCTTCGAAGACGTCGCCCGTCTCGCGGTGAACCAGCAGGCCGTCCGCTCGGCGCGTCCATCCGGCCTCCGCCATGAGCCGAACGGCGCCGTCAGGATCGTACGGGTAACGGGCAATGACCTGCTCGACCTCCGGCCGCAGCGGATCGTCCGGCGCGACGTAGCTATCGGCTAGCGGCGCCGTTCCCTGGGTGAACGTGTCAGACAACGCCTGCCGATCCGTAGCCATCAAGAAGGCGCGGCGGACGAGCGGGTTGGTCAAGCCGTTTCGAGGCCGAGCCACGTCCGGGCGACGCTGCGCTTCGCCGTAATGGACCCGGCCGCTTGGCTCGATCCACCCCTGGTTCCCCGCTGCTTCCCATCGCTGCTTCAGCTCGATGGCAGTGGACAGGTCCACTTTGGGCCGCACGGAGACGTCGACGGCCCCGGAGAGGAGATTCGCGATGATCGTATTGGCGTCTGTAATGAAACGAATGACCACCGTATCCAGGGGCGGTCGGCCCGCATAGTAGTCGTCGAACCGCGCCAGCTCCATGTGGGAGCCCAGCTCCCAGTTGACCAACCGATAGGGCCCAAGGCCGACGAAGTCGCTCCGGAAGCGCGCGCTGTTTGCGAAGGCGTCCTTGTCGGCCCGGTAGACGTCCTCCATAAGGTGTCGCGCAAGAGGAATCAGGCCGGCTGCTTCCTGAGCCGTGGCGTCGACCTGCGACCAGTGCACGACGAACGTAAGGTCGTCCGGTGCGAGAGCCGACTCCATCAGGCGCAACGAACCGGCGGTCGCGGTCGGTGGCAGCCCCGGATTCTTGAAGACCTCCAGCGAGAAGAGCATGTCGGCGCTGGTAAACGGCGTTCCGTCATGCCACTTCACCCCGGGGCGGAGCCGCCAGGTCACATCCATGGACCCATCAGCATTCACCTGCCAGGTTCCGTGGTCGGTGGAGGGCGGCTCCACTGCTAGCTCCGGCTGGACGACTCCGTCGCGAACCCTGCGCACGAGATGGTTGTGCACGATGTCGCGCAAGCCGCCCGATCCAGCCGGGCGCACCAGGCTTCCGAAGCCCTCGATGTCCGGCGGCTCGAAGTCCTGCGCGATAGTCAGCGTCTTCGGGGCTCGGGGTTGAGCGGACGCAGAGCTGTTGATCGAGGAACCCGGGGACTGTGGGGCGCAGGCGCTCGCGAGCAAGCCGAACACCACCGCGACAATAGCAGCGCTTGTTCCCTGCATGATCCCCTCCTGGTGTCTGGCTGACTAGCCCGGGCTCTTCGCGGCCGGATTGTACTGCGCAGCACAGGCCGTGAGGTTCGGGCAAGCCTACGTCTTCGCCCCTGTTAGCTCGCCGGCGGCGATGTACGCAGCGCCCAGCGCTGCAAACTTCTGGACCTCGGTTCCGATGCGCACTTCGTACTCCACGCCGAGCGCGCCATTGGGCAGCGTGTGCGTCAATTCGTACAGATCGGCTTTTCCGAGCGGCCCCTCAACGGTTGCCATCAGCGTGTCGACCATTCTTTTCCTCCATTGAATTGGCCGAGTATAGCGAATGCCCGCCGGGTCACCTACCTTTCTTATCGGTCGAGGTGGAAAAACCCGACGACGTTCTCACACATCATCTTGCGGCGTTCCTCTTGCGTAGCATCAGCAAGCTGCTCGTCCATCACCTCCATCGAATGGGGCCAGCGGCTCACCTCGTGCGGGAAGTCGTTTCCCCAGAGGATATGGTCCACGCCGATCTCGTGCCGCAACCGCACGCCAATGGGGTCGTCAAAGAATCCCCAGTAGGCATGTTCTCTCGCGTACTCGCTGGGCCGCCGGGCGAGCCGCTTGACGCCGAGTATCCGCTCGACCCAGAAGCGGTTCGCGTCGTAGATCATGTCCATCTGCTCGAGGTAGATGGGGATCCAGCCGATCTGGTTCTCGGCCCAGTAGATCTTCAGGGTGGGGAAGCGGTCGAAGAGGCCCGTCATGATCATCTGGGTGAGCTCGAGGCTTCCGCAGTGCCGCGTCCCATAACGCGACATGCGGTCGACGATGTCGATGGGCGGCCGATCGAACCCCTCCGGTTCGATGGGGTATTTGATCATGAACTCGCCGCGCTCCCCCATCCGCCGGGTCATGGACGTGTGGATCGTGACCGGCATGTCCAGGTCGATGGCCGCCGCCCAGAACCTGTCGTCCTCGGGGGTAGGGTACGCTTTCCCGCTGGGAAACGTGCTCAAAACGACGCCGCGCAATCCGAGTCGGGCGCAATGCTCCAGCTCGGCGACGTCCTCCTCCACGCCGCGGTGCGCCAGGATGCCCACACCCAGCAGCCGATCGGGGGCGACGGAGCAGAATTCCTCGGCCAGGTACTTGTTGTAGCCGCGCGCGACGGCCACGGCCATGTCGCGGTCCTTGCCCCTCCCGCCGCCAAAGCTGAACAGGATCTCGGCGTCGACGCCGTCGATATCCTGCTCCCGCAGACGCTGATCGGGTGGCCCATAGCCAGCTTCCGTGTCAAAGTGGAGGATGGTGGGGTCGAAGTCTTCGGGTCCGTGGCCGGCGAAGTGAGCGGTCCCGCCGTAGGTGATGCGTCCGTCCTCGTCCATCGTCCCGTCGCCGCCATTGGCCAGCTTGACAAGTCGAGGGAGGCGATCCCTGTATTCCGCGGGGACCCGATGCGCGTACCGCTCCGCCGGAAACTGCACGTGGCTATCTGCCGAAATGTAACGGTATGTCCTCATTCGCTCCCCTCCCTGCTTGCTGGTGGCTCAGTTCTTATGGATATCGCCATTGCGTCGGTCCCGTCGTTCCGGTAGGGCGGGGGCTTGTCCCCCGCCGCACGGCCCGGCTGACGTGGCCGGGCGGGAGGGGACAAGCCCCTCCCCTACCGGACGAAAGGCCATGCCCGCAGGAACTGACCCACAGCACTAACGGCCGAGTATAGCGAATGCCTATGAGCCAGGATGGAGGTGGGGCGTTCCAGTCCGTAGCCATCATCTTCGAGCCGGACTACAATGGCGGCGGAAGCAAAGTCACCCTGGCTCGCAGGGTCGAGGAGGTAGGCATGAAAGCGCTATTTCACCCGTGGGGTGTCCTTGCCTTTGGGCTAGTAATGCTCGTCGCCTGTGCTCCTCCGGTGGGCCGCGCACCCGCGGGAACAGCGGAAGGGCCTGAAGCGCGCGAGATGCGCACGCTGTCCGTCGTCGTGCGCAACGAGCCGTTCGACCTCACCGATTCGGCGTCCGGCCGCAACAACATCACTCTTGCCCTCTTCGTGGCTCGCATGGTGCACTCCGACGATCTCGATAGGCCGGCGCCCGTGCTCGCCGAGGCCCTGCCGGAGCTCAACACTGAGACCTGGAGAGTGCTTCCCGACGGGCGAATGGAGACGACGTTCCGGCTCCGGCCCAACATCGTCTGGCACGATGGGGCGCCGTTGACCGCCGAGGACGTCGTCTTCACCCACCGGACCAACGCCATTCAGCTCGCGTCGGGCCTCTCCCAGTCGGCGATCTCGACGATCGAGCACCGAGCCATCGAACAAATCCTGGCGCCAGATGCGCAGACGGTCGTCGTGCGTTGGAAGCAACTCTACGCGGATGCTGTTCGGCTCGATCTCAAGATCCTTCCGCGCCACATCCTCGAACCTGTCGTTGAGGAGGGGCGACCGGAGGTGCTGGGGAGCCATCCGTACTGGACAACCCAGTACGTCGGGGCGGGCCCCTATCGGGTAGCCCGCTGGGAGCCGGGCGCCTTCATCGAAGCGACGGGCTTCGAGGCCTATGCCCTGGGTCGTCCCAGGATCGACCGCATTCGGGTGACGTGGAATGGCGACCCCAACGCCACCCTCGCGCGGGTGCTATCCGGCGATGCGGACCTCGCCCTCGACGGCGCCATCTTCTACCCGCAGGCGGCGACCCTCAAGAAGGAGTGGGCCGCCGGCGCGCAGGGGGTGGTCCTCATCCAGCCCGGCTCGCTGCGCTTCGTATCGGCCCAGCACCGACCCGCCTATGCCAGCCCGGCATCGGTGCTCGACAGCCGAGTGCGTCGCGCCACGGCCCATGCTCTCGACCGTCAGGCCCTGAACGAAGCCCTCACCGAGGGCTACGGCGTGTTCGCAGAGAGCATCGCTCCGCCCGGCGTGCGTTATTACGCCGAGGTGGATCGCATGGTCCCCAAGTACCCATACGATCTGCGGCGCACGGAGCAGTTGATGGCCGAGGCCGGCTTCACGAAGGCTGCGAACGGCTGGTACGAAAGTGCCGCCGAAGGGCGCCATGGCCCGGAGGTCATGGGGGTGGCCGAGGGCCAGGAAGGTCAGGAGACGACCATCGTCGTGGACGACTTGCGGCGGGCGGGCATCGACGCCCAGCTGCGCCTCGTGCCGCAGGCGCAGCTGCAACAGTCCGACGAGATGAAGTCGACGTACCCTGCGTGGCGGACCAACTACGGCCTCGGGTCGCCCAAGAACCTCTCCGCCGATCGGGTCCTGGGGTCGCGCGCGGCCACCGTCGAAAACCGCTGGAGTGGCACCAACAAGATGGGCTGGAGCAACGAGGCGCACGACAGGCTGTATGACCGGTGGCTGCGCACCCTGGACGTCGCCGAGGCCGACTCGATCCTGATCCAGATCGTCAAATTCACCATGGAGGAGCTGCCCTACATTCCAACGTATTTTGACCCAACAGTTGCTGCCCACTCCGCGACGCTAGCGGGGCCGAGCCTCGGATTCGGCACCGCCTGGTACAACCTGCGCCAGTGGTCGTGGAAGTAGCGCAAGGAGAGGCTAGTACAGGACGGCGGAAGTAAGTCATCAGTTGCGCTCAAACGTCTGCGGATTTCAACCAATCCCTCTCCCATCGCAATGGGAGAGGTTAGGTGAGGGCGCCTTTCGGACCCAATCGTCAACCTAAGGCCGTCCGGGCCTGCCCTCACCCCACCCCTCTCCCGCTGCGGCAGGAGAGGGAGCCCGCCCGCTTGCCTCAACTGTCGGTACTCTTCCGCTGGGAATGGCGCTCCTGACGGGCCCACTATGGACGACTCAGCAAAGCGAACAGTCCTGCGCATGTTCACCTACGGCCTGCACGTGGTGACCGTTCGCCATGAAGAGCACGAGAACGGCTTCACCGCCAACTGGCTGACGCAGGTCTCATTCGATCCTCCGATGATCGGCATCTCGGTCGAAAACGACTCTCACTCGATCGGCCTGATCCGTCGAACAGGAGTCTTCACGGTAAACGTCCTGGCCTCTGGGCAGCGAGAGCTCGCCGGATTGCTCGGGAAACGATGGGAGAACATGCCCGATAAGCTAGCCCAGGTAGCCCACCGTCCGGGCCCCAACGGCTGTGCGGTGCTGGACGATGCTCTCGCCTTCCTGGAATGCGAGGTCGCGGCCAGTATTCCCGCCGGTGACTCCACCGTCTTCGTGGCTCGGGTAGTGGGCGCGGAAGTACAGCGTGAGGGCCCGCCCCTTACGATGGCCGAGTCCGGGTTCCGCCACGCGGGCTGATGCTGGACTTCGGACACCGCGGTCCGGCATTCCGTCGGCGTGCCCGCCAGGGGAGGGCGCGGATCGTGGATTGCCCCGATAATGGACGACTGCGGAGGTGAGTGGTGGACCAAGACACCGAGCCGAGGGGGAGGGGACAGGCGCGATCCCCCTCCCCCGTTGCGGGGGAGGCTTGGGGAGGGGGGTGATCGAACGTGCAGGAGGTCCCGAGCCCATGGCACCGTTAGCCCCAAGATGGCCCGCTGTCACCGTCATGTTCCTCGCGGCGGTGCTGCTGGCCTGTGGGGCGCCGCGGAGCGCCACCCCCGAGCGAATGCCACAACAAGAGAGCCCCGCCACGACACGCCGGGCGGCGGTGATCATTCGGGGCGACATCCCAACGATCATGCCCGGCGCGCGGGGCGCTGTGCCAGGGGCTGGGGAGCTGCAGGAGCTGCTGACTGTCGGGCTCACCGTCGGCGCGGGGCGGGGCCAGCCCTTCGTCCCCCGCATCGCGGAGACGATCCCGAGCATCGAGAACGGCTTGTGGCGAGTGTTTCCCGATGGGCGGATGGAGACTGCCTGGCGCCTCCGGCGAGATGTCCTCTGGCACGACGGCACCCCGTTCACCGCGCAGGACTTCGTGTTCAAGGCGAGGCTCGAGCAGGACGAGCGCATGCCTTTCGTCGAGACGGTCGTGTACCAGTTCATCGAGGCCGTCGAGGCGCCCGACGCCCATTCCCTCCTGGTCAAATGGAAGAAACCCTACCTACAGGCCGATAAGGGGTTCGGGGAGAACCTGCCACTGCCGCGGCACGTCCTGGAGGCCCCCTATCTTTCCGGGGAAATCGAGCGGTTCCTGGCCTCGCCCTTCTGGACAGAGGAGTTCATTGGCACCGGCCCCTATCGGATGCGGCAGTGGCTGCGAGGAAGCGGCGCGATTCTCGACGCCAACGATCGGTACTTCCTGGGAAGGCCAAAGGTCGACGTCATCGAAGTGAAGTTCATCGCGGATCCCAACACCATCGCGGCGAATATCCTCGCGGGCGAAGTCGACGTGACGCTCGGAGGCCGGCTGGCGCTGGATTGGGCGACAGATCTACAGGGCCGTTCCGGTGGGCGCGTGTCGTTTGGGACGAGCGCCGCCAATCCTATCGTCCTGTACATCAACCTGCTGAATCCCACACCGTCGGCCATCATGGATGCAGATTTTCGACGCGCGCTGGTGCACGCCCTGGATCGGCAGGCAATGATGGATAGCCTCGTCGACGGCCTGACGGCTGTCGCCCACGGGGTGATCGTGAACCCGAGCCGCGCCGACGAGTTCCGAGCCGCTGAGAGCGCCATCGTCCGCTACCCATACGATCCCAGGAGGGCGGGCCAGCTCATCGAAGGGTTGGGCTACAGGAAGGGAGTTGATGGCCTGTATCGAGACGCCGGAGGGCAGCGGCTCGCCCTGGAGATTCGGACGACCCAGGGGGACATTCAGCAGGAGCGCTCGATGTTCTCGACTGCAGCAAACTGGCAGGAGGCCGGAGTGGCGACGGAAACGGTCGTCGTGCCCTCGGCCCGCCGTGCCGACTTCGAGTACCGGTTCAACTTTCCCGCCTTTGATTTGCGGCGGCAGCCCCTGACCTTCGATCAGCTGTACGACAAGTTTCACAGCTCCAACTTTCCTCTCCTCGAGAACAACTGGCGCGGCGGAAATTACGGGAAGTACCGGAGCGCCGAGATGGATCGCCTGGTCGAGCGCCACGATGTGACCATCCCGGCCTCCGAGCGAATGGAGATCTTCAAGCAGATCGTGCGCCTGGTCAGCGACCAGGTGGTGATCATCGGCCTGTTCTACGACGTGGAGGTGACGGTGACGTCGAGCCGAATGAAGAATGTCCCGACGCGAACCGGCGGCTTTGGAGAGACCTGGAACGCCCACGAATGGCAGGTGGATCAATGATCATCGACATCCACGGCCACTACACGACGGCGCCTGCGGGTCTGGCAGCCTACCGCAGGAGGCAGCTCGAACAGCTCGATAGTGCGACGAAGGGAACCCTCGACGTCACCGATGACGAAATCAGGGAGACCATCGAGAACGGTCAACTGCGGCAGCAGCGGGAGCGAGGCACGGACGTTGCGCTCTTCTCCCCGCGGGCCGGGGGCATGGAGCACCACGTTGGCAACGCCGTCGTCAGCCGCTACTGGTCGGAGACCTGCAACGAGCTGATCCACCGCGTCTGTACCCTGTTCCCGGCCAGCTTCGTCGGCGTGTGCCAGCTCCCACAATCGCCGGGCGTGTCGCCGGCGAACTGTCGGGACGAGCTGGAGCGGTGCGTCGCCCAGCTCGGGTTCGTCGCGTGCAACCTGAATCCGGATCCCTCAGGGGGCTACTGGACGGACCCTCCCATGACGGACAGATACTGGTACCCGCTCTACGAGAAGATGGTCGAGCTCGACGTGCCGGCGATGATCCATGTCAGCTCCAGCTGCAACCCCAACTTCCACAGCACCGGGGCGCACTACCTCAACGGGGACCTGAGCGTGTTCATGCAGTGCATCGTCAACCCCCAGGTCTTCAAGGACTTCCCGACACTGCGATTCGTCATCCCGCACGGTGGGGGAGCGGTGCCGTACCACTGGGGCCGCTATCGAGGCATCGCGCTCGAGATGGGGCGGCCGGAGCTGACTGACTTCCTGATGGACAACATCTACTTCGACACCTGCGTCTACCACCAGCCAGGCATGGAGACCTTGTTTCGATCCGTGCCCATCGACAACATCATCTTCGCCTCGGAGATGATCGGAGCGGTAAGGGGCAAGGATCCGAAGACCGGCCGCTTCTTCGACGACACGAAGCCGTATATCGACAACATCGGGTTTCTGTCGGAGGTGGACCGTCAGAAGCTTTTCGAAGGCAACGCGCGCAGGGTTTACCCCCGTCTGGACGGGCTCCTGAAGGCGCGGCGGTAAAGGAGTCCGCACGGCTACCTGGTGGGCTGTGGCTCAGCTGGTCCAAGGGCGAGAGCGTCTCTGGCCGTCATGTCACCCTGAGCGAAGCGAAGGGTCTGCCGGCGCTGATTAGTGACGAGCCGTGCCTGCGACTCACCCCAGATCCTTCGTGCTTCGCACTCAGGATGACACTTCCATCCGGACTCCCGCAGAGTGACGGCGCTCTTGTAGCCGCGCTACGTGTCAGCCGTCTCGACGACGACCGCGTCGCCGTCGAGACGAAACCGCGTCCCGAACCGCTGGGACGCCTGGCGTACGTGCTGGACGACATCACCCGAGTCCGCGGCGGTGGCGAGCACCGGCTGGTTCTTTTCGTTGATGTGGGCGGGCAAGAACGAGACTTCGCGGATCCGCTTCTCCGTGATGCGAAGTCGGGCCACCATGGTGGGTTCCGGGTGAGGTGGGGCCGAGAACGGGACGAAGTTGCCCAGCGAGTAGAAGATGGCGTTCCCCCGGTACACCTCGATGCCCTGTAGGGCGTGGGGATGGTGGCCCACGACGACATCGGCCCCCGCATCGATGCACTCGTGGCCCAGCTCGATCTGGTAGTCGATCAGCTCGTTGTGGCCGCCGGTGGCGGGCGAGACGCCCCAGTGCCATGAAACGATGACGACGTCCGCCTGCTCTTTCGCACTGCGAATGTTGTTGCGCAGTGCCGCCAGGTCGTCCGTATCCGGAGTCGTGATGATAATCGGAGGGGAGCCCGGGACCTCGAAAAAGCGCGCATGAGGCCGATAGTCAGTGTGGACGTGGAAACGGGCAACGCCGGGTCGGTCCCTGCGCGCGGCGTGCGCCGGGTCCACGACGCACCCATACCCGATAAAGGCGGTGCTGGTCCCGTTCCGTTCGAGGATCGCTGGCCGGCGCGCCTCGTCGACGTTGATGCCGCCCCCGATGTGAGCGATCCCCTGTCCCTCCAGCAGCTCCATGCAGCGAGCGAACGCTGGCCAGCCCAGGCGCATGCTCGGGTTGTTGGCCATGTTTAGCACGCTGAAGCCCGCCGCGCCGTAGGCCGGCGCCGTGTGCTCGCGGGAGGACACATTCCTGTGCTGACTGACGGCCGATGCCTCCCAGACATCGCTGATGACGGTCTCCAGGTTCCCGAAGAGGATGTCGGCCTGGCGGAGCGCGGGCGCGCAAAGCGCGAGCGCGTCGTCGTTCTCGAGGCGCACGTCTCCAACCAGGTAGACAGAAACGTCAGCGGCGGTCATGCTTTCTCCGGGCTCCAACTTGTCTATTGAATGGCCATGCGCAGCGGGCACACCACGAGCAGATGACATTGTTATGCCGCCTCGGGCGAAGCATCTCCCGCGAGACCCTTCGCTTCGCTCAGGGTGACAGCCTTTAGAGCATTCTTAGTCGGTTCCTCAGCGACGATTCTCAGTCGTCGTCATCATCATCGTAGGTCCACCGGAAATCGGGGTCTCCGTAGCACTCTTCCGGCATGAGGCTCGTCAGGTCCCGTTTGGCGAGCTCGTCCCCAAAGCGCTGGCGGATGAAGAGCTCCTCGTCCGGGTACTGGATCTCGAATGGGTTGCGGCCCTCCCGCCCGCGGTCGGGTTCGCCTCCCCCTGACGTGGCCGGGTGCAACGCGAGGTAGCGCGCCGGGGCCCCTCCCACATTGAAGTGCTGGTGGTAAAAGCGGTTGGGTGGCACGAACACGCTGGCCTCGTGCCAGGGGACGATCACCTTCTCGCCGCCCTCCGGCCACATGATCGAGTAGCCCTCACCCGCGGGGATCACGATAACCACGCCTGGGCCGTGGAAGTGGGCTTTCTTGTACGTGCGGGAGGGGAACACGGACATGTGCGAGCGGATCGACGACGCGGCGAACTGAATGCCGACGCGATGCCCGCCGGCGCCGCGCTCCTCGTAGCTGTGGAGCTTGTCCCATGCCGCCATATCGGGGAAGAAGTTCCCGTACCACAGGGGGCGATTCAAGCGTGCAAAGCGCTCGTTGGTATGGGTGACAGACTTCGCCGCCGAGTAGAAGTCGCCGCCATAGAGAACGTCCGGATCGACATAAGGATTGTCGAAGAAGAACCGTGGAGATGGCGTGATGGCCATGGCCGTCGGCAGGTAGTTGTAGTGCAGAAGCCGTGTGGGAGTGTGGCCTTGTGTGTTGGCGAGCTGATAGGTGCAGCCCCCCGGAAGCAGAAACATGCTCCGTTTCTGCCACTCGAATGTCTTCTTGGGGCCATCACCCGCCCAGATGGTCGTTAGGCCGCGCCCATCAACGACATAGGCGACCTCGTCCAGGGTGAACTTGATGGGCGGGAGCGTCGCTCCGGGCGGGATCTCGGTGATCCGAGCCTCGCTTACACCTCGCTGCCCCACGAGGACCGCGAATGCGGCGTTGCACTCGCGCTCCTCCCACGGACCCACCTCCAGGGTGCGCGCGTCCTCAATGTAGTAGCCGCGGTGGATCGGCACGCCGGTGGATTCGATCCACCGCTCGTACGGCGACTGCCGATAGCGCGCGGTAATCGCAGCGGTCTCTGCCTGCTCGATGACTGCCATGTTCTCGTCCTCCCGGTTCTTTCACTTTGCGGCGCCCCTCGGGCCCGCCATAGACAGATCAAACTGTCATGCTGAGGCGCAGCCGAAGCATCTGCAGGCAGATCCTATCGGCAAGCCCTCGCTTGCCTCAGCGTAGCAGTCCACGGACCAATGAGCCGTGGACATCGTACCTAATCCCCCGAAAGCGTGAATGGGGTCCCGACTCCCTCCTTGAGCGCCCATTGATACGCCCAGTACGCCACGGCCACGGCCCACAGATTGATGCGGCTCAGCTCGAATACCACGATCTGCTCGGCGTTGCGACGGACAGTTGCTTCGCCGAGGATCACCGCACCGAGCTCAGCCGCCACGTCCTCCTTTGAATAGCGCCCGGTTTTTATGCTCGACGCGTATGGCTCGCGCGCGGCCAGTGACTCCCACGTGGTGGACACGACCCGTGGGCCCTCCATGACCGCCGCTGGAAGCTGCCCGCCGCTGATGGAGATGACCAGCGCCCCGGCCTTGACCCAACCGAGCTCGAGGACCGGTTGGCGGCTATTGTTGGCAAGCCCGACGATGTCGGCCTCCGCCGTCGCATCCTGCGCCGTCGCCACTGCTTCCACCGGGAGGTCCAGCCACTCCGTCATCTCACGGGCGAAGGCCGCTCGATGCTCGGGAGTCGGGCTGAACACCCGGGCCCGCTCTAGCGTGGGCACCGACCGCTGGATGGCCTGGAGCTGCGCCCGGGCCTGCTTGCTCGACCCCAGGATTCCGGCCGTCCTCGCTCCGGCTGGGGCCAGATAGCGACATCCGACGCCGGCTGATGCTCCGACGCGCGGCGGGCTCAGGCTGCTGTAGTCCACGATGGCCAGAAGCTGGCGCGTCTGGCTGTCAAGGAGGACGACATACCGCGTATTGGGCAGCGACGGGCCGCCGCGCGTCTCCGCGAACACCTGGAAACCACTGACCAGCGCGTCATTGGCGGAGAAGTGGATCTGGAGCAGGTTCGGTGTCCCCACGCCGCCCGTCTGGTCGGCCAGATTCATCTCGCGCACGCCGCCACGGTAGTAGTCGACAGTCGCCTTTTCCACAGCATCGATGGCCCCATCCATGAGATGGACGCCCTGGATCAGCGGCTGAAGGTCGCTCTCACTGAGCAGTAGCGGCTCCGGCAAGATCGCACCTCCAGGTGAGGCGGTGAAGTTCGCGTGAGGCTATCACACGGGGGCTGCGACAACAATGCACCGGCGACGGTCGAGGGTGTCTCCCAAAGTGTCGCGCTCCACGCCACGGGACACGCCCTCACCCCCGCCCTCTCCCAGAGGGAGAGAGGATCCTCGGGGCCTCCAGTGGGTCAGTTCCTATGCACGTGGACGCTACCCCCCTCCCTAACCCTCCCCCTCAAGGGCAAGGGGGGAGGGAACCAGTTCGCTTCCCCTTCCCCCTCGACAGGGGAGGCTGGGTGGGGTGACCGGGATCCCGTTCATAGGAAACTGACCCACTACTCCCCACCGATCTCCGCCCGCACGAGCTTCGTGCCCTCCACCATGGCGCACAGCTTGGCGAAGGCCACGTCGCGGGGCAGGTACTTCATGCCGCAGTCGGGGGCGATGACGAGGCGCTCGGCCGGCACGTGCCGCAGGGCGGCGCGGATGCGGTCGGCGACGATCGCGGGGGTCTCGACGGCCATATCGCCCAGGTTCAGCACCCCCAGGATGATGGTCTTCCCCGGCAGCCGCGCCAGCACCGACAGGTCGAGGTTGGGCTGCGCCGCTTCTATTGAGATCTGCTGGACCACGCTGTCGGCCAGCTCCGTCAGGAAGGCGTACTCGGTTCCTCGCGTGGGGACGATTGCCGCGTAGCCAAAGCACATGTGTAGAGCCGTCGTCCCCTCGATGTCCCGGAGGGCACGGTTTACCACTTCAACGCCGTAGGCGCGCGCCTGCTCCGGGCGGGCTGTCATGTACGGCTCGTCGATCTGGACGACGTTGGCGCCGGCCGCGAAGAGGTCGCGGATCTCCTGGTTCACGGCGTCGGCATAGGCCAAGCCGGCTTCGCGGGCGTCCGGGTAGTAGTCGTTCTGGGCCTGTTGCGACATAGTAAACGGGCCCGCGACCGTGATCTTGATGGGCCGATCGGTGTTGGCGCGGAGGAACTGCACGTCGCGCACCTCCACCGGGCGCGTGCGGCGGATGGGGCCCACGATGCGTGGCACCGGGTTCGGATGGCCCGTGCGGTCGATGGCCGTACCCGGGTTGTCGACGTCGACGCCGTCCAGCGCCGTCGCGAAGCGGTTGGAATAGCTCTCGCGGCGGATCTCGCCGTCGCTGATGATGTCGACCCCGGCCCGCTCCATGTCGTAAATGGCGAGCAGCGTGGCGTCATCCTGCGCTTCCTCGAGGAAACGCTCCTCCACCCGCCAGATCTCGCGGGCTCGCACCCGCGGCGGCAGGCGGCTGCGCAGGTTGTCGCGATCCACCAGCCAGTCCGGCTGCGGGTAGCTGCCGACAACGGTGGTGGGGAGCACATCTAACGGAGCGTTCATCATTGTCTCGAAGGCACAGACTGAAGCCTGCGGCTGCTCTGAAAATATACCGCTCGTCCTGAGCCTGTCGAAGGACGGGCCCGGGGTTGTGCAACCTCGGGCCCATGGTTCGACAGGCTCACCATGAGCGGTTTTCTTATGTCCGTCGCACCAGCGGTATGCTCACCACAGCTCCTGTGACGCCAGCCGGGCGCCCTCCACCAGCGCCTGGAGCTTGACCCAGGCGACGCGCGGGTCCACGGTGATCCTGCCGACGAAGGTGCCGAAGCCGCAGTCGGTGCCCGCGATCACATTCTCTCGGCCCACGAGCTGCGCGTAGCGCACGATGCGTTGGGCGACCAGCTCCGGGTGCTCGACGTAGTTGGAGCACGAGTCGATCACGCCGGGAATGATGAGCTTGCCCTCGGGAAGCTTCACGTCCTTGAAGACGGCCCATTCGTGCTCGTGCCGAGGGTTGGCGCCCTCGAACGAGATGGCGCTCGGGCGGGCCTCGAGCACGATGTCGAGGATGTCCCGGAGGGGCACATCGTAGGTGTGGGGCCCCGCCCAGTTGCCCCAGCACAGGTGGAGCCTGAGCTGCTCTGGCGGCAGCCCGTCGAGCGCGTGGTTGAGGGCCTCGACGTGGAGCCGCACCCGCGCGCGGAACTCGTCGAGCCCACCCTCGCCTACACGGGCACCCAGACCGGTGAGGTCCGGGCAGTCCACCTGGAGGACGAACCCGGCGTCCACGACGGCGCGGTACTCTGGCCTCATGGCTTCCGCGAGGGCGTAGATGTATGCCTCGTGGGTCGGGTAGTAGGTGTTGCGGAGAAACTGGGCGATGGTGCCCGCCGATACCGCGGTCATGAAGACGTCCGCCGGCTGCGCTCCCTGTAAGGCGGCGCGCAGGTTCGTGATGTCGACGTTCACGGCGTCCGGGTCGCGCAGCGACACGGGCCCATCGCAGGATGGCGTACGCCTGCGCCCGCGGTACGGGTCCTGGGCCATGCGCTCCGTCCACTCCGGGAACTCCGGTGCATACAGGTCGAGGTAACCGCTGGATGCCTGTGCGCTTTCGCCGCCGAACCCGGTCAGCCGGTCCTTGACGTAGGTGACGTACGAGGGCTTGCTCACCTCGCCATCGTTGATCGCATCGATCCCGGTCTCGACCTGGCGCACGACCACATCAACGACCGCGCGGCGCACCCGCTCGTCGAACCACGGGGCGCTGCGCCCATCCTCCTTCGCGTACACGAGCTCGACCAGGTCCTCCGGTCGCGGCAGGCTTCCGGTGTGAGTCGTGAGGATCCGCTCGGTGCTGCGCTTCATTGTCTCCTCCGCCAGCGTGCCGAGTGTAGCGACTTCCGTTCCGGGCCACAACACAGGGTCTGCGGGCGAGCGCTATGATGTACCGGAATGACGTTTCCGGAGGTGAAGCGATGCGCCCGACGCATCTGGCCGTCATCATGCTGGCAATCGCGCTCATCGGAACCTCGTGCGCCCCGGCGCCTGGCGGCGCACCGGCATCGTCTGGTCAGCCCGGCGAGGCGGCGCGACCGGCGGCTGTGAAGCGCATCACGGCCGCAATCCGCGGCGATCCCAAAGTCCTGAACGAAAACATGAACACCGCGGCCGGCGGCTCCAGCTCGGCGGGCGTGCGGGAGATCGAGCTGCTGCTCAACGCCGGCCTCTCCCACCTCAGCCCACGCGGCGTGTCCGAGCCGCTCCTTGCCGAGGCCGTCCCCTCACTCGAGAACGGGCGGTGGATCCTGCTGCCCGACGGTCGCATGGAGACCACCTGGAAGCTCAAACCCAACCTGCAGTGGCACGACGGCGCGCCCCTCACCGTGGATGACTTCATCTTCGCTGCCACGGTGTCGCGCGACAGGTCACTGGCGATGTCGCAGGACCTGGCGTTCCAGTTCGTCGAGGCAGTCGATGCGCCCGACAATCAGACGCTGCGGGTTGCGTGGAAGTCGACTTTCGCCGACGCCGACAAGCTGTTCGGGCAGGCGACGAACATGAGCACCGTACCGATGCCGAAGCAGCTCCTCGAGTCGACCTACCTCGAGGACAAAGCGGCGTTCACCGCGAGCCCCTATTTGGGCGCCCAGTACGTCGGTGCTGGCCCGTACCGTTTGAAGGACTGGGTCCTGGGCAGCCACCTCGTGCTACAGGCCAACGACCGCTACGTGCTGGGGCGGCCGAAGATCGACGAGATCCAGATCAGGTTTATTCTCGACACCAACACCATGGTGGCCAATCTCCTGGCCGGCGAGGTCCACCTGACCATCGGTCGAGGCCTGACCCCCGAGCAGGCGATCACGGTGCGCGACCAGTGGCGCGAAGGGGTCGTCGACGCCGGGCTACAGAGCACGACATCCCTCTTCCCCCAGATGCTGAATTCGGAGCCAGCCATGCTGACCGACGTCCGTTTCCGTCGGGCTCTGCTGCACGCGCTCGATCGCCAGCAGCTGGTGGATTCGTTCCTCGCAGGTCTCGTGCCCGTGGCGAACAGCATCGTCACGCCGGACGAGCCCGAGTTCAATGAGGTCGATGCCTACATCGCCCGCTACCCGTTCGACCCGCGGCGAGCTATGGAGCTGCTGGACGGCATCGGACTTGCCAAAGGCGCCGATGGCTTCTACCTCGACCCGACGACGGGCCGGCGCATCACCATCGAGGTCCGGACGCGAGCCCACGTCCTCCGAGAGAAGGTCCAACAGGTGATCGCCGACGAGTGGGCGCGTGTCGGGCTGGTGGGGGACCCGCTGGTCGTGCCGGAGCAGAGAGTGAACGACCGCGTCTACCAGTCAACCTTCCCGGGCTTCTACTTCCGCTTCGGCGGGGCCGACCAGATCGTGAACTGGCGGAGCAATGAGTCACCGGTCCCTGAGAACAACCACGTGGGCTCGAACACCATGCGCTATCGCAACCCGGACTACGACGCGCTGGTGGAACGCTACGTCAGCACTATCCGGCGACCGGAGCGAGTCCAGCTTCTGGGGCAGATGGTGCAGCACACGACAGATCAGCTGATCCCGATCCCGCTCTACCACGAGCCCGAGCCTGTGCTCATCAGCAATCGGATGATCAACGCCGGGGGTCGGCGTGGCACCAACATCCAGACCTGGAACGCCCACGAGTGGGACCTTCGCTGATTGCTGATTGCTGATTGCGGATTGGGACGACGGCTGAGGCAGTCGATGCGTTCGAGCGAGGGGAGAGAAGGCCTGTCGTCTCCGAGCCGAAGGCGAAGAATCCGCACTCGCGCATTGTCATCCTGAGCCGAAGGCGAAGGATCTGGGGGAAGTTCCAACCTGCCTCCCGCACCAGATTCTTCGCCTGGCGGCTCAGAATGACATTTGCGCGGTACAGGTCAATTTCCGCTACCCTGCTCGTGCGCATCTCACTGGGTGACTCGCGAGATCGCCGGCCGGGCAAAGCTCGTTCCAACCGCAGGAGGAGACCATGCTTGGTGCCCGTTCCACCCGTTTCGCATCACGCTCCGCCGTCATCCTGGTCAGCGTCATACTGGCGAGCCTTCTCGCGTTCTCAGGAGCCTTTACTCACGCCGGGGCGAACGCCGCGCAGGGTTCGGTGAAACTCGAATGGCTGGGCCACCTGTTCTACCGATTGACGTCGCCCGAGGGCGTGGTGGTTCTCACGAGCCCGGGGCTGTCTAACCCCGACGGGCCCGTTCTGCTCGACGAGCTAGTTCGGACCGACGTCATCCTCGTGCCCAACTCCCACGACTTCGGCATCGACGACGACATCGGGAATCCGATCGAAGTCGCCGCGGTCTCCGGCGCAACCTTGCTGGCGCCTTCTCCTCTGGGACGCTGGCTGATCGATCAAGGACTCCCTCAGAGCCAGTTCCGGCGGGCCGGCGTCGGCGACCTATTCACCATGAACAACGTCAGGTTCAGAATCGGTCCGAGCGCCCACGACAACACCCTGCCAACGGGCGCGGATGGTGGTCCCGCCGCGTCCTACTTCGTCACGTTCGAGAACGGCTTCACCGTGTTCTTCAACGGGCATTCCACGCTGATCGGAGACCTGGCGATCTACGCGTCCATCTACCAGCCTGATCTGGCGATCCTGGGACTCACAGGGGCGTCCATCGCCGAGTTCGCGCACACTGCGCGTCTCATGGCGACGGACAACCCGAAGCTGCGCACGGTCATCCCGAGCCACATCCGACCCGGTGCGTCGGTTCTGGACCAGGCGAGGCAGGAGTTGGACCGCCTCGGCCTGGGCCATCTCATGTTCATGCCCGAGCTGCGAACCGTCTACGAGTACTAGCGCATGTCTACTCAAATGACGGTCTGAGCCGCGCCTACCGGTAGGCGGTGGCCAGACTGCTGATTGGCGGGAGCCCGCCCACAATCTGCTCGAAACGCTCGCCGCCCTGGGCACTCATCCACACTGAGCCGTCGGTCATGCCGGCAAAGTAGACATCCGGCGCATCGGGATCGCCGACCAGCCCCCGCGGCACGGGCCGGAACCCGTCGCCGACCGCGTCGGCCAGAACGCGCCAGGTCGCTCCCTGGTCCTCGCTTCGGGCGAAGGCGACGCCCGGCCCCTCCGGTCGCGTCCACCCGCCAGGGCCCGTGGCGGTCACCGTGGTGAACAGCTCCTTCGGGTGGATAGCATGAACAACGACGTAGGCGGGCGTGTAGCGGTAGCTCTCGAGGCCCTCGTCGCATTTGGCCCACGTCGTGCCGCGGTCGGTGCTCCGATAGACGCCCTTGCCGCCAGTCGCGAGGACGACCTTCGAGTCGTCGGGCATCACCATGATGTAGTGCGCGTCGTGGTCCATGCCCTCCTCGAGCTGCTCCCAGGTCTGCCCCCCATCCAGGGTGCGGACCGCCCAGCCCTCTTCAATAGCGCCGTAGACGGCGGAGGGGTCGTTCACGTCCACCCCGAGGCTTTTCATGCGGCTCACGTGCGGAGGCACCGGCCCCGTCCACCCCTTCGTCGAGCGGAGCGTGTGCAGGTGCTCGCATTCCAGCCAGGTCTCACCGCGATCGTCGCTTCGGAACACGTCGGCCGGGCTTGTCCCCGCCCAGAGCGTCCTCGTCAGGGGATGCTGCGCGATGGACCAGACGTCCTTGTAGACAATCCCCTGGTTCATCTCGCGCCAGCTGGCGCCGCCGTCCTCACTTACGAAGAAACCGGCCTTCGTGGTGCCCGCGTATAGCCGCCCGCGATGGTCGACGTCCTGGACGACCGGCGCGCGCATGAGGCCCATCCCTTTGAATCCAACGAGGCTGGCTTCGAACTCGCCATCGTCCTCCTCGACGCGGTACAGCCCGTCCGCGGTACCCGCGTAGAGGACTCGATCGGATCGCTGCCCCATGGTGCTCCTCCTCCAACGTGGTCCAAGGTCTCAAGTCCCAGGTCGCAAGTCAGGATAGCGCACCTGTGACCTGGACTCGGGACTTGTGACCCCTCGATGCGTTGCATCTTATCGCCGTGCACGTCCCGGTGGTAGGGGCGCGGCACGCCGCGCCCGCGGGCGACGCATGCGTCGCCCCTACGAACCCTGCATCAAATGGCCATGCGCAAGAGGGATTGGTTGAACTCGCCCGGCGTTTGGGCGCAACCCAAGACTCACTTCCTCCGAGCTGCACTAGATCGCAGAAGTCCGTGCCCCCCCTCTCCCTAGCCCTCCCCCGCCAGGGGGGAGGGGACACCGAACCACTCCCTCCCCCTCAACGGGGGAGGGTGGGGGAGAGGGTGACGTCCCCGGGGTCACGAACTTACGCGACGCTCTACTAGTCTAGCCGCGCGTGTCGCCAGCGCAGAACGACGGAACCGGGTGCCAGGCATCCTCATGGAGTAGAGTAAGGGAAATCGAGAGCCGAAGGGTCCAGCTCGGAGGTGCGTCCTGTGACCGGTCTCCCGTGGCGTTCTCCGCTCTTTGCGCTCGTCCTGCTGGCCGGGTGCGCCGCTCCTCTCCCGTCGACGGGTCAGGTCGGCCAGGCTTCTGGTCCGGCAGCCGGCCCGCGGATCACTCGCACCCTCGTGATGGCGGGACGCTCTGAGGCGCCCAGCGTTGCCTCCCGACCGCTGCGGACCTTCGGGCTTACCAGCACGACGGTCTCGCGGCTGTTCAACGCCGGGCTCTCGCTCCGAGACGGGGAGGGGAATTTCCACCCGTACCTCGCGGAGACGCTCCCTCAGCTCAACACCGACACGTGGCAGGTATCGCCCGACGGTCGCATGGAGACCGTGTATCGGCTGCGCCCCAACCTGGTCTGGCACGACGGCACCCCGCTGACGGCAGAGGACTTCGTCTTCGCCTACCACGTCTACACCCACCCCGAGGTCGGCCAAGCGGCGTCGTCGCCCTTGCGGATGATGGAGGACGTGCTCGCTCGGGACGCTCGCACGGTGGTCATCCGGTGGCGGCTGGCCTTCCCGGACGCCGGGAACCTGGACGCCGGCAATGCCGGCGTTACGAACCCCCTCGGCTTTCCACCCCTCCCTCGCCACCTGCTCGACATTCACCTGCGGGATGGCAACATCGACGCGTTTATCGCCCTGCCGTTCTGGAGCACGGAGTACGTCGGCCTCGGCCCCTACAGGATCGATCGTTGGGAGGCCGGGGCGTACTTTGAAGGACTCGCCTTCGACCAGCACGTTCTCGGCCGCCCGAAGATCGACCGCATC
Source organism: uncultured Chloroflexota bacterium (assembly GCA_964417895.1). GTDB lineage: Bacteria > Chloroflexota > UBA6077 > UBA6077 > SHYK01 > CAYQJS01. Next base: position 4,391 of record CAYQJS010000055.1, on the reverse strand, counting down.
CGGATGCGCTTCTTCCCGGACTTCAATACGTCGCTGGCGAACATGCTCACGGGCGATGCTCACATCACAGTGGACGACTCCATTCGCTTCCAGCAGGCCCTGGTATTGCGCCGCGAATGGGAGGACCGAAAGGGCGGCAACGTCCTGCTCTATCCCGGCCAGTGGCGGCAAACGTACTTCCAGCAGCGACCGGAGTACGTGCGCCCCGCCATTCTGCTCGACGTCCGCGTCCGCAAGGCGCTGGCCTATTCGGTCGACAAGCAGGCGCTGAACGACACTCTGTTCGAAGGTGAGGGAATCCTCACTGAGACGCCCATTCCGCCGACCTCAGCGTACTTCGCCGACGTGGACCGCGTCGCGACGAAATACCCATATGACGTCCGTCGCACGGCGCAGCTGATGGCCGAAGTCGGCTATGCGCGAGGCGCTGATGGGGTCTGGACGCACCCGTCCGCCGGCCGCTTCGCGTTCGAGCAGACGGTGCTTCAGTCGCCCCAGAATGAGAATGAGATGCACATCATGGCCGCGTCATGGCGCGAGGCGGGCTTCGACGTAGCGGAAAGAGTCTGGGGAGCCGCCCAGTCCAGCGACGCCCAGCTCCGCGCCACACATCCCAGCCTATCGAACACCAGCGCGGGCTCGGCGACCCCGGGGGAGATCCTGCTGGCCGAATACCTGAGCGCGACGGTTCCGTCGTCGTCGAATCGCTGGGCCGGCAGCAACCGCGGTGGCTGGGCCAACCCTGAGTTCGATCGCCTCGCCGAGCGCTTCAACGTGACGCTGGCGCGCGGCGAGCGCGCGCCGCTCCTGGCCCAGATGGCGAGAGTCTTCAGCGAGGATGTGGCGGTGATCTCCCTCTACTTCAACACGACCTCAACCGCCTTCGCCGCCGGCCTCAGGGGCCCGAAGGTGTCGGTGCCGGAGGGCACCATGGCCTGGGACGTCTACGACTGGGAGTGGGCCGCCTGACCATGCTCGCATGCCAGGGCTCATCGACGCGGCCCTCCTGCTCCGATGTCATGCTGAGCCGAAGGCGAAGGATCCGCGCCTCTCCTGGACAGCATTTTCCCGGCTGGCGCGCGGCTTGACAAACAGGGGGACCAGGCATTGCGTAAGTCCGTCGCCCTCGCGGTCCGAGGCCATGAGCAGCGGTAGCAATCCATCCCTCTCCCACCGCACGAGAGGCTAGGTGAGGGCACTTCCTTCGTTGGCACTTTGGAACCAGCGGAGATGCTTGCCTGCGTAGCGGGTCGCCCTCACCCTCCCCTCTCCCATTGCGATGGGAGAGGGACTGCTCCCGGCTGGTGCTCAGCATGACAGGCCCGCGGCGCAGGCCGGAACGTTTCGCCTGGATTCTGGTGCTTGCAGTGGCCTTTACGTCGTGCGCGCCGGCTCCGTTTAACCCGGCGGACGGGCAAGGCCAAGGACCGACGAACGTGGCGCCACGGACGCAGAAGGTGTTGCGGATCGCCCTCGGCCGGGAGATCGAAGCTTTCGTTCCGACTGTCACCGGGGCTGTGACGACGACGGGCGGGGGAGGCCAGGTGCTCCCGCTGGCGTCCAACCGGCTCCAGAACTTCGACGAGAAGGGGCGCAAATATGCCGAGCTGGCGGAGGCGCTTCCTTCTATAACCGATGGAACCTGGACAATCGATCCAGACGGCTCGATGGAGACGATCTGGAAGGTGCGCCCGAACCTCAAATGGCACGACGGAGCGCCAATCACCTCCCGGGACCTCGTGTTCGGCTACCAGGTCGTGACGGCTCCCGGTCTTGTCACGACCGCCGGCAGCTTCGTGCGCAACATCCGGGAGGTAGTAGCCCTGGACGGCCTGGCGGTTTCCGTGCGCTGGTCGGCGCTGTTCGTGGACGCCGACGAGCCCGGGGAGCGCTTGCCGGTACTGCCGGCACACATCCTCGAGGTCCCGTTTGCCTCCGGCCGCCCGGAGGCGTTCGGGAACCTCCCGTACTGGACGATGGAGTTCGTAGGGAGCGGCCCGTTCAAGCTGGCCGAGTGGACGCCGGGTGTCCAGCTCGATTTCGTGGCGTTCGACGACTACTACCGCGGGCGCCCACGGCTGGATCGAATCATCGTCCGGATCATTGCAGACTTCCGCGCTCAGATCGCCAGCGTGCTGGCCGGCGAGATCGACCTGACGTTGCCGACGGGCATTGACGTCGACTCGGCGCTGGCTCTCAAGGACCGGTGGCAGGACACGAGGAACCAGGTGCTGCTGGGCTCAAACGGCCGCCTGCGGATGGCGCTCGCCCAGTCGCGTGAGGCCCAGGCGCAGCCCAGGGCGCTGCTCGACCCGCGTGTTCGCCAGGCGATGTTCCGGGCCCTCGACCGCCAGGCTCTCTCGGACGCGCTCAGCCGCGGGCTGGCGCCGCCGGGCGACGGCATCGTCCCCCCGTTCTACGACATCCACAACGACCTGGGTTCCGCGATTCCGCCGTATCCCTATGACCTGGCTGCCGCCCAGCGAACGCTCCAGGAGCTCGGCTGGACGCGGGGCAGCGATGGCGTGCTGCGCAACGTCCAGGGTCAGGAGTTCCACACGGACATTGCCGGCGGCCAGTCCCTCAGGACCGACCGCGAGATGAATGCCATAGCTCTCGGATGGAAGCAGCTGGGGATGGTGGTCGACTTCAGCCCATTCCCGCTGTCGGCCGTGGCCAACGAGCTGCGCTGGGCCTATCCCGGGCTTTGAGATCGGAGGCACGAGCCTCGAAGACGTCCTCACGGTGCGGAGGAGCTGCCGCAACATCCCGACCGCCGCCACCCAATGGCGAGGCACCAACCGGTCTGGCTACTGCAACCAGGAGTACGAGAGCCTCCTGGATCGTTTGCGGGTTGCGATCGAGCCGGCGCCGCGCCTCCAGCTGATGCGCGAGGCCGTCCGCTTCGTGATGACCGATATGTCCGTGTTCCCACTCTACTGGGAGCTGAATCCGATCCTGGCCGTGGCAGGTGTGAAGAACGTCCACCCGCCAACGCAGCCCATGGGGTTGGACTCTGTCAACGCCTGGGAGTGGGACAAGGACTGAGCACCATGCTGAAACTTGTTCGTAATTCGACTGGGCGCCAGGTTTACCCGTAAAACGGGCGCCATCGATAAACTCGACAGCGTCGCGTAAATTCGTGACCCGGGCACTTCACCCTCTCCCCCACCCTCCCCCGTCGAGGGGGAGGGAGTTTCGCGCGTGTGCCCTCCCTCTGGCGGGGAGGGAGTTTCGCGCGTGTGCCCTCCCCCCTGGCGGGGGAGGGATAGGGAGAGGGGGGAGGGTCACGAACTTCTGCGATCTTTTACTACGACGAAGCCGCGCAAGGCTCCTTTAGCCTGGCTACTCCCTCGGGTGGATATACCCGTAAGAAGCCACCCGACCGACCGCGGCGGGCATGCCCTCGGGCGCAGCGAAGCCAGCTTCGCGGGCGCGCTGCTGATTGATCGGGCTGTACTTACCCGACGCCCCCGTGCTGACAGCCCCCTGCCGGATTAGCCTGGTGACGCGCTCGCCGGTGAGGCCCTGGAAGTTCGGGTCATCGTCTTCCGTCGGGACGTGGATGGAGACGTTTCTGGCCGGGTCGCGGAAGGTGTTCATCGGATCGCCGCCATCCTCCACGATCTTCATCTGCTCGCGGAGCAAACGCCGGTAGAGGATGATGCCCTTATCTGACTCACCCAGGTGCTCGGTCCACCGCGGGGTGATCGGCCCCTGGGTGGTCCAGGCGTAGTTGTCCTGTCCGCTGTTGTTGTCGGCCAGCTCCCATACGGGGAGGCCCTGCGCGTCCACGCCGGGGACCGGCACCTGGTAGACAGGGATGTCCTCGGGCCGCTGCTCGGGATCGCCCGCCCGCCTGGGGTGGACGTTGTACCACCAGTACATCGTGTGGGTATCGTCCATAGGGATGCGAATCTGCCCGAACTGCAGCATGAAGGGAAAGACGACGCAGTGGCCGATTCGCCACAGCGCATTGCTCTCGTCATAGCCCTCCAGGACTCGGCGCTTGACGATGCCGTGCTGGAAGACGTCGAAGCCGATCTTTACGTGCTTCCGCACGTCAGCGCGCGTGCGCCAGAACTCGTGGGCGTCGGCGCCCTGCTGGCCGAGCCGCTCGAGGACGTAGTTGGTGAAATAGCGATGGAGGTGCTCGGTGTGCACCGGATCCAGGGAGTTCTCCATGATCTGTAGCCAGTTGCAGGGAAGGACGGCCCAGCCGATGTCCCGCACGCCCTCCTTCACCAGGGCTTCCCAGTGGGGCACCATCGGCCGGGGCTCCGGGCCCATCCAGGCGTAGAGGAATCCGCCCAGCTCCTCCACCGGGTACGACTTCACCGTGATGCGGTCCTTGAAGGTGGAGTCAGGCGACTCGGCAGGCTGCTCCAGGC
>CAYQJS010000054.1:0-36749 GCA_964417895.1 uncultured Chloroflexota bacterium | reverse complement strand
AGGGCGGACAAAATCTCAGAACTGTTAAGCGGACAGAATCACTGACCTACAACATCACTGGCGGCGGCTTCCGGAGCGAAGTACACTGGCGCCCAGACAGCAGGTACATCTCAGCGCGGGAGCACCGATGGTCGAGGCGCGCGATGGGAGAGGGATTGGTTAAGCGATGAGACGTGAGAGCTGGGGCGTTGTCTTGCTGGTCGCTGCCGTGGCTGTGGCCGCATGCGCGCCGGCGGCGCCATCGCAAGGTCGAGGCAGCGAAGGCGACGTCGCCGGTGCTACGCTCGGCGAGAGCCGCGTCCTGGCGGTCATGACCCACGTCGAACCGAACGCCCTGTCCGAGCACGTCGTTGCGGAGACGACGGGCTCCACGCCGAGCGAAACGATGAAGCTCTTCAATGCCGGGATCACCACCCGAGACGAGCGCGGTATACCGCGTCCCTATATCATCGAGACCCTGCCGGAGCTGAACACCGACAGCTGGCGGGTCTTCTCGGACGGGCGGATGGAGACCACCTACCGTCTACGCCCGAATCTCACCTGGCACGACGGCGTGCCCTTGTCCGCCGAAGACCTGGTGCTGGGCTGGCGAGTCGCTGCAACGCCCACCTTCGGAGTCGCTCGCGGCTTGCCGCAGCGACTCATTGACGAGGTCCTGGCGGTTGACCCGCAAACGATCCTGATCCGCTGGAACCAGCCCTATCCAGAGGCCGACAGCATCAGGGCCAGCCTCGGGCCGCTGCCGCGCCACATCCTCGCCCAGCCCTTCGAGCAATCAAATAGCAGCGAGGCCTTTCTCAATCATTCCTACTTTACGCGCGATTTCGTGGGCCTGGGGGCGTACCGCCTTATCCGATGGGAACCCGGCGCCTTCATCGAGGGCGCGGCTTTCGATGGGCACGCCCTCGGACGGCCGAAGATCGGTCGGATACAGGTGACGTTTGTCGGCGACCCGAACGCGGCCGTCGCGAATCTGTTGGCCGAGTCGGCACACATCGCGATCGACTTCACCCTGGGCTTCGACCAGGGCATCATCCTCCGCCGGCAATGGGCCCCGCACAACTCAGGGACTGTGCTTCTGAACGCCGAGCGATTGCGCTACGTGCAGGTTCAGCATAAGGCAGAGTACACGGATCCGCGGGCGCTGCTGGACCTGCGAGTCCGTAAGGGACTGGTCCATTCCATCGACAAGCAGGCCCTGGTGGATGGCCTGCTGGCGGGCGAGGGGCAAGGCGCCGATTCGATGGTCCCTCCCGGGGTCGAGTACTACTCCGATATTGACCGCGTCATCACGAAGTATCCTTACGACCCGCAGCGCACGGCTCAGGCCATGGCCGATGGAGGGTTCACTCGCGCTCCCGATGGAATCTTCGTGAGCGCTGGCGGAGAGCGTTTCAGTCCCGAGCTGCGCGGGACCGCCACAGGTTTGGAGGAGCGAGAGAACGCCATTCTCGCGGACAGCTGGCGTCGGGCAGGCATCGACGTTCGTTCGCGGCTCCTCTCTGAGGTGGAGGACCGGGATCCGCAGCTGCGCGCCACTTATCCCGCCCTTGGTACGGCGAACAGCGGCCTCTCGGAACAGACCCTGCTGGTCAAAGTCTATTCGGGAAACATCGCTACCGCCGCCAACCGCTGGCAGGGGAGCAACCGCGGCGGCTGGGTCAACGCCGAGTACGACAGGCTCTACGAGGCCTTTATCAGCACGCTGGAGCGGGGGCAGCGCAACCAGCAGATGACCCAGGCGATGAAGCTGCTCAGCGAGGACCTGCCGATCTTCCCCCTGTACTTCGGCTATTTCGTAGTCGCGCACCTTGCAGGCCTTCAGGGCCCTACCATCTATGCGCCGGGCGGCTGGAGCACCTGGAACGCGGCGTCCTGGGAGTGGCGCTGAGGAGCCCGGCACCTAGGCTGTCATCCTGAGCGAAGCGAAGGATCTGTCACGAACGTAAACTACCATGCACAAACGGTACTCTGACCACAGATCCTTCGGCCTGCGGCTTCAGGATGACAGTTTTCGGAGTGCACTCTTAGACTGGGCTCCCGCACGGAATTAGAGTGATGGCGATCCGTGGCGCGTGTGAAGAGCGCGGCGCCGACAGATTATGGCCCACCGGGCGCTCGAGGGGTGACGGTATGTGTCGAGGTGGGTGTCTCGATGAACACGATCATGCGCGCGCGGAGAACGTCCGCGCCCTCTCAATACATGACTATTAGAACGAATCCCCCCGAGATCCTGCGTTCGGAGTCCACGTCGCCGCCGCGCCTAATGGTGGAGCCCCCTCCACACTCAGCCTCGGGCCGCTCAACGTCCCCATGAGGAACCAACCGAGACGGCTCTCTCCCGAGGCATGGAAGCAATTGGAGCCCGCCCAGGAAAAGCTCGCAGAGGTGTGGCGTCCCTCGACTGAGGTTACTATGAGCTCAAGGATCGGCTGCAAGCCGAGGTTCTCCACTCGCCCGATCCAGACATGCTCCCCCCAGCATGGCCCCGATTCAGGTCGAAGGTCAGTTGCCCTCTGGCGAGCAGTTCTGTTTTCGTGGCCGCGGGAGAGGGTGCTCTGAGTATTACTCCATCTGAGGGGAACCCCCCACTTGGACCAAGGAGGTATCCCGCTGGGAGTGGCCGACGGCCGGCTCACTCCCAGCGGGATTAGCGGAAGCCGTGCTGCGCGAGCTGATCGCCAGCTACGAGCAGGATCAGCGCCGCTGAGTCCTCGCAGTTCCCATAGCCCGATCTAGGTCCTGCCTAGTCGCGTTCGCCGATCTGTCCCCGAATCTCGCCGCTCGGGTAGAGGACCGTGTGCACGTCGACGTATGTGGCGCCAGCCCGCAGGGCACTGATCAACTCAGCGAACTCCCCGACTGCGATGCCTTGCGCGGTAGGGCCTATTACGTCAGCAGCCACGATCGTCCCGGTAAGCGTTCCGGACGCTGGGCACACTAGTGGTTTGGGCGGGACTGCTAACGCTCCGCATAGCCAGGCAATGACCCCGCCGTTCGTGGCGCGCTGCCCGAGGTGGATATGCGCCTCTGACGCGACCCCTTCCAGATTGGAATATTGGAGCTGGTACTCCAGCGTCGTCGGGTTCAGCAGGCGGGCGCGGAACTGGCCGCGGCCGGTCGTGGAGAGCGTCGGAACTTCTTGATACCCGGTGAGACGCGCGCCGAACGAGTTGTCATCATCGGCCATCGCGGGCGCTGTCGCAAAAGAGCCGATTGCCGGTACAGCGAGCGCGAGCAAGCTCACCAGGACGAGCGCCTTTCGCATCTTTGTCACTTGTTCCTCCTGTCTTTCGGTGCAGACACCTGCACTGTGTGGATGTGGTATGCGAGGTTGCCGGATCTACCGGCTGGTTATGGTGCGCCGTGTACAACGACGCAGGCCTGGTCCAACTCGGGCGTTCTCACCCCCCTCCGGGAATAACTTCTACTTCGGCCCTCGCTCCCGATCTCGCCTCCTTTCGATGGGTTGCGGATTGGCTGAATCGATGTCCAACCCCCCACCTGGGCGTTGTCGTACAGGACCACCCCGCCAGGGTCGGTGATCCGTAAGCGGAACTTGTCGAGTCCACTACCACCCGGCCTTTTGACCATCCGTCGCGGTCAACGAGAAGCCGTAGCCGCCGACCCTCTTGATCCTGCGGGTGCCTTTCATCTGCGCCTTGGCGCCGGCGATGACCAGCGACCCGATGCTGGAACTCCGGGATTCCATCTTGGCAAACTCGAACTCGACCTCTCCCGGTCGGCGTAAACGTGGAGCCTAAGTGGCCACGGAGGAAGCGCATTACCACCACAATCTCTCAGACATTAGACTCGTTCAACGAAAGTACTCACGCTGGCACTTATATCACCAATAGGTCTCTAATGTCAATAGTCGAGAGATTGGAGCCACGAAGAAGTGTCTATGAGCCGTAATGGAATAACTTGTCCAATCACTTAGCCTAATCAGTACAACCCGATCATGTAACGGAATAGATTTTCCATCACGTGGCCCATCTGTACGATCCGAATCATGTCACGGAATAAGTTTTCAGCATCTAGGCCAAAGGCATGCCAGAAGCACGTCACGTGGTGATCAAACGCCGCAATGCTATTTCTCTATGAGCCCTTTAATTGCTATGTGCCACGAATTCGCGGCGAGACCCTCCTCAAGTCGAGTTTGGGACTGCTAACGAAATCGAGTTTGGGACTTCGGGGACGCCTGTTCCGTGCGAAGTCTTTTCCTCGCTGCCAAGCGTCACCGTGGAGTCCCACGGGGCGACAGCGAAAAGTCCCCACGGGGTTGGCTCGTCGCTGCCTCACCCTCTTCCACAGCGCTGCTGGCCCAGGTTAACGGGCCCCACATGAAGGGCATGCGGAGACCGTCTCTGCGGGAGCCGCGCGCGGTGGGTTCACCGGAATAGGCTCGGGCGACTATGGGGTGGCTCAAACCACCCAGCTACGCGTGGCTCAAAGCGCCCGGCTAACGATGGCACATATACGGGCGATCACTGACACTTGGGCACGTGGCCATTCAGCTACGTCCGATCGATCCCCTCGATCTCCCGCGTCACGTGCTCGTTCAGAACTTCCGCCACATTGCGTGCCTGCGGCACTTGTTCAACGAACTTCCGTTTTCAAGGTTCGTGTCTGCTAGGATTGGCGCGTGGTGTAGTTCCACTCTCCGTGGAACTGATGCGGGGTGAGCCGTACGGCCTCCAGCTCCGCGTCTGAGACTTTCACTCTGGTAGGGTACTCGCCCAGGTCAAGCTCCGCCTGCACGCGCAGGCCGGTGCGCGTCGTCGTGGCGCCGATCAGTTCGAGGATGACCTCATGGCTGACCAACGCGCGGCCACGCCAGTTCATGCGCATGTACGAGAAGAGCCGGTGCTCGATCTTGTTCCACTTGCTCGTCCCCGGTGGCAAGTGGCAGACCGTCACCCTTACCCCCGCCAGGTCGGTGAACCGCTGGAGCTCGGCTTTCCACAAGCGCACGCGATACCCGTTGCTCCCCCCGCTATGCGCGCAGATCAGCAACTGCTTGGCTTCCGGGTAGACCTGGGATCCGACGGCTTGCCACCAGCGCCGCAAGGTCGCCACGGCGAAACTGGCGGTATCTTGGTCCTGACCGACGGTGACCCAGCGGGTATTCCGCCCCACATCGCAGACTCCATAGGGGATCGCCTTGCCGAGTTTCGGATTCAGGAAGGCGTGCACCCGGACCGCTTCCGGTTCTCCCTTGGGCTGCCACTCGCGCCCCGCGTTCTTGAAGGCGCCCACCAATTCTTTCTTCTTCGCATCGACCGACACGACCGGCAGGCCCTTGGCCAGGAACGCTTTGACCTGCTCGTTTAGGTAATGGAACTGGCCATCCCGATCCGGGTGCTGGGCCCCCTCCAGTCGCTCGGCCGGGGCTTGCAGGCTGTACCCCAGGTCGTGGAGCAGTTCGGCCACCACGCGGTGGCTAACTGGGTGGCCTCGGCCGCCGAGCGTATCTGCCAGTTGGCGGGTGCTCTTGCACGTCCAGCGCAATGGCGACATCAGGTCGGCCCGAGTATCCGGGTCGACCAATTCCTCCAACTCCGCTACCACCGCGGGGTCTCGGTCGCGGGTGCGTTTGCGCCCGCCGCCGGCTTTACGTGCCCGTCCCGCGTCTGCGGCCGGCCCTTCCAGTTCGCGCATCGCCCTCTGTATGGTCGGACGCGATACGCCCGATGCCCGCGCCACTCGGGTGATTCCCCCATGCCCCAGCGCACGCGCTTCAGCGGCCAGCAGCAAGCGCCGTTGCTTCTCGTTGAGGTGACGTAAAATGGTCTCCAGCTTGCTTGCCAGCACCACGTCAACATCCATACGCTGACGATCTCACCTCACACGTCCAAACCACGTCACAATCCGTTGCCTAACATCACATCCGCGCCACAATCGACAAACTCATTTCTCTGTGAGCCATAACGGAATGCATTTGTGACACCGTCCACCCTGAAGGAGGTGATCCCTGCCGACAACCCCTGTCGTTTCGTCCGGGCTTTTGTCGAGGGGTTGGACAGCGCGGCTTGGACGAAGATGGAGGTAGCAGTCGAGGGGGCCTCTTGGAGCGTCATTGACGAAATCCATGCGAGAAACCGTGACAGGATCCGGAAGAAATCGAATGGGATATTGCTGAAGCCATCGCGGAGGTACGTGCCGAAGAACGCACGCGACGGGAACGTGGCGTCAGCCGGTGATTCGCGCCGTTCTTGATCCGAATAGGCCTATGAGCCGCTCCGGCACCTCCGCGCGCAGTATTCCTCGGCGAGAAAGTCGTTGTATGCGCGGACGACCGCGCGGTACGCGTCGTCGTCCTTGATGCCGCGCCACAGGCCGGGGGCCCGAGACGCCTGGAAACAGGACTTCCGCGTCGACCGTCCTGGTCCTGCTCCTGGAGGCGCTGGCTCGCGGACCCAGTGCCGGGCGTCGTTGCATAGTTCTGGCCGAAGGGCTTTCAGCGCGTCCGTCCCTTGCCGCCGTAGAGGTCGGTCGGCACTTCCCGGGGAGGACGGTCCTCCACGACCCAGGCATCCCCACCATCCGGCAGATGGCTGACACGCGGCGCGCGGTCGCGATGGCGCTCGGGAACGCGGTCGATCCACCACTTGGAGTCGATTTCCAGGTGCGAGTCGCCCGAGATGTAGCGGTAGTTCATCGCCATGCTTACCCCCTACGACCTTGCGCCGGCGAGCATGTGAAGTAGCCGACTGTACGCCGTTGAGCGCGCCGGGACAATTACTGGCGAGGTCTTCCGGAGCGAAGTACACTGGCACCCAGATGGCTGTTCGCCGAAGCCGGGATCGCCACCTGAGACGACGCGGTACACCGCGTCCCTCCTGGGAGTGGCGCTAGAGGTGCGGGCGGGACTGCCATTCTGAGGCCGACAGGCCGAAGAATCCGTACCCGGCAAGCACGGATTCTTCGCTTCGCTCAAAATGACATTGCAAATAAAAAGGAGGTTCTGAGCATGGCCAACATCGTTCTCGGACTGGCGACCCCGCACGCTCCGCAGCTGAGGCTTCCGCTGGAGGGCTGGTACGCCCTCAGGGAGAAGGATGCGAGCGACCGGCGCATCAACTACGCCGAGCTGCTTCGCAAGGCGAAGCCGGACATGGACCGGGAGCTCGCTGACGATCGGCTGGCTGAGCGCTACGATGCGTGCCAGCAGAACCTCGGGGCGCTCCGCAAAGTGCTGGCGCAGGCCGCGCCGGATGTGATCGTGGTGGTCGGTGACGATCAGCACGAGCAGTTCAAAGACGACAATATGCCCATGTTCTCGGTGTATTACGGCGACAGTCTCGAGGTGTCAGGCGGCTCGCATGGACGAGACGGGGGCGCAAGCAACTGGAATGCTTCCCGACTCGCAACGCTCCAGCGAGAAGTCTTCGAGGGCAAGGGCGTGGCCGGTCAGCATCCGGCCGAGCCCGAGCTGGCGAAGCACCTGATCAACGACCTGCGGAACGGCGACTTCGACATTGGGTGCTCCAATCAATTGAAGCCCGAGATCGGGCTGGGCCACGCCTTCGTCTTCTACTACGAGTTCCTTCGTGGAGACGGCGACATCCCAATGGTCCCGGTGATGGTCAACACCTTCTTCCCGCCCAACCAGCCGACCCCACGCCGCTGCTATGCGCTGGGGCAGGCGCTGCGTCGGGCGATCGAGTCCTGGGACTCGGACAAGTCCGTCGCGGTCATCGCCTCGGGTGGGCTCAGCCACACCATCATCGACGAGGAGATCGACCGTGCCACGATCGACGGCATCGTGGAGAAGGACGCCAACGCGCTCGCGTCGCTTCCCGCCGAGCGGCTGAATCTGGGCACGTCGGAGATCCGCAACTGGGTCACCGTGGCGGCCGCGATGGAGCAGCGGGAAGTCACCTTCATCGGCGACTACATCCCCGCTTACCGGACGCTGGCGGGCACGGGGTGCGGCATGGCCTTCGCGTACTGGCAGTAGGAAAGGGAGCTCGATATGCGGGTTAACTCGAAGGAGGTGCGCCCCGAGACGCTCGGGACCGGGGTCCTTGACCCGAAGGACTACCAGATCTTCTCCCCCGAAGAGGAGATGGTGATCGGCGTGTACCGAGATGGCATCGACATCCGGCACGTGATCGTCCGAAACTTCGAACCTGGACAGGAGAACCCTCTCCACATCCACCCAGAGAACGCCCACTGCATCTACATCCTGCAAGGAAACGGCGAGGTCTTGAGACCGGACGGCCCCCCCATCCCCATCAGGGAGGGGCAGATGTGGATCGTCCCCAGAGGTCTCGAACATGGGATCCGCAACACGGGGACGACGCGATTGTCGTACCTCGGCGTCACGGCGGGCCGAGAGCCCGGCGGCGGTGGAGACTAAGTGAATGCTGAACAATACCCCGCTGAGGATAGCCCTCGAGGGTGTGGCGAGGTTTTGAACCCTTCGCCCCCAGCGGGGGGGTGAGGGGGCCATCTGCTTCGGTGTTTGCAGAATCCTTGGAGTGCGGCCGAGCGTCGCGGGAGCTTAGCCCAACTTCCGCACTGTAGCGCAATTTACGCACGGATTTTCGATGTTCGTCACTACAAATCGTCGATTGTCCAACTTTTCACGGGTTTCATCGGTTCCTCGGGAATGCCGAGCAGGCGGTAGATCTCTCGCTGGGCCGGCTCGGGCGTGGTCGCTTTGCGGATGGTGAGCGTGCGGCCGTCGATCGTTGGCAGCACCAGGGTGACGACCTGATGGGTGGTGAGCTGCTCACGCAGCGTCGCCCAGGACGTGTGGAGCCCGCGGTCCCGGCAGGTCTTCTCGATGGCCATCAGCAGGTGGTAGGCGAGGACGCAGAGGAAGATGTGGGTCTGGACGCGCCGCTCCAATTGGTGGAAGATCGGCCACTCCGCGAGCGGACTCTTCATGGCGCGAAACGCGGCCTCGACGCGCGTTAACAGGATGTAGGTCCCCCAGATCTCCTCGGCGGTGAGGTCGGTGCGGCTGGTCTTCAGCAGATAGCTGCCGTCGAGTTCTTTGGCCCGGTGGTTCCTGGCCTCGTCCACCTGCCAGCTGAGCTGCCCGGACGCGCCCGGGTAGATGACCTGGTAGAAGCGAGCCACCCGCGGGTAACGTTCCTTGAGCCGACCGATGGCCTGCTGGATCTTCGCCTCGGCCTTGAGCCGTCCGCCCGCCACGCGGGCCTGCAGCTTGGTGAGGCTGGTAAGGAACCGCTTCTCATGGGTGGTGCGGATGGCGCGGTCCTTCTCCTCCCGCCCCGCGCTGCGACAGAGCACCAGCACCGGCTCCTCACCTTCGGCTGCGCGCTTGATCCACACACGGGACTTGTGCTGGAACGGATTGGTCGGGGAGACGGGCCGCTCCAACTCCTGCCACCCTCGGCGTCCTCGAACTCGTCGAGATGCCCGGTGCGTTCACCCTGGCGGCTGGCCACCATGTAGTGAAAGCCGTGCTCACGGATCTCCTGCAGGTTCTGTGCAGAGGACATCCCCCGATCCACCACGACCGTCGCGGCCGGGCCGGCGCGTGCCTTGAGCCGATCCAGCATCTCGCCCAGCGTGGTCCCCTCGGAGCGATTGCCATCGAACACCTCATGGGCTTTGGGGAACCCGTCTCGGTCAACCACCAGCCCCACTACCACCTGCTTGCAGTCCGGGCGATGGTCCTTCGAGTGGCCCCGTTTGGCCTGGCCGTTGGCCAGACACTGGCCCTCGAAGTAGCTGGAGGTCAGATCGTAGAGATAGACCGTGCCGTCCAGGTTGAACAGCTGCTCTTCCCGTTTGGCCAGTGCGGCCTCGATCTCCGCCCGTTTGGGATGCAAGCGGTCCAGATGTCGATAGAGCGCGTCGTCGTCCACCCCGGTGAGATCGATCCCCAGGATGTCCGCCAGGGCGGTGCGCGCAAACCAGTCCGGCATCGCATGTTCGGAGCGCGGGGCGATCAGGCGGTTCAAGGTCATCAGCTCGGTCAAGCGGCAGGCCGGCTCAGAGAACCCCGCCCGGAGAGCGCCTCGTCTATTCCAAGGCGGAGCCAGAACTGGTGCCCGACGTGGACCGGCCCGGCCTCCCGGGCCTGCTCGACCGTGACCCGGCCGGGGCGGACCGCCACCGGCTCCTCGTCGGCCGGAGGCGGAACGCCCGGCTCCCTGGGAGCCGGTGGCGTCTCCTCCAGCGCTGGACGGCGCTGGAGGAGACGCACGAGTGCCGCAGAGGAGTCTGTGAGCGGGAGCTGGCTCTGTCCCGTGCCTGAAGCACAGCGCTTAGCGCCGGTTGCCTTCCAAGCAGGCTGTCGCGGGTTCGAATCCCGTCTCCCGCTCCAAACGCCGTAAACGCTGGGCGTGCTCAGATGGCTGCTGCCAGGTAGTCCCGGGCCCTCCGCTCTTCCTCTTCGATCCGGGTCACGCACGGCCTGGCTCAATCGCGGACCATTGGGTTACGCCTTCCAATAAGCTCGCCGAGGCAGCCAGGGGCCCGGCTCCGCGCTACGACTATGACGTCGGCCGGGCACAACAAATACTGACTCGCCTGGGCTGGGTGAAAGGCCAGGACGGGATCCAGGTCCACCAGACGACGGGTGAGGTTCGACTTCGACCTCTGGAACCGCTTCCAGCTCACCAAAGAGCAGGCGATCGTGGCGGATTACTGGAAGACGATCGGGATCAACGTCAATATTCGGCAGTACCTCCAGAACGGCCGGCACCAGCAGGCGGGGTTCAGGGCGGCAGACGATGGACCAGACGATCGCGAACTTCACCGTGGCCCGACTGCGCAGCGCCGATATGCGCAGCGCCGATATCGATTGCAGCCACCGCGGTACGTCGCTGTACTATGGGCGAGTGGAGGAGAATGGCCTCCGTTGTCTCTACCACGGTTGGAAGTACGATCGCCAGGGTCAACAATCCCACCACCGACAACGATGGCGGTCGAGCACGCTTCGTCCCGCCTCCAGACTACAGTTGCGCAGGCAACCGCTGTAGCGACGGCAGACGAGCCTTCCGCAGCCGTCTCTCTTGATCTGGCGAGAGCTGCTGCGCCAGCTGCCAAGTAGGATGCCGCACCGCTATCACCATCGTCGCTCGAACTGCTCGGCCAGGTGGGTGGCAATCAAACCGTAGCAGTGCGCGGGAACACCGTTTTTCTTGGAGTTGGGCCACGGTTATTGTACCTCCGCGTGGCGGACAACTGGCAGCGGACCGGCTTGCCGGTTGAGCAGCACTTCGTTCCGTTGACCCAGTAGGGTGGCCTACTCTTCAACGAGGGGCGCTGGTGGTTCTTCCTCGATGGGGCTGTCCGTTGGTGGCGGGGTGCGGCCAGGCCCGGCGGGATCTTCCTGTGGGGACGCGGCTGTGATGGCGAGCGCAGAGCGCAGACGGACGACGGTGTAGGGGTTCCAGGTGGAGAGGAGATACTGCAGGAACAGGGTGCCGTCTCGTATCTGGGTAAACCGCTCGATGAGGTAGGGGGCGTAGGCGGCGCCGGGCGTGAGGACAGGATCGTTCTGCCTGGACGCGGTCGGCCCGCCGAGGCCATCGTCGGGCTGGATGCGGGGATCGTGGATGAACGTTCCTCGGGCCCGGTCTCGCTCGGCGCTGAACACTACCTCGGCGTTGCTCCACGGTCCCCAGGGGTTGATCGCGTACCGGAGCAGGATGCCCCGCGGTTCGCGGCTATCGTAGAGCATGAGCCAGAGGCCCAGCTGCGGCTGGTAAATGACCGACAGATCGCCAATGGTGGGATGGTTGAAGACAGGGGCGGCATCGACTTCCCGGTCGGACCAGAGCGGGACGGTGCCGTTCATTCCGGCGAAGTAGCGGGTGTTCTGGCCGGTGGCGAAGCTCTGGGCTGGAGTCGCGGCCAGATACGGGTGGCTTTGACGGTAGTCGCCAGCGCCGAAGGTCAGCACATATGGCCCGGCGGTTGGTAGTCCCGGGAGCCCGCCCGGAACCGAGCGTAAGGTGACAATGATGAACCGCCCGCCTGGCAATTGAGACATCTCGCGCAGGCTCGTAAACGTGACCGGCCGTTCGTCGAAGCGGGTTAGTAGTGACCTGTCAGTCGGCGTGTCGTCCGAATGGTTGACCTTGAGCATGACGTACATGACCCCCTCGAGGCTCAGCCCGGCGGTCGGCACGTTGAATGGGCCCATGCGGACGCCGGCGGGACCGATGGGGATGAAGGTGCCCGGGGAACGGCTGAAGAAGTCGATCCGCAACGGGCCATCGGGATCGGTGGATTCGCTGTAACCCATGGGGTCGCGGGCGCCGGGGGCGTTGTTATCGCCAAAAAGGAAGTAGACCTTTCCGTTGTGCTCGAACGAGGCGCCGAGGTCAGTGCCGGTGAGTCCGTAACGGGTTGCCGTCTGGTTGAATGTGGGCTGCCGGAGGTGTTTGTCATAGTCGCCGATGATCTGCTCGAGCTTTACCGTGGAGCCGACGACGTGCGTGAGCTGGACCGGCGCGGGCGCTTGGCCGACGCGCTCAGGCGCGAACGCCCTGGTAGCGCGTGGAAGTCCGTTGCCAACCGCGGTCGCGGCCAGGGCGGTAGACGCGTAGCCAAGAAACCGCCTGCGCGTTAAGCGGGATGCCCGAAGCATGTCGTTTGCTCCCGAAAGATCCATGTGCCGTTTTGTGAATCATAGTACGCCCCGACCGATCCGGTCGAGAGCGCACCGGGGTCAGCGAGCCTGCACCTCGGTTGCTCGACAGACTGCACCCTCGCACGACCGCAGCGCGTCGAGCCAGCGCTGCAAACTAAGCGCGCAGCGTACTGTCGGTCGAAGCGTACGCGTTTTCGAGCTGGTAGGAGTCCTTAGGTATTCTCCAGCTGGTCTGGTGCCTGGAGGGTTTGGAACCCGGGGGAGTTCCCTCAACGTTCTTCGAGCCCGAGACTGAGGTCGAGAATCCTTGAGATCGTCCGCTGGCGGACCCAGCCCACTGTCGTGAGGCAAAGCGGGACCTCGATCACGGTGGCGGTGTCGTTGCCGTAGCTTGTGGCGATGACCACGTTTGCCTCGCGCGCGTACCTTGAGGATATATCGCAGGTCGCCAGAAGTCTGGACGGTCCCCCGGCAGTGATCGAAACCGTGGCCTACCAGGTGCGCCACTCGCGGCGAACGGCGCCGGGCCCAAACCAGGAGCCGGGGATCCGAGGATTCGACCAAAGAGGCCGAACCTCCATTAACCCGGAGGCAGGTGCGCATGGTAATCTACCAGAGCATTGGCTTCTAGACAAAACCAGCGACAACCTGCCTAACGAAGAATACCCCGGAGATGTCAGCGCTCAGCTAAATTCCCCACCCTCGTGTTCAGCTAAATTCCCCACCACGGGGAGCGCAACCGGCTGAGATGCTAGCTGGTTCTCATGGTGAATCGCCACTCCCTTTGAGCCGTTTGGGGTTCCGATGGGTAGTGTGCTCGTCGTGTCATTGGGGAGCCCCACGCCTGCAAGTGTGTCCGGGTGTCGCGGCCTGACTCACTCCTCCGTAGCCCTAAAGCAGATCGGCCAGCGCGACTGGCTGGTCGCAGTGGGGGCAGAGCCCGCCCGGGCCCACCCGGCGGCAAAAGACGCCGCAGTCCGGGCAGCGCTGCTGGCCAAGGTAGCGAGCGTCACAGGAGGGGCACGCGTAGATGGTTGCCGACCGGGGCGCGCGGGGTGGGACCGCCGCCACCTGCGGGGTGGGGTGGCGCCGCCGCCAAGCGGCCTGACGACAGGCGGCCGAGCAGACCTGCTGGCGGCCCACCGGGCTGAAAGGCTGCCCGCAAATCGGGCAGGGGATCGTTACGGCAACGTTACGCGACGGGGGCGTGGTCATCCGGACCTCCTTCCAACGCCACGTTCCCCCTCAGTTCGCGTTGGGGAATCGTGGGCGTCTTGTCGGAGGCGCGGCCGGTAGCTCTTGCCGGTGAGGGTGAGCTGGTGAGCCGTGCCGGCGAGGCGGTCGAGGATGCTCTCGGCGAGGACCGGGTTGGGGAAGAGCGGGTACCAATCCTGCGGGCTGCGGTTCGAGGTGACGATGAGTGAGCTGCGCCCTACGCGCTCGTCGATGAGCTGGTAGAGGTCCTCGGCCTGCGGGCCGGTGAACTCCTGCATGGCGAAATCGTCCAGGATGAGAAGATCGGTACGGAGATAGGAGCGGAAGCGCTGCTCCCAACTCCCGTCGGCGCGCCCGCCGGCGAGATCGCGCAGCAGACGGGTGGTCTTGGCGAAGAGCACCACGTAGCCGCGGCGGCAGGCCTCCACCCCAAGGGCGCGAGCGACGTGGGTCTTCCCAACCCCGACCGGTCCGCAGATGATGAGGCTGGCGTGGCGCTCCAGGAAACGGCAGGTTGCGAGATCGCGGATCTGCTGGGTGGGAATGCTCGGGTCGGCGCCGAAGTCGAACTCTTCGAAGGTCTGGACCTGATCGAATCGGGCGCGGGCAATGCGGAGGCTCAAGCCGTGGTCCGAGCGACGCTCGATCTCGTCCTCGAGCAGGAGCTCCAGGAAGTCCAGGTAGCCCAAGTGCCCGTCTTCGGCCTGATGAATGCGGTGCTCGATGGTGGTGAGCATGCCGCCCAGCTTGAGGAGCTTCAGCTTCTGCTCCAACTGATGGAAGGCGGTCATGACGGTACCTCGACGCCGAGCGGGGCGACCAACTCTTCGGGTCCACGGAGGAAGGCGTCGGCCAGTCGCCCCTGAGTCAAGCTCTTCTCGGCGGCCTGCTGGTCGAGTCCTCGCTCCAGGATGGTCTTGATCGTGCGGTAGGACGGATCGCCAAAGGCGAGGGAACGGGCGCACGCTGCGTCGAGTCGCTCCGCGCCGTAGTGGTCGGCGAGGTGAATCACCCCCTGGGCCTGGCGCAGGTGATAGAGGACGTGGAGCTCGAGGATGGACGCGACCGCGGCGCCCACGGCGAGTCCGAGACGTCGGGCCTGGGCACGGCACCAGTCCGGGGTGCGCTGGAAGAAGGCGGCCTTTGGGGACCCGCAGGTGTGTTTTGACCAGCGTGTAGTGCTGGTAGCACTGCACAAGCTTGCTGGTCAGACGCACAGCGAGATGCTGGCCCACGTACCGAAAGGGTACCGTGTACCAGGAGCCAGCGACCTGAATGGAGCAATCGCGCGCCACCTTGGCCTTGGCCCAGGTGGCCGGCTCCCAGCGCGTAGCAGGGAGCGGGAGCAGCGCCGGCAGTTCGACGGCGCGGAAGACCTCGATCGGCCGCTCCTTGGTGGTGCCGTGGATGCGCATCCCGGCCACCTCGGTGCACCATTGCTCCAGAGCCACCGTCATCTCGGTGAGGTTGGAGAAGGTGCGCCCGCGCCAGAAATCGCCGCGGATGAACGGGATCTGGCGCTCGACGGCGGCTTTGTCGGTGGGCTTGCGCACACGCGCCGGGTCGATCAGGAAGCCGTAGTGGTGCGCCAGCTCCTCGTAGGCGCGGTTGAAGGCCGGGTCGTAGAGATCGGGCTTAAGTACTCCGGTCTTCAGGTTGTCGGGCACGACGCGGCGTGGCACGCCGCCAAAGAAACGGAAGGCGGCGACGTGGCAGTCATTCCAGGTCTGCTGGTCCATGTGGAGCACGGGGCAGGCGTACTGGTGTCGGCTCATGGGAAGCACCAGGGCAAAGGCGTTCACGGCGCGCTTCGCCCCGCTGAGTGGGTCCGGCCACATCCCGAGCAACCCGTAGTCCACCTGGGCCTCGTCGCCCGGTGGGGGCTCCGGGCGCCGTACCACGATCTGCGGCCGATCGCCCACCGCGGGGAAGGTCCGCGCCACGTAGCGGCGAAAGGTGGCGAGGGACACGGCGGTCCGCCCCGCTTGATGGAGCCGTCGCCAGGCCGTGGTCGGGGTGACTCCACCTTCGAGCGCCTGACGGATCTCCTCACGCAGCGGGTCGAGCTGCTCCACAGTCGGACGGCGCCGACCACGTGCGCTCAACTCCGGGTGGCGCCCGTCCAGCCAGGCGCCCCAACCGCCTGCCGGTCGTTGGCCCGCCGAGAGGCCGGCCTGCTCCGCCAGGCTGACATATTTGCGCACGGTCTTGCGGTCCAGCCCCAGGCTGGTGGAGATCGCCTGGATCGACCGCCCGTGCTGCCAGTGATCGAGAATCTCTGCGATGTCACGCACCGTGAAACTCCTTCTGCCCATGAACCCAGCCTCCAATAGCAAGCTGGGCGATGGTGAATGGACTTCTTGGTGCGCTCCCCGGGGGTGGGGAATTTAGCTGATCACCGGACTGGGGAATTTAGATGACCACGGGGTGGGGAATTTAGATGATCATCTTCCCCGTTTTATGGGGAATTTAGATGAGCGCCGACAAGGTGTGGTAGGCTCGTCCACGCAGGGACTTGGTGGTCCTGCGGATGTACATGCCCCATACTACCACGCACGCAACCGCTCCGCAATGCTCTTATTCAGTCACTATTTTCCTACAAACCACATCGCACGTCATTCTATTTCGAACGACAGTGCTTACAGTAATCGCAACCGATCATCGCATTCCGCAAACTGCGGAAGTTGGGTTAGCGGCCCGCTGCTAGCCGGTCGCCCATGGTCGGATTCCCGACCACGAACCGGCTCAAGCGATCCAGGTTGGCTAGGAAGTCAAACCAGAACGACTGCAACTGACCTTCCTCGCCTGAGCGCTCTCCGGGAACACTGCTAGTCTGAACCGGGGACCAGCCCGCCCCCAGCAAGAATCCTCACCTTCGCAGGCCAGGGTACTTATCCCTGAACCTTGCAACCTCTCGGCTGACGAAGTCGTCACCAGGATACTGGGCAGCCCATTCCTCCAGGTAGGAAGCGAGACAGCTCAAACTGTCCTAATGCCTCGCTATTAATGGCAAGCGCCCGGAAGACCTTGCTATTGAGGAGGCGCTCCTCCCAGTTTCGGAGCGCCTCAGGTCTCCGCAGAGCTTCGTGCAGCAATCGGTACGCTAACCCAAGCTCCTCATCCGCTCTTTCGTTAAGCTGTCTCCGAAGCTCCTGTCCTATCCGACTGTGCGCTATCCCTGCCAGGAAGAGGAGTTCAGCGGTTCTACCGGCGTTCCCGAGCCCGGCCTCCGCCGCCCGCATTGCAGCGCTGAATTCGTTCCGGTTTAGTTCCATCTGAGCCCAGGTGCGGTAAATGATCTCCCGCTTGCACTTCAACTGAGCCGAACGCTTGAAGAGATCTTCGGCATCAGCCATTCGCGCCGGAGTGGCGAGCGCGTAAATAACGGCGAGCTGACCAAGCAAGTCAGGATGCTCAGGATGGGCGGTCAGTGCGATCTTAAGAGTCCGTTCTGCCTCGTCAGTCCGACCTAAGCGGTCGAACGAAATCGCCTGATTTATGAATGCGGCAATGTCCGATCGCTGGCGCTGACTGGTTTCCAGCCTGCCGGACATCGCCTCATATGCACGGTTCAGCCGCTCGATTAGGTGTGTTCCCTCGTAAACCCGGCGGACTAGCAACTTAGTGTTGAGGTTAACGTCGAAGCGCGGAACGCCTTCAATCAGCCGCGGCTGGCTGAGCAGGAAAAGATCCTGGATATGCGCGATTTCCTCCAGAAGCTGGTCTTCGGAGAGGTTGGTGATTGCTTGAATTTCGGCAAGCGAGACTGGTTGATCCGTCAGACAACACGCGAGCACGATCTCTCTTGCCTTTTCAGAAAGCCGGTCAAACTCAGCCCTTAACGCATATTTCCGTGCTTCGTCTCCGCCATGTTCGCGCCATCGTTCGATAGCTTGTTCCACAGGGATCACAGAGCAAAGACGAACCAAGTCCTCGATATAAAGCGGGGAACCGTCGGTGACTTCGAGGATCGTGTGCGTGACCCTGTCCGTAAACATGGAGGGGTCAAGACCGAGCAACCGCAGCCGCGATCTAATGAACCCTGCACCGTCGTGTCGGGTCAGGCCCCAGACCTGTGTGGCGGAGGCGTTGAGACCGAAAGGGACTCGCCGCGAAGTGAGCAGTACTTTCGATGGGGTTCGAGCCAGATCTAGGGTAAGGAACTCGAGAGCATCCTCCGAATCTTCATCGAGCGAATCGATGTCGTCCGCAACCATGAGGATAGGAAGCTCTTTTAGAAGCTCCGCGACGCGGGTTCGCCTTTCGCCCGTTGGTAATTCGGGTAGATCGGAGAAGCCGTAGAAGCTGGCAATGGCATCCAATAGGCTCGAAAGATCATAGAAATCCGGCCCGGATGTGACCGGCAGGGTCTCACCCTGCTGAAAGCGACGGCGTTTCGCGCTGAGCCAAAGGATTCCCTCTATGGAACGAGGCTCAGCTGCTCGAACCTGTGTGGCGAACTCATACGCGATGGCGGTCTTTCCCTTCCCGCCATCTCCGGCAAGTAACCATCGTGGCCTCAGTGGCTCCGAGAACCAGTCCCACAACAGCAACAGTTCTTCCGACCGCCCCACGAAATCGACGGCAACCTGTTCGCGAGGCGGCAGGTTCTCAAGAAGCTCCCGCTGGTCAACTTCAGAAGGCTCAGGCTCGGGGCGAGCGCGCGCGAGGAGACGGTCGAGATCCGCTTGATTCGCCCGGACGGTTTGTGCGCCCCGTCTAACCAGGATGTCTGAAGCCTGAAAAGCCTTTACCTGCCGTCCATCGGTGTCCAGATAGGACCCGTCACACGCGGGCACCGCAACTCTCGTGGCAGGAGCGACATAGATAATTGCGAAGCTTTTTAGACCCGAGTCAGCATCAGATGCATATGAATGAGTGGCCGCGACGATTGGGGGATTGAGGTTCGGAGGTATTTTTCGATTGCCTTGTGAACGTTGGTCGTATCCAGTTGGGATTGTGGTCCCAATCCGACCGGCTCGAACGTTTTGTCGCGTACCCCGACAACAAGGTGGCCACCACCAGTATTTGCCAAGGCAAGAACGTCACGCGCCAGTTCCACTCGGTGTCGAGTGGTGGCAAGATCGAGCGCTTCTTTAAAGTCCCAGTTGTCGGCCTCGCCGTGCGTCGCAACCAGGCGGCGGAGCGTCTCTTCGGAGACTTGATCTGGAAGTCGACTATCCATCTTGCCAGCTACCCTTTAGCCTCTCTCGCACTCTCGCAAGCGTTGGCCAGGGCGTCAAACAGAGTGCGACCAAATCATAAGCCACGGTGGTGGAAACCATAGCCGCAATCAACCGATGGCGCTGTAGCATGCTGTGCGGCTTGGGCACGGCCATTGGGACCTCCTCCGTCTTCCGCAGTGGCATCACAGGACCAGGACTCGTTGCCAAGGCGGACCCGGTCACCACGTGGAATGTCCATGCGTGGGACGTTAGCTGAGCCGAGATCCTCTCCAGTGCCATTCCCAGGAATTCCAGATAAGGGCGGCCTCCCCAGCCACGCCAGCGACGCTGGAGAACTTCACAGCGGCTCAGACGCCAACGGAGCGGAATAACTGGCGGGGACGCAACTTCGGCGACTATCGCTCCCCAGCCTACGAGGACCTCTACACGCGCTTTGCCTCAGAGTTCGACGCATCCAGGCGCCAGGCCTTATACGCCGAGCTCCTGAAGCTCGCCGCCGACGACCTGCCGTTCATTCCGCTGTACGACAGCCCGGGCTCGGGCACGACTGTCTTCCGCAGCGGCATCACAGGTCCGGGGCTCGTTGCCAATGTGGACCCTGTCACTACGTGGAACGTCCATGCGTGGGACGTTAGCTGAGCCGAACAGCGGGCGCTATCTCCAGTGCCATTCCCAGGAATTCCAGATAAGGGCGGCCTCGCCGACCCAGGGCTGTTGAGGGCCGGCGAGCCCCACCCGGTAGGCCATGGCCCGCGGACGGTAGTGCAGTGGGTTAATGACGGCGTCCGCCGTCATCGCGCTGAGCGCCTCTACTATCAGGGCCTCGCGGGGGCTGGTATCAACGGTGGCCAGCACCTTCGGCCATAGGTCTTCGAGAACAGGGTTGAAGTACCCGGAGTAGTTATTGCCTCGCCAGCGGTTCTCAGGCATCGGGACTTGCGTGTTCAGCCACACCATCGTGTCGTAGCCCATCGGGCGATTGTTGTACGCCACGGCGGGAATCTTCGTTCGGTACTCATTGTCCCGTTGCTGGCCGGGGCTCATCACTGTTACCTCAGGACTCACCCCCAGGGTCTTCCAGTTGTCGGCGACGATCGTCGCCTGTTGCTGGTCGATGTCCTCGTTCTGGCTTACGAGAGGCACGTGCAGCGCCTCGCCGCTGGCATCCCGAAATTGCCCGTCGCTGCTTCTGATCCAGCCGGCTTCGCCGAGGAGCGCCCTGGCCCGGCCAACATCGTGCTCATACTTCAGAACAGCGCGGTCGGCTGTACGGTAGGCAGCATCGTCGTCCGAGAGCCAGAAGTGGAGGACCGACGCCTTCCCTGCGTACAGGCCGTCTACAATGGCGTGCCGATCTATAGCGTGAAGGAGGGCGCGGCGCACCCGCACGTCCAGCACGGCCCGCTGGAGGTTGCCCCAGTCCCGTGTCTGGAACTCCAGGTAGTGGGCGCTTCCCGGCCAGTATTCCGTGGTGCCCTGCCACCTCGCCTGCTCGAGGGCGCTGTTTTGCGCGAAGCTGATGCTGGAGTGGAAGGCGGCATCCACGGCGCCGCTCAAGAGATTCGCCACGATGGTATTAGCGTCGGGAATGAACTTCAGGACAATCTGGTCGACCGGCGGCTTCCCCAGGGCGAAGCCGTCGTGTGCGCGGAGGGTCATCTCCACGCCCTGCTCCCACCGCTCCAGTCGATAGGGCCCATTCCCGACGAACTCGCGGCTCCAATGGAGGCCATTGGCGAAGGCGGCCTTATCCGCTAGGTACTGCTCCTCCAGCAGGTGCTTGGGGAGCGCCGGGAAATTTGGACCGTGCACCATGCCCGCCCACAGATAGGGCTCCTTCCATTGGATAAAGAGAACCTGATCATCGATAGGTCGAACCGCGGCCATCCGTCTGTCGACGTCGATCTTAGTGGTCGGCATGGCTGGATCGAGGTGCACCTGGTGCGCGAAAGCGTAGTCGTGAGCGGTGACCGGCTGACCGTCATGCCACCTGGCTTGTTTCTTGATGCGGTATGTCGTCTCCGCCGTGCCGTCGGGCAGCAGCTTCCACGTCCCTTTTTCAAGGCTCGGAAGCTCCTCGGCGAGATAGGGCATCGGTTGCTGGTCGGGCGTCAAGTAGGCGAGGAATCCGCTGAAGAGCGCCGACATATCGCGATTGCCGGAGCCGCTGCCGAAGCTGGGCTCCAGGGTGGCCGGCTCGTACGAAAGCGCGATCACGAGGGCCTTCTGCGACGACCTGGCCGTTTCCCCCCGCTCGGTCTGGCCACCCGGCGGTGCAGGCTGCGCCGCGGTACATGCCACGGCGAGGGGAAGGATCGCAAGCCAGAGACGACGAATGCAGCGGGCCATGCCGTCCTGCGCGCTCATCGGATCGGCTCCAAGATGCAGGCTTGCCGGCTCACTTCATGAACTCCCACTCATGGAGGTTGAACATTTCGGTCGATCTCGGAGGACCGGGGAAGTCGAACTCAACGTTGCGCAGCGCCGACGAGTGCGCAAGCAGCGCCGGGCTCTCGTACACGACGTATCCCGGCAGTTCGTCTGTGAGCAGCTTCAGAATCTGGAGATGGAGACGGTTCCGCTCCGAAGTCTCCAGTGCTCGATTGAAGGCGTCGTAGAACCGGTCGAACTCCGCGTTGGACCACCCGGCCCGGTTACTTCCCGTCCAGCGGTTGCCCGCCGTTCCAATCTGCGAAGTTGCCCAAGCGTTGTACTCGCCCGCATCCGACGTTTGACCCTGCATATTCGGCCACGTGTACCGCTGCTCTCGCGGGACCGCGATGTCCGGCAGAACCGACGACTGGATATCGAGACCTGATGCCTTCCAGGTAGCCACCAGGATCGCCTGGCCCCGCTCGTGTTGCGTGCCCGCTCGTACGATGAAGTCCGGGCGGAAGGGTCGGCCATCCGGGTTAGCGAAGAACCCGTCCGGGCCGCGCCTCATCCCGGCTTCTAGCAACAGTTGTTCGGTCTGCCTGGGGTCGAAGGCGTACTTGGCGATCGCCCGGTCCGCCTCGGCGTAGTAGGGCGTGGCCCTGTACATCCAGGTGTCGGCGAGCTCGGACTGTCCGTCGAAGATCCCGTCAACCAGGCCTTGCCGGTCGACTGAGTGGGCCATGGCTCTCCGGACGCGCACGTCCAGGATCGCCGGCTGCGTCTGGTACTCAGGACGGAACTGGTGCTGCACCTTGATGAAGTAGTCCGGACCGATGATGTATTTGCCCCTCCCCGACGGCGCCCAGTCCTGGCTGAGCACCTTCGCGTGCTCGAACCGCAGCTGGAGCCTCGGCGTGAAGTCAAGCTCCCCGGCGAGGAGGTTTGTTAGCACGGTATTCTCGTCCCCAATGAAGCGAATGAGGATCCGGTCGATCTTGGGTCGGCCCAGCGCGTAGCCGTCGAAGGCCAGCCCCTCGATGAATGACCCAGGCTCCCGGCGCTCCAACCGATAGGGGCCGGCGCCAACGTATGCGAATGCCCAGAACGAGGAGTTGATGAACAATTCGGCGGCCGAGCCGCCCTCCACAACAGCGTGGAACGGTTCGGTCAAGAGATGCGCAGGCAACGGGGGCAGCTGTTCGCTCGTCAGGATGCCCGCTTCGTAGAGTGGGGAGTTCCACGTGATGACGACGGTACGTGGGTCGGGAGCAGCCACCAGCTCCACCTGGTCCTGGGGGATCGATGTGAACCCAAGCGCCGGGGTCTTGTAGACCCGCCAGGCGAACACGAAGTCGTCTGCCGTCAGAGGCTGCCCGTCATGCCAGGTGAGGGCCGGACGGAGCGTGTACGTTGTCTCCATCCGGCCATCGGGGAAGACTTTCCATGACCCGGTGTTCAACTGAGGCAGCTGTCCAGCAAGCTCGGGCTGTCCCTGGGCCCTGCCATCGATGAGCGCGAGCCCTGCGTTCATGGCGCGCTTCGCTTGTGCGCTCGCGCCACCCTGGGCGGCATCGGGGTACTTAAAAGCCAGGGTCTGGACCTCGAAGCGGGAGGACAACCGCAAGGTCGTCTGCCGCTGCGGGGCCGCTGCCTGCCCGCCGCCCGGGGGGCCCGGGGCAGCGCAGGCGGCTGACGTCACCAGCGTCATGAGGCCAAGAATCGACGCGAGCCGCCAACCAAGCGACCTCACAACTGTTCCTGCGTGCAAGTTCATTCCACTGTACAGCGTCATTCTCGCACCTCAGAAGGACTCCTCGAAATGGCCTGCCCGAGCCCCTGCTGCGCAGACCTACGGATGAGGGATTAGAGAACGGAGGGAACCGAGGAACTGACCCACTAGTCCTCGTCCAGGTGGAAGAAGCGGACGGCGTTTCCTGCCAGCATCATACGCTTCTCGTTCTCGGGCACGCCGGCGAAATCCTGCTCAATGATCTTTAGGCACGTTATTGATCTGAGAGAAGAGAATCTCTGCCTCGACGCCGTCCTGATCCTGCTCCTTCAACCGTTGTTCGGGCCTCCCCGTGCCCGCGCTCGTCTCGAACGTCGGGACTTGCTCCGCCATGTTCTCATGGGCCACGCCAACACTACGCGTGACCCCGATCGTGTTAAGCTTGCCGCCGTCCACCTGAACGGTATCGGAGCCGGTCTCCGTCTTCACGCGCTTCGGGGCCCGATCTCGCCATTTCGCTGCCACGCGCTGGTTCCAGACATCAGGGTTCAGGTCAATATGCGAGTCCGCGGAGATGATTGTGTACTGACGCGCCATTCATCACTCCTCTTTTCAGCCATGGTCCGCTGAAATTGCTCCGGCATGCAAGGCGCCTCGACGCCCGTCTCCGCAGTGCCCCAGCAAATTCGGCAGTGAGTATCGACCCGATTTGACGCCGGGTCAATGCTCGTGGTGGTCGTTGGTCGTCGGCGGGTGATAATCACCCGATCTCCATGCGGCGCGTGCCGCCGTGCGCCGATCGCTGAGGCGTAAGCCTCCGTTCTGGCCTGGGTGGGATACCATCGCAAATCATGATTCTGTGGTGTCGCGCGGATCAGAACCACTGGGCGGCGAGTCGGCCTTCAACATCGACGTACATTCCAGTAAGGAGGATTTCTGATGGCTGAGACCAGGGTTCGGGGAGTGAACATTCACTACAGGGTCCTCGGTGAGGATGGCCCATGGGTCGCCATCTCGCCCGGCGGCCGCCGCGGCATGGATGCCCAACGCCGAGCTTCACTTGTTGATGGGTGACGACGTGGACGCGATCGAGGGCTGGGACGGGCGGGAGGATGACCTGGCCGCGATCTTCGTCGGATTCCTGAATCGAGTTTCGGGCGGGCGAGTTTCCGGCGGGGGAGTTTCCGCCTCGGCCCCTGTGTAGTGGTCAGTTCGCATGGATATCGCCATTACGTCGGTTGCGTCGTTCCAGTAGGGCGGGGGCTTGTCCCCCGCCGCGCAGCTCTCTACTCAGGCCGCGAGGCGGGAGGGGACAAGCCCCTCCCCTACCGGACTACCGGACGAAAGGCTATTCCCGCAGGAACTGACCCACTAGCCCCATGCGCCGAGACTACAATTGATTCATGCCCCAGGATAGAGGCAGGGAGAGAACCGACTCCATAGGTGAGGAGGGGTGAATGCTGACCAAAGAGGAAAACGAGAAGCTCACACGCGTCGAGGGGGACGCCCCCATGGGACAGCTGGTCCGCCGGTTCTGGTTGCCTTTCCTGGTCTCGGCCGACCTGCCAGCACCCGACTGTGAGCCCGTGCGGGTCCGACTGATTGGCGAAGACCTGCTCGCGTTTCGCAACACGAGCGGCCAGGTGGGCCTGATCGACACGCTGTGCGCGCACCGCTGCGCCGATCTGTTCTACGGGCGCAACGAAGAGGGCGGCATCCGCTGTATCTACCACGGCTGGAAATACGACGTCACCGGTCAGTGCGTGGAGGCGCCGACCGAGCCCAAAGATAGCAACTTCCGTCTCACCGTGCGCGTCAAGTCATATCCGGTGATCGAACGGGCCGGGACGCTCTGGACCTACATGGGCCCGCCGGATATCGAGCCGGACCTACCCGATTTCGAGTTCATGCACGTCCCAGACGGCCATCTCTATGCCTCCTGGAGCACCCAGGACTGCAACTTCGCCCAGGCGATTGAGGGCGGCATCGATACGGCTCATTCGATATTCCTCCACAGCACCCTCGAGTCGCATCGTAACCTGGAGCAGTGGAAGAAGAGCAGCGCTCTGACCGCGGGATCCGGCAGCATAGCGCAGGGCCGATTCCGCAATCGAGACAATCCACCGCAGCTTCACGCGGTCGACACCGACTTCGGCGTGCTCGTGGGCGGTCGCTACGTTTCGGGCGAAGCGGAGGACTACTGGCGCCTCAACCTGTTCCTTATGCCGTTCTACACCATGCCGCCGGGAGGCGCCGGATCGAAGCTCTGCCACGCCTTCGTGCCGGTGGACGACGTGACCACCGCTCGTTGGAGCTTCACCTACAACCTCGAGAGGCCTCATGCGAACCGCGACGTGATGGCGATGCGCAACGGCAGCGGCGTGCACGTAGCCCTCGTGCCCGGGACGCACACCCCGCGGCGCACCCGTGCGAACAACTACCTGGTCGACCGCGAGGAGCAGCGGGCCCTCTCGTTCACCGGGATCGCTGGGATCGGCGAGCAGGACTTCGCCGTCCAAGAGGGGATGGGCACGATCGTCGACCGTGGGCGGGAGCGCCTGGGCGTCACCGACGGCGGAATCGTGCAGATGCGCCGACGTCTCCTCAAGGCCGCCGACGACCTGGAGGAGGGTGTGGAGCCCTACGAGGCGAGCCACGGCAGCGTCTACCACATCCACGCGGGCGACTCCATGCTGCCCGCGGGTGTGGCGAACTGGCCAGAGGAACCGAAAGCGAAGGCAGCGCTCGCCGCCAGGTGGTGACGCCGGAGCGTGCTGGAGGAAACCAAGGATCTCCAGAAAGCGTCGGTTTAGCGGCGCGTCTGTCCGATGGCAGCGGCAACCATACCCAGAAAATAAGGGGCCAGGAGAGCCAGAGCGACCACGACGACCCCCTGGGTAGCCGGCGACGGGGAGCGCGGAGTCGTATCAGCTCTCGGCTGCGGAATGGACATGGACAGCTTCGGGTAGAGGACACTGTTGTTCACGAAGCCAGAGACGAAGTCGATGTCCGCGGCGGTGAGCTCGGTTTCAAGAGCCAGGCCTACCCGTTCGGCAAGCACCCGGGCCATCGGCGAGCCTTCAAGTTCGGCATCGACCTCGATCGGCTCAACCTCGACGGCGGGCTCGGCTAACGCGTCGAAGAGGCCGGCGCCCTCCGAGTTGCGCGCAAAGGCCACGGCGTGGCCGGGGATTACGCTGCGCTCCCAGGCGCGGCGGAGGGTGTCGGGCGAGATCAGAAGGCCGGCCCCCCTCTCGCTCGGGTAAGCAGAATCGTTGTAGATGAACTGGTCGCCAGCAAGCCCCGAAACGACGATGTAGTGGTTGAGGTTGTCGTCACCCTCGTTGTCCCCATTGCCGGGCAGGTCCGCATACCGCGTCAGCACGATAACCGGACGCCCGGCCGTAACGTGCGCCCGTACGTCGTCCACCGTCCAACGGGCGTACGCGCCCGGACGCGAGAAGAGACCGAGGGGGAAGAGCCCAGCACTCTGGCCCACCGCGGCGAGCGTGGGCAGTGCTGTACCCTCCCCGGGATCGGAGGCGCCCTGCAAGCGATTCGCCTCATGACGGAGGGCATCGGTCATGTAGCCCTTGAGGCCGTAAGCCTCCAGGATCATCCCCAGGGAAGCGGGACCGCAGTTGGACTGTGCGGAGAACGAGCCATCAAACTGACTGCGATGGGGCACCGCCAGCCATAAAGTTGCGGCGTCGATCCAGCGCGCCTGCTCTGAGGCGGTGGGCACGCCCGCGTACCGGATCGGGAGCGGTGTCGGAGACTCTCGGGTGGGCGTGGGGGTGACACTCGGCGTTGGCGTTTCGGAGGGGGTCGGAGATGGGCTCCCAGCCGGAGGCTCCAGGCTATCCGGGAGGCCGCCGAGCGTACCGCCGGGCGACGGGGCGCCGAGTGAGGTCCACAGTAACGACAGTTGCTCCTCAGGGGTTGGAATGATCTCCAGCGACGCGCTGGAGTTGGCGGTCGAGGCGTCAAGTGTTCGTGTGGCACCCAGGGTCGGATTGGGCGTGCCCCCAGTTGCGCCAACCGCAGGCGGCGGAGCCTCAGTGAGCCGGCCCAAGATCAGAGTAGGCTGCTCAGTTGCGGGAATTGGCGCGCCCTCGATCGTCCCGACGGGGGGCGGAGGGGTCTGTGTGACCTGAGGACGGATGGACGTGGGCTGTTGAGCGCCCGTCGTCGGCGAGCCCGTCGCAAGCGTGTTGGCGCGGGGTGTCGTCGTTGGCCTCGGCATCGCGGTCGTGGAGGATGTCGGCGACGTGGCAGAGGTGACCTGGGCGAGCCAACCACTCGCCACCGGACTGCTGGCGGAGGCGGAAGGCACGGTGAGCAGGAGCGCCATTACCGGGAGGGCGACAATCAACGGGAACGGCCGCCAGCAGCGGCGAGTCAGACGATTGCACGTCACTCGCCGGATCGCCGCCCGGTTGTCTGTTGCTGCAGCAAGGGGCGCCGGATCGGTTCTTCGGGCCGCACCTGATTCCTCGCGCTGTGCTTGATGAACGTCACCGCGCAAAAAGTATCAGACCGGCCGACTGCCGTTGCCGCCTTTGTGATGTTGTTGTGATCCGCATTCCGCATTCGGCAATTCGTGCCGCTAGGGCTATGATGCACGCAGCACTAGGTGGAGGCAGTTCCATGCATGTCAGGCTGCATCAGGCTTTTCTGATTGCCGGGCTCGCGGTGGCGCTGGCGGTTGCCGCCTGCGGCCAGCGCCTGCCGGCGGCAACCAACGGCAGCGACGGTGGCGAGACGGGGGCGCCGTCGGGGTTGCGCTCTCCCAAGCGGGTCGCGATCGTTACCTTCCGCGAGATGGACTTCCTTCCCAATAGCTCTTTCCCGGGATCACCGGACATCCGCCACTCCGTGAACCCCGGCCTGGCTGTGGTGGACGACCGCGGCGCCCTCCGCGCGGTGCTGGCTGAAGCGGTCCCCAGCCTGGAGAACGGGCTCTGGACGCTGCTTCCGGACGGGCGCATGCAAACCACCTGGCAGCTCCGGCAGGGCGCGCAGTGGCACGACGGCGCCCCGCTCACGTCCGATGACCTGCTCTTCACCGCGCAGGTCGGGCGGGACCGCACCACCGGCGCCTTCGGGCACGCAGCCTACGCCTCGGTCGAGGCCGTGACGGCCCCTGACCCACGGACGGTCGTCGTCACCTGGAGGCAGCCGTACATCGACGCCGACCAGATGTTCAGCGTGGCATACGGTTACCCGTTGCCACGCCATGTCCTCGAGGCTGCGTACCAGCAGGAGCCCGCTGCGTTGAGCCAGCTCCCCTACTGGACGACGGGGTACATCGGCAGCGGCCCCTTCCGGCTGCGGGAGTATGCCGCGGGCACGCGCATCGTCCTGGAGGCATTCGACCGTTTCGTCTTGGGCCGGCCGCAGATCGATGAGATCGACCTTGTTTACATTCCCGACACGAATACAGCGTTGGCCAATCTAATCACTGGCGCGGCCGACCTCAGCGTCGGCATCGGGATATCGGTCGAGGCCGCCCTGGAGATGCGCGATCGGTGGCGGGAGGGCAGCTTCGCTTTCGAGTTCTCGGATCATCGCTGGTATGTGATCGACCCACAGTTCATCGAGCCCTCGCCGGCGACCATCGGCGACCTGCGCTTCCGCAGGGCACTGATGCACGCCATCGACCGCCAGGAGATGACTGAGAGCTTGCAGGCCGGACTCTCCCCGGTGGCACACACCTACATGGCCCCGAACCAGCCGGACTACCGCCAGATAGAAGAGCGGGTCGTGAAATACGCCTACGATCCGCGGCGAGCGGTCCAGATGCTCGAGGAGCTGGGCTACACGCGCGGAGGAGACGGCATGTTCCGCGACGCGGCGGGTCGCCCACTCGAGGTCGAGATCTGGGCCAGCAACGACGCGGTGAGCAGGCCGATGCTGGCGGTGGCGGGCTACTGGCAGCGAGCTGGGGTGGCGAGCGTGACGTCGGTCATTCCACCGCAGCGCGCCACTGACTGGGTGTGGCGCGCAACCTTCCCGGGCTTCACGATGTTCACCGGAACCCACGACGTGAGCGGTGTGCAAGCCCTGCTCAGCTCCCGCGCGCGGGGGCCTGAGAACAACTTCGAGGTCTCAGGACTCCCGAACTGGCCGCGCTACAAGAGCGCGGAGATGGACAATCTGGTCAATCGCTACTTCCAGACCATCCCGAAGACGGAGCGCGTCCAGGTCTTGACGGACATCAACCAGCACATCGCGGAGCAGCTCAACCTGATGGGTCTCTATTACTTCCCGACGCCCTACCCCATTGCGAACCGCCTGGTCAACATCCCCACCGGCCGCGCCTCCAAGTCCTCTATCGCCTGGAACGTGCACCAGTGGGACGTGCGCTGAGGGCAGATAGACCGGCGCGTCGTGCTCCTACAGATAGCCCACCTCGCGCCAGTAGCGCTCGGCTGCCGGGTGCAGCGGGATGCGAAGCGGGCCCGCGGGCGTGTCCCGACACATTTCCGCGACCGGTAAAGGCGCAGGCTCCACCCAGCGCCAAATCGGCCTTGGATGGATCAGTCAAGCACAGCGGAAGGAGCAACTGAATCGTCCCTTCGTAACATTGGGGCACCGCAGCCCCAGGTCAGCTCTCCAGGCCGAGCGCCATCTTTCCGTAGGGGATGGCAACCACGTCCCAGGACAGGCCAACATGATTGGCCATGGCATGAATATCCCGCGAAGCGCGGTGAATGGGATTCGTCTCCAGGATGCCGTGCGCGCCGACCGACGTGGCGAGCCTATCCACCGCCCGCGTCCACAGCAGGCCGGCAAAGGCCAGATCGCGCTTGAACCTGACTTCGCGCTCCAGGCCGAAGGGCTCCCCCGAGCGGCCAAGACGCGCTACCTCCTCGGCGTCTGCCCGTAGGAGCGCTTCCCCGGCGTCGATCTCCGCAGACGATTCCGCGACGCGGAGCTGCTTAGCGGCGTCGCCGGCCCGTTCCGGGCGTGCGGCCGTCTGCTCGATGTACGCCTCTAGCGCGCCGCGAGCCACGCCCAACGCCGGAGCAGCAACGTTGAACGGGAAGATCGGCAGGATCGGCAGGCGGTAGATGTATGAGCCGCTGAGCGCGCGGCTGTCGGTCGGCTGCCCGTGCGGCCCGTGCGGCCCGTGCGGCCCGTGCGGATTGAACGGGTCGATGGTGTACTCGTGCGGCACGAACGCTTCCTTGATCAGTATGTCCTTGCTCCCGCTCCCGCGGAGGCCACCCGCGAACCAGGTGTCGACGATCTCCCACTGCGTCCTGGGAACCAGGCCAAAGCGCCCGAACCGAGCCCGCACCTGGCCCTCGATGGGGATGTTCAGGATGGCCCAATCGCATGCGTCCACACCGCTGGCGAACTGCCACTGGCCCTGCACGATGTAGCCGCCGTCGACCGGGCGCCCTCTGCCGGTCGTGGTTGAGAAGGCTGTAACGACTCGAGCGTCCGGGTTGGACCCCCAGACAGCGTCCTGGACCGTCTCTGGGAACATGCCCAGGATCCACGCGTGGCACGCGAGCACGCTCTGCACCCAAGCGCTCGACCCGCAGCCCCGGCCGAGAACCCCGGCCAAATTGATCTGGGTGGCGCCGTAGTCCATCTCGTAGCCGCCGTAACGGGCCGGTTGGAACACGCGGAAGAAGCCGGCGCGGCGGAAGTCCTCGATGGTTTCGTCCGGCACGCGCCGCAGCTGCTCCGCGCGTTCCGCTCGCTCTCGCAGCCGGGGCACCAGCTCGTGTGCCCTGGCTACCAGCTCCTCGGTCGTGGGGGGAGTCACTGCCATGGGCGTAGCGTGGTCAGGGATAAATCAGCGCGTCGTGCGAGGTGACGATGAAACCCTCCCGACGCTGCAGGAAGTCGCTGACTACCGACGCGAATGCCTCCGGGCGGTCCGCGTCAAGCGCGTGGCCGGCGTCGTACACCAGGACAAGGTGGCAGTTGGGAAGCTTCTCGCGATAGACGCGGCCCATCTCCGGCGGGATGGCGCGGTCCAGCGTACCGAAGAGCACAAGAGTCGGTACATTGAGGGTGGGGAGCCGGCTCTCCAGGTCCGGGTCGCGCGGTGGACTGCTGACGCGGCGCAGTAGCGCCTCTTGCTTGGCGACGATCGCCGGATCGGGACGCGGCCGAGGGGGCTGCCGCTCCGGGTGCGCGTAGAGCAGGCCGAGTCGATCGTCGGGCGCCACGGCCGGACGCTCTGAGTCTTCGGGCCGGATCGCCGCTGGCGCGGCCAGGACGAGCGCCTGGACCCGATCGGGCTGCTGGATGGCCATCCAGAGCGCGAGCCTCCCGCCGAACGAGTTCCCCATGAGGTTGAAGCGCTCGATGCCGAGGTTGGCAACAGCCTGGGCCATCGTGCCCGCCAGCTCCTGGATTGACGACGACCGTTCATTGGCCGGCGATGCGCCGAAGCCGGGAACTTCGAAGACGGTCACGCGATATCGCTCGGCGAGCAGCGCATGCGCCGGCGAGGCGCGCATGCCGCCGGCTCCGTGCAGGCACACAAGCGGCTCGCCGTCGCCAGCCTGCTGGTACCGGATGCGGAAGCCGTCCGCCTCGACGTAGCCCTCGGTGAACGCGACGAGCGCGCCTGGCGGTGGTCGCTCTTCGAGGGGGTCAGTTCCTGTCGATGTTGGGATCACGGTCACCCTCACCCCAACCCTCCCCCGTCGAGGGGGAGGGGGAAGAGAACCGAGCCCTCACCCCAACCCTCTCCCATTTCATGGGAGAGGGGGAGCCACATGCCTCTCCCACGAGTGGGAGAGGCCGGCCGCCGGCCCGCAGGGCCAAGGGCGGGTGAGGGCTCGGCTGCCACCGGCGTCCAACCACTCACAGCTCGCGCATACGGGGCAAGACTTTCGTGCCGAACAGCTCGATCGCCTTCAAAGACTTGTCGCGCCCGACCGGCGCGAAGGTGAGGTCCAGGATACCTGCGCCCAGCTCATCGCGCACCCATTCGATCTGCGACAGCACCCTGGCCGGGCCCCCCACCAGGATCTGCCCGCCTCGATGCGCTCGTCGAGGGCACGCATCTGCATCCGCAGGCGCTCGCGCTGGGTCGGGGTGTCGCGTCCATAGTAGCCCGCGCCGGCGACGGCGTCGTCCAGCGCTTTGTTCGCCAGAGCGAACGAGCTGCGGTGCGTGGCCGCGCCTGAGGCCATGAGGTCCTCCATCGCCTGCTCATCCGAATCAGCGACGTGCACCGCGACGCGGTACAGGATGTCGTCGGGCGTGGGGTCCCACCCGGCCACCTGAGCCTGCTCGCGAAAGTAGCGCGCCGCCGCCCGGGCCAGCGGTACCGTGGTAAAGGCGAATCCCACAGCGAGGTGTTTGCGCGCAGCCAGCTCGCCCGATTCCGGACTCGACCCGGAGATATAGATCGGCGGATGTGGCTGCTGGACCGGACGCGGCCAGATGGAGATTGCGCGATATTCGTAGTAGCGGCCCTGCCAGCCAAAGGGCTGTGGCTCCGTCCACGCCCTGATGATCAGCTCCATGGCCTCTTCGAAGCGATCGCGGGACTCCGCCGGGTTGATCCCGTAGGTCACGTACTCATTTGACGTGCCTCGGAGCATGCCAGCGATAACGCGTCCCCCGGTCATCGTGTCCAGCATGGCGAATTCCTCGGCCACCCGCACGGGATTCAGGATGGGGAGGTTCGCTCCCAGGAGAGCAATCCTGGCCCGCCGCACGCGCTGGGTGAGCGCGCCGGCCATGATCATCGGGTTCGGCGTCAGCGACATGGGAGCGAAGTGGTGCTCGGCGACGGTGACCCAGTCGAAGCCGACCTGGTCGGCCAGCTCGAACTGCTCGAGACTGGCCTGCATCGATTGCTCTGCCACGTCCGCCGAGTACGCCTGCACGGGCACCGGCCACACTCCCCGCTCGGCGGGGCCCGCGTACGGAACCAGGGAGAAGAGCGCTGCTTTCATCGTGTCCCCAGCGCCAGCAGCAAACGTCCTGGTATTGTGCGCTTTTCCGGGCGCCTTGTCAGGCCCCTAAGCTCGTTCGGGTGCCCCTGACTTATTGCGCGCCGGTCGAGGGGTTTGCCCCCTCCCCCCTTGAGGGGGAGGGGGCTGGCTCGGCACACCCGCCTCTTCAGGTTCGGCGGCGGGAGCGCACTGACTTGGGGGACACCCACTAATTGGAGTTTCGAGGCCACACGCCTGCGCTGCTGCGAGTAAACTGCTGCCTGCTATCACCTGGTAGGGGAGCCCGGCCATCGAATACCCCCAACTCCAGCGGTTCAACGAGGGCTGGGGCTCCAGCCAGGGACTGAAACCTCTCGTGATCGCTATCGGCGGCGCAGCCGGCGTCGGAAAATCGAGCATGGCCGTGGAGCTGTGCAAGCGGATCCCGTTTCTGACGGTAGTTTGCACGTCTCTGATTCAAACCATTCTGCGCGCAACCCAACCGAGCACTCGTTTGCTCTGGCTCCACACCTACGATCTTGAATCCACCGACGACTATGTGGCCCGCTGCCGTCCGATCATGGCTTGCGTCAATCAGCTCGCGGCCTTCGCAACCACCGAGAGGCAGCTCTACGTCTTCGAGGGCAGCAGCATCGTTCCAGGTCTCCTCGTGGCTCCCGAGGAGGTGACCGCCATCGAGCTCTACCTCCGAGTGACAGATCCTGAGCAGCATCGGAGAATGCTGGGCGGGCCGACCCACGACCGAGCGGTGACAGACGCGCAGTTTGACCGTTGTCGCCTGATTCAGGACTTCATCGGCGAGGAAGCCCAGCGGCTGGACAAGGTGTTCGTAGAATTCGACGAGGGGGTAGAGACGGCGATGCGGCTGATGGAGGCGAGCCTCGAGGGATCCTAACCTGAAAATGCCCACCCGCCCACCCCTTCCTTTCTGGGGGCTTCGCCCCCAGTCCCCCGCGAGTCGGACGCGGTTCTCATGGCCAGTGGTGCGGCGAATCCGCATGAGGTCTAATATCATGTGGCCAACGGAGAAGGAGGTTCACTCATGTCGCGACTCAACTACCTGGCGATCATGTGCGACGATCCCGAGCGGATGACGGGTTGGTACCAGCGCTGGTTCGGCATGGAGGAGTTCAACAGGGCTCCGCAGGGGACCATCTACATCACCGACGGCCATTTCAGTGTGGGGCTGCTCAAGCGGGGCTCGGCGCCGGGCGAGGAAGACCAGGAGCGCGGGGTGCACCACTTCGGGTTCCAGATCGACGACGCCATGGATATCGAGCGAAACCTGGAGGACTTCGATCCCTCCCTCCGCATCGAGCGCAGGCCGAGCGAGGACCCCTACGCCCAGTACCGGCTGAGGGATCCCGAGGGCATCGTCGTGGACCTCTCGGAGCGTGGGTATGGTGTGAACGGGCAGCAGACTGTCCCGGGGATCCGGCACCTCGCGACATTCAACGTTGATCAGCCCCGAAAGCACGCCTTCTACCTCCAGGTGCTCGGCATGCGTGACGTGACCCGCACCGACGAGGAAATCGACCAGCATCTCCGCATGACGCTCGGAGAGGTGCCGAGCGACTTCAAGCCAGTCACACTCCCAGCGCCGTTCGCCGGCGATGGCTTCGTCAACCTTGCAATCCTCAAGAACCAGAGCCCCACAGACGCGCGGAGCCGCGGCCGGACGTCGTGGTTCGACCATTTCGGCATGCTGGTGCCGGACCCCCTTGGGCTGCTCACACAGATTCGGGCGGCCGAGCCGACCGACGAGCCGATGGACGTGCGGCCGCCCGAGCGCCAGGTCGAATACGGCGTGACGGACCCCGAGGGCAACCGACTCGACCTCGCCAGCACCAAGGGCTGGAAGGTCGACGTCGATAAGTGGGCTAGAGTCGAATAGCGCCTGCCGGCTCGGCTACCAACGAGAGCCGCCCCTGCGATCAGACGAACCGCCGCCCGGTCGCCGCGTCTCGTAGCAGTCCGAGCAGTAGAGGGGCCGATCGTTTCGCGGCTCGGGTTTACGAACCCTCGGTGAGCCTGCGCTGTATGTGGCTCCCGTCTGGCCGCTTTACGTTCCACGCCATCCGGGTGGCCTCCAGGCAGCGGATTACCTGGCCCGAGAGATCGAACTCCCGCTTGCGGAACCCATGGAAGGCGGAAGAGGGAAACGCGTGATGATTGTTGTGCCAGCCTTCGCCCAGGCCAAGGATCGCAACGATCCAGTTGTTCCTGCTCTCATCGTTGGTGCGAAATGGGCGGCTGCCCCATCGATGGCAGACGGAATTGACTGCGAAGGTGACGTTGGACATGGCAAACTGTCGGAATAGGCCGCCCCAGATAAGACCTTCCCATCCGCCGATGACAAGCGGAGCCACGTAGCCCACAACCACCCACAGCATGAATGTGTCGCTCACCCATGCTTCGGCGCGGTCCGATCGCACCGTGCGAGCGCGGACCTCAGGGTCAGTCGCCTTCAAGCGGACCAGCCATCCCCAGTGCGAATGAACGAACCCCTCTATCGGTGAGTGCGGGTCCCCGGGCTTGTCTGTGTACGCGTGATGTAGTTTGTGCTGGGCTGCCCAATCAAGCGCCGGCCCCTGGACCGCCATAGACCCGCAGACCAGCAGCAAGGTTTTGAGGATCCCATGGGTCTCAAAGCTACGATGCGTGAGCAGGCGGTGATAGCCGATGGTTACGCCCAGCCCCGTCAGGATGAACCCGACTGCGAACAACACGACGTGGATCTGGGACACGCGCCCCTGAATCAGAGTGACAAGCGCCCCCAGCGCCCCGACCGCGGGGAGCACGAGCACGAAAACGTTCGAGAGCACGGGCGTCAGCCGGCCAGCCCTTGGAATCGCGTCGGGAGTGGGCAAGATGCCTCCGAACTTGGAGCCGAGGTCGCTCATTGGCCTCAACTCACTAGCCTGACCTGGAGCACACTCGGGAGGCTGTGAACCGCCTGCTACCATACTCGCTCCACGACCCTCCCGTAAATGAAACGCGAATCGGGAGCGCAGCCACTGGGTACCGCCTATCCGGAGCCGCCATGCTATCATGACCGTAGTGCCGCCAGCCTCGCCCGGGCGGGCACTCACCGTCAACATTCGGCGAGCACTATGCAACCTCCGCCACGCTCGTGCGGCGGCCGGCATTTGTGCCCAAAACCGGGCGTGGGAGAGGCGGCATGTCCCGCAACTCAGCTGCACAGCCATCGGGGCGCCTCGTGCGGGAAGTGATGGGCCCCCCAGGGCCCGTGCTCGCCCCGGCGGCCACCCTCGCGGAGGCCACCCAGGCCATGCGCGATTGTGACCGGACTGTGCTTCCGGTCTGCGGGCCCACGGTGCTGCTGGGTACGATTTCTGCTGATGACATTCACCGGCGCGTCGCAGGGCGCGAGTCCGATCCCACGCGCATCACGGTACGCGAAGCGATGCGGCCGGACGTCCAGTACTGCTTCGATGACCAGGACGAGGGACGCGTCACGCAAGTCATGCAGGAGCGCCAGATCGCGTACCTGGTGGTGATCGACCGCGAGCGTGTGCCGGTAGGGATCATGCACGTGGCTGAGACATCCCAGGCAGCCGAAGAGGAAGTGCCGGCGTAGCCTCTGCTCGGGCGCGAACGCTGTGACACGAAGCCTGTCTTGCCCTAATAGGCTGCTGAAAATCCCGCTCACCCTGTCCGCGCTGCGGACTCCGAGCCCCGATGAATCGGGGCATTCG
>CAYQJS010000053.1:0-36942 GCA_964417895.1 uncultured Chloroflexota bacterium | reverse complement strand
CGTGCAGCCGGCGGGCCAGGTAGACGAGGAGGTCGAGCGTGCCGCGGTCGGCCCAATGGAGGTCTTCGAGGCAGAGCAGCAGCGGCTGGGCGGCGGCCGCCCGCTGGAGGAAGTCGGCCAGCGCCTGATACAGGCGCCAGCGGTCCTCGTCGGGGTCAGACGAGGGTTGAGGACTGAGGGCTGTCCGCTCTGCGGACTCCGAGCCCCGCTCTCGCGGGGCACTCGGAGAGGACTGAGGCGGGAGGAGGTCGCGCACCTCCGGCAGGATGCGCGCCACCTCCTCGGCATCGCGGCCCAAGATTTCTCCCAGCGCTGGCGCCTCACTCCCGAGGACGTAGCCGCGGAGCGCCTCCACGAACGGCAGGTACGGGAACGCCAGCGAACCGGGCTCGTAGCTGTGCCCGATGAGGGCGCGCCCCCCACGGGTACCGACGTAGGTGGCGAGGTGCTCGGTCAGCGCGGTCTTGCCAATGCCGGGCTCCCCGACCACTGCCACGAGCGAGCCCTCGCCGGCGAGGGCGGCATTGAAGGCGCGCTGCAGCTGCAGCAGCTCCAGGTCGCGTCCTACGAGCACATGTCGACGGAAGAGGTCGGCTGGCACCGCGACGCTTGGATCAGGGGCAGACGGCTTCGCGTCGAGTCCCCACCGCTCCCACAGGAGGGCGGCGAGTCCATTGATCGCGCTCTGCAGCTCACGGTAATACTGGGTTCTACTGAGGCCCAACTCGCGCTGCGCCTCGGCTGGCTCCTTGACGTCGACATACCGCAGCAACAAGGCGCGATAGCGGCGAGCAGCGCGGGAGTCCACACCGGCCGCCGCCGCCGGCTCGCAGCTTCCGATTGCGTCCAGAAGCTCGTGGCGCAAGGCTTCGCCGCGACTCAGTGTGCCCGTCGGCCGATCTCGTAGCGAGAGATCTGCAAAGCGATGTGCGTGGAGCGCGACCACGTCGTACAAGTGGTCGAGGGCGTCCCGCACCTCGTGAGCGAATTCCGCGTGCGACAGGGCGCCCGGCTGTGCTGGCTGGGTCCAGCGGGCCGGATCGCGCTCTCGTGTCCGAACCGACGAGGCGATGGGCAACCTCTGCGGGAAACCTTCCGACTGTGCGGCGCACGGGAGGGCGCTGGGATTGCCGCATGGGAAAAGCTGGTACCAGGACGGGACTCAACCCATTGTCCCAACCGCCGCCGAATGGGACTATAGCGGCAGCCAGGCGATCATGCGAGTCCCGCGTGTGCCGGCAGTGCAACGCCGCCATTCACTTACAAGGAAACCGCGGCGGGCCGTGTGGCGAAGGAGAGAAAATGCGTCGCTCTACGTGTTTCTGGTTCATATCGCTGGTCGTTGCGCTCCTCACCGTCACCTGCGCAGCGCCCGCACCTGCCACCCCAGGCGGCGCCACAGGTGGCGACGTTCCTGGCCGCCCCCTCGCGGTGAAGCGCATCACGCTGGGCATGGAGCTCGAGCCGGATATTCGTCCCAATGCGCCAGGCACCGCGCGCTTCGTGGCCCTCCTGGTGCACACGGGCCTGACGGAGCTCGGCGATCAGCGAGCCCGCCGTCCGCTGCTGGCCGAGGCGGTGCCCAGCCTGGAGAACGGGCTCTGGAAGCTGCTGCCGGACGGGCGGATGGAGACCACCTGGCGGCTTCGCGAGGGCACCCTCTGGCACGACGGTGCGCCGCTCACAGCGGAGGACCTTCTCTTCAGCCTGCAGGTGGGGCGGGACCGGGAGATGTCGGCGTTCAACAGCGAGGCCTACGCGTCGATCGAGGAGGCGAGGGCCCCGGACCCGCGGACCCTGACCATCACATGGAAGCAGCCGTTC
This sequence comes from uncultured Chloroflexota bacterium, assembly GCA_964417895.1. Lineage (GTDB taxonomy): Bacteria > Chloroflexota > UBA6077 > UBA6077 > SHYK01 > CAYQJS01. The sequence goes on along the minus strand of CAYQJS010000053.1, from coordinate 35,118 downwards.
GTCGATGCCGACGGCGTGCTGGCTGCTCGGTTGAGCTTTCTCCTCCCCAAGCACCTGCTCGAGAACGCGTATCAGAGCGACAAGGCGAGCCTCCTGGATCTCCCCTACTGGACCTCTGAGTTCGTCGGCGCGGGCCCCTATCGGCTCCGCGAGTGGGTCCCGGGCATCGGCATGCTGCTCGATGCGAACGACGAGTTCGTGCTCGGCCGGCCCAGGATCGACGAGATCGACGTGAAGTTCATTCCCGATGCCAATACGTTGACGGCGAACCTCCTGGCCGGCACGGTGGACGTCACGGGCAATGTGGGGTCTATCGACCTCGGCGTCCAGCTCCGGGACCAGTGGCGCGGCGGCACGGTGCTCTTCAATTACGGCTCCGACAATTGGGCTGGGCTGTACCCGCAGTTCGTCGAGCCCCGTCCCGCCGTCGTGGCCGACGTCCAGTTCCGTCGCGCCCTGGCCCATGCCATCGACCGCCAGGAGATCGTGGACACGCTGGTCGCGGGCCTATCGCCGGTGCCCCACACGTTTTTGAGCCCGAACCAGGCGGCGTACCGCGATATCGAGGCCGCCGTGGCGCGCTACGACTACGACCCACGGACGGCCGCCCAGATGTTGGAGGCCAGCGGCTATCGGAAGGGAACGGATGGGGCCTACCGGGACGAGGCGAACCGGCGGCTGGAGCTCGAGGTCCACAGCCAGCCTCAGGAGGCGACATTCAAGCTGGCGTCCGCTATTGCCGATTACTGGCAGCGGCTCGGCGTAGACGCCACGGCGGTGCGCATATCTCCCCAGCAATTTCAGGATCCGCAGTACGTGGCCACCTTTCCCGCGTTCCTGGTGTTTGCCGGCCCCGACGACGTCAACGGGTTGCGCTTCCTCCACAGTTCGCAGACACGGCTGCCCAGCAACAGCTTCCGCATCCCGGGCCCCGGAAACAGGAGTCGGTACATAAATCCCGAGTTCGACGCGCTCCTCGAGACGTACTTCAAAACCGTGCCGGTGCCGGAGCGGACCCAGGCGCTGGGGCAGGTCATTCGCCATATGGCCGATCAGGTCACCGTCGTCGGCCTCTACTACAACCCCATCCCTGGGGGGATTTCGAACCGAGTGGTAAACGTGAGCAAAGAATGGCCGCAGGTTTTCATCACCTGGAACGCGCACGAGTGGGACGTGCGGAGCTGATGGGATACTGCCTGGTGTTCGAAGCTGCAAGACTATATTCCCCCCAGCGCTGAGGGCGCCGCAGACATCAACACCTGGCAAGCACCATGTACCTGGAGAGCAAGCGTTCCGCAAGCGTCGAACAGCCGGCCCCGTGCACATGCGGGTCACCGGGAGCACCGATACCGAATCCCGCCACGCCGTGCGGCTGAGATTGAGGCCGGGGGCGGGCTTAGAGCATGCCCGCAACAAGGGTATGCCGTCACCCGGCCTCGCTATCGGGTCGGACGGCCTCTCCCCAAGAGGGCAGTTGAGACGCAATCGGGCGCGCCATCCATTGGATCATCGTCGCGCACAGGATGAGATCTTCCGTGCGGCAACTAGCCGATGAGGCAAGCGAGGTGTCGGCCTCAGAGCCCGACGGCTGTCCTCACATCCTCTTCGGAGAGGAGACCGCCGGGTAATCGATAGCCGCGCAACAGTTCATACTGAAGCTCACCCCAGGCGAAAAGCCTGGACTCCTGCTCGTGCTCGCCGACCCACTCAAGGAGCAGCACAGCACGAAGGAGACGACGACGCCGGGGTGCGTCTTGCGGCAGCACGATGATGCCCGAGTATTTGCGGTCTTCCCGCATGAGCCGCGCATGCAAGCGTTGGAAGTGGCGGCGGTTGTAGGAGAGGATGGGCATCGCGAGTCCGGTTGCGTGGTCAATCTGGCCGTCGTCGGACAGGCCAAGGGCACCAGCCTCGCGTGCTGTGACTAAAGAATAGCCGCGCTCACGGAGCCCATCAGCCAGGGCTCGTCGATGCATTCGTCGAGATAGACCGCAGGCGCGGCCACTCAGTCGTCCGCGCGTTCTCTTCGATATAGCGATCGACCTCAGGTCGATGCGCCTCGTAGTAGGCGAGCGCATCTTGGACGGCTCTGACGTCCAGCTGCGGATAAGCACGGCGTGCGCCATCCACTCCGCCGAGCTCCCGAGCCACCAGCACAATGGACCGGACGGGGATACGCGTTCCGCCTACAGTCGGCTCGCCCTCGAGGATCGATGGATCGCAGACGATAACGGACGTCTGCTTGCCGTGGGAGCGGTCGATAGCCGCCACGTCGTCTCTCCTGGCCGAGCTGGTTCCAAACTAGTTCATTGTACGGGTGGTGGAACGAAAGCCGAGCCTACTGGTTTCTTTGTCCCACGGACAACAGCTTCGGTGTAAGGCAGGGGAACGCGGGCGTTTTCGTCGATTTCCTACCGACCCGCGACAACCTGCCTAACGGGCAGGTGCTCTATCGGCCAGTAGGGCGGAAACAGGAGTAGTAGATTGCGTGCATAGGAGGTCGCCGCAAGGGATTTAGCGGTTAATGGGAGCGGGAGACGGGACTCGAACCCGCGACAGCCTGCTTGGAAGAACTGTTGTCGCCGGTCAGCCTTTTCCGCGACTGGCCAGGAACTTCCTGTTAGGCAGGTTGTCGCTGCTTTTGTCTAACAGCCAGGGTAGCCCGCGGTTTGAGATAAGATGTGCACGTGCTACAGTCCCATCGCTGGCGCCGCAACGACTGGTGCGAAAGCCATGGGACACGAATGAGGCGTTTGCTGCCTCGAAGAAAGGGGAGGATCAGCCTTGGTAATGATCAACACCACACGGGGGGACCGATCTCTTCGATCATTCATCGACACAGAGAACGGCACACTGAGCCGAGAGCTCTACGTCAACCCTGACGTCTTCCAGCAGGAGATGGAACAGATCTTCGCTCGATGCTGGCTGTTCCTCGGTCACGAGAGCCTTGTTCCCAATCCGGGCGACTTCGTCGTCACGCGCATGGGCACCGAGGAAGTCCTGCTCGTGCGCGACCGTAAGGACAAGCAGATCCGCGCCTTCCTTAACTCGTGCAGGCACCGCGGTGAGAAGGTCTGCCGGTACGACCAGGGCAACGCGCTCGTCTTCACCTGCCCCTTCCACGCCTGGACCTACGACTCGAAGGGACAGCTCGTCGGCGCAAACGGCATCAACAACCCGAACTCCTACAACGGTGAGCTCGACCGCGAGCAATGGGGTCTGGTCGAGGTCGCGCAGTTCAAGAACTACTACGGGACGCTGTGGGCGACCTGGGACAGGAACGCACCGTCCTTCGAGGACTATCTGGGGCCCTTCGCGGAGCCCGTTCGCTACATGGCCGAGGCCACCGACGGCGAAGACGCCGGCCTCGAGGTGTTCACGCCCTTCCAGAAGTGGCGGGTCCCCACGAACTGGAAGGTGCCGGCCTTCACCTCGTCCCGCGACCCCGAGCACGGGGCGATGACGCATCGCTCGATCAATGCCGCGGCCATCGGCCCGATGCGCGAGCTGCAGGGTGGTGACCGCCACAGGCAGCGCAACCCGCTTCCCCGCGACATCTATGTGGCGGGCGACCACAACCTCGGGCACGGCGGCGCCTGGGTCGAATACAAACAGCCCGGCCTGGCGCCGTACGTTGACGCCTGGTACGAGCCGGGCGTCGATGATTACTTCCGCGCCCAGCATGCGAAAAAGCAGGAGAAGTACAAGGATCGGATCGTTCCGTTCGCCGGCCACGACTCCGGCCACATCTGCGTCTGGCCGAACTTCATCATGGACGCCTGGCGCTGGCGCCTCTGGCACCCCCATCAGGTCGGCGTCGTCGAGCGGTGGAGCCTCTTCGGCGTCGACAGGACGGCACCGAAGCACGTGAAGGATGCGATCCGTCACTACGCGATGCGCTACAACGGGCCCTCCGGCTGCACCGAGTCGGACGACATGGAGAACTGGAACTATGTTTTCCCGGCCAGCCAGGGCGTGATCGCACGGCAGCACAACTACAACTTCGCCAACGGCTTCGGCCGGGGCGTCGAGCGCGAGGGCTTCCCGGGTAAGATCGTGTTCAACACGAACCGCACCGAGGAGGCGCACCGCGCGCGGTTCAGCCGGTGGATCGCCTTTATGGAGGCCGGGAGCTGGGACGACCTGTACCCGATCAACAAGACGGCAAATCACAGGATCTGGTAGGAGCTGCGCAACGGTGGAGACTTCCAAGCGGTATGACCTTACGGGCGTTCACGGGGCCGATGTGTTTCGTAACCTCCCCGAGGGTCTAAAGCTCAGAATGGTAAGCGGGGCGATCGTGGAGATCGTCGAAAACGCGCGCAACGGGGCGATCCTGTTTGTGCGGGTCGTTGAGAACGAGGCAAAGCCGTCGTCCGTGGGCGATGAGGAGTACGTGTTCTTCACGGATGTTAAAGAGGTTGTTTCTTAGCGGGCGTGGATAACCCCCGCTCACCCTGAGCTTGTCGAACGGGCCAGGTGGTTCGACAAGCTCACCACGAGCGGAACCCCAAGGAACTATCGGAGAATGGTTCATTCGGATGATCGCGGGCGAGGCGCTCCTCTACAGGAGCGCCGGCGCCTCTGAGGAGGTGTGTGGTGGCTGAGCTAAAGAGCGCGACGGACGAGGCGCTCGCCCGGTTGGTGTTGCAGCAGCAGGTCGAGGCGTTCCTCTACAGAGAGGCGCGCTACCTGGACGAGCGCCGGCATACCGAATGGCTCGATTTCTTGGCCGACGATTTGCACTACTTCATGCCTATCCGTCGAAACATCAAGTTCGGCGACTGGGACCTCGAGTACTCCGACCCGGAGAACGAGATCTCCTACTTCGATGAGGGCAAGGACATCCTCACGGGGCGCGTTCGCCAGATCAATACAGGTGTTCATTGGGCTGAAGAACCGGTTTCGCGGTTCGAGCACATCATCTCGAACGTCGAGATCCTCAGCGAGGATGGCGACACGATAGAGGTCGCTTCCAAGTTCTATTGCTACCAGAACCGGTTGCAGGACGAGGTCCAGGTGTTCGTCGGCCGGCGCTACGACCTCTTGCGGCGGGATGCCGAGACGACCTTCAAGATCGTGAAGCGCAAGATCCTTCTCGCCCAGAACGTGCTGCTCCCGAAGGTTATCAACTCCTTCTTCTAGGCGGAGAGATATGGCATTACGAATCGAATGGCGAAGCAGGGCAGAGGGGGACGACACCATCCTGGCCGTTGAGGAGGGAAGCAATGCGGTCGTAAAGGCCTGGTCGGCCGACACCGACCTGCTGACCGACTTCCTCAACGACATGGTTGGGCTGGACGCCTATTCCGACGCGAAGTCCGACGCGAAGTCCACGAACGGCGTCGACTACAGCCAGCGCTCCCCACAGGGATGGGGTGAGCTCGTCATTGCGCGGTCTGATACCGGCGATGTGCTGAGCATCGACCCGCAGCTCTACTGGGAAGGTATCGCGTACTGGTTCCGGTCACGGGGCCGCGATCCACACCCATACCACGCGCGCACCTGATCGAGTAATCGAACCACTGCCACGCTACCAGCGGTATGCCTGATGCCGCCCAGCACATCCGTGAGACCGGCAAACTACCCCAGCGGGTCGGGTACGCAGGAGTTGGATGCGTTACAAGCTCTGCACGAGCGGGCGCGCGCGAGGGCCGCGACAGCCATGGGACGCGACCGAGGCGTTTGCTGCCTTGAAGAAAGGGGAGGATCAACATGGTGACCATTAGTACCGCGCGTGGGGACCGATCACTTCGGTCGTTCATTGACACGGAGAACGGCACACTGAGCCGAGAGCTCTACGTCAACCCTGACGTCTTCCAGCAGGAGCTGGAACAGATCTTTGCTCGATGCTGGCTGTTCCTCGGCCACGAGAGCCTTGTTCCCAACCCGGGCGACTTCGTCATCACGCGCATGGGCACCGAGGAGGTTCTGCTCGTCCGCGACCGCAAGGACAAGCAGATCCGCGCCTTCCTGAACTCGTGCATGCACCGGGGTGAGAAGGTCTGTCGGTACGATCAGGGCAACGCGCTCGTGTTCACCTGTCCCTTTCACGCTTGGACCTACGACTCCAAGGGGCAGCTCGTTGGCGCGAACGGCATCAACAACCCGAACTCCTACAACGGTGAGCTCGAGCGCGAGCGGTGGGGTCTGGCTGAGGTCGCGCAGTTCACGAACTACCACGGGACGCTGTGGGCGACCTGGGACAGGAAGGCGCCGTCGTTCGAGGACTACCTGGGGCCCTTCGCGGAGAGCGTGCGCTACATGGCGGAGGCCTCCGACGGCGAAGACGGCGGCCTCGAGGTGTTCACGCCCTTCCAGAAGTGGCGCGTTCCCACCAACTGGAAGATCCCCGCATTTACCTCGGCGACTGACCTGGAGCATGCAGCGATGACGCACCGCTCGGTGAACGCAGCGGCCATCGGGCCGATGCGCGAGCTGCAAGGTGGTGACCGCGGCAGGCGGCGCAACCGTATCCCCTCGGAACGATACGCCGTGGGTGACCACAACCTGGGGCACGGGGGCAACTGGACGGAGTTCCAGGCGCCGGGTCTCGCTCCTTACGAGGACACCTGGTTTGAGCCCGGAGTCGATGACTACTTCCGCGCCCAGCACGCCATCAAGATGGAGAAGTACAAGGACACCATCATGCCGCCGCACGGCAGTGGTGCAGGACACTTCTGTGTCTTCCCGAACTTCATCATGGACGATTGGCGCTGGCGCTTCTGGCACCCCCACCAGGTGGGCGTCGTGGAGCGCTGGAGCCTCTTCGGCGTCGACAAGAAGGCGCCCAAGTTCGTCAAGGACGCTGTCCGCCACTACGCGATGCGCTACAACGGCCCCTCCGGCTGCACGGAGTCGGACGACATGGAGAACTGGAACTACGTCTACCCGGCCAGTCAGGGCGTTATAGCACGTAAGCACAACTACAATTTCGCCACCGGCTTCGGCCGCGGCGTCGACCGCGACGACGTCCCCGGCGTCATGGTCTTCAACGACAGCCACACTGAGGAGTCGCACAGGGCCCGCTTCAGCCGGTGGGTTGCCTTCATGGAGGCCAACAGCTGGGACGACCTCTATCCGGTCAACAAGACGGCCAACCACAGGATCTGGTAGCAACGGTGGAGACTGCCAAGCAGTATGACCTCACGGGCGTTCACGGGGCGGTGGTGTTCCGTGACCTACCCGAGGGGCTCAAGCTCAGAATGGTAAGCGGGGCAATCGTGGAGATCGTCGAAAATGCGGGCAACGGGGCGATCCTGTTTGTGCGGGTGGTTGAGAACGAGGCAAACCCGTCGTCCGTCGGCGATGAGGAGTACGTGTTCTTCACCGATGTTAAAGAGGTCGTTTCCTAGGAGCAACTATTCGGAGACTGGTTCAATAAGAGCGATTGCGGGCGGGGCGCTCCTCTACAGGAGCGCCGGCGCCTTTTGAGGAAGGTGTGTAGTGGCTGAGCCAAAAAGCGCGACGGACGAGGCGCTCGCCAGGTTGGTGCTACAGCAGCAGGTCGAGGCGTTCCTCTACAGAGAGGCGCGCTACCTGGACGAGCGCCGGCATACCGAATGGCTCGATTTCTTGGCCGACGATTTGCACTACTTCATGCCTATCCGTCGAAACATCAAGTTCGGCGACTGGGACCTCGAGTACTCCGACCCGGAGAACGAGATCTCCTACTTCGATGAGGGCAAGGACATCCTCACGGGGCGCGTTCGCCAGATCAATACAGGTGTTCACTGGGCTGAAGAACCAGTTTCGCGGTTCGAGCACATCATCTCGAACGTCGAGATCCTCAACGATGATGGCGACACGATAGAGGTCGCTTCCAAGTTTTACTGCTACCAGAACCGGTTGCAGGACGAGGTTCAGGTGTTCGTCGGGCGGCGCTACGACCTCTTGCGGCGGGATGCCGAGACGACCTTCAAAATCGTGAAGCGCAAGATCCTCCTCGCCCAGAACGTGCTGCTCCCGAAGGTCATCAACTCCTTCTTTTAGGCCGAGACCTACTCCAGGTCGAGCGTTCCGGGGGCGAAGAGGCTGTCCACGTCGAACGGCTCGGGAATAATCTTCTGGTCGACGTTCATCTGGATCATGAATTCCAGAGCCTTGCGGTTCTTGGCCAGGCCAAACGGGAAAGGGTCGCCGCCGGTGATCTCTCGGTTGCGGATCGCCTGCCGGTCCCGAGCGTTCTTGTCCTTTCGCCCATCGAGTCCAGCGAGGTAGATGTCCCTGGACGCTTTGAACGCGTGGAACAACTCCGCGGCGATCCAGGGATGGGCTTTCAGCGTCTCGTCCTTGATCGTCTGGATGTGCCCGATGGGATAGATTCCCGTACGACGGTAGAAGTTCAGCCCAACCTCATTGGCTTCGTCCTCTGTGAGTAGGGGCCGGATGTCTCCTTCAAGCTGCACCCTGAGCTGGATGCCGGCGTCGATCTCTCCCACCTGGAGCAATTCCTCCAGCGTCTTGCCTTCGGGAGCGAACTCGACGTTGGCGGGTTCCTCGTACTGCAACACGTGGGCGTGCTCGGTGACGACCCAGTTCACCTTGTTGGTGTCCACGCCGAATTCCGATGACAACAGGGCACGGGCCTGGGTGTTGTTGGTCACGGTCCATGCGCGCAGACCGACGCGCTTACCCTCGAGATCTTTGGGGTCCTTGATGCCCGATTTCACGTTGTAGACGATCGGACTCATGGTCACATCGCGATTCGAAAACACGGGAATGGCGGTAATGGGGATATCGAATGACCTGGCGCAAAGGAACGTGGTCGATGCGATCTCTGCGACGTCGTATTTGAGGTCGCGGACCATTCGCTCGTAAACGTCGGACGGCGTGCTGCACTCTGGAGCGATCCCTTTGGGCTTGACCGTACCGTCGCGCAATGCATCCCACTGCCCGTGAGCGAAAATCGCAATCGTGAGTGGCAAGTCTGGCATCGGTTCACCTCCCGAACTGACTGAGTCGCCCTAGCTCGCGCGTCGTGTCCTCAGTGCAGACATTCCATAGGGCGCGCGACGAGCCTTCTTCGTTGCTACCCTCTCCTGGTCTCGGCTGCGCGGCTATCGTTCGGCCTTCCCTGCCGGGGTCCCGCGGCGTGTTAGCTGCCCGGCGCCAATGCGGGTGAGGAGATCGTTTTCTTCCTGGGTCAGCACCATCAGAATCCTCCTTCTATGAAACCGGAAGACGGACAACAAGGGCAGTCTAACTGATTCCGCGCTGGGCACTGGTGGGGAAAAGAGTGAACGTCAAGCGGTAGCGTAGTAGTATGGGTGCTCGAATCGCAATTTTGAGCGGTGCATGACCGATTTGCCGAAGCGACAGCTGGGACGCACGGGTCTCCAGGTCACGACCCTTGGCTATGGCGCGCTGGAATTGAGCGGCCGGCCGTCGAGCCGACCGGGCGAGGTGCGCAGCCGCGACATCACCGAGGCGGATGCCGAGGCGATCCTCAACGCGGTGCTCGACGCCGGCATCAACTACATCGACACCGCGCCCGACTACGGGGTGAGCGAAGAGCGGATCGGCAGGTACATCGCTCATCGCCGCTCAGAGTATTTTCTATGCTCGAAGTGCGCTTGCGTGGTTGGCACGGCGGCTACCGCGAGCGCGCGCACCAGTGGCCACCTTTTCACAGCGGAGAACGTGGTAGCCGGCGTCGAGCAGAGCCTAACGCGCCTCAGAACCGACTACCTCGACGTGGTCCAGTTTCACGGAAACCCGACTAGGGCTCAGCTGGAGGAGCAGGGCGGGCTCGAGGCGCTCCTGGAGCTCCTGCGGCAGGGGAAGGTCCGTTGGATAGGCGTATCCGGCGAGCTTCCGAATCTGCGTGAGCAGATCGCGATGGGCGTGTTCGATACGTTCCAGGTGCCATACTCCGCCGTCGAGCGGGAGCACGAGTTGGCAATGGCCGAGGCGACTCGGGCCGGGGCGGGCGTGGTCGTACGCAGCGGCGTCGCGCGCGGCTCGCCGGGCAAACGGGAAGGTGACACCTGGGCGGCCTGGCAGCGCGCCGAGATCGACGACCTGCTTGGCGACATCACTCCGATGGAGCTGGTGCTGCGGTTCACCCTCAGCAACCCCGACGTTCGCACCACGATCGTCGGCACGGCAAACCTCGCGCACTTGCGCGAAAACGTGGCCGCGGCCACCAGAGGGCCGCTCCTGCCCGACCTGTACGAGGCTGCAAAGCAGCGCTTCGCGGCGGCCGGTTTCGCACCGTCGTGACGAGGGAGGCAGGGGCGCATGGGCTGAGGCAAGCAGGGATACCCGTCCCGCCAAGAACACAGTACCGCCAGCCCGACGACCTGGGAAGGTATCGCGTACAGGTTCCGGTGCGGGGCCGCGATCCGCACCGTGCGCGCCCTATCGATACTCCCTCATGGCGTTCCTGGTCGGATTCCCCGAAGAAACCTTTCGTCCCTTGATCACGTGCCCCATCCGTGTGAACGCCCGCGTCGATCATGCGCGCACGCGCGCTATTGCTTGTCCCACTCCTGCAGGTTCCAGGTCGTGTTGTACGGGAAGATGTCCCCCTTCATGTTCTTGAGGTACAGCACCGAGCGCACCTCCCAGTACAGCGGCATGCGGGCGATGTCGCCCATCAGGATCTGCTGCGGCTCCTGAAGGAGAGGCTTGCGCTCGCGGAGATCGATCGTGACCGCGAGTCGATCCAGGATCTCATCGTACCGGGGGTTGACATAGCCGCTCTGGTTACGTCCGCTCGAGATCGGCGCTGGTGAACGGCGCCCCATCGTGCCAGGTGACGTTCGACCTGAGCTTCCAGGTCACGTCCATTGTGCCGTCCGGGTTGGCCCGCCACGTCCCCCTATCGACGGCGGGCAGCTCCGCCGCCAGTCGGGGAACGTCCGCATCGTTGGTGTCCAAATGCGTGAGGTGCTCGTGGATGAAGTACTTGACTTCCCCGGCGCTCCCGGCCGTGCCGCCCTCGCCGGTGAAGCCCTCGATGGTGGCTGGCTCGCGCAGCCGACCGACGTTGAGTAGTTTCGGCGCGGCCGAATTGAGGGAGGCTTGCTGCGAGGTCGGCGCTCCGTTCGCAGAGGGCTGTTGCGGCGCGCATGACCCGACCACGACAACCGCCACTGCCAGTACGGCAGTGAACGCTGTTCTGCCCATTGCGATCATGGTGCGCCTCACGCTCAAGGTAGGGTCTCCAGGAGCCGGCCGGCTCCGCGCACCGGCTGGTTCACCCCCAGCCGCTTCTGCACGTACCACACGCGGACGGCGATCGGGTGCAGCACCGGGACGCCGAGGTCGTCCTCCAGCGCGCCTACGTCCATCAACCGCCAGGAGCTCGAGCCATGCAGATAGATGCCCTGGACGCCCATATGCTTGCGAAACCCCGCCTTGATATGGAAGTAGAGATCTTCCGCCGAGGGGTGACGCCACTCCGGCGGGCGCGGCGGAAGCGTCTCCATCCCGGCGACTTCGAGGCCGGCGTCGGAGAAGTAGCTGCTGAAGTAGTCGGGGAGCGCCCCCTCGTAGAACGTGAAGCCGAGGAACCGTTTCGCGCCTAAAGCATGCAGCGCGGCAGCCTGGATCATGCTCGAGGTGAACACCGGCACCTCATACTGCTCTTCCCATTCCTGAACGAGCGTTCGCTCGGCTGCGAGCCCGCGCACCATGAATGGCGGGGCCCCCTCCGGATGAATGAGGTCGCAGATCCCCAGGCTCGCCAGCTCGGCGATTCTCTGGCGATAGCTCTCGAGAGCGTCTCGAAAGCCATCGACCGTGTGCTCTCGGATCCTGGCGAACGTGGGAATAACGTTGATGCCGTCGGGCAAGAGGCGAATGAATTCCACGAGGGACGCTGTCCCAATTCCCGGTTTCACGACGCCGATGGTCCCACGCCAGTCCCCTGCCATCTTTTGACGCTCCGTTCCGCGTTCCGACGCCAATTCGCCATGCTATCGCCAGCGTTCAGGAAGGTCTCGTCGCCGCTTCTCCGTTACTCCAGCATTTCGGGGTGGGCTGCGAAGTACTCAGGATAGAGGGCGATCTGAGTGTCCAGGTCTGCCTTCGGGGCTCGCCCTTCGGCAACGGCCTGCTTCAGTGCGTTGAAGCGCTGGATCGAGGGTTCGGGCTGACCCGAATTTCCATAGCGCACGTTTGTCGAAAAGTCATAGTCAACCGCGAAATCGGATTCGAAGCTCAGGTGCACTCGATCCGGCGCGAAGTACCCAGCGTAGACCCGGTCCAGAAACTCGAGGATGCGATCCCAGGCCTCGCTGGCCTCCTTCTGCCGGTAGCGACCGGGCATGGTGTCGTTCAGATAACCGTGCGGCATATCAGGCTCGAGGCGGATCTCGCAGTTCTTGTTGTGGCGCTCCATCTCATCACGGAACGCAAATACGCGTTCGATGGGCGTGCCGTGATCTTTCTCGCCGTAGACATACAGGGTCGGGGCGGTCACCTTCTCCATGAGCTCTTCGTTGTAAGGCCCGCCACCGTAGTAGCAAATGCACGCGGCTAGATCAGGGCGGACGCTGTTCAGGATCCAGGGCCAGCCGCCGCTTGCGCACAGTCCGATGGCTGAAATGCACTTCGGGTCAACTTCAGGAAGCGTCGTGAGAAAGTCGTAGCTCTGTGCCATGTAGAGTTTGATCGTTTCGTTCGTCCACCCGCCGCCGATATCGCCCCGATTGAGGGCCTCCTTATTGCCGGCAAACTCGGACGCCATATCGGGGGCAATGCACGCGTAGCCATAGGCGGCGAACTTCGCTACCTGGTCCAACGTGTCCAGCACCAGGCCGTAGCGCTCGTGGCCCAGAATCATCGCGCGGTACGGTGGCTTGCCCCGCTGCGGGATACCCAGAAACGCGCGGGTTCCCTCGCCGATGTCTACCCACCGTGTGGTGGCTTCCGGGTATCCGGGCTTTTCGACGGTTGACCAGTAAGGCAGGGATGGCGTTGGCAGACTTGACATCGTTTGTTGCCTCCACTGTTGAGTCTTGCCGGCAAGCCAGATGCGCTGGCGCCTGGCGAGGGGCCCCCCCAGGTCAGGCGAGCCTGACGTTCTTCGCAAAGTCATAATCACGAGCGTACTGGGCGGACGCTCGCCACCGCACTCGATCTGGAGGGTAGCCGCCGGAGTACACCTGTTCGAGGAAGCGCATGATCACCCTCCAGGCTTCTTCGGCTTCCTTCTGGCGGTAGCGGCCGGGCATGGTGTCGTTGAGCCAACCGTGGGGCATGCCTGGGAAGAGCCTGAGCTCGTAGTTTTTTCTGTGCTTTTCCAACCTGGCCCGGAAGGCGCGGACATCCTCGAGGGCGATCGTGTGATCCGCTTCGCCAAACACGCCCAGGGTTGGGGCCGTCACCGCTTGTATGACCTCATCGGTGGCTCCGGTTCCTCCATAGAACACAATGTTCGCCGCGAGATCCGGCCTGACACTATTCAGTAAATGGGGGTGGCCCCCGCTCGCACAGACCCCCATGGCCGCGATGCGATTGCGGTCCACTTCGGGCACGCGAAGGAGATAATCCACGCTGCTCGACATGTAGCCCTTTACCTGGTCGTCGGTGAGGGCCAGTCGGGCATCCCCCCGGCCGAGAGCCTCTTTATCTCCGCTCCAGTGAGAGGCCATGTCCGGCGCAATGGCCACGTATCCGTACGAAGCGAACTTAGCGGTCAGGTCCAGCGTGTGCTGTACGAGGCCGTAACGTTCGTGGCCCAGGACGACGCCTCCAAAGGGGGCTCTGAAGCGGGCGGGGATGGCAAGAAAAGCTCGCGTACCCTCGCCGAAGTCCACCCATGAGGTCTTCGCAGCAACGTATGAGTGCTCTTCAATCATGCTTTCTCCAGGTGCAGAACCGCCGTGGTCACCCCTCTCGATCCCAGGTGAATACATTCCACCCGGCGCGGTTGGGATCAATGTCGCCCTTGACTCCGCGGAGGATGGGGAGCGGCCACAGCTCCCAGTACAGGGCCATGAAGGCAACGTCGCTCGTGACCAGTTGGACCTGCTCCCTCAGCAGGGGAAGGCGTAGCGCGGGGTCGACGGTCTGCAGCAGTTGATCGCGAAGCGCGTCGAATCGAGGGTTTGCATAGCCCGCTCTGTTTCTACCGCTCCACCGGTTGGCCACGGAGGCGAGCTGACGCGAGTCGAGCCGGTCGGAGCTCCAATCTCCGTAGGCGGTCGCGACGAGCGGGCCAGGATGCCGCGCGGTGTACTCGCGGTCGTCTGTCCTAGCGGCGGGAATGATGTTCTGGGTTGCGGCCACTCCCAGGCTCCGCCAGTTGGCCGCGACGACGGTCCCAATGCGGTCGTTCGCCTGCGGGTTGACCCAGATCTCGATATCGAAGCGTTCGCCGCTTGGCCTGTGAACGAGGGTGCCGTCAGGCCCTGGCTCCCATCCACCCTGAGCGAGCAGTTGCTGCGCTCGCGCTGGATCATACGGGTACTGAATGATCGATGGCTCGACGTCTCGACGTAGCGGATCGTTGGGGCCCCACCAGCTATCGGCGATCGGTGCGAGCCCCGCCGACGCGGCTTCGACCACGGCGCTGCGGTCGATGCCATGGTAGAGCCCCTGGCGAACTGCAAGATTCGGCAGACCGTTCACCGGGCGGGCGAACTCCGGACGAAACATGAGCTCCATGTACGCATTGCTTCCGGTTCTCGGTCCGATGCGTACTCGATTCCCCGTCCCCTCCCACCGGCGTTGGAGCTCGAGCGCCGACTCCAGGTCGATGCTTTGCGGCACGAGGATATCTATCGCCTCTGCCAGCAGGTTAGCCAACATCGCGCTCGGATCCCCGATAAAACGGACAACGAGGCGATCGAGTGGCGGCCGTCCCAGGAAATAGCCATCGAAGCGCACCAATTCCATGTGGGAGCCACGCTCCCAATTCGCCAGTCGATAGGGGCCGAGCCCGATGAACTCGGTTGTAAACCGTGGACTGTTAATGAAACCCGTCTTATCGGTCTGGTAAAGCGCTTCCATCAGATGCTTCGGCATCGGCGTCAGGGCCAGAGCCTGCAACGCCTTCACATCGACCTTTGACCAGTGGACGATGAATGTCAGGGGATCAGGGGCAGCGCCGGACTCCATGCTGCTCGCCACGCTTGCGTACGGGTGGGCCAACTCCGGGTCCTTATGGAGGCCAAGCGAGAACATCAAGTCGTCGCTAGTGAAAGGCGCGCCATCGTGCCACTTGACCCCATGGTGAAGCTTCCACGTCATGGACATGCGGCCGTCTGAAAGCATCTCCCAGGTGCCCCGATCGAAGGACGGCAGCTCCGTCGTAAGCTGGGGACGTGGTTGCTCGAGCGGATCGATCGCTGTGAGATGGTTATGCAGCACCTCTGAAGCGAAGGTAGAGCCACCGCGTATGCCGCCTTCTCCGGTGAACCCTTCAATCGTCGTTCCCTCAGTCTTGATCGCGACCGTCAGCGTTTTTGGCCCCTGCACGGTAGCTGAGGTCTCGGGCCGGCCCTGCGACCCTCCGGGCCCGCACGCCGAGATGACGACCATGGTAGCGACCAGGCAACAAGCCTTGAATGCCGATCTCACCGGTGTGCCTCCAGCAGGTGGGAAGGTTGCGATCCAAGCGGCGTCACCGCGGCCGCAGGTATTTGCGGATGACTTCATCGAGCGAGAGCACTTCGCCGATCCGGCGGATAATCGCCAGGGCCGCCTCTTTGGCGCCGGGCGCCTCGTGGTGGACGATTGTGCAGTCCTCCACCACCACTACTCCGTAACGGTATTGAAAGGCATCGCCGGATGTCCACAGGACCGTGTTGTCTGTGGACGCGCCAGCGATGATGACGCAGTCACAGCCCATGGTGCGCAAGGTGTAGTCGAGGTCGTTGTGGGAGAAGCCGCTCAAGAAGCGCTTGTAGATCTGGATGTCCTGGTCGACCGGCTGGAGCTCTGGAATGACTTCGAGCGCCTCAGTGTTGACCAGCATGGCACGGCGTGTGCCAGGTAGGTTGTCTGTGGGCCTCCGCATGCTGGTCACATGGACTACTGGGACGCCGGCCATATGGGAGGCATCCTTGAGCCGCCTGACATTCGCGACCATCTCGTAGCCAAAGCTGCCCGGCTCCCAGCCGTACCCCTTCGCCATATCAAGGATGATTACCGCCGGATTTCGGAAGGAGGCCTCCGTCATGAACGATGGCCAGCCGTGCGGCCTTTCCGACGGAAGTCGCGATCGACGATCGCCGTGATCCCGTCGGCACGCCAAATGGACATCTGGACCTCGCCTTTCTTTGTGCTCAAGTCGTTGCGGCGGGGCAAGAGGTCAATTCCGCTCGCGCCCGCGGCAACCTGCCTATCAGGCAGTCGATGGTTTTGTCTGGAAGCTAATCCCCGGTGAGCTTACCATGGGCGCTCCCTTCTAGCGCTTCGCAAATGCTCTGCCTTGAGCAATTCTTGCTCCCTTGAACCCAGAGCCACGACTCCGCCGCTCTTCGGAGCGCGCGCGTTTCAGACGATCTAAACAGCGCGTCGGGCCGGGCCAACGTCTTTATCAAACCATCGGGTTGTAAGGCATTACCAGCATTGTTACGCTAGGCACCACGCCTGGGTACAGATGTCCGACGCGGAGGTTGGCTCTTATGAAGTTCGGATCATGGTGGGTCGTCAGTCTGGTCGCTGCCGCAGGGTTCTTGTCGGGCTGTTGGGGCCCGGCCGGAAGTCTATCCTCCGCATCATCTTCCGCGGAAGCGACGCCCGCGCAGCCCAAGCGCATCTCCGTCGGCGTGCAAGGTACTCCGAAGTTTGTCGTGATCCGTCCGGCGATAAGTGCCGCTCCCGGCACTGACGCCCTCGAACAGCTGCTCACCGCCGGGCTCACGCGCTCGGACAATCGCGAAGAGCTGCAATCCGAGCTTGCGGAAGCTGTACCGTCGGCCGAGAACAGCCTCTGGAAGGTGTTGGCTGACGGTCGTATGGAGACCACTTGGAAGATCCGAGCCAATGCACGGTGGCACGATGGCACCGCCTTCACAGCCGAGGACCTTCTGTTCACTGCCCGCCTGGGCCAGGACCGTGATCTAACGGCCCTCCGCAACCCAGCATTCGAATCGGTAGAGTCGATGGACGCGCCCGACCCGCACACTCTCGTTGTGCACTGGAAGCAGTCTTATATCTTCGCGGACCGATTGTTCACGCATGAAATCGCCATCCCGGTGCCGAAGCATCTCCTCGAGAACTACTACGGGGAGAACAAGGAGGTGTTCGCTCAGTTGCCTTACTGGACCGAGGGGTTCGTTGGCACAGGGCCGTATCGCCTTCGGGATTGGGTAGGCGGCAGCCACGCTGTCATCGAAGCTAACGATCAGTACGTCCTTGGAAGGCCGAAGATCGACGAGATCGAAATCAGGTTCATCCGCGACGCGAACGCGCTGATGGCGAACATCTTGGCAGGAACGGTCGAGATCACGCTAGGACGCGGCCTTTCTCTCGAGCAAGCGGTAAGCGTACGCGACCAGTGGGGCGCTGGCCGGATCGAAGTGGCCATCTCCAACTGGTTCCTCGTTCAGCCCCAGATGCTCACTCCGAGTCCCGCTGTCGTAGGGAACGCACAGTTTCGGCGCGCCATGATGTACGCCATCGACCGCCAGGAGATGAGCAATAGCTTGCAGGGCGGTCTCGCGCCTGTGGCTCATAGCTTCATCAGCCCCTCCGAGGCTCTCTGGAAGGAGGTCGAGTCGGCGGTCGTCAAATATGACTACGATCCGCGGCGTGCAGCGCAGATCCTCGAGGGGCTTGGTTACGCGAAGGGTTCGGATGGGATGCTTCGAGACGGACAGAATCAGCAACTCGCACTCGAAATTCGCACTACGGGCGGCGACGCCTCACCCCAAGGCATGCTCATCATTGCGGACTTTTGGCAACAGCTCGGCATTGCGGTCGACCCGGTCGTCATCGCTCCGCAGCGGCAAGCGGATGGGGAGTACCGAGCGAACTTTCCGGGCTTTCAGTTCAAGCGGACGTCGAACACGATGAACGTTCTCAGAAGGCGACTACACAGTTCGGAGGCGCCGCTGCCCGAGAACCGGTATACGGGCGGCAACGATCCTCGGTATATGAACCCCGAGATGGATGCTTTGCTGGACCGGTTCGTTAGCACCGTTCCCCGAGGCGAGCGGGCTGCGATCCTCAGCCAGATCATGCGGCGCGTTACGGACGATCTCATCTTCCTGGGGATGTTTCACATCGCCAATCCCACTTTGATCCACGATCGCCTGAGCAACGTCACAGCGGGCTCGGCTAGCGCCACCGCTGCGTGGAACGCTCATGAGTGGGCTTTGAAATAGCGCCTTTCCGTTCGGCGGCTTCTGTGACTCTCCGGGCCGAAGCGCCGGCAGCTGCTGCACGACTATCCCGATGGGAGGTGGCGATGGCGACGATCAGCCTGGTCTTGGCGTGTTCGCATTCGGGGTTCCTGTATTCCGCCCCGGAACAGTGGAATGAGACGCGAGCGCGGCGCTCGATTCGAGGTGACGTCCCGGTTGACTCGGTGGACGAGAACGTGGCGAAATTCGCGCGGTGCATGCTGGGCTTCGCGACGCTAAAGGCCAAGGTGGACGCAGCCAAGCCCGACGTACTCCTCATCTTCGGCGACGACCAGAGCGAGCTGTTCCTGTTCGATAATTTGCCGGCCTTCGGCATCTATACGGGCCCCGAGTTCCAGGCCCCAAGGCGGCGCGACCAGCCCGAGCCACTGGGGCGGACGGGCGCCGGCGGCGTTCACATCGACGCCAAGGTGAAGGGCTGCCCGCCGCTGGCCACGGAGATCCTGGAAGGACTGATTGATCGGGGATTCGATCTGGCCTTCAGTGCCGAGATGCCGGAGCGGGCGCGGGGGATGGGCCACGCGTTCATGCGCCCGGGCTACTACCTCACACCTGGCTATCCCATTCCGATCGTCCCCTTCTTCATCAATTGCTACTACGCGCCCCAGCCTCGGGCCAGCCGCTGCTTCGAGGCGGGACGAGCCGTGCGCGAGGTGATCGAGGCTTCGTCACTCGACCTGAACGTGGCGGTGATTGGCTCCGGAGGCTTGTGGCACACGCCAGGGAGCGACAATTCGTATCTCGATGAGGACTTCGACCATACGATCCTGGACGCGATGAGCGCGGGCGATGGTCGAGGCGCCGCGGCGTTTTTCGATGAGCAAGCCCGGCCGGGCCAGGTGGGGGCGGGCGGAGACGCCCGTGGGCTCCACGGGGGGACCCACATGCGGGGCGGCGTTGGCGGCGGGGCCGGGGAGTGGCGCAACTGGATGGCCGCGGCCGGGGCAGCCGACGGCCAGCGCGCCCACGTGCTGGACTACGTGCCGATCTACGCTTCTCCCCTCGGCGCCAGCTTCGCCTACTGGGAATAAGACTGCGAGCAGGACAAACGAGAGCTCAGCAGAGCCGGAGGGAACGTGCGCAACGGGGCTGCTCCCTGTATTACGGGTTGCTCGAAGATGGCGGCATCCGTTGCGCGGTGCGCGACCGCGCGCAGACGAGGGCCAGAGACACCTCGCTGGGCTGGAGGCCGTCGCTACCGCGAGGCGAACCGGTGAGTAGTGACTCGCTGCACTACTTCGGGATCCCGCCAGGATGCGAAAGCTGGGAGCTTGCTGCTCAGGAACCAGAGGTCATCAAAGCGGTTCTGGGACGGGTCCCAGGCCAGTCCCGGCGGGTCGATGCCCTTCTCCACATCAGAGAGCGCTTTCAAGAGGAACTGGCGCACGGCCACCACGTGTGCGTCGATGGCGCCCAGGTGCTCCCCGGTCCGATCGGTGATGGACCCCATGCTCTCAGTGACACAGGCGTCCTGCGTATTGTTAGGGGCGTCGACGCCGCAGTAGACGCGCCCTGACCGCTGGGCCTCGCGGTCGATGAGGTAGTCGTTGGCGCGGTTCCGGAACTTCTTGAAGTCCGGCCCTGCCTGGGGCTCATCGCTGAACTGCGGCGGGAGCGTCCGGCCGACGTGCACGTTGAATCGCCAAACGTTCTCGTCGTCGGCCGGCACCTGGTAGACCGAGAACCAGCCGTCCAGTTTGCCGTCGATGACCCGACCGTTGGGGATGTTCCCGATGCACGGCATGACGAACACGTTTGTTCGCACCAGGTTGGTCTCGGCATCCTGGCGGAAGATCGCGGCCGCTCGTACTCCCCAGGAAGTGACCTCGATCTCGATGCCCGGGGAGACGTTGCGCCGAGCCTGCTGATTGCTGCTGGCTCGGTCGCCCCGCCAGTGCAAGTAGGGCGAGTGCGCCGGGTCGCAATCGCCCTCCAACGCTTGCAGCCAGTTGCACTCGTTGTAGAGCCTGGCCGTCACGCGGACGTTCTGGGCAGGCAGTGTGAACCAGGGAAAGTTGGGCACTAGCGGTATCTTCTCCCGGGGGCCCATGTACGTCAGGATGAGCCCGTTTACTTCATGGCAAGGATAGGATGGGTGTTTCACGTGGTGTTTGATCATGCTCTCGGCCGGCTCAGCCGGGGTGTCGAGGATGTTGCCGTCGATGTCGTACTTCCAGCCGTGGTAGATGCAACGGAGGCCGCATTCTTCGTTGCGTCCGTAGAACAGCGACGCCCGCCGATGAGAGCACTTCTCCGCTAACAGGCCGACGCGTCCGTTGCTGTCACGGAAGGCAACGAGGTCTTCGCCCATCAGTCGTACGCGCACGGGTGGGCAGTCGGGCTCGGGAAGCTCGGCCGAGGTGAGCGCAGGCAGCCAGTAGCGACGCATGAGCTCGCCCATGGGCGTCCCCGGCCCGACCCGCGTGAGTCGCTCGTTTTCCTCGGCGGTCAGCATCGTCTGCTCCTCATGCCTGACGGGATCGCAGTCGTGTCATGCGGCCTTGGACCTGCGCCCGCCGCTACCCTGCTTCGGTTTTCATCGGCTGGCCCCTCCCAGAACGCGTTGGTGCTGGGCGAGGAAGCTTCGGCCCTCAGCGACAGCTGCCGGGAATAGCACGCTCTTCCAGTGCTCCCGCCAGTCAGCCCCCGCGGGCACCTCATTGCGCCCGAGCACCACATGAGAGAAATCATTCTTTTCAGGGTCTCTCACGACGCCTGGGGGATCTCGCCCCTCTTCCACGTCTTGAATAGCCCTCAGGAGGACGCGACGCGCGGCGATGATGGAAACGTCGGTGTATCCGAGGTTCTCCTGGGTCCGGTCACGGATGGGCCCCTGGCTCTGCGCGCCAAATGCCGCGCGAGTACGGTGTTCTTGTCCCATGCCAGCGAAGGAGCCCCGTTTCATTTCCTCTCGGTCCTGGAGATAGCGGTTTTCGGCGCCCCGTGTCAGATGATAGTCCGGCGTGATGTAGTCGAACTTGTCCCTCAGCTCGGCTTTGTCCTCGATGGGCCCGGAGCGGCGGAAGCGGCAGTTGTACTCCCAGGCGTGAGCGTCATCGATGGGAACGTGCCAGTTGGCCTGGTAGCCGTCGCCGTCTGTGTGCGCGCCCACCATGCTGAAGCCGGGCAGAACGAAGTTGTTCAGCTTAAAGTAGTACTTCTCAGCCGAGAAGCGGAAGATCGTGAACTGGCGAAGGCCAACGTCGATCTCGTCGACTTCGATGCTCGGGGCTGGGGCAACGTGGCGAGGGTCGCCTCCCGCGCCGCGATGGAGAATGCCCGCGGACACCGGGTCGAGGCCGGACTCGCAGCCCTGCAGGTAATTGCAATCGACGAAGAACTTCATTGCGAAACGGTGGGTCTCGGGAGCGGCGAGGAACTCGAACGCGGGGACGAGCGGTGGCTTCCCGGGGCCCATGTAGGTCAGGATGAGCCCTCCGAGATCACGGCACGGGTAGGCCCGGTGGCGAATCTTCTCGTGGAAGGTGCTGCCGGTGGGCTCTCCTGGCTGCTCGAGACATCGGCCCTCCACGTCGTAGAGCCAGCCGTGATAGATGCAGCGCAGGCCACCATCGTCGAGCCGGCCATAGGAGAGATCCGCCCCACGATGGGAGCAGTGGAGCCCGATTAGCCCTGGGCGTCCCGCGTCGTCGCGAAAGAGTACGAGATCCTCACCGAGCAAACGGATCGGTACCGGCGCGCCCCCGGGGGGAAGCTCCTCGGCCAGGGCAGCCGGTTGCCAGTAGCGGCGCATGAGCTCGCCGCACGGGGTTCCGGGACCGACACGGGTAAGACGCTCGTTCTCATCTGTGTTCAGCATGCGGTGATCTCCTCCGACGCCTCGCCACTCGTTTGATTGCTGAAATCAGGATTGCGCGGCCGCTCTGCGGTCGATGAGCGGGCTGAGATCCACTCGGACCCTGCTGCCGTCGGCGTCATACGTGACGCGATAGTCTTCGTCGGTCAGATCGTCTACCAGGTACCACTTGGCGATTCGCTCGGGCAGGTTGACGAGAATGTCTTCCCCCGACCGTTCGTAGTCGCAGTTCACGCGCAGCATTGTTCCTCGGTTCCAATCGTCGAGCAGCATCGGCGAAAGACCGATTGTCCGGCGGTCGATCGCGTACGCGTAGACAAAGCGACCGATCGGCGTCCCGCCGAAGAATGCCGCGGGGATTCTGACGAGCGCGTCGGAAGCGACACTCGGCACGTAGGCTACGCGACGACCACCCACCGATTCCGTTCGCAGCGAGAGGAAGATCAGGTCTTCCTCCGTCTCATTGGCGAATCCGTAGTTGACACCCCCGGGCACCAGCACGCCCTGGTGGACGTTGAGCGTGTATTTGCCCGAAAGGCTGGTGACCGCGCACTCGCCGTCGAGCACGAACAGGATCTGGTCCGAATCCGGGTGCGAGTGCACCGTTCGCTCTCCGACGAACTTGTTCGAGTGGCGAAAGACAGCGATGTAGCACTTGGTGGAGGTCGCCATGTCGAAGCGACCGCCAACCGTACCCGGTCGGCTCGCCTGTTCTTCCAGAGCCTGGGCTACGTCGAAGATCTCCAGGTCCACGAGTACCCCCTTTCTTGGCTAGGGCGTGACCGGGGTGCTGGCCTCCCGAACCACGAGTGGGCGGATGTCTACTCGGACATACGTGCGCTCCGCCGAGGGAATAATGCGGTAGTCCGACTCGGTAAGGTCTCGGAGCTGGAACCAGCGGACCAATCGTTCAGGCAGATTCACCAGCACGTCGTCGCCCGCGCGCTCGTACTCGCAGTTCATGCGTAGGATCGAGGCGAAGTTCAGCTCGTTGAGGCGCTGTGAGGATATGCCGATGGTTTCCCGGTCGAGGGCATAGAGGAAGAGGTGGGCCTGCAAGCCCTGGGCGGATATCTCCGCCTCGGGGACTTTGACCAGCACACCGGAGGGGACGTTGGGGACGTAGCCGGGACGCTTATCTCCGGATTCCGTGCGGAGCGCGAAGAACACAAGGGGCTCGCTGCCCTCGTTAGTAACAAGGCACGCGACGCCCGTGGGGAGCAGAACCCCCTGGCGCTCGATCAAGGGGCGCGTTCCGGATGGCCCTTCCACCGTGCAGGTGCCTCGGAGGAGCAGCAGGATACGGTCGGCATCCGGGTCCGCCGGCAACTCGGTTGCACCCGCCGCGGGCGTCCGTATCACCGAGATCTCGCAATTCGACGAAGTTGCCATCTCCACATAGTCGCGGAAGCTGCCGCGCTCGACTGCTCCGCTCACGAGGCCGGCGGCATCGAAGATCTGCACGTCATCGACGCCCCCTAGCGCCGGAACTCGCGTTGCCATGTCTCCTCCCTTCCGCTGCTGCCTGACTGCGGGTCCCGGAGATGCGAGTGCCATCCCGGTCGAATCCCGCTGGTCATTGGCAACGCTGGCGAACCGGTTGTTTACCAGGTTCACCTGTGGGGCCTCGACTGGTCTCGCGGCGTAGGGTATCACACGTTAGCTCAAGTGCCAAAAACCGGCTCTGGGGCCGGCTCTGGGGCACCAATTGTCAGCAATCGGGACCGGGCCGGGGTTTGATCGAAGACAGTACCCTAGAGGATTGACGGGTCCCGGACACGTCACCTAACATAGGCCAGCCTGACCCGGCAGGTAAGAGATGGCTCGAGCCGCCCGGGGCCGCTAGCCCCAAAATGCGTCCCTAATCGTTCCACGAGGGGAGGCCCCATGCAGACGCCGTTCAAGACCACCGTCATGATGCTTGCGCTCGGACTTCTGGTGTCCGCCTGCGTGGGTCCGCAAGACCGTGCCAGCACCGGCCAGACTGCCGCGAATGCTCCCACCACTGCTCCCAAGCGCCTGACGGCCGCCATCATGGGCAATCCGCCGCACGCGAATAGCCGCATAACGTTCCAGTCCTCCGTGGCCGGGATGCACGAGATCGACGAGCTTCTGCACGCCGGGCTCACGACCACCGACAACCTGGGCAGGCGGATCCCCCATCTCGCTGAGCAGGTCCCTACCATAGAGAACGGCCTGTGGCGCATGCTCGCGGACGGGCGCATGGAGACGACCTGGAGGATCCGCCCCAATATCACCTGGCACGATGGGGCTCCGTTCACCTCCGACGACCTTGTCTTCACGACGACGCTGGGACGGGACCCCACCCTCGGAGGAAATGACCCCCTCTATCGGCAGGTCGAGAGCGCCGAGGCGGTGGATCCGCACACCTTCAAGCTGGTTTGGAAGGAAACATTCATCCTGGCCGATACCGTGTTCACGCGCGAGATCAGTCGCCCGTATCACCAGCCAGTCGCGAAGCACCTCGTGGAGAGCATGTACGCGACCGAGAAGACGAAGATCCCGGAGCTCTCATACTGGTCCGATGACTTCGTCGGGCTCGGCCCATTCAAATTGCGGGAGTTCGTTCGCGGGAGCCATTTCCTGTTCGACGCGTTCGACCACTACATGCTCGGCCGGCCGAAGATCGACAGCATGGAGGTGCGGTTCATCCCCGATCAGACCACGGCTCTCGCCAACGTGCTGGCGGGGACGGTCGACTTCGTGCTGGGACGTGGACTATCCGTGGATGAAGCAGTGATCGCCCGCGGCCAGTGGCGGGACGGCAAGCCGCTCGTCTCAAACACCAGCCGTTACTGGATGTGGCCGAAGTTCGTGAACCCCAACCCGCCGATCATGACCGACCTGAGGTTCCGCCGTGCGCTTATGCACGCGATGAACCGCCAGGAGATGGTCGACACGATCCAGTCCGGCTACGGCGGCGTCAACCACTCGATTGTCGATCCGTCTGACCCCGATTTCCAGGACGCCGAGCGCCGTGTAACAAAGTATGAATACGACCCTGCGAAGGCGATCGAGATGATCGGAGCCCTCGGCTTCACCCGAGGGAGCGATGGCATGTTCCGCAGCAGCGCCAACGAGCCGCTCTTCATGGAGATCCGGAGCTCACAGGGAACAACAGATGAAAAGTCCCTGTTCGCGATCGCTGATTACTTCAAGCGCGTCGGGATCGCGACCGAGGCGCTCGTCATTCCGGAGCAGATGTCGGAGGACCGCGAGTGGCGGGCAGCGTTCCCGGCGCTAGCGATGCAGCGAGGCGGCTACGGGCCACCGCAGCTCCCGCGCTTTGGGACCTCCCAGATCCCAACCGCCGCCAACCGGTATTCCGCTCCGCAATTCTCCGCCTATTCGAACGCCGAATTCGATGCGCTGCTGGCGAAGTATGAGAAGACGATCCCGTTGGAGGAACGCGTTCAGATATTCGGTGACATCGTCTCCCACATGACAGAGGTGGTGAACCAGCTCCCGCTGTTCTTCACCGTGGAAGTGGAGTTGGTCCACAACCGCCTGGCGAACGTGTTGCCGAAGCACAAAGACGGGACCTCCGCGTGGAATGCGCACACGTGGGAGATCCGTTAGGCAACCAGCCAATTCTCGAGCTTGTTACTGGCTTTCAGCTATTGGCGAAGGCATCCCGCCGAGTCAGGCCAAGCCAGACAAGACTTGTCGCTCGGCCCGCCGAGTTGAAACGGTCGGCTCCCCAACCCTTTCGCGTCGCTCCGCGAAGCGAATGATCCGGTTACGGTTCGGGTCGCGAACGACCCCCATGGGATCATCGCCGCCTCGCACAACCTCGATCTGGTCCCGCAGCAGCTCGCGGAATAGCACGACGCCGCGGTCGGTCGCGCCGAGTCGCTCGATGGTCCGATCCCGGATGGGCCCCTGCGTCTCCCAGGCCATGGAGTCCTGGTTGCCGTTGTCCTGCATCGTGAAGTCGCCGTTTTCGTCTTTGAACACGTTGTATGAGACGGGGATTTCCGTCTGTTCGACCTCGCGTCCATCCTTTGACGGGTCGAAGCCCACCCAGATAGTGCGGGAATGCGTGTCGTCGATGGGCACGCGATAGTGGAGGCTCATGTTGCCGCTGGACAGATGGTGGCGCAGGACATTGGGGAAGACCGCAGTGCCGCTCTCCTCCCAGCGATCGCCGGCCTTGTCCGCGAGCAGACATCGCTTCATGACCCCCCACTCGCACGCCTC
Source organism: uncultured Chloroflexota bacterium (assembly GCA_964417895.1). Classification (GTDB taxonomy): domain Bacteria; phylum Chloroflexota; class UBA6077; order UBA6077; family SHYK01; genus CAYQJS01. The sequence goes on along the minus strand of CAYQJS010000053.1, from coordinate 8,754 downwards.
GAACTCGATCTCGCGCATGGGCGGGTCTAGCTCGAGCCGCCGTCCCAGGTTGAGCTTGATGCTCATGTAGTGATGCAGGAAATGGTTGTGCGTGGGGTCGACATTGGTCTCCATCATCTGCAGCCAGTTGCAGTTGAGCAGCGGGTCTAGCTCGATGCGCCGAGTCCCATCTTTGCGCGTGATCACGTCATAGTTCGGAACCAGCGGTGCCGGCTGCGGGCCCATATAAACGAACAGAAGTCCGGCTCGCTCCTCGACCGGATAAGCTGGATGGCGGATAGTGTGGCGCATCAACGATTGGGCCGGCTCGAAGGGCTGCTCCAGGCAGGCCCCGGTCTTGTCGTACAGCCAGCCGTGGTAGGGGCAGCGAATGCCGCCATCCTCCAGGAAGCCGTAGTACAGGGAGGCCCCACGATGTGAGCATTGCTCCCCGACGCAGCCGTAGCCACCCTCCGGATCGCGGTAAAGGACCAGGTCCTCGGCCAGAAGTCGAACTCGTTTCACGGGGTGCTCGTGGGTGACGTCCTCGGCCGGGCAGACCGGATGCCAGTAGCGACGAAGTAGCTCGCCACCGGGCGTTCCCGGACCTACCCGCGTCAGCCGCTCGTTTTCTTCGTTGGTCAGCATTTCAGCCTCCTCAATCTGCTAGGTCCATATCCGAGGGCTCAGCGAGCGACAGCCCACGCAGAATCCATGCTGAGCATCGTCTCTTCCATGTATGCGCGCCAGTCGACCGAGGCGGGAACGATCTCTTTCCGCGCGGCCATATGTGGAAAGTAGTTGCTCGCCGGATCTCGAACCACGTGAAGCGGCTTGCGGCCCGCCTGGAGGTCGTCAATCGCTCGCAGCATGACCTTGCGCGCGGCAATGATCCCTCGCTCGTTGTAGCCGAGCCGCTCCTGCGTTCGGTCCTGTATTGCGCCCTGGCTCTCAGTGACCCACGTGTCGTGAACGTTGTTGTTGGGCCCCAAACCGGCGTAAGTCCGGCTCCTCATTTCCTCACGGTCCTGGAGATAGCGGTTGGAGCGGTTCCTGATGAGCCTGTAGTCAGGGGTTTGCTCTCGGCTGAGCGCTGCCTCCTCCTTGAACGGCGCCGTGCGATTAAAGCGCAAGTAGTATTTCCAGTGGGTCTCGTCGTCGATGGGGACGTGCCAGTGAATGCTGTAGCCATGCCGGTAACCGGTAACCGCGCACAGGTTCGGAAAGACGAAGTTCGTGATCTTAATGAACTGTCGATCCGGCGGAACCTGACGGATCGAGTAGACGCGGACGCCGTAGTCGGTCTCTTCGGGCTCGATGATGGGGGCCCCATCATTGGCCTGGATCGCGCGCGTCGATTCTTCTTCGTCCGTGGCCACCCGGTGAAGGAAAGAATGGTGCTGAGAGTCGAGGTTCGCTTCGTTCCCCTGAAGATAGTTGCATTCCTGAAGGGTTTTGGTGACGAACCGATGATCGGACGGCACGGTGAGACATTCGTAGGCCGGAAGCAAGGGCGCTTCTCCGGGACCAAGGTAGGCGAAGATCACGTCGCCTACCTCCTGACAGGGATAGGCCGGGTGTCGGATCCGCTCGTGGAAGGTGCTGCCCGCAGGCTCCCCGGGTTGCTCCAAGCAGCGACCATTTACATCGTAGAGCCAGCCATGGTAGATACAGCGGATGCCGCCATCCTCCAGCCGGCCGTAGCTGAGGTCCGCGCCGCGGTGCGAGCAGTGGAGTCCGAGCAAGCCCGGGCGCCCGTGCTCATCGCGGAAGAGGACCAGGTCCTCACTGAGCAGCCTGACGGGCAGGGGCGGCCCGCCGCGCGGAAGCTCTTCAGCGAGGGCAGCCGGCTGCCAGTAGCGGCGCAGCAGCTCGCCACACGGCGTCCCCTGGCCTGTGCGAGTGAGTAGCTTGTTCTCCTGCGCGGATAGCATGGTCTCGCATCCCTCCCTGCTCTCGACCTAGTTCGCTTCCACGTCTGCGGGGCGAGAGAGCCTCACGTCGGCGCACGCCAGTGCATCCCTCAACCCGCCGAAACCTCACCCGTTCTGCGAGGAAATCAATGTCGGCAGCCATCCAGTTGACCTGGGACATGATGCCACGTTTTCGCGCGGCGGAAAAACGGCGCAACGGTCGCGAACGTCTCGGTGGTGGACTCCGCCAGTCGAAGACCTCATGGCGGTGGCGCCGTCCATGGTGGCCTGTCCGAGGACGTGGGTGAGGGGGCTGCCTCCTGCCCCGGAATGGGGGGAGCCTCGCCGGTGTCGCCGTAACGCACCCGGATACGGTCCAGGGGTAGCCCAAGGGCTGTTGAGCCGATCCGCTGCGAACATAGTCGTGGAGATGGCGGTGGACCGCATCTGGCCCCGGGGGCGGTATTGGTGTAGACTGCGAAGCTTTCGACGCGCCGGTTGGGAATGGCGTACCCGTCGAGCGCGGTCCCGCCCAGCCAAGCGGTGCCGGCCTGGGGCCGCCTGGCACTCTCGCTACGATGCCGGTGTGGCCTACTGCCAACCCCAGGTGTGGATGTCCCAGGAGTAATTAGTCTCGGGTACGGTTACGCGAGGGCCGCTGAGGCCCCGGTCGTAGGCGAGCACCCCGAGGCCGAAATACAAGGTATGGTATGGCACCTCATCGTGCAGGATTTTGAGCGCGGAGATGATCAGCTGATCGCGGGCTGAGCGGTCCAGAGTGGTCGCCAGGGCGTCGGACAGCCGGTCGTACTCAGAGTTGGACCAGCCGCTGCGGTTCGAGCCCCGCCAGCGGTTTTGGGCGGTGGGGATCTGGCTTGAATGCCAGGTCGCTACCGCGAACGGATAGGTTAACCCGCTCCCGCTCGTGCTGCTGAGGCCGACGAAGGTGGCCCTGGCTTCGTTATCCGCCGCTTGCTGCGGGGTGAAGACTGCCTGCTGGATGTTGAACCCAGCGCGCCGCCACAGGTCGGACAGGATGGTGGCCTCCGTGACATTGTTCGTCGAGTCAAGGACCTTGTACTCGGAATTGAAGCGCCCGTACGTCGGATGGGTGAAGAAGCCGTCGGACTCCTTGGTGTAGCCCACCTCGTTCATGAGTTGCTCGGCGCGACGAGGATCGTAGGGATAGTGAGCGATAGTCCTGTCAACCTGCGGGTAGATGGTCGCCGTGGAGGGAACCATGGTGTGGCCCATCTGCCCATTCCCCTGGAACAGACCCTCGTTGAGCATGTCGCGATCGATGGTGTGGGCGAGGGCTCTCCGCACGCGCAGGTCGTTCAGGCTAGCGGGCCGCTGGTACTGCGGGTTGAGCTGCATGTAGGTGTAGCGCTGCTGGGTGGGGGTCATGATCACGATGCCCCGATCACCCCACTGGTTTCTGAGTACACTGGCCTGCTCGAAGCGGATCGAGTCGTCGATCGAGACCGAGATCTCGCCGGCGAGGAGGCCGGCCAGCACCACGTTTGAATCGCCCATGAACTGCACCTTGATGCGCTCTATCTTCGGGCGCCCGAGGACGTGGCCAGCGAAAGCGGAAAGCTCCACGAAGGCCCCGGGCTCCCAGCGGTCGAGCTTGAAGGGACCGGCGCCCACGTACTCGAAGTTCCAGAACCGCTGGTTGATGAGCGTCTCATAGTTGCGCGAAGCCAGCGCTTCGCGGAGCGGAGCGTCAAGGATGTGCCTGGGCAAGGGCGGGAAGTCGGTGTTGATACGGTCGGCATCTGGGTACGATGCGTGCCACCGGATAACCACCGTCCGTTGGTCGGGTGCCAGAACGTCACTCATGAACTTCAGGGGGACATCGCCCGTCTGACCCAATTCGGGTATGGAATAGAGCGTCCAGGCGACCACGAAATCTTCGGCCGTCAGCGGTGCTCCGTCGTGCCAGGCGAGGCCTGGTCTGAGCCGGTAGGTGGTCTCCATCGTGCCGTCGGGTGCGATGCGCCAGGTGTCGGTGTTCAGGGCCGGACCGCTCTCGGCCAGGTAGGGAAGGACCTGGCCGTTAGCGTCCGTCAGGGTGAGGTAGGCGTTGGGCAGGCGCAGCGTGAAGCCCCAGGTCAGCGACCCGGTGCTGCCGACCCGCCGGGAGGCGAGCTGGGGCGGCTCGCCCCGGTTGGCCAAGACGAGAGTGCGCTGCGACATGCGGAGGTCTGCCGCCTGCGGCTCAGACGCGCGGGTTGAAGGCTGGCCGCCGGCACAAGCGACGCTGGTAAGAAGCGCAAGAAGAAGCAGAGGGAGGCCGAGACTGCCCTGCATGCATGACCTCGTGTGCGACAGCTGGCCTTCATGCGCGTTTGCGGGGGCGCAGCTCCAAGCTGAATTCTAAGGCGAACGGCGCTCCAGTTGCGTCCCCAGATCAACACGACAACACGCGAGTGCTATCGTCGGGCCCCATAGCTGGGCGTTCCCGTGGGTAGTGATCATGGATGCGGCTGGTGCCGGGCGGGTCGAGTCGCCGTGTGAGCCACGACCGGTGGGCGAAAGTGTAGGGTCAGGCTGGGCAGCTCATCGGTGAGGAGCCCCATCATGCCAGCCAGGCCTTCGCTCCGGCCACGGCGATCGATCCTGCCCGTAGGATCCGAATTCCAACGCCAGTAGCGTTCAGGCACCGATCTTGTTGCGAGGCGAAGAAACGCAGAGTAGGCAGGTGCTCGGGTCAGGGCCCGATTCCCGTTCGAGACCCGGGATTACCTGCCTAAATGCCAGGTTCTTGGCCGGGCGGCAACCGCAACGCGCGGGGGAAAGATACGGTCATAAGAGACGCGTTTATGGCCGGCTGGCGGTCATTGGAGCGGGAGACGGGACTCGAACCCGCGACAGCCTGCTTGGAAGGCATGCTCTTACGGGTCGTGCCTAACTCCCAATTTGATCTGTTTCGCCTGTTAGGCATGGACTCATGGGTTTTGTCCGTCAGACAAAGCCATTATACCGTCGCCCGGCCCGAATCCCAAGACTAGCGGGTGCCTTGAACCCCGATATTTTCCGCTTCTGGTCCACAAAATAGTCGTGATTAAACGACAGAACTTCCAATCGATCTTCGTAAATTACATGAAGCTGGTTCTCGTAGAAGCGCGATCGTGGAAAGACGCGCCAGTTCACGGGCTCTCCGGGAATCTGCAATGTGTCGCCGTCGCTGCCGAGGACGATCAAACTGTCGTCAAGTTCCACCACGGTCCCGAACAGTGCGACTGCCCCTGAAACGACCCCGGCTCCGTTTAACTTCAAGCCCAAATCGCCTAAATGACTAAAGAGCGTTGCATCCTCGCCGGACCACGGATCGTAACCCACGACTCGCAAGCGACTACCGCTAACCTGGCAGAGCTTGTCCCGACCGGCCCAGGAGTACCCTTGCTCCTGAAAGATCGTTGAATCCGAAACTAGCCGGCTGAATACGCGAGGGGAGTACTCGTCGTCCGTCGGCAGATCGGAAAATGGGACCGACTCTCGTCTGCTGGTTGGACTCTGATCTCTGGGTCTGAACTCGGCAAGCGAACCACCCGCTAGATGCGAAGATCCGTAAATACTCTGATACGCCCAGCTACACTTGGTGCAGTGGTTAGGGCTGAGCTGGTGGATTTGCGAGTCGACGCTCCAATCATTGGCCAGGCTAAGCTCGAACAGACCATCGTCCCCGGCCGCAAGGGCGAGCGCGAACCACGCCCCAGCCAGCGAATACAGCGGCGCATCCCACTGTCGTCGGACTCTCGTGCTGATGGGCTTCTGATTTCCTTTTCGGCCCGATGCGGAGAACAGTCCGTCTTGTGAAGCCGTGTAGATCGTTTGTCGGTAGATCGTCGAATCAGCGTGAGGGAATGGAAAGGGGTTGTCCTGAATCCCCAGTTGAGCAACCGACAATTGGTCGCTCGACGTCACCAACTCGATATGGGAAAGCGCTTCAAACCTCTCGTCTATCAATTGCTTAATTCGAGGATCTTGGAATAGCAGATCCCATCGACTGCCATAGAGATAGTCACTCCTGCGGAAGGCACAGACGACGGCCAGCCGTGACTCCTCCGCCTCTTCCCAGTTGGCAACGAGGCGGTCCCAATCGATCGTCTGGACTCCACCGTCGATTCGGAACAAGTAGAGCCTTCCCGCGTAGATCTGCGAGTCCCAAAACTCGCCGGGCAGCGTCAACTTCAGAGGCTGCATGGTGACCCTTCGCTTATTTTTCGGAGCTTCGTGGCGGGAAGTAGTTGGCGATCAAGCCACTTACGCAGGACGATCAGGGCCGGCCTATCGGCCGTCCTTTGATGGTCAGCGGGATACCCATGCCAGTGTCCGGATGTCGTTCCGTCGACGAATTTCGCAATGAACAGGCGCGTCTTGCGGTCAACTCCCAAACCGAGGTAGGTGGCTACTCCCGAATCGATGTGAATGCCCCAGCCCTGGTTATCGACTATCCAGCCATCGTTGAGGGAACGGGTGAAGGTAAGTGTCTCCTGCTTCCTTGAGATCGTCCACTGTGACTTCCTATGGCTTCTATTTCGATGGTGCGGATGATGGAGGTACCACACACCCGGCGAAACTTGAAGCTCCGCAATTTGGGTTGCTGCCAAGAGTCACCTCGCGGCAATCCTAACTCACGGCATCCGCATGCTACCGCATGAGCCGATGTCCGTTGATCGTGGATCTCACACGACTTTGAATACCCGTTCAGCGGCTGAGAGGGAATCCCCAGCGTGGCTGCGGCTGCGGTCCTCGCCACCCTGGGGCCCCAGTCAAGCTGCCCGCAACGAAACATAGCCAGATGCTCTCCGCTTTCACTCCGACCGACTGGCTATGGCTACGCGATGCCTGGCTCAGAGTGCGCGTCCGACCCTGCCAACTCGTCAATGATGCGAGCCGCGGTCGTCTGAATCTTGCCGAGGACGCGCCGAAACACGCTCAGCAGTTGCGCCAAGCGCCGGGTGAGCGCGGCGACCTTTTTTTGGCGCAGTCATCATCGATCAGCGCCTTGCCGGCGCTGGCGGCGGCGATGAGCGCGGCGATGGCCGCATTGTTGAGGGCGCCGCAGGCGAATGGACCCTGCGCTTCACCTGGGCCCCAGCGTGAGCGGATCATCTCGAAAACTTTCGTATCTGAGACGGGTTGGCGGCCAGCCTGAATAGGGCTCAGGTTGGCGCGCTGAGCCAGGAAACGACTGAGTCAGGAAGGAAGCAGGCGGAAGTAGGCCCCGAAAATCCGATTTAGGTCGGCGACATCCCCGGCAGAAATGTCGGGACTTCCCTTTTCAGGTCTTGGCTCCGGCAAACAGAGGTGTGCCACAATGTGCATCGTCAATACACCAAGGGGCCAGACCTCTGCATGCAAGACCCCCAACCCTCATTTGGCCGCGCCGTCCGTGACGCTCGCAAAAAGCTAGGACTCAGCCAGAAGGAGCTCGCGGACCAAACCGAGATCGACTTCACCTACCTCTCGAAGATCGAGAATGACCGTATGCCGGCCCCGAGCGAAAAAACAATTCGCGCGCTCGCCGGCCTACTCAAACTGGATGCCGATGAGCTCATTCGGCTCGCCGGATCACTACCCTCAGACCTCGAAGAGTTCCTCGTCCAGGAACCGCTCGCTGTTAAGTACTTACGTTCATTGCAAGGTGACGTGATGACCCGGAACGATTGGGCGGCCCTTCTCAAGCGGCGAAGAAAGCGAAATTCCTGAGCTGTGTCTCGGGCTACCTTCTACAACGAAGTGATGGTCAGCCGCCACGCCTCCGATGTCCTAAGAAGATTCAGCGCCGCGTGCGGACAGCCAATCAATCTTCCCATCCCGGTGGATCGCATCGCAGAAAACTTTTGCCTGTTGGACACTCTCTGGGAGCCCATCCCGGAACCACCCGATCATACGGTTCTCGCCGGGCTTATTCCGGCGCGGCGCCTCGTTGTCTTTAATGAGAATAGGCGGCTCCTCTATGACGACGTGGCGTTCCTTGAGCGTACAGTTCTGGCGCACGAACTTGGCCACTGGGCGCTGCATGTAGACCAAGGCGCGGCACTCACCGAAAGCCTCCCAGGCTTCGACCCACCGATGAATTTTGTCTGTCGCCAAGATTCAGATACGTGGGAAGAGCGACACGCTGCCTGGTTTATGAGCCACCTCCTTCTTCCTCGGAACTTGTTAGTGGAGCACATTGGCAAGCGAGCGATTGCCTCGCTGTCCGATATATATCAGCTCGGCCAGGACTGTCAGGTCACTGTGACCGTCATGCAGATCGCGCTCGAGCAGATGGGCCGAGCGTACGTCGATGAGGTTGGGCGCGTGCATCCGTCTCGCCAGGAGTACCTTGGCCAGCGATCTCTCCTCTAAACTGCCCTTCTGGGCCAATGCAAGGGCCCTTACTTGACTTGACAATCAACTCAAGTTTGGATACAGTCTGCTGCTGGATGCTCCCGTCGGGGCTGTCCCAGGAGGTCGCAATTGGCGCGAACTGCAACCGCAACAGGCCTCAAGATCACCGAGATCCACAATCAGAAGAGGGGGGCGAAGACCACGAAGGAGGAGTGGATCCGCATCGTAAACGACGGCCCTTCCTCGTGGGATCTCCCAGGGTGGATCATCTCGGATGAAACGAACCGGCAACTCGCACCTCACGTATACCAACTGCCGGCAAGATTGGGGAACGGCCAAGGATGGACATTCGATCCCGGCGAAGTCCTATATCTGATCACCGGGCACGGGACCGATTGTTTTATCCCCAAGCCAGCCTCGGTTCGCCCCGAACTCCAGTTCTTTTGGAATCGCGACGCTTATAGTGCCCCCCGAAAACTGGACAGGCGGTGAAGTTAAGATCGCCGGGTCGGAG
>CAYQJS010000052.1:18169-38080 GCA_964417895.1 uncultured Chloroflexota bacterium | reverse complement strand
ATCTACGGGTGCCGCGAGTCGCTGGTCGACGGCATCAAGCGCGCCACCGACGTGATGGTGGCGGGCAAGACCGCCGTCGTCGCCGGCTACGGCGAGGTGGGCAAGGGCTCGGCCCAGGCCCTCCGCGGCCTCCAGGCCCAGGTGTGGGTGACCGAGATCGATCCGATCTGCGCGCTGCAGGCGGCGATGGAGGGCTACCGCGTCGTAACGATGGATGAAGCGGCCGACAAGGCCGACATCTTCGTCACCGCCACCGGCAACGTGAACGTCATCACCCACGATCACATGAGGCGAATGAAGAACAACGCGATCGTCTGCAACATCGGCCACTTCGACAACGAGATCGACGTGGCGAGCTTGAAGCAGTACGAGTGGGAGAACATCAAGCCCGAGGTCGACCACGTCATATTCCCTGACGGCAAGCGGATCATCCTGCTCGCCCAGGGGCGCCTCGTGAACCTCGGCTGTGCCACCGGACACCCGAGCTTCGTGATGAGCTCCTCGTTCGCCAACCAGGTGCTCGCGCAGATCGAGCTGTACATCAACCCGGGGAAGTACCCGATTGGGGTCCACATCCTGCCGAAGGCCCTCGACGAAAAAGTGGCGCGTCTGCAGCTCGCCAAGCTGAACGCGACGCTCAGCGAACTAACCGAGGAGCAGGCGCGCTACGTCGGCATCGGGAAGCAGGGGCCCTATAAGAGCGACCACTACCGCTATTAGGCGGGGCTTCCTCTTGTCTTCGCCTGAGGGGTCAAGCTGGAACGCGGGGCCGGACATTCGATACCGGCGCAGACTTCGTTCGGCTGCGATGGCTTCTCTCACAGCCGACGTTGCTGGCCGCGCGGTAGGTTGGCGGCGCCTCACCTTATACTCCGAGTGGCCCGCCGCCTTCCCAGCCGGGCCTGAAGCCCGCAACGCGATGCAGTGCTGCTGCTGGCTCGATGGAGGACAAGCGCTGGTCAACGAGCACCACGAAAACTTGCGTCGTGTTGGGCCGGACAGCCCCGCCGGCAGGCTGCTACGACGCTACTGGCTTCCCGTCGGCGCGAGCGGCGACGTCGTTGCGCAACGGCCCACCAAGCAGGTTCGCATCCTGGGCGAAGACCTGGTGCTCTACAGGGACCTGTCGGGCGCGCTCGGGATCATCCAGGAGCGTTGCCCGCACCAGCGCATCTCCCTCGCTTACGCGAAGCCGGAGCTGAACGGCATCCGGTGCTACTTCCATGGGTGGAGGTTCGACCACCGCGGCATATGCATCGAGCTACCGGTGCCGGGTGCGGCTGGAGAGGACGTGAACGCCGTGGCCTACCCGGTGCACGAGCTGGGCGGGCTTGCTTTCGCCTACCTCGGCCCCGAGCCCGCTCCCCCGCTCCCCCGTTACGACGTGCTCCGGGCGCAGGGGGGGAGTCGCCACATCGGCGTGTCCAAGGTGCCGTGGAGCTGGGTGGACAGCCTCGACGCGGCGAGGGCCGATGCGGGGTTTTTGTTCCCCGTCCTGCTTGTAACGGGCGGCGCCTCATCGGCCGCTCTCGAGTTCCACGTCCCCGTCGACGATAGCCACACGCGTCGCATCCTTTATCGATACTATCCAGACCCAGGCGATGTTCTGGGGTCAACGACGATCTTCGAGATCCCATGGCTGCTCGAAGACGACGACGCGATGTACGCAATGGAGAGGCGGCGCGACGAGGTGGGGGCGAGCAGCATCGCCTCTCAGCTGCTCGACCACGTCGATCGATTCATGCGAGGGGAGACCGTGCTGACCGGGGACTTCGGCTCGCGCAACGGCCTCTTTCGCCCCAAACTAGGAGATGGCCGGGGCGAGTCCGGGCTAGCGAGCGCAACGGTCCCGAAGGAGCGGCTCTTGAAGTACATGCCACCGCCCGGGAGGGTATGACGCGCATGGAAAGCAGAACCGTTCGCCTTGGCATCGCCGGCCTGGGCGCGTTAGCCACGGGGACTTTGCCCGCAATCCAGCGACACCCGGGCATCCGGCTCACCGCCGCGGCCGATGTCCGGCCCGAGGTGCTCGAGCGCTTCGCGAGCGACTTCGGAGCCGCGACGTATCTTGATGTCGACGCGCTGTGCCAAAGCCGCGAGGTCGACGCCGTCTATGTAGCGACTCCAACGCAGTTCCACGTCCAGAATGCGCTCAGCGCTTTCGCACACCGCAAGCACGTCCTGGTCGCCAAGCCGCTGGCGGTGACCCTCGACGAAGCTGATGCGCTCATTGAGGCGGCTGACCGGGCTGGCGTGCAACTCGTCGAGGCCCATCCACAGAGCCTCGAGGCGCCGCTGCGCGAGATCCGTCGTATCGTCCGCACCGGCGAGCTGGGAAGGCTCCGCATGCTCCACAACTGGCAGTTCGGTGACTGGCTGTACCGGCCGAGGCTCCCGGAAGAGCTGAATACGAGCCTCGGGGGCGGCGTTACGTACCGCCAGGGTGAGCACCAGGTGGACATCCTGCGGATGATCGCCGGGGGCCTCGTGCGCAGTGTTAAAGCGATGGCGGGCTCCTGGGACCCGGCGCGGCCCACCGAGGGCGCCCACGTCATGTTTCTGGACTTCGAGGACGGGGCGGTCGCGACGGCCGTTTTCAGTGGGTACGGCCATTTTCACAGCACCGAGCTGACCTACGGTGTGAGTGAAGGCGGCGGGATGTCGCGGGAGCCATATGGCGCCGCGCGCCGAGCGCTTCGAGAGGCGGCCGGGCAGGATGGCGAAGCTTCGCTCAAGAGGCTCCGGGGCTACCAGGAGACTCCCGGCGACGAGGGCTCTCGGCAAAGGGGACTGCCCTTCTACGGGCTAACCGTGGTCACCTGCGACCGAGGCGATATCCGACAGTCTCCCAATGGACTCTTCATCTACGGGGACGAGGCCATTGAGGAGCGGCCCGTGTCCAGGGAGCCGGACGGCCGCGATGCCATTGTCAAAGAGTTCTACGATGCGATCGTCGGCGCTGCGCCTGCCCTGCACGACGGCCGGTGGGCTCGGGCCAACCTGGAGGTCTGCGTCGCGGCGCTGCGGTCCAGCCGCGAGCGGAGAGAGATCACGCTGGAACGTCAGGTGGCAGCGCCCGCGTAAGCGACTGCGGAGCACCGTGTTGGGGCTCGAATGGTACAACTCGGCGCAAGTCTCTCGTCAGTGGCGGTCGGCTGCCCGCCCTACGGAAACCGGTGACCTACCTCCGTCGTCGTGTACCAGTAGGAGCACGGCTAGAGGAAGCTGTCATTCTGAGGCCGCAGGCCGAAGAATCTGGGTCAGAGTAGGCGTATCTGCGCGGTGGTTGACGTTCGTGACAGATCCTTCGCTTCGCTCAGGATGACAGTAGCCCTTTTCCAGCTACACTCCCTAGATGGTAGAGCGTCGCGTAAATCCGTGACCCTCCATCGGCTGAAGCACCACCCTCTCCCTCGCCCTCCCCCGTCGAGTGGGAGGGAAGAGACCACCCTCTCCCTCGCCCTCCCCCGTCGAGTGGGAGGGAAGAGACCACCCTCTCCCCCGCCCTCCCCCGTCGAGGGGGAGGGAAGAGACTACCCTCTCCCTCGCCCTCCCTCGTTGAGGGGGAGGGAAGAGACCACCCTCTCCCCCGCCCTCCCCCGTCCAGGGGGAGGGAAGATACGCCCCTTTCCTCACTCCTTGTTCCAGTCGAAGATGTTCGACGTGCCGTTGTAGGTGACGCCGCTGACCCCTCGCACAACCACCACCGGGTCGACTTGCCAGTACAGCGGCATCAGCGCGACATCGCCCGTCGTCTCTTGCAGCAGCTGCCGGTGCAGCTGGACCTGATCGCGCTCATCGAGGCTGACCAGCAGCCGATCGATGAGGTCATCCACCCGAGGGTTGTTGTACCCCTGAAAGTTCCTCCCGCTCCACCGATTGGCGTCAGTCGCGAGCAGCGACGAATGGATCGGCGGCAGGCTGCTCGGGGCTGCGCTCAGCGAGCTCAGAATCCCAAAGGGCTGGGTGCCGAGAGTTCTGCGGTCGGCCGCGAGCGCCGGTGACAGCACCTCGATCTGCATCTGCACTCCGATCGTCTTCCAGGCATCAGCCATGAGCGCCAGGATCTTGTCCGCGCCGGCGGTCGGGCGCGCGGAGATCTTGCTTTCGAACCGCTCCCCGCTCGCCTGGTGAACCAGCACGCCATCCCCGCCACGCACCCACCCCGCCTCGGCGAGCAATTGCTGAGCGCGCGCCGGATCGTAGGGATAGGACACGATCGCCGTCTCGAGCTGCTTGCGCCAGGGGTCGGTCGGCGAAACCCAGGCATTGTCGGCGACCGGGGCCAGGCCATTGCTGCTGGCACTAGCGACGAGCTCGCGATCGATCGCCATGTACGTCGCCTTGCGCACGGTCAGGTTGGGCGCGCCATTACGCGGCTGCGCGATCTCGGGGCGAAACTGTGGGCGCAGGAACTGCTGGGAGTCGGAGACCGGGGTGAGCACCTGGTTGCCGGTGCCCGCCCAACGCTGTTTCAGCTCAGACGCCACGTCCAGGTTGATGCTCGGGGAGAGCACCACGTCCACGGCGCCGGCGAGCACGTTGGCCACCATCGTGTTGGGATCGCTGACGTATTTCACGATGATGCGGTCCAACGGCGCGCGGCCGAGGAAGTACTCGTCGAAGCGGACGAATTGCACCTCGACGCCTTCCTGCCAGCGGGCGATCTTGTAGGGACCGAGCCCCACGAACTCGCTGCTCATGAGCGGGGTGATCAGGATCTGCTGCTTCTCCGAGCGGTAGAGCTCCTCCATCAGGTGCCGCGGCATTGGATCGAAGTCGGTTGGGTCGGCGGCCGAGGCCACCGTGCTCGCCCAGTGAACGACGAACGTCAGCGGGTCGGGCGCGCTCGTCGCCCGCACCAGCAGAAGCCGCTCGGGGGGCGGCACCGGGTAGTCAGTGTCACGGAAGAGAGCGGACCCGAAAGCGAGATCTTCAGCCGTGAAGGGCGTGCCGTCATGCCACTTCACGTTCGGCCGCAGCTTCCAGGTCGTATCCATCGTGCCATCCGGGTTGATCCGCCACGTGCCCTTGTCGACCGACGGCAGCTCGAACGCCAGCTGCGGCACGAACGTGCCGCTGTTCTCTCCCTCGAGGGCGAGGTAGTTGTGGGCGATCTTGGCAACCTGGCTATTCCCAGCGCCGGGGTTGCCCCCGCCGGCCGCCACGCCGGTGAACTTGGCGAACCCCTTCAACTCGCGCTGCACGGCGATCGTGAGGGTCTTCGGGCCCCTGTTCGCCGCCGACGAGGCTTCTCCTCCGCCACCCTGGGACGGCGCGGAGCCCGGGCCGCAAGCGCTCGTCAGGATAAGCGTGGTGATGCTGATGAGAAGTGGCCAGGGCCGATAGCGCATATAGCCTCCGCGTTTGCATCAGGATGCCCGGGGTGACCCGTTGCGCAATCATACGTCGGTCGCAACGAATAGAGAACCGGGAGGCTCTGGCCACGATGGAGACCACCACCATCTTCGGCCAGTACGGAGTTGATGCGACCGGCGCGCAGACGGCCAGGCCCATGTACCTCCTCCAGTGGCTGAGGGGCGAGCGGAAGATTGTGTGGCCAGACGGCCTGGCGGAGGCCATGTACGTGATCCCCACGCCAGAGTGGACCCGGCGCTAGGCGCGCTGACGACGGCGCAACCGAACCCGATTCACCGACGGTCCCACGCGGGCATCGGGACGATGTACGCGGCCTCCGCGACATCGTCCGGCCAGACGATTTTGCGCTCACCATTGAGCCACTGCACCAGGTAGCTGGGCTTGGCGATCTGGGCCCCGGTGGCGTCGACTTTGTATGGCCCGAAGATCGTGCTCGTCTCCAGCGCAGCCAGCGCGTCGCGGATCCTTTCGTTGTCGAACGACTGGGTACGCTCGATTGCTTGCTGCAGGAGTTGACCCGCGGCAAACCCCACTGCGCCATGGTCCCCCGGCACGTACCCATATCTCTCCGTGTAGCTTGCGACGAACTGCGGGACGCCCGGTGCCGTGATAGCCGGCTCCCAATCAGATGCCCCGAAGACGTAATTGGCGTCGGCCCCCAGCACCTCATAGAACTCCGGGAGGGAGGGCCCGATCGTGAGCACCAGCATCTTCGGCACCCAGTCGAGGTCTTTGAGCTGGCGAACGATGAGCATTGCATGCTCGTCATACGTGCCGCCGATCAACACGTCCGGGTCGAGGGCCCGAATCTCCACCAGCGTGGGGGTCAGATCTCGCACATCTGGCGAGTATTCCCTACGGGCGACGATCTGCATGCCCGCCTCAATTGCGGTCGCTTGCGCTCCGGCTACCGTATCCCTGGGGAAGATGGTGGTCTCGTTGATGACGGCTGCGGTGCCGTAGCCATTCTCGATCGCGATCGCTATGGCGCCGTCCAAGGTCGAGGGCGCCAGAGTATAGATGCCAAAGACGTAGCGATTGCCCCGCGTCCAAACCTCAGAGGCCGACGCACCGGCCGCGATCAGGGGGAATCCGTAGCGCTCCGTCACCGTGCTGACCGGAATCGTGAGCCTGCTAGAGTAGGGGGCGAGAACCAGGTCGACCTTGTCCTCGGTGATGAGTCGCTCGTAGAGGTGGGTTGCGGTCTCCGGGTCTGACGCATCATCATAGATGACGAACTCGATGGGCCGCCCGAGGATGCCTCCCGCCGCGTTCACCTCCTCCATCCAGAGGAGGTAGCCGTTGCGTAGCTCCTGGCCCGCCTGGTCGTAGACTCCCGTGAAGGATACGGAGGCGCCGATCCGCACCGGCCCCGCCGGTTGTGCCTGGAGCGGTGGTGTCGCCGCGCGCGTGGCGGGCACAACGCCGGCGACAATGAGCGCGAGCAGAATACGGATGCTCATAAGACGTGTCTGAGCCAGCATAGGTCCTCCTCGCGCGCGGCTATCTACCCTGTCCTAAAGGACGTGTTGTGGGAACGAGCGCCGATGCTCGAACCGACCTTCACCGCCGCTCCCACGCGGGCATCGGGACGATGTACGAGGCCTCCGCGACATCGTTCGGCCAGACAATCTTACGTTCGCCTTCCAGCCACTGGACCACGTAGTTTGGCTTGGCGATCTGGGCTCCGGTGGCGTCGACCTTGTACGGTCCGAATATCGTGTTCGTCTCCAGTGCAGCCAACGCGCCGCGAATCCGTTCATTGTCGAACGATTGGGTCCGTTCGATTGCCTGATGCAGCAGCTGAGCCGCGGCGAACCCCACAGCGGCATGGTACCCGGGCTCGTACCCGTACCTTTCCGCGTAGCTCCTGAGGAATTCCGTTGTGCCCGATGCCCCAATGCCGGGCTCCCACTGCGATGCCCCGAACACGTAATCTGCATCGGCCCCGAGCGCCTCATAGAAACCCGGGAGCGACGGCCCGACATTGAGCGCTAGCATTTTCGGCGCCCAGTTCAGGGCTTTGAGCTGGCGAACGATGAGGATCGCATGCTCGTCAAACGTGCCGGCGATGACCACGTCCGGGTTGAGCGCCTGGATGCTCATCAGCGTAGCGGTCAAATCTCGCATCTCGGGGTCGTATTCCTCGTGGGCGACGATCTGCACGCCCGCCTCGACTGCTCTCGCCTGCGCTCCGGCTGCCGTATCCCTGGGGAAAGGGGTGGTCTCGTTAATGATGGCGGCGGTCCCATAGCCGTTCTGGGTGGCGATGTCGATGACGCCGTCCATGTCAAAACGCGACAACGTGTAGATGCCAAAGATGTATCGGTAACCCCGCGCCCAGACTTCGGTGGCCGCGGCACCCGCGGCCACCATTGCGAAGCCGTAGTGCTCCGTCACCGTGCTGACGGGAATCGTGATCGTGCTGGAGTAGGGACCGAGGATCAGGTCGACCTTATCCTCGGTGATGAGCCGCTCATACAGGTGGGTTGCGGTCTCTGAGTTTGACGCATCGTCGTAGATGACGAGCTCGACCGGCCGCCCGAGGATGCCGCCCGCGGCGTTTACCTGCTCCATCCAGAGGAGGTAGCCGTTTCGTAGCTCCCCAGCAGGCTTGTCGTAGATTCCCGTGAGGGATATGGACGCGCCGATCCGCAGCGGCCCAGCCGGCTCCTGAGCCTGGAGCGGGGCCGGTGCTGGGCCCGTGGCGAACGCCCCGACGGCGATGGTGAGCCCGAGCAGAACACAGACGCACGTCAAGCGCACTGTACGTAGCATAGGTCTCCTCTCCGAAGGGGGCTATTCCCTGTCCGTTTAAGGCAAGCTGAGCCCAATTGTCGCCGCTGGCAACCTTCACCGCTGGTCCCACGCGGGCATCGGGACTGTGTACGCGGCCTCTGCGACATCGTCCGGCCAGACGATTTTGCGCTCGCCTTTCAGCCACTGGAGCAGGTAGCTGGGCTTGGCGATCTGCGCGCCCCTCTCGTCGACTTTGTACGGCCCGAAGACCGTGTTCGTCTCCATCGTGGCGAGCGCGTCGCGGATCCTTTCATTGTCGAACGATTGGGTGCGCTCGATCGCTTGTTGCAGCAGCTGCGCCGCCCCGAATCCCATACTAGCATAGTAGCTGGGTTCATAGCCGTATCTCTGCGTGTAGCTCGCGACGAACTCCGACACGCCCGGCGCCTTCATGCTGGGCTCCCAGTACGTCGTCCCAAAGATGTAGTCCGAGTCGGCGCCCAGGATGTCGTAGAAGTCCGGCAGGCCGGGGGCCACGGTGAGGGCGACCATCTTCGGCGCCCAGTTCAGACCCTTGAGCTGGCGAACGATGAGTCTGGCATGCTCGGCGAAAGTGCCGCCGATCAGCACGTCCGGGCTGAGCGCCCGAATTCTGGTCAGCTCAGGGCTGAGGTCTCGCACGTCTGGGCCGTATTCCTCGTGGAGGGCGATCTGCAGGCCCGCCTCCCTTGCCCTCTCCGCGGCCCCCGCGGCCGTATCCTGGGGGAAAGGAGTGTTCTCGTTGATGATGGCGACCGCCCGATAGCCGTTCCTGCCGGCGATGTCGATGGCGCCGTCCATGTCAAAGCGCGCCAACGTGAGGATCCCGAAGACATATCGATAGCCGCGCGTCCAGATCTCGGTAGCCGAAGCGACGGCCGCGACCATGGGGAATCTGTACTTCTCGGTGACAGTGCTGACCGGGACCGTGATCGTGCTGGAATACGGGCCGATGATCAGGTCGACCTTGTCCTGGGTGATGAGCCGCTCATAGAGGTTGACCGCAGTGTCCGGGTCCGAAGCATCGTCGTAGATGACGAGCTCGACGGGCCGGCCCAGGGTGCCGCCAGTGGCGTTCACCTGTTCCATCCAGAGGAGATACCCGTTTCGTAGCTCGTTGCCGCCCTGGTCGTAGATTCCCGTAAGGGATATGGAGGCGCCGATCCGCAGCGGGGCGGCCGGCTCAGGCGCCTGGGGGGCCACCGGAATTGCACTTGTGGCGGGCCCCCAGGCGGCAAGGAAGAGCGCCATCAGAACCGAGACGCACACCAAGCGCAGTGGAAGCAGCATCGGTCTCCCCTCCAGCGCTATTCCCTGTCCCACCCCACGAAGTTGGCCAGGTTGCGTACGCCATCCGGCGATGGGCGGACGCCCTTAAGCAACAGAATGGGCACCACCTCCCAGTAGAGCGGGAAGAAAGCCAGGTCGCCTATCACTTCCTGCAGAAGCTGGCGGTGTGCCGCGGCCCGCTCACCCGGGTCGATGGCCACCTGGAGCTGGTCGATCAGCGTGTCGGCGCGGGGGTTGGTGTACCCGAGCTTGTTACGGCCGCTCCAGCGGTTCTCGGCGCTGGCGATGAACTGCGAGTGCAGGCGATCCGTGTACCAGCTGTCGGGGCCCAGGTTGCCCGAGATGATGATCGTTGGCAGCAATGCCTGGTACTCGCGGTCGTCCTCGCGGGCCGCGGGGACGACGTAGGGAGTCAATTTCGTGCCCAGCGAGTTCCACTGGTCGGCAACGATCGTCGGCTCCCTCTCGATGCCGCCAGCGGCCTGCCGCGCCCAGACCTCCCCCTCGAATCGGTCGCCGGTCTGGTTGTGCACGAGCGCGCCGTCGGGGCCGCGGACCCACCCCGCCTGGGCCAGCAGCTGCTGTGCCCGGGCCGGGTCGTACGGATACTGCGGGATGGCCGACTCGACATCCCGCCGCCATGGGTCTGTCGGTCGCACGTAGCTGTCCGCCAGCGGAGCCAGCCCCTCGGCGATCACCTCATTCAGGGCCTGCCGGTCCGTCGCCTGGTACAGCGCGCGCCGGACTGTGGCGTTGGAGAGCCCGTTCCGCGGCCGGGCATACTCCGGTCGGTACTGGATCTCCATGAAATGCATGCGGCCAGTCGAGTCGACGCGCACCTGGTGGCCGGTGCCCTCCCAGCGCCGCTTCAGCTCGAACGCCGCCGATAGATCCACGCTGGGCGGCAGGACGGCGTCGACCGCGCCGGACAAGATGTTGGCGACCATGGTGTTGGCGTCGAGCACGAAGCGCACATAGACGTTGTCGAACGGCGGGCGCCCCAGGAAATAGTCGTCAAAGCGCGTCAACTCCATGTGCGAGCCGAATTCCCACTTCGCCAGTCGATAGGGCCCGAGGCCCACGAAGCCGCTCGTGAAATGCGAGCTGCTGACGAACGCGTCCTTGTCAGTCCGGTACAGGTCTTCGAGCAAGTGCCGAGGCAGCGGCGTGAGCCCGGCGGGCTCGTTGGCCCGCACATAGGTCCTGGACCAGTGAACGACCAACGTGTGCGGGTCGGGCGCCATGGCCGAGCTCATCAGACGGAGGGTGCTGGCAGCGGCGGTGGGCAGATCCGGGTCCTTGTAGACGCCGAACGAGAACAGCATGTCTGCGGAAGTGAAGGGTGCGCCATCATGCCAGCGAACGTTGGGGCGCACCCTCCAGGTGACGTCCATCGAGCCGTCGGGGTTCAGCAGCCACGTGCCCCTGTCGACCGCCGGCAGCTCGGCCGCGAGCTGTGGTTTGAAGTTGACCTGGTCGTCCTCGTACGCCAGGTAGTTGTGCACGACGTTCTTGACGGCGCCGGCCCCGCCGCTCCCCGCGGCTCCGGTGAACCCCTCGATGTGTGGAGGCTCCTGGATGACGGCAACGCTGAACGTTTTCCTGGCGCCCTGCGGCTGCCCCTGGGGCGCACCTGAGTCTGGCCCAGCCGGCCGTGGCGGCGCACAGGCGCCAGCGACGATGGTGACGAGCAGGGCGACCGACAAGACTGCTGGGATGCCTCTCACGCTTTACACCTCAAT
Organism: uncultured Chloroflexota bacterium; assembly: GCA_964417895.1. Taxonomy (GTDB): domain Bacteria; phylum Chloroflexota; class UBA6077; order UBA6077; family SHYK01; genus CAYQJS01. The sequence continues at coordinate 26,891 of CAYQJS010000052.1, read as the reverse complement.
CTGGCTGGCGTCTCAGGGGGCGGCCGAAGACGTTATTCTGCGTTTGTCGTGCGTCCGTGGCGCGCCACGGACAAATGAAAACCGCTCATGGTGAGCCTGTCGCTCATGGTGAGCCTGTCGAACCATGAGCGACAGGCTCAGGACGAGCGGCGTTTTCACAGCAACCGATCAACATACAAGAGTGACAATTCCCATCACCCGCCGATCCTGCCGCGGGGCTTATTTCGAACCCATTCAGGCTCATTCTCGACCATGGCAATGCGCTCTTCGGCGCTCAGGGCCATGAGGCGCATGCCCTCTTCCCACGTCAGGTCGCTGATGTTGTCAGACGTGATGCGGATGAGTTTGTCGTCTTTGGGGTCGCGGATGACGCCGATGGGATCGAGCCCCTGTCGCACGCGCTCGATCTGGTCGCGCCAGACCTCGCGGTTGAGCATGAGGCCGCGGTCAGTGGTGGCCAGGTGCCACTTATCGAAATCAGGGACGAAGCCTCGCTCCGGGGATCCCTGCGTCTGCTGCGCGACCTCGTCCTCCCACAGGTTCCCCTGCCGCCAGGGATGGCCAAGGTTCCACCAGGAGCCCACCTGCGCTGCCCAGTCGACGGGCAGGTTCTCAACGTGCCCGATATGAAACTTCGCGCCCATCGCCCGGATCGCCTCCTGCGTCGGCTCCCCATCCTCGAAGGGGAAGAAATCCACGGTCAGCCATCGCGTCCGGTGGTCGTCCACCGGGACGGCCCATTTCATGGACTTGGCCTGCTCCTGGTTGCACCGCTGCGTAGGCCACACCGTGTGGGTTTCGTGATAGAGGTACTTCCCCGGGATCCTCGTGGACTTCAGAATCTGCATCCGAGTCCCCCACGGCGTCCGGTCGCACTTGATGGGGGTGGCGGGCTCGCCGTTCCGCCCGTGGTGCATCGTTGTTACCGGCGTCCGGCCGCGGTACCAGCCATGGGCGATCTCGCCGTGCCATGGGTCGAGATTGTTGTCGTGCATCGCCTGGAAGACGTTGCACTGCTCGGTATAGCCGCCGTTCCCCGTAACTCGCACACCGTCCTGGGCGAAGAGCTGATGGTATTTGGGAAAGAGGGGCTTGCGATCCGCTGGCCCCATGTAAGCGAAGATCAGCCCGCCCGCCTCGACACACGGGTAGGCGGGGTGCTTGACGGTGAGCTTGAAGTTGCTGTCCGGCGGCTCCCCGGGCGTGTCGACGCAGTTGCCGTCGTGGTCGTAGGCCCAGCCGTGGTAGAGGCAGCGAATGGAGTCGTCCTCGACACGCCCGTAATAGAGGGAGGTGCCGCGGTGGCTGCAGTGCTCGGCCACCAGGCCGGGCTTGCCGTCGGCGGTGCGGAACAGCACGAGGTCCTCCCCCAGGACTTTGATGCGTAAGGGATTGTTGGCCCCGGTGAAGCCGCCGCGGCCGCCGCCAAGGTTGGCAGATGCTTCGACGGGCAGCCAATATCGGCGGAACACTTCGCCGGACGGTGTGCCGGGGCCAATGCGGATCAGTTCCTCTTCGTCTTCATTGCGAAACGGCATGGATCCTCCTTGTGGGTTGTCGCCCGATATGGTACCCCAGGCGCTGTCATTCTGAGCGACCGGGACGCATCTGCCGAGAGATCGATCTTCCTTTGCCAAGGCCAAGGTGCCGATGGGAACCTGCGAGAGCCTCTGCTAAACGATTCCCAGAGCCCGGAGCCGCCCTATCTCCTCCGCGCCGTACCCTAGTTTTGTCAGGATCTCGTCCGTGTGCGCCCCCAACAGAGGCGCTGGCCGTTGAATGGCTCCGGGGGTCTCGGAGAGCCGGACAGGAACGCCGACCATGGTGGTGCGTCCTGCCCTGGGGTGCTGGACCGTGGTTAGCATCTCATTCTCCAGCACCTGCGGCTCGTCGAATACCTCCTGACGAGAGAGGATGGGGCCGCAGGGGACATCCGCATCGTAGAGCAGGGCCAGCCAGTGCTGTGACGGTTTGGTTGCCAACAGTTCGACAAGGGTGGGATGGAGGACCTCATCACGGACTTCGTGCAGTCTATTCGGGTCATCCAAACGCGGGTCCGCCAGCACCTCGACCAGTCCCAAGGCCTTGCATGTTCGGACTATCTGCCCGCGATTATTGGGACATATGTTGATGTACTTGCCGTCGCTGCATCGGTACATCAGATAGAGCCGTTCTCCGGGTTCCTCGACCGGCGCCGGGTCATCGTCGGCCCGCTGCAACACGCTGAGCTGCAGAGCAAGCCATGTTTGCAACAGCGATGCTTCCACCTTCTGGCCAACTCCGGATTTCTCCCTGTTCCAGAGGGCCAGCATAATGCCGTATGAGAGGAGCATGGGTGTGGCGGTGTCAGCAGCGTAGAGGCCTGCGGTGATCGGGGTCCCATCCGGCATGCGTCGGTACATCACACCAGCGAAGCCCTGAATAACGCGGTCGTACCCGCCTCTGTGGGCGTGAGGTCCTTTTGTTCCGTAGCCCGATACTGAAGCGTAGATAAGGCGAGGGTTGAGTTCGTGAAGAGACGCGTAGTCCAAGCCAAGACGCTTGCCCGCGGCTTCTCTGAAATTCACTACGACGACGTCAGACGTCTCAAGAAGCTTCAGGACGACGTCTCTGCCTTCTGGCCTGCGGATGTCCAGCAGTAGACTTTTTTTGTTGCGATTTTTTACCATGAACCCCAGGCTGTTGCCCTGCAGAAACGGGCTAGCATCCCTGCCGCTCCGTGAGGGATCGCCGTTAGGCGGAGGCTCCACTTTGACGACCTCGGCGCCCTGGTCGCCCAGGTACATGGCGGTGGTGGGGCCTGCAATGCCCCGGGCCAAGTCAACCACTCGGATGCCTTCCAATGCCAGTGCCATCATCGCCCTCCATCTCTCGAAATGCTAACCCGAGCCTCCAGCAAAGCTAACGAGTATTGTAGGTAGTAGGTATCGGCTGCCCTCAGTTTGTGTGGAGCGGGGCGCACTGCCCCGTCCTCGTTCCTATGGGGCGATGCAGCCGTTCGCCGGTGTTCGCCGGCGCCGGTTTTGTTCCTAAATTCGCCTTCTGATCATCGTCCGCGTCCTCGTGTGTTCACCGATGTTCGGACGCGTAACTGTCCGCGTAACTGTCCAAGCGAGCCAGATAGGACATTAGTTCTTGGGGCGTAAGCTGCGGTGTGCTTTGCGGCTGTCGCGCGGACGAAGTAGACTGCCGACCGCTGATGCCGCGTGAAATAGCGTGCAAGGAGTTAGTCGATGACCGCAGACGTCATCCCGTCAAAGAAGTACGTCGTCGGTGAGCGGAACGTCCGCTATCTGAGTGTGGGGAGCGGGCCCAGCGTGGCACTGCTCCACGGCGGGGGCATGGGCTATTCAGCCGACGTGTGGCGGGGAAACATGGAGGCCATTGCTGATTTCGGGCTGCGAGTATTGGCGTTGGACCTGCCCGGCTATGGGGGCAGCGATCTCGGCGACGACTTCTCCGAGTCGGGCGTGAAGCGGTTCCTCTGGGCGTGGCTGGATGTGTTCGGCATCCTGGACCAGGTCGGCCTGGTGGGTCACTCTCATGCCGGGAGAGTAGCAGCCGAAATGGCTCTGGCGCGGCCCGATCGCATTAGCGGACTCGTGGTGGTAGGCACAGGTAGCATGCTCCCTAAAGTTGCGGGCATGCCCGAGCCCCATAGGACCCGCCCCTCCATTCAGCCATCGAAGGACGCCGAGCCTGGCCGAGAGCACATTCGCGCCGCCATCGCCGCTGACTTATATGACGAGTCGGTCATCAGTGAAGACGCCCTGGAGACCCGGTTCCGGATGAGCATCGGCCCCCACTTCGCCATCCGCCAACGGCGGGACAGCGCGCCACGCGAGCGCGAACGGGAGCGCCCCCTCTGGCACGACCTCAACCGCGCACCGTTCCCCGTACTATACGTGTTTGGAAAGCAGGACCAGGGGGAGTCGGTTCAAGAGCGGATCGAACTGCTTCAGCGCCTGTGCCCGAACATCCAGACGTGCGTCATCGACCGGGCAAAGCATCTGGTCCAGTGGGATGCCCGCGCCAAGTTCAACGAGGTGGTGGGCACGTTCTTCGCCAAGCGCTGACAGGTGCTTGCAAGTCGGATCCTCAGTGGAGGCAGCATTGATGAATTGGGGTAAGAGTGTCCGGCGAGAGCATTGGGCGCGGTTCTCATGCATTCTCCTGGTTCTGGCGGCTGGCTGCGCCCCGGGCCGCCCTGCAGGTTCGTCCGAACAGCCCCCGGCTTCGGATGCCGCAGCGGGCGCACCAAAGTATGGAGGGATCCTCCGTGTCGCCGTGCGCGACGACCCGCCCGCCGCCTGGGATACCATGCGCAGCACCAACTACGACCTGACCCTTGTGACGCAAGCCATTGCGGGCGACGGCAATCTGGTGACCGCGTGCTGGGACAACGAGAACGCAGTGTGTCCTGCCCTGGCCGAGAGCTGGGAGGCCAACGAGGACTTCACGGCGTGGACCTTCAACATCCGCGACGGAGTACTCTGGCACGACGGCGTGGCCTTCACGGCGGAGGACGTCACCTACTGGGTAAACCTTTTTGTCAACGGCGCCACTGTGGGCGACAAGGTTCGTCTTCCCGGAAACGCCCGGGGCCAGTTCGGCGACTTCCAGAAGGTGGAGACCCTGGCTGGCAACCGGGTGCGGATCACACTGAACTCCCCGGACCCGTTTTACCTAGAGGCGCTCGGCTTGCATCGCATTCCCATCTTCCAGCCGAAGCATCTGTTCGAACCAGCGATTGCGGCAGGGAACGTGAACGTGGCCCCGAAGGATTTGGGGTATGTGGGAACCGGGCCGTTCAAATTCAAGAGCTACGAGCCGGGCGTGGCCATCGAGCTGACCCGGTTCGATCAGTACTGGGGGAAGGATGACCAGGGGCGCCAGTTGCCATACCTGGACGGCATAACTTACCACATCATCAAGAACTCGGCCGCCATGCACGCCGCCTTTCGCGTGGGCCAGCTGGACCTCGGCGCGGCTCAGGGTGGCTACTACGTTAGCCCGGATCTGGTCCCCTCGTATCGCCAAAGTCTGGGAGACTCCGTCTCCTTTCTGGAGAGGGCTGGTGGCGACAGCGATTCCCTGGCATTCAACACGCTCCGTCCCCCCTTCAATGACATCCGAGTTCGCAGGGCCGTTTCCTTGTGGGTTGACCGGCAGTCGGCTGTGGAGACGCTCAACCACGGAGTCGGCCGGGTCATAGCCGGCTTCTCCGACCCCGCCATGTCCAACCCGAACTTCATGACCTGGCCGGGCTATAACCCGGCGACGAAGGGGGCGGACCGTGCCGAGGCCCGCCGGTTGTTGGCCGAGGCGGGGTACGCTAATGGGTTGGAATTCACCATCGTGACGCCCAGTACCAAGGTGCGGTCGGCCGAGTGGTGGCCAGGCGCCCTTGCCGGCTCAGGGATGACTGCCAGGCTCGAGGTGATGGATGTGAACGCTTACGATGCGCGGCGGGGCGCAGGTGACTGGCAGACAGCGGATTCCAGTGCCGGCGGCCTTGAGAATAACATGTCGCCTGGACCGTTTCTGAACTCGTGGGGGCCCAAGTCAATGTCCCCCTTCGCCAGCGTCGTCCATGAGGACCCCCAGATCCTCGAGTTCGCGAAGAAGCTGGGGCAGCAGACGACTGTCGAGGGGCGGCTGGACGTGACGCGGCAGATCGAACGCTACGTCTTGCAGGAGCAGGTCTACAAGGTCAGCTCGAGTATGGGCTCGGACCTGATCCCCGTCCGGAACTACGTGAAGGGGGCACAGACGGCTTTCACCCTGGGTCCCAATACGTACTGGTCGCAGGTCCGCACCTGGCTGGACAAGTAGGTTCTCGGTAGGTACTCTCAGCAGCGCACGAGGAGAAGGGCGACATGGGCGGTTACCTTACAACGCGGCTGCTCCTCTTCGTCCCTACGCTCTTCCTGGCCTCGCTTCTCATCTTCGGGGCGATGCGCGTCCTTCCGGGTGATCCGGCCTCGGTTATCCTGCGATCCGAGGAGGGGGGCGTTTACGTCAGCGCTGAACAGTACCAGCAGATCCGAGAAGTCCTGGGCCTGCATGACCCGCTGCCAGTGCAGTACGGCAAGTGGATCTGGAGCATGGTCAATGGGGAGTTTGGGGGTGTTTCCCTCACCAACCGAGAGCCTATCTCCAACATTGTGGGCCGTCGGCTTCCCGTAACGGCGCAGCTGGCCCTGTATACCTTCCTTCTTTCCGTGGCTGTTTCGGTGCCCCTGGGTATCCTGGCTGCCATCTATCAAGATAAGTGGCCCGACTATGTGATTCGCACGATCACCATCTCCGGGCACGCCATCCCCGGCTTCTGGGTTGCCCTGATGGTGTTACTCGTCCTCGTGCTTTATGCCAATTGGACTCCCCCCCTGCGCTACCAACAGGTCTGGGTCGACCCTGTGAACCACTTCCAGAAGGTGGTCTGGCCCGTCCTGATCCTCGCCTGGGGCTACAGCTCCTTTCTTACCCGCATCACTCGCGCGCACATCCTCGAGACGCTCAGGCAGGACTACATCCGAACCGCCCGAAGCAAAGGCTTGCCCGAGGTTGTTGTTCTGGGCCGCCACGCCCTGCGTAACGCTCTCATCCCTGTCGTCACGGTGGCTGGCCTCTACCTCGGCGCCCTTCTCAGCGGCAGCCTCCTTCTCGAAAACATCTTCGGGATTCCGGGTATCGGCCAGGGCATCGTAGCCAGTGCCCAGCAGCGGGACTACCCCGTTATTCAGAGCCTTACCCTCCTCATGGTCTTTTTCGTGCTCGCCATCAACCTGTGGGTCGACACCCTCTATGCGGTGATCGACCCTCGCATCAGCTACTCTCGTTAGCCGGCCTGGAGGTCAAGGCAGTCGTGAGCACCGAAGTTCTGCAAGGTCAGGCCGATAGGCGCGTCCTGGATAGGCGCGCCTGGACTGAACGGAGCGCGGGTTCCCGCCTCCTGTCCGCCGTGCTCGGATTTGCGCGGCGTAAGCCCCTCGGTGCCGCCGGGGCGGTGGTGATCGCTCTTCTGGTCGTCGTCGCCATCATGGGCCCCGTCCTGGCCCCGTACGATCCCTATGCGCAGGATTCCGCAAGGAGTCTCCGACCGCCCGGTGCTGACAATCTCCTGGGTACCGACCGCTTCGGCCGTGATCAGCTCAGCCGCATCATTTACGGGGCCCGGGTCTCCCTCTACGTCGGCCTCTTCTCCGTCATCATCGGAACCACGATCGGCATGGTCATCGGCGTTGCGTCCGCCTACTTTGGCGGGAAGTTTGACCTCGTGGTCCAGCGCTTCGTGGACACCATGATGGGCTTCCCCGGCTTGGTCCTGGTATTGATCATGGTGGTTGCCCTTGGCCCTTCCCTATTCAACGTCACGCTGGCCATCGCGATCAACTATTCCGATAAGGTTATCCGCCTCGCCCGCTCCGCTGCACTCAGCGTCAAAGGGGAGGACTACATTCTGGCCGCGAGGGCGGTCGGCGTGGGGACCTGGCGCATCCTGTACCGCCACGTCACTCCGAACTCCCTGGCCCCCATTTTTGTCCTTGCCACGGCGCAACTGGGTAACGCCATCGTCACCGAGGCTGGCTTGAGCTTCCTCGGCCTGGGAGTCCAGCCCCCCACCCCATCCTGGGGCAACATGCTTCAAGCTGCTTCCAGCCAGAACATGGAGGCTGCGCCCTGGCTTGCCATCTACCCCGGCCTGGCGCTAGCCATTGTCACGTTCGCCTTCGCCGTGTTCGGCGACGCCATGCGGGACGTCCTGGACCCACGCCTGCGAGGCACCTGAGGCGGCCTACGCCTTATAGCAAGCGACCCAGTGGTCGGGGGAGACTTCGCGCAGCTGAGGCATAGCGCTCTTACAGGACTCCTCCATGATGGGGCACCGCGTATGGAATACGCAGCCCACGGGAGGATTCAGCGGACTCGGGATCTCACCCTGGAGGATGATGGGGTCGCGCTTCGCCTCGACTCGGGGATCAGGAATGGGCGCAGCGGACAGCAACGCCCTCGTGTAGGGGTGGAGCGGGTTGGCGTAAAGCTCGTCCCCCGGCGCGATTTCTACGATGTGGCCCAGGTACATCACCGCGACCCGGTCTGCGATGTGCCGCACGACTGAGAGGTCGTGCGCGATGAACAGATACGTCAGGTTGAACCGCTCCTGCAGCTCGTCGAGGAGATTGATCACCTGCGCCTGGATGGACACATCCAGCGCGGAAACCGGCTCGTCACAGACGATGAAGGAGGGGTTCACCGCCAGGGCACGAGCAATGCCGATGCGCTGGCGCTGGCCGCCGCTGAATTCGTGCGGGTAACGGCTGGTCATGTGGGGATCTAGTCCCACAACGTTGAACAGCTCTGCTACCCTTTCATGAAGCTCGACCTGGTTGCTGACCAGCTTGTGAACGGTCAGAGGCTCGCTCACGATCTGGCCAGCGGTCATTCGGGGGTTTAGAGAGCTGTAAGGGTCCTGGAAGATGATCTGCATCTCCCTGCGCAACCGACGCATCTTATTCGGCTCGAGATCGACTAGGTCGGTTCCCTGGAAACGCACTTCGCCGGCCGTGGGCTTGTACAACTGGAGGATGCAGCGCCCGGCGGTGCTTTTGCCGCAGCCGGACTCGCCCACCAGGCCCAGGGTGTGTCCCTTCCGGATCGAGAAGCTGACGTCATCCACGGCCCTGATGTGGCCAATGGTCTTCCGAAGGATGTGGCCGGA
>CAYQJS010000052.1:365-18159 GCA_964417895.1 uncultured Chloroflexota bacterium | reverse complement strand
CGGTCCAGATCGTCTTCTTCTTCCCCAAACCAGTGACCGATTTCATGGAGGATCGTCTCCTGGATGCACTTGACCATCTCGTCGCGCGCGTCGAAATCCTCCTCGATCGTCTTCTGGAAGATGAAACCGGAAGTGACCGGGAAGTACATCTTGAGGCCGCGAACGTCCAGGAGGATGTCACTCGGCTCGGCGGCTTCCAGGGTGTGCGGCTGGCTGCCAGTCGGCTGCCCCACGAGTCTCTCTTGGCTAAGAACCGAAGTGATGCGAGGGGCCGCAAGTTCGAGCGCGCCCGCAACCCAACAGGCTGCGCTGTGCCCGGAACCGAACGACTCCAACCGTGGCGCTTCGGCTACACAACGGTCGATGGCATACGGGCAGCGGGGTTGAAAGGAGCAGCCGGCGGGGAGGTCGATGGGGTTGGGCGGCTGCCCTTCAATTGGAACGAGCTTGGCCTGGCGGGGCAGGTCCAGGCGGGGGACCGACCGCATGAGCCCAAGTGTGTAGGGGTGGCGGGGATTGGCGTAGAGCTCCTCGGCACGGCCCTCTTCGACAATCCGCCCGCCATACATGACGTTGACTCGGTTAGCGTAGCGGGCGACGATGCCCAGGTTGTGGGTAATGATGATCAGCGCCATGCCCAACTGGCGGGTGAGGTTCTTCATGAGGCCAAGGAGCTGGGCCTGGATGGTGACGTCGAGGGCGGTCGTGGGCTCATCGGCGATGATTACCTGGGGGCTGCAAGAAATGGCCATGGCTAACATGATGCGCTGGCGCATGCCGCCGCTGAAGTGATGGGGGTACTGGGCGAGGCGGCGCTCGGCATCGGTGAGCTCGACCATCTCCAGCAGCTCCACTGCGCGGCGCCGGGCCTGCTGGGTATTCATGCCCAGGTGGAGCTCGAGGGCCTCGGTAAGCTGGCGGCCGATGGTGAGGACCGGATTCAAGGAGGTCATGGGCTCCTGGAAGACCATGGCAATCTCCTTGCCCCGAATGCGCCGCATCTCGCCGTCGGGAAGGGTCAGAAGGTCGCGGCCATTGAAGAGGACCTGACCTCCGACGATCTTGCCGGGTGGCTGTGGGATGAGGCGCATCACCGAGAGGGCGCTGACGCTCTTGCCGCAGCCAGACTCGCCGACAAGGGCGAGCGTTTCGCCGAGATCGACTCCGTATGAGACGCCATCAACCGCTTTGACGATACCAGCGTCTGTGTAGAACCAGGTTTGCAGGTCTTTGATTTCGAGCAGGCTAGCCATCGACGCTCAGCTGCCCTTGAAGTTGGGCGTACGCTTCTCCAGGAAAGCCTGCCTACCCTCTTTGGCGTCCTCTGTGTCGCGGCCGATATAGCCCAGGAGGGCGGACATCCGAAGCCCGTCCGCCAGGGCCATCTCGCGTGACCGATAGGCCATCTCCTTGAGGCCGCGCACGGCTAGGGGTGGATTCGCCGCGATGCGGTCGGCCAGGTGCAATGCCGCGTCCATCAGGCCTGAGAGCGGCACGACGTGGTTGACGAGCCCCCATTGCAGGGCTTGCTGCGCGGTGATGCGGTCCCCGGTTAGCAGCATCTCCAATGCGGGACCGAAGGGCATGAGGCGGGGCAGGCGTTGTGCGGCGCCCAGGCCTGACGGGAAGCCGAGCCTGATCTCGGGGATACCGAACTCCGCGTTCTCGGATGCAACGCGGATGTCGCAGGCGAGGGCGAACATGCACCCTGCGCCGACGGCATGGCCATTGACGGCGGCGATGACCGGTTTCCAGAGATGTAAGCCTGTCACGACGGTCAGGGGAGGTGCGTCCCAGAGCGCGCGCGGGCTGCGCTTGGGCTGGCCGGTGTCCGTCGTGTCTTTCAGATTGCCGCCGGCGGAGAAGGCGCGGGTACCGGCGCCGGTCACGATGCAACAGCGCAGCTCGTCATCCTGGTCGTACTCGGCCAGGCGCTGGTGAAGCTCCGGGCCGGTCATGCGCAAGTTGAGGTCGTTATCGCCCTCCATGATGATGACGACGGTGTGGCCGTGTTTGTCGTAGTGCAGCTTTGCCATGACTACCAGGTCACCTTCCTGGCGCGGAGGGCCGCAATCTCCTCCGCGCCATAGCCGAGCTCGCTCAGGACCTCGCTCGAGTGCTCGCCGGGGAGAGGGGACGCTCTGTGGACCGGTTCCTGTGCCGCGGAGAGGGTTACGGGCGGAGCGAACATGAGCACGGGTCCGGACTTAGGGTGCTCGACGCGGACGAAGAAGTTGTTCTCGACCATCTGGGGTTCGGAGAAGACCTGCTCCCGTTCGAGGATGGGTGCGGCGGGAACATCGATGTCACGGAGCAGGCCCAGCCACTCTCCGGATGGCCTGGTGGCGAACAGGGCTTCGACGATCGGGTACACCTCCCGACGGAACTCGTCGCGTCGCTCGGGATCGTAGACGCGGGGGTCCTGGGCGAGGTGGTCGAGCTCGAGCAGCTCGCACAGGCGCTCGAACTGCCAGGGGCGCAAGGCGGTGACGTTAATGTAGGCGCCGTCCGCGCACCGATAGATTCCGTAGGTAGCGAAATCTTTGTCCGTAGGGATGCGCCCGGTGTCCTCGAATCGCACCAGGTGGCTCATCTGCATTGCGATGGCGGCTTGCAGGAGAGAGGTCTCCACACGCTGTCCTTCCCCGGTCTGCTCGCGCTGCCAGAGGGCGAGCGTGACGCCGTAGGCCATGAGCATGGGAACCGAGGGGTCGGAGAGGAGGACGCCTGTGGTGACGGGGGTGCCGTCTTCCCAACGCCGGTACATAGCGCCGGAGAGGCCCTGGGTGAGGCGGTCGTAGCCGCCATAGCCGGCGTAGGGGCCTTTGGGCCCGAAGGCGGTGATTGAGCCATAGATGAGCCGCGGGTAGCGTGCTTTCAGGGTTGGGTAGTCGATTCCCAGCTTGGCTGCCGCCGACGCCCGTATGTTGGTGATGAGCACATCCGAGTGCTCGATCAGCCTGGAGAACACCGCCTTTCCCTCAGGCTTCCCTAGGTCCAGGTTGATGCTGCGCTTGTTGCGGTTGAGCACTCTAAAGCCACCGCCAGTATCCCCCGCGGGGTCATCGGCAGCACTTCGAGACGGGGCTTCGACCCTGATGACGTCGGCCCCCTGGTCTGCGAGGTACATCGAACTGCCAGGGCCGGCGACGCCGGTGCAGAGATCGATGACCCGTATTCCTTCTAGCGCCTGAGCCATATTTCCTCCGCTGTTGTGACGACGGCGGGCCAGCGGGGTCATCACCGAACGGGCCCCCGCCTGAGGTATTGGTCTACAGGCCGTAGAGGCGCTTGGGATTGTCGTAGAGCATCTTAGTGACCGCGGAGGAAGTGATCTCACGTTCCTTGGCCCGGGCCCAGAGGACATCCTGGAAGTCGGGCTCTGAGGAATGGTCGGCGTGGCAGTAGTCGGAGCCGACGACGAGGTTGTCCTCGCCGGCGAACCGGAGAATGTAGGGGAGGTCCTCGTCCACCAGGCAGGTCACGAAGAGGTTGAGCTCCTTCATGGCATCGCGCTGGACGCTGAAGCCCTGAGGCAGGTCGTCCCAGGTCAGCAGGCTCTCCAACCGTCCCCCCTCGCCCGGATGATTGAGGCGGCGTTCGATGCGGTAGAGCTCGTAGGGAATCCAGCCGGAGTCGGCCTCGATGAACCCCCACCGAATCTTTGGAAACCTCTGCGGGAGCTTATTGAATATCAGGGAAGTGAACGTCTCCGGGATGGACGCGAAGGGGACGCGGCTCGTTCCGATGTTCGTGGCGCCTCGGTTGGACCGCAGATTGGGGATGCCGCTTCCGGTATGGAAGCAGACGGCGAAATCGAGGTCGCTGGCTTCCTGCCAGAGGGCATCAAAGTAGGGGTCGCTGATGTTTCTGCCGGCTTCCTCATTGCCTTTCTTATAGATGCCCACCGCCCCGTTGTCCTTGGCCCAGCGCAGCTCCTTAATGGCTTCCGGCATGGTCATCACGGGAGGCAGACACATCCAGCGCAGACGACCTCCCGACTCGATACATTTGTGTCCCAACCAGCGGTTGTAGCTCCGCTTGAGCGCCAGGTCGATTTCTGGATTGGCGGTGGGTTGGGTGAGAAACATGGTCGGGTACATGACGTGCGTCTGCACGTTCCGTTTATCCATGTCGCGGAGGCGGACCCTGACGTCGAGGAGCTCGCGGCCCTCGATGGTGGTTCTGGTGAGGTGGTCGTAGCGGGTCTTCCAGGGCTGACGTTCCCCGTCGATCATCCAGTAGCGGGTGAGAGGGCGATTGGGGTCGGGGTTCGGGGGATACGCAACGGTGGGCCTGAGCTCCTGCTCGGAGGGCAGCAAGTACTCCCAGGTTTCAAAGGTCTCGTCGATGTGGGTATCGGCATCGATGGTGGTAGGCATGGCTCCGTTTCTCCTTATCACCCTGCTGCTAGCGCTGAGGTTGCGTCACGGGCACGTTTCCGCGGCTCGCCCGGACGACGCCGCTGTCTTCCAGGTTCTGAATCTCCATCTCGCTGTAGCCGAGCCCCTGGAGGACTTCGACGGTCTGCTCCCCCAGTAAGGGCGCGAAGTTCCGGAAAGTAGGCGGAGTGTCCGGGAGGTGGAAGGGCGACGCGAGCTGGCGCACCTTCCCTTCCAGGGGGTGGTCGAGCTCGAGGACCATGCCCCGCTCCCGGGCGAACGGTCCCTCGAGAACTTCGTCGAGCTCCAGCAGCGCGGTTACCGCGATCTCCCTGGGGATGATGGCGAGCCATTCATCGCGAGTCTTCGTCAGCATATGCTCACGGACCCGTCCGACATCGGCCTCTCCCAGGTGACGGTTGTCCCGCAGCTCGGGGAGGCCGACGGCGTCGCAGAAGCGCGACCAGAAATGGGCCTGGGCCGATGCCGCGTTGCTCAGGTACTTGCCGTCCTTACACTTGATGTTCCTCATATCGGGAACACCACGTTTACGCACGTTCCCGTTGCGAAAGTAGTCTGGCGCCTGGCTATTGGCCAGGGCGGTGCCGCCTTCAACCAGGGAAATATCGACCTGCTGGCCGCGGCCCGTCCGCTCGCGGGCCCAGAGCGCAGCCTGGATGGAAATCACGGCTAACGCAGCCGAGTAGCTGTCGACGCAGGTAAACAGGGTATTACCGGGTTCGCCGTTCTCCCCATCCAGCAAAGCGCTGACGCCGGACATGCCCTGGGAATTGCGCTCGTTGCCCGGCCAATCAGAGAAGCTGTTGCCGAACCCGTACCCGCTGATCGTTGCGTAGACCAGGCGGGGGTTGATGCTACTCAAGGTTTCGTAGTCCGCGCCCAGGCGCTTGTACACGGGGAGGCGAAAGGAGCCGGCGAAGACATCGGCGGTTGCCGCGAGCTTGTGGAGAATCGCCTGGCCCTCCGGTTTCTGGAGGTTGATGGCGATACTGCGCTTGTTGCGGCTAAAGTGGTCCCACGCATTCGTGCGTTCCTCGACCTCGGTTTCGTCTGGGCTGGAGGAAAAGCTTTCCCGGGAAGCACGAGCGGCCGCCTGGTCCCGGTACGCGCTGCGGTCGGCGACGTCTTCAATCTTGAGGACGTCCATACCCAGATCAGCCAGCATCCACGTTGCAGTCGGCCCCGGGACCAGCCTCGTCATGTCGAGCACCCGAAACCCCTCTAATGGAAGTGGCATCAGTCGTTTCTCCTCTGGCCTCGCACTTCTTTAGCCTGGGCCGACCATTGTTGCGCTATACATCAGACACAGGACCATATCAGCCGAAATCGTCGCACTTGCGGCACGAGCCGGGTTCGATAGGGCGGCTTTTAACACGGCGGATATGAGAAGTCAAGACAAAGGGAAGTACGCCAAACTGCGCGTGGCGCTAGAAGTAACCCGAAGCCTACGCGCGCTTCCGGTAGCAGCCCCAGATCAACGCTCACAAGTCTTCGCCTTCGGCTCAGAATTGTCCATGCCGCCGAGCGGCACCACGAACGATGAAAAGCGCGGAGGAGGGGGCGCCCTCACCCCGACCCCCTCCCAGAGGGAGAGGGGATTTTCAGAACAATGACGGCAGCCAGCCCGGAATGATATCCGTCCGCTAAAACCCTCGGCGCTCCAGAAGCTTCCGCTGGTACTTCCACCCGGACGGCTCCCCCGTCGAGCTCGCCTCGCGCGGGCGCCGATCGCCGGAGGATTGGCGCTCCGCATATTCGTCGATGTCTTGCTGCGGCACTGGCTTCGGCTCGCCAATGGCATACGCCAGATAGTTCATGCGGGCCAGCTCGTAGACCGTCAGGCTGCGCGACGTGCAGTCCTCGACGCTCCTTCCCGCTGTCGTGAGCCCGTGGCCCCGCAACAGGCAGGCGTCCTTCTCTCCCATCGTACGCATGAAGTCGTCGCCCAGCTCGTCGTTCACGATGGTGACGCTGCGCGGATAGACAGGGATGCCGTCGGTACAGAGGCGCATGCCCGGCGGATCGTAGGCTGCGAATAGCGGGACGAGGGGCTTCTCGGCCGCGGTGAGCGCTACGATCCAGTCCGGGTGCGAGTGGATAACGCTCATCACCTGGGGTCGCCGCCTGTAGACAGCCAGGTGCATGGCCGTCTCGTTGGGGGCGTCGAGGCCGGGGGGCGCCTCCAGCACGGCACCCTCAATGTCGATCAGGATGATGTCGCGCGCGGTGGCGAACTCGACGGCCTCCTCATCCGGCCCCTTCGACTTGATGAGGATGCGGTCCGTGCCCGGGATCCGTGCGCTGACGTGCCCGAAAGCCCCCCGCGTCAGGCCGCGATTGCCGATGATCCTGCACGAGAGCGCAACTTTCTCTTTGAGCTCGTTGATTTCCTGCTGCGTCGCCATCAATCCCCCTCCTCTTCGGGACGCTCGTCCTCGGACCCGCTCGTCCTGAGCCTGCCGAAGGACGAGCCAGGGTTGCGCAAGCTCGGGCTCATGGTTCGACAGGCTCACCATGAATGGGCCTTCTCTACCTCACTCGTGCCAGCACCATGCCGACTCGTTCTTCGACGCTCATGTTGAAGAGGCGCATGCCCTCATCCCATGATAGGTCGCGGATGTCGTCCGAGGTGATGCGGATGGGTCTGTCGTCAGTCGGGTCGCGAACCACGCCGATGGGGTCGAGGCCCTGGCGGACGCGCTCGATCTGGTCGCGCCAGACCTCTCGGTTCAGAGCCAGCCCCCGGTCCGTGGTGGCCAGGTGCCACTGTTCCCAGTCGGGCAGGAAGTGGCGCTCGGGCGATCCCTGAGTCTGCTGCGCCACCTCGTCTTCCCACAGGTTGCCCTGGCGCCAGGGATGGCCGAGGTTCCACCAGGACCCCACTTGCTGCGCCCAGTCGATGGGCAGGCTCTCGACGTGGCCGATGTTGAAGCGGGTGTTCGCCGCTCGTAGCGCCTCCTCCGGTGGCTCGCCGTCCTCCAGTGGGTGGAAATCGACGGTGAACCAGCGCGTCCGGTAGTCGTCCACGGGCACGGCCCACTTCATGGAGCGCGCGCCCTCGAAATTGCAGCGCTGCGTCGGCCACACTGTGTGGGTCTCGTGGTACCAGTACTTGCCTGGCTTGGCGGTGCTCTTGAGAACCACCATGCGCGTTCCCCAGGGTGTCCGCTCGAACTTGATCGGGGTGGCCGGGTCGCCGTTCCGCCCGTGGTGCATGGTTACCGCCGGCGGCCGACCGCGGTACCAGCCATGAGCGATCTCGCCGTGCCACGGGTCGAGATTGTTGTCATGGAGCGCCTGGAAGACATTGCACTGCTCGACGTAGCCTCCGTTGCCCGCCACGCGCACCCCCTCCTGCTCGAACAGCTGGTGGTACTTAGGAAAGAGCGGCTTCTTGTCCGCGGGCCCCATGTAGGCGAAGATCAGTCCCCCCACATCGAGGCAAGGATACGCGGGGTGCTTCACTGTGAGCTTGAAATTACTGTCGGGCGGCTCCCCTGGCGTGTCGATACAGCTGCCGTCACGGTCGTAGGCCCAGCCATGGTAGAGGCAGCGGATGCCCTGGTCCTCGACGCGGCCATAGAAGAGCGAAGTGCCGCGGTGGCTGCAATGCTCGGCCACGAGGCCGGGACTTCCAGAGCCATCGCGAAAGAGGACGAGATCCTCGCCCAGGATTCTGATGCGCAGCGGATTGTTTGCGCCTGAGAAGCCGGCGCGCCCGCCGCCGAGATTGGCCGCGGCCTCGACGGGCAGCCAATAGCGGCGAAACACGTCGCCGGAGGGCGTTCCCGGGCCGATTCGAACCAGTTCTTCCTCTTCGACATTGCTGAGTGGCATCGCCTATCCCTCCGAGTTTTTCCCCTTCGGCCGCTTCTGACACGGGGACACGGGGACGCGCAGACACGGGGACGGAGAGGTGGGGACTCGGAGGTCCCGAGCCTCTGCTCTCCCTGTCACCGCGTCTCCTCGTCCCCTCGCTGCGTCTCGCCTCACTCCTTGTCCCACTCGAAGAAACGGTACCCGGCGCGGGCGCCCACGACCGAGTCCTTCACCGCTTTGAGCATGAAGATCGGCGCATACTCCCAGTACAGCGGCATGAGGGCCACGTCTCCCATCTGCTCCTGCATCAGCTCACGGTGAAGGCCGATGCGCTCGCGGGAGTCGATGATTGTCTGCAGCCGGTCCAGGATGCCGTCGACCCGCTCATTGCGGTAGCCACCCTTGTTGCCGCCGCTCCAGCGGTCGTGGTCTCCCGCGATCAGCTTCGAGTGCGTACGCGTGGTGTACCAGCGCTCGGGGGTAAGGTTCCCGGTGAGCGAGAACCCCGGCACCGTGGCCTCGTACTGGCGATCTCCGGCGCGCGCTGGCGGAATCAGGTCGATCTGCACACGGGCCCCGACGGCCTGCCAGTTGTCCCGAATGATGTTGGCCTCTTTCTCTTTCCCGGCGCTCGCCCCCTGAGCGAGGGCGAGCCGCACTACGAGGTCCATCGTCTCGCCCGTCTGGGAATGCACGAGCACACCATCGGAGCCGCGGGCCCACCCCGCCTGGCTGATGAGCTGCTGCGCCCGCCCGGGATCGTAGGTGAACTGGGGGATCAACGATTCTATGTGGGGGCGCAGTGCGTGGTCCGGGGGGATCCAGCTGTCGGCGATGGACGCCATCCCCTGCGTGAGCACTTCGGCCATCGTCGCGCGGTCGATCGCAGTGTAGAGGCCCTGACGTACGACAGTGCTCGTCGAAGCATTGCGAGGCCGCGCGTATTCCGGCCGGTGCTGCGGGTCCATCAGGCGGAACCGACCGAGGGGGTCGGCGCGCGCGACGTTCCCGGTCCCCTCCCAGCGCGATCTGATCTCGAACAGCGTGTCGATCTCGACGTTGGGCGGCAGCACGATGTCAACGGCGCTCGCCAGGATGTTGGCCAGCATCGTGTTGGGATCGGGCACGAAGCGCAGCACCACCCGGTCCAGCGGCGGCCTCCCACGGTGATAGTCGTCGAACCTCTCGAAGTCCATGTAGGAGGCCGACTCCCACCGCACCAGCCGGTAGGGGCCCAGCCCGATGAACTCGGTGGTGAAGTAGCGGCTATTGGCAAAAGCCTCCTTGTCGGTTCGGTAAAGGGGCTCGAGAAGGTGCCGTGGCATAGGGTGCAGCTCGTCACCGCTTTGGGCATCTACGTAGGTCTTCGACCAGCGCACGACGAGCGTGTGTGCGTCGACCGCCGTGGCCGATTCGGTGAGGGGCAGGCCGATGCCGCGCTTGTTGGGGATGTCGGTGTCCCTGTAGACCTCGTACGAGAACAAAAGGTCGGCGGTGGTGAGGGGCGTGCCGTCCTGCCATTTTACGTTGGGCCGGATCTTCCATGTGGTGTCCGTGGAGCCGTCAGGGTGGACTCGCCACGTCCCACTCTCGACCGAGGGCAGCTCCGCCGCGACCTGGGGCTGAACGGCTTCGCGCTCATCGGTGGTGGTCAGCGCGTTGTGGGCGATCATCGTCGCGTCGCTGGCGCCGCGGATCCCGCTCGTCGCCGTGAACGAGCCGAGGTCGACGGCTCGTTGCGCACCGCGATCGTAAGGACCTTCGGCCGACGGGGCTCCCCCTCTATTCCGGCGGAGCCTGATGAGCCCGGAGCGGATTGCGGGGCGCAGGCGGCGAGGAGGAGAAGGAGTAACGCGGCGGCGGCTCTCGCAGGCTGCTGAAAAAGGTTGGGGCCGCTCGTGGTGAGCCTGTTGAACCACCTGGGGCCCTTCGACAAGCTCAGGGCGAGCGGGTTCTTCAGCAGCCTGCTAAGGCGTCGACTTTGCCCCTTCCCCCCTTGAGGGGGAAGGCTGGGATGGGGGGGAACGTCCCCCACCTCGATCCTCCCCCGCAGCGGGGGGAAGAGTGGCGGTACGTCTCGTGGCTGGCCCACTACTCGTCCTCCTGGTATTTCCACTCGTACGCCCGGTCTTGGTAGGCCGCCTCGGGCATCAGCGAGGTCAGGCCCTTCTTCGCCAGCTCGCCTTCAAATCGCTCGCGGATCCACGGGTCCTGGTCAGGGTACTCGATCTGGTCCTCCTGGCGGTTCGTGATCCGCTCGCCCGCGCTGTCGGTGAATGACGCTGCGCCCGTCGGCGCGTGGAGCGCGACGTAGCGAGCCGCCTCGCCGCCGGAGTTGAAATGCTGGTGCCACCAACGGTTGGGTGGCACGAAAACGCTCCCCTCGTGCCACGGCACGACGATTTTCTCTGCGTCCTTCTCCGGCCAGAGGACCGAGTACCCCTCGCCGGTGGGGATGACGATCACCACGCCGGGACCGTGGCGATGGCCCTTCTTGTAGGTCCGGGCCGGGAATACCGACATGTGGCTTCCATGGATAGAGTGCGGGAAAGTGATCCACACCACGCGGCCGCCGGCGCCCCGCCCGCGGAAGGGGTCCAGGCGATCCCATGCCAGCATGTCAGGGAAGAAGTTTCCCACCCACACATTTCGGGCGGAGCCGCGCGCCGAGTCGCGCATGATCTTAGCCTCGGAGTAGAAAGCGCCTTCGTCCTCCCCGTACAGAAGCCCGGGGTCGACGACCGTGCTCTCGAAATAGAAGCGGGGGTCAGGGATTGCCGCCATGGCCGTGGGGAGCCCATTGGTGAAAAGCAGGCGCACGGGCTCGCTGCCGTGGACATTGCTCAGCTGGTACGTGAAGTTGGCGGGCACGAGGAAGAGAGCGTGCTTCCCCCACTCGAACGTGCGCTTCGGGCCGTCGCCGGCCCAGATCGTGGTGAGGCCGCGCCCCGCGAGCACGTAGACAAGGTCGTCAATAGCCATGCGGAAGGGCGGCAGCGTGGTGCCGGGCGCGATCTCGGCAACGTAAGCGCCGCTGACGCCCTCCTGGCCGGCCAGCTGGAGGAATCCGACGTCGCATTGCCGGCGATCCCAGCGACCCAGCTCAATGGTCCGCAGGTCCTCGAGGTAGTACCCACGGTACACCGGTACACCGAGGGACTCGATCCAGCGGTCGTAGGGATGCACACGCTGGTACGCGATCGTAGGTGTCGCCACGTCGGTCGACGATGCCATGGAGCGCCTCCGTTCCTGGCTGTATGGCGAGCCAGGCTGCGCCAGGATAGCCGTGTAATGGCCCTGGCGCAAACGCGCCGGAACGGTCCAACTAGCTTTGGAGTGCGAGGGCTTGTCTTGCTTTGCAGCGGCGAGCCGCCGCTGCGGCGTGTGGCTTCAAGCGATGACCTGATGCCCCGTTCAACTTGCTGTGATGGGTCCGGCCGGGTTGGCCCTCACCCCAGCCCTCTCTCGTTGCGATGGGCTTTGCACAAGAATAGCCACCTGCACAAAAAGTCGGTGGGTTGCACAAAAAGCGCCTAAAAGGCGATTGTCCTTCGAACTCCTCTGATTCGTGGTTTCATTCCGCCTGCTGCCGAATCTGCTCAATGATCTCGTTCGGCGTCATGGCAGATGAAACAGAGACACCATTTTCCTCAGCAATCCGTTTCAGATTGCCTGTGGGAAACGCCGGTACGCCGCCATCGTCAACTCGATTCAGAAGCTCTTGAGCTTCGGCCGTGATAGATGAGCCCCGAGGAGCTTCCGTTGTCGGAGGCGCACCCGTAGGCTGCTGGCTGCCGGGAGACTGCTCCTCATCCGTCAACGCATCGATGAGCAGCTCTATCTGCTTCTTCAGAATGTCAAGGGCCTTCTTCGAGACGGTCTCCGAACCCCGTAGCGTCAATTCAGCAGACATACTCGGGGACAGCGCCCAACTGTATTGCATGGTTCCTCGGGGCGGTGGCGGTGCGTCGCGACGCGCGCCCTTCTGTTGCACCGTGCCGTCCTCTTTATCTTGAACAGCATCGTCATCATATCGCTCATCGTCAAGTTTGGCAAAGGCCATCGTCGCGCGGAACGCACGAAGTACACGTCGTGCGCCCTCCGGTGAGAACTTCTTTTCTCTTTCAAGCCACCAGGCTATCGCTTCATCCGAAGCATCCAGCATGCGGATAGCTAGCTCCTTAAAGATTGGCGGTTCTAGGGCCGCTGTCCGCAGAGCATCCGTGTATTCATACGAATTCTTGGGACTCCGGATTAGGTCGTAGCCCCGGTCGGAAATCCGCAAGTGTTCCTGCGACTGGACATCGATAAGGCCGTATTGCCGCAAGGCAGCAATGCGCGAGCGTACGGGGCCAGAGAGGGCCTGGTACCCCATAGCCTTAGCTGCGATTGACCACGGGATCGTGCCTCGTTTCTCTTTCTCGTGGATGGCATTGACGGCCGTCACGGCCTCCTCAAGGCTCAGCGTCGGATAGTTGGGCGAGCGCGCTCTCGTGGTAGCCATTTCGTATCCTCCTTCATCGCCCACATCATACAGGATAACGCGATTGGCTGCCCAACCAACGCGAGCCAGCCCCCGTCTCTCGCGATAAATACATCTTGACAATCGCAGATGTATTAGTTTAGGATAGGGCAAGCAGAAGGGCGACCCAGCCGGCAAGCAAAGAGTCGCCCTTCTGCGATGACATGGCGGGGTAGCCGAGTCTGGTTCAGGCGCCGGTTTTGCAGCCCGGAGACGCCAGTTCGAATCTGGCCCCCGCCTCTATTTAAGGGGCGGTCGGTGATTAGGCCACCGACACGACCCCAAGACACGGAGGGATTGGCTCCATGCCCACGCACGATTCTAGCACGACAGAGAATCCCCGAGAACAGCGCGGCCTTCAAATCGCTGAGACTGCCCGGATTCGCCGTGAAGGTAACGGCTGGAAGGTTCCTTCCCAGTCCGGGCACGGCCTCTACACCGTCATCCTCGATCCCAACCACGAAAGCTGCACCTGTCCGGACCACCAAGTGCGCCGGGTGACGTGTAAGCACATGATCGCCGTCAGATTCACGATTGAGCGCGAGACTCAATCAGACGGCTCGGTGACGGAAACCGTTACTGAGACGGTGACCGAGACGAAGCAAGTCAAGGTCAGCTATTCTCAGGATTGGCGCAACTACAATCTCGCGCAGACCAATGAGAAAGCCCAGTTCGTAGTCCTGCTTCGCGACCTGCGCGCGACCGTCGAGCAGCCCGAGCAGAGCATGGGCCGGCCACGGCTCCCGTTGTCTGACATGGCGTTCGCGACCACGTTCAAGGTGTACTCGGGCTTTTCCAGCCGCCGATTCACGACGGACCTTCGGGAAGCCGCCTACCACGGGCTGATCGAGCACGCGCCCCACTTCAACTCGGTCAGCAACTACCTTGCCGATCCCACCCTTACACCATTGCTCCGGGAGCTAGTGGAGCGCAGCGCAGCGCCTCTATCGGCCGTCGAGGTTGACTTTGCCCCCGACAGCACCGGCTTTGCGACTACCAGCTATCACCGCTGGTACGACGAAAAGTACGGCAAGGAACACAGCAAGCAAGCATGGGTCAAGTGCCACCTGATGACGGGCGTAAAGACGAACATCATCACGTCCGTTTACGCCACCGCGACCGAGAGCGCCGACACGGTGCAGCTTCCCCATCTACTCGCGGCCACGGCAGAGAGGTTCCAGATCAGAGAACTGTCGGCCGACAAAGCCTATTCGAGCAGGAACAACCTGCGAGTCATTGCGGCGGCCGGAGCCTCAGCGTACATTCCGTTCAAGGCGCGGACGACTGGTGTAGGCCGCGCCCAGGATGAAGTTTGGAGCCGGGCATGGCACTTCTACAACTTCAACCGTGATACGTTTCTGGCCCACTACCACAAGCGGTCGAACGTTGAAACGACGATGTTCATGGTGAAAAGCAAATTCGGCGCGTCAGTCCGCTCCAAGTCCCCCGTGGCCCAGGTCAACGAGACGATCTGCAAGGTGCTGGCGCATAATATCTGCGTGCTGATCGCATCGTTCTACGAGCTTGGGATCGAGTCCACCTTCTGCACAGAAAGTCGCTCCCCTGCACAAAAACGACTCGCATGAGTAGGATTCTTGCGCAAAGCCCATTGCGATGGGAGAGGGGTCAGCCACGGGCCTCACCCACTTGTGGGAGAGGCCGGCCGCCGGTCCGGAGGACCAAGGGCGGGTGAGGGCCGCTAGGGCAAGGCCCACCGTGTCTGTGGCTTCGGCATCAGCTCGCCGTCGAGGTGGATGGCATCCACCCGCTCGTTAAAAAAGCACATGAGGCCCTTGATCTTCGGGCACTCGGGAATCGGGTTCTGGTAGCTCCACACGAAGTCCGTGCCGGCCCGGTCGCCAGCGCGGACGGTCCAGTAGCATGCGAGCCCCTTGTAGGGACAGCGGGTGGAGGTATCCGTCGGCTGGAGCAGGTCCATGCGCACGTCTTCGGTCGGCAGGTAATAACGGACCGGCATCCCAGTCTCGAACAGGAGGCTCGCTCGCCGGCTCTCGGCGATCGTCTGCCCCGCGACGACGACTCGTACGTGGCGGGTGCTGGGCATCACGTCCACCCGCTTGTAGGGATCTCGTGGATGGACGAAGACCTCTTCCTCTTCCTCCATCCACTTGTCCATCTTGCTCCATTGGAAGCCTACGTGGTCGCTTATCTCGGGCCACTCGGCGATTGGATATGCGTAGCTCCAGGCGGCGTCTTCCTCGACCTTATTTCCGGCTCTGATCGTCCAGAGAGCCGCGTCTCCTTTGCGTTCGTCGTGGCTGCGATGGTCGCTCGCCTCCAGGAGGTCCATACGCACGTCCTGCCTGGGAAAGTAGTAGATGGGCAGCACGCGGTTCTCACGTAGAAGCATCACTCGCTTGCTATCGGCGACGGTCTCGCCTCCAAAGAAGACGCGGAGCCAGCGGGGGCTGGGCTCCGCCACGATCCAATGACCGGTGGGCATGGGGCCGCGGGCGCTGTGGAGAGGTGGGACCTGGGCCTGGGTCATGTTGGGTTTCCTCCTCGTTCTGCACGTGGCCCGATCACGGCAGGCGACGGCCCGGCTCCGTGGCGAGAGCGTGACGAGCCGGTCGGCGCGAGCCCTGATGACGGGCGAGCGGCCAGGGCCGGTTATGAGGCCCGAGGTGGGCTTCCGGACTCCTCCGACGCCTTCTTCGGCGAGTCGTCCTCGGACGTAGCTCGCCGGAACTCGCGGATGCTCCTGCCGAGGGCTCCGCCGACGTCCGCAAGCTTTCCCGCGCCAAAGAGGACCAGGGCGAGGACGAGGATGATGAGCAGCTCCGTAGGACCCAACGATGGCATCCTCTGCTCCTTTCCGGGCGAGGCTGCGGCGCTTTCGCCCGATGTGGCACGATAGCGCGACCCCGCCGCACACAATGGAAGTATAAGCGCGGAGGGTAACGGCTGGGACCGCCGTCTACGCGGCGTCTCACGAGCGCTGGCCGCGGCGGCGAGCGGAGCGCACCAGCGTTACGCCGAGAAGGCCGGCGAGGAGCACCGCCCCGGCGGCGAGAAGTGCGCCGGCTCCCATGAGCAGCGGGAGACCGCTGAGCTCATGCGAAGCGCTGGCGCGACCGGCGCTGAGCTTTTCGAGCTTCCTCTTCCCGGGTTCGTGCCGGCGCACTGGTTGTCAGCGAGCGGATCAGTGGACTGGCTGCTCGGATGGTTTTGGTTCACCTGTCGGCTGCACCGGACTTTATGCGATTTGCTGCTGCCTGTAGGATTGGGCCATGCGCCTGCCTGTCGCTCCACCGCTCCAGCCCATGTTGTCCAGGGCGGCGAGCGCCTTGCCCCGAGGCGACGGCTGGCAGTTCGAACCCAAGTGGGATGGCTTTCGCACGCTGGTGTTTCGTGATGGCGATGAAATCGTGCTGCAGAGCCGCGACGAGAAGCCGATGAACCGATACTTCCCCGAGCTCGTCGCACCGCTCGCCGCCGCGCTGCCCGAGCGCTGCATCGTCGACGGCGAGATCGTCATCGCCGGCACTGGCGGGCTTGACTTCGAGGCGCTGCTCCTGCGCATCCATCCGGCCGCGTCGCGGGTGAAGCTTCTGGCCGAGCAGATCCCGGCGTCCTTCGTGGCGTGGGATCTGCTTGCGCTAGGCGACGAAGACTTGCGCGAGCTGCCGCTCGCAAAGCGACGCGAGCGGCTCGAGCAAGTCCTGGCGGGCGCGGTGCCGCCGCTGCATCTCTCGCCCGCGACGCGCGATCGCGGACTCGCAGAGGACTGGTTCCGTCGCTTCGAGGGCGCGGGGCTCGACGGCGTCATGGCCAAGCGTCTGGATGCGCCGTATCGTGCCGGCGCGCGCACCATGATCAAGGTCAAGCACGCGCGCACGGCCGACTGCGTGATCGCCGGCTTCCGCTGGCACAAGAACGGCGCCGGCACGATGATCGGCTCGCTCCTGCTCGGACTTTATGACGACGAGGGCACGCTGCATCACGTCGGCGTCACCGCGGCGTTCACCAACGCGGTGCGCAAGCAGCTCGTCTCGGAGCTGGCGCCGTTACGAGAGAACGCGCTCGAAGGGCATCCGTGGCGGGATTGGGCTGACGCTCAGTCGGAGTGGAACGCGAAGGGCCAGCGCCTGCCCGGCGGGACCAGCCGGTGGAATCGCGGCAAGGTCCTGAGCTGGGAGCCGCTGAAGCCCGAGCGCGTCTGCGAGGTAGCCTACGAGCATATGCAGGGGACTCGCTTCCGCCACGCTGCCCAGTTCATCCGCTGGCGTCCCGACAAACGCCCGCGAGACTGCCGCTACGATCAGCTGGAGGTCACGCCAGCCTACGAGCTCGAGCGGGTCTTCGGCGCCCACGACCCGCGCGGCGGCGGCTCCCAGCCGCGCCAGGGATCGTAGTCAGGATCAGGCGTTTCCTCGGGCGGGCGTTCGCCCTCCGGAACGTGACGCAGGTTGACCCGGATGCGCCACCAGGCGGTCCAGCGACCGCGCATGGCGTCGACGAGGATGTCGTCCACCTCCAGCTTCGCGGCGGCCCTGGGATGGCGCGCCTTCCACCGTTCGAGGCCGGCCATCGCTTCCTCACGGTGCTCCGCCTTTGCGACGGTGACGAGCGGCTGCGTCGGCTGACGGCGGCCGCTGCCCTTCTCCTTGGCGCTGATGACCTTCCGTCGCGAGGGCGCGACGCGCAGCGGCTCGTCGTCTTGCTTCTGGTACATCGGCGGCCACGGGGCGTCGCCCAGGCCCGCGGCTTCCTGTGCAGCGGACAGCTCGAGCAGCTTGTCGAGTGATCCCGCCGCGGCGTCGATCCCTGCCGAAGCGTCGCCGCGTTCGGCCAGACGCGCCGGGGCGGTGACCATTGTGAACGCCGCGGGATCGCAGTCGGCGATCTCGTCCCACTCGAGCGGCATTGACACGCGCGCGTCTGGCGTAGGCCGAACCGACCAGGCCGACGCCGTGGTGCGGTCCTTGGCGTTCTGGTTGTAGTCGAGGAACACGCCGTGGCGCTCCTCCTTCCACCACTTGCTGGTCGCCAGGTGCGGCGCGCGCCGCTCCACCTCGCGCGCGAGGGC
>CAYQJS010000052.1:0-355 GCA_964417895.1 uncultured Chloroflexota bacterium | reverse complement strand
CGGCGCGCCGCACCTGGTCGAAGGTCCAGCGGCGCTCGATGCGCACGTTGACGTGCATGCCGCGTGATCCAGAGGTCTTGGGCCAGCCGCGCAGTCCGTGCTCGTGGAGTACGTCGCGCACGATCAGCGCCACGCGCCGCACATCGTCCCAGCCCACGCCCGGGCCGGGGTCGAGATCGACGCGCAGCTCGTCGGGATGCTCGAGGTCGTCGGCGCGCACGGGGTGCGGGTTGAGGTCGATGCACCCCAGGTTCACGATCCAGAGGAGCTGCGCCGCGTCGCGGACGACGATCTCTCGCGCCGTCCGCCCGGACGGGAAACTCAGCTCCACGGTCTCGAGCCAGTCGGGGTGGCT
>CAYQJS010000051.1:0-39566 GCA_964417895.1 uncultured Chloroflexota bacterium | reverse complement strand
CCCCGACCCCTGCGCTGGCCCCTGCGCTCGCCTCTATGTGGCTCGGTCACATCGAGTACGACGCGGCGCACTCACTCCAGATAGCGTTGCGCGACGCCGTCCTGGCCGGCCAGTGCGACCCGACGCTGCTGCTCCTGGAACACGATCCCGTCATCACTGTGGGCCGCCGTGGCGACCTGGGGGACGTCCTGACAGACCCAGCGACGCTGGCGGCCCGCGGGATCGCATTCCACCAGGCCGAGCGGGGGGGCCGTGCCACTTACCACGGCCCGGGCCAGATCGTCGTCTATCCCATAGCCCCCCTGCGCTCCATGGCGCCCGACATCACGACCTACGTGCGTCGGATCGAGGAGGCCCTGATTCGCACAGTAGGCCGACTCGGCCTCGTCGCCGAGCGCGTTGACTGCCAACCCGGCATCTGGGTAGGCGACGCGAAGCTGGGTTCGATCGGGATCGCGATCACCCGGGGGGTTTGCTGGCACGGCTTTGCCCTCAACGTGGACCCCGACCTCGAAGCCTTCCGCCTGATTCGGCCGTGCGGCCTGGACGTGGAGGTCACGTCCATCGCTCGTTGTCTTGGCCACGCGCCACCGATGCACGAGCTGGCCATGATGGTGGCCGAAGACCTTCTCGAGGCAATAGGGGAAGGCGATAGGCAATAGGCAATAGGCAATCGTGAAGGCAATAGGCAATAGGCAATAGGCAATAGCCAAAGGGCATATAGAAAAGAGGCAATCGGCAATCTCGCTGCCCCTCTTGCCTCGTGCCTCTTGCCTATTGCCTCGTCTCACTCCAGGCCCGCGGCGCGCGCTCCGGCGAGCGCTGCATAGACCAGCATGATCCCGATGACGACCAACCCCGGACCCGCCGTGCCACCACCTCGGTTGACCATCGGCAGTAAGTCCGCCGCGGCGACATAGAGCAGGGAGCCGGTGGCCAGGGCGAGCAGCACCGCTCCACCGCCAGATCCCGTCGCTTCGATGGCTGTCGCTGCCAGCGCCCCGAGAATGGTCAGGATGGCCAGAGCCAGCGCCGCCATGCTGGCCCCCCGCCGTGTGCGCGCCGAAGCCAGCATGATGGCGGACATGCTCAGCCCCTCGGGCACCTTGTGCAGCAGCACCGCGAAGAACGTGGCGGCGCCCGTCGCGCCGCCGGCCGACCAGGCCACGACGATGGCCACCCCGTCCAGCAAGGCATGGACCGAGAGCCCGGCAAAGGCCATCCAACTAGCAAGCCGCGTGATGAGCGGCTCATCGGAAGCCAGCTCACCCACCAGCTCGTGCACAGCCGCACCTGCATGGCCGCCATGCAAACTCTGCGCGTGACTGCGACCCGCGAACACGTTTTCGGCGAGAAACACGATCAGGAAGCCAGCCGTGACCAGGACAGGAGCCAGGGGCGTTGCCTCGACTACCTCTGGCAGCAGCGAAAGGAAGCAGGTCCCGAGCATGAAGCCGGCTCCCAGCGCTCCGAGCTGCCGCACGCGTCCGCCGGAGCCCGCCGCGGTAGCCAGGGCGCCGCCTAGCACGTCGCCGGCGGCGGCAACAACAGCCAGCAAGAGACCAACCAGCTCAGGTCGCAAGAGTCCCTCGGAGTGCGTGCGGAGAATCAGCCATGCTCAGGATTCGGTGCTGGGGACTGGGTCTCGGCGCGCTTCGATGAGGGCTCCCCGCCCCGGCGAAGGGCAAGATAGACACCCGCCAGGATCGCGGCGCCACCGATGAAGACCGTCCGGCCCGGCGCTTCCGCAAGCACAGCCCAGGCCAACAGGGTCGTGACCACCGGCTCGCCGAGTATAGCGACTCCGATCACGGAGGCGGGCAGGTGCCGTAACGCCCAGTTGAACACGGTATGGCCCGCCAGGGTTGGCCCCAGCACAAGCCCGAGCCACACCAGCGCGTCCCGCTGAGAGAACGCCAGGAGCGAAATCCCTGAAGCTGTCGCGAGGAGGCCGATAAGCAGCCCGCCGATGGCATACACCATGCCTGCGTAAACGAGGATGCCGAGCCCCTGCCGGATATGGCGGCCAATCACCAGGTAGCCTGCAAACGTGGCTGACGCTCCCAGCGCCATCGCATCGCCGATCAGTGCTGCTCCCCCGAATTGCACGTCTCCCCCGGCGATCGTTGCGCTGCCGACGAGAGTCAGGGCGATTCCAACCCAGACGCCGACGGTTGTCGTCTCGCCCAGGAACGCCCGAGCCGCCAGCGCGACCAGCACCGGGTGCGTGTCCGTGATGAGCACGGCGCTGGCGACCGACGTATGGAATAGCGCCGAGGTCCAGAGCGCAAAATGGACGCCCGCCAGGGCACCGGACGCAGCGAGCAACCCCAGCCGCGGCCCTCGTAGCAGCGCGAACTCGTGCCGGTGGCGCACCAGCGCCGCGGCCAGCAAGATGCCCGCGGCCCACAACAGGCGATGCGCGGCGGTGACCAGAGGCGGAGCCTCGGTAAGCCGGATAAGGATGCCAGAGGTAGAAATCGCACCAACACCGATGGGGATAGCGACCCATCGGGCGAGCTGGCTAGCCTCCACGTGAGGGGGTTGGAAGCCGGCCTGCGCGGGCCAGGGCTACCAGGTCGTCGAGCGCCGCGCGCGCGCCAGCCACGTCCTCCGGGCGGTACAGCCGTTGGCTCGCCTCCAGGAATTCTCCCTCGTCCAGAACCGTATTACGGCCATCCGGGTGAGCGAACAGGTCGAGCGCCAGGTCCACAAAGGTGACCCCCTCGCCGTCCAGGCCAGGGGGCCGCGTTACGTTGCAGTACCAGCCCTTTCGCCGACCGCTGGCGTCGGCGATGTGGAAGACGTTGTACCAGCGCCCGAGGAAGTAGTACTCGGTAAAAACGTCGCCGCGGTTGAAGGGGACACCATCCACGACGACCGGGTTCACCCCCCTGGGCATGAAGGGCGCCTGGACCACCGCTTGCTCTGGTGTCAGCTCGATCAGCCTGCCCGGCCACGACATCATCGGCTCGCCTGTCGCGTAATCGAGCTTCCGCACCAGGGCCACGTCGCCGACCTTCAGTGGCCCGCGTAGCGCTTCGCCATCGGACATGAAACACCTCTAACATTGGCACCGGAATAACAGCGAGAGCAACGCTACTATGCCGACACCAAGCTTACCGAGTTCGCGCAACGTGCGGAAACAGCTGCGATGCGCCTGCTGCTAACCGAAGAGCAGGTTCAAGCTCGCGTGCGGGAGTTAGCGGGACAACTGGACGGTCTGTATCGCGGCTCGACAGATCTCGTGCTCGTCGGCGTGCTGCGAGGCGCCCTCTACTTTCTCGCCGACCTGAGCCGCGCCATGCGCGTTCCCCACCGCATTGACTTCGTGGAGTACGCCAGCTACGCAGGAACGTCGAAGGAGGCGGGATCGCTCGTCAAGGCATGCTCCGACGGGGTCGCCGGAGCCGACGTCGTGCTTGTGGACGAGGTGTTCGACACGGGCGAGACGCTGCACCGGCTGCAGGAGACGATGCTGGCGGGCGAAGCGCGTACCCTCGCCGTGTGCGTGCTTCTGGTGAAAGCCGGGACGAGCCGCTTCCCGGAACCCGAGCTCTGCGGCTTCCATGTGGGCCCAGAGTTCCTGGTCGGATACGGCCTGGACCACAATCAGCAGTATCGGCACCTGCCCTACGTGGCCGTGCTCTGAAGGGAGAAGCGGGCCCTCGCCGCGAGAGAGGGTGCAAGGACGCGCTCGGCCCGTCGCTAATACGTGAGTTCGCATGGATGTCGGGGTTTACGGTCACCCCCACCCCAACGCTCCCCCGTCGAGGGGGAGGGGGAAAGAACTGGTCCCCTCCCCCCTTGCGGGGGAGGGTGAGGGAGGGGGGTATCGGCCATGCACGAGGGAACTGACCCACTAAGACGCGGCGAGACGTTCCCGAATCTGGCTGAGGGCCTCCAGGTGGTCATCGAGTGCCTGGCCGCCCTCGCAGATCCGGTCGAGACTTGGGAAGCGGTAGCCGCTGCTCAGCTGGCGTGCGGCGACGGCCGCGTCCTCCAGCCGACGCACGACCTGCGCGCGCGTTCGCTCATAAGTGGGCGGCAGGCGCAGCCCCTCAACGCGGTCGCGCAGGACCAGGATCTCCCACCGGCAGATGGCGGCTGCATTGGCCCGCGGCTCATGGTCGGCAGAGGCAGCGACCTGCTCCGCCAGTCGTTGGCCGAGCTCCGCCGCGCTGTCGAGGCACGCGATCAGCTCCTGGGGACGCTCCGTGGGCGTCGATAGCGCCGCACTGGTGCGCCAGAGGGAGCGAATGGCTCCGAACGCCGTCATATGTTCTCGCTCCGCGTGATCTGGTGTTTCACAGTCGCCATGGTCATCCGTGCCGCCCTTGAAAGATTCCCGGTCTGTGCTACCCAAAAGCCTACGGGCCATCTGGTAACAGCGTCAACGGCCGATCCATGCTCAATCGTCACGGTACTGTCACAATCGATGCGGACCTATAATGCGCGCATCCCCATGGGGAAGGCTGCAGCCCTGAGGACGGAACGACCCCGTGCTGCGCCAGAGGAGAGCGGCGGTGAGTGAAGATCTCCAGCACAACAGCCAGCGCCTGATCCGGGGCCCGGATCGCGCGCCAGCGCGCTCAATGATGCGCGGAGTGGGCTTCAGCGAGGACGATCTGAGGCGTCCGCTGGTGGGCGTAGCGCACTGCTGGATCGAGATCATGCCCTGCAATTTCAACCACCGACGCCTAGCCGCAAAGGTGAAGGAGGGCATTCGCGCGGCCGGCGGCGCCCCCGTCGAAGTGAACACCATTTCTGTCTCCGACGGCATCGCCATGGGAACCGAGGGGATGAAGGCCTCACTCATCTCTCGTGACATCGTCGCCGATTCTATCGAGCTAGCGGCTCGCGGCCATCTCTTCGACGCTATCGTGGTCATCTCCGGATGCGATAAGACGATCCCCGGCGCGGTGATGGCGCTGGCGCGCCTGGACATTCCTGGGCTCATGCTCTACGGCGGCTCCATCGAGCCCGGCCGTTTCGAGGGCCGTGACGTGACGATCCAGGACGTGTTCGAGGCGGTGGGCGCCTATGGCGCCGGGCGCATGACGGCCGAGCAGCTCAACGAGCTGGAGGCTCGCGCTTGCCCGGGGGCCGGCGCGTGCGGCGGCCAGTTCACGGCGAATACGATGGCCACCGCCTTCGAGGTCATGGGGATCTCGCCGGCGGGCAGCGCCAGCGTGCCGGCGACCGACCCGGCGAAGGACGAGGTTGCGTTCCGGTGTGGCGAGCTGGCCATGGAGCTCTTGCGGAACAACCTTCGGCCCAGCCAGATCATCACGCGCCGCTCGATCGAGAACGCCATCGCCTCAGCCTGCACCACGGGCGGGTCCACTAACGTCGTGCTCCACCTCCTAGCCCTCGCCCGCGAGATGGATATCCCGCTGAGCATCGACGACTTCGACACCATCAGCGAGAGGACGCCGCTGCTCGCCGATCTCAAGCCGGGTGGACGTTACGTCGCCACCGACGTGTATCGAGCGGGCGGAATCCCCCTCATCGCCCAGAGGCTCCTCGAGGCCGGGGCGCTCCACGAGGCGGAGGTGACCGTCACCGGCCGGACGATCGGGGACGAAGCGCGTGCGGCGCAAGAGACTCCCGGTCAGCTGGTGGTCCGACCCGTCTCCGACCCCATCAAGCCCACCGGCGGCCTCGTGATCCTGAAGGGCAACCTCACCCCCGAGGGTTGTGTCCTCAAGATTGCCGGGCACGAGCGCATGCACCATCGGGGACCGGCCCGCGTCTTCGATCGGGAAGAGGACGCCTTCGCAGCGGTGCAGGCCGGGCGGATTGGGGCCGATGACGTCGTCGTGATCCGCTACGAGGGGCCGCGGGGCGGGCCCGGCATGCGCGAGATGTTAGGCGTTACGAGCGCGATCGTGGGAGCGGGCCTGGGCGACACTGTGGCGCTCATCACGGACGGCCGCTTCTCCGGTGCTACGCGCGGACTCATGGCGGGGCACGTCGCCCCGGAGGCCGCCGTGGGCGGCCCCATCGCCGCGCTGCGCGACGGCGACGTGATCGTGTTCGACATCCCGGGGCGTCTGCTCAGCGTGGAGCTCTCCGATGACCAGATCGCCGCGAGGCTTCGCGACTGGCAGGCGCCGCCGCCGCGCTATACGAAGGGCGTGATGGCCAAGTACGCGCGCTCGGTATCCTCGGCGTCAGAAGGCGCGGTGTGGGCCTGAGTCAGGGCACCCGCTCGAAGATGGTGCTGACCCCCTGACCGACGCCGACGCACATCGACACCATGCCGTAGCGCGATCCGCGGCGCCCCATCTCATGGACCAGGGTGGTGGTGAGCTTCGCGCCCGTGCAGCCTAGCGGATGGCCCAGCGCGATGGCGCCGCCGTTGACGTTCACGCGATCCATGGCCAGCCCCAGCTCGTCGATGCATGCCAGCGCCTGGGATGCAAATGCCTCGTTCAGCTCGATCAGACCCAGGTCGCCGACACCGAGGCCCGTGCGCTCAAGGAGCTTCCGGGTGGCGGGAATCGGACCGAGACCCATGAACAACGGGTTGACTCCGGCAGCAGCGGACGCGACGTAGCGGGCCAGCGGCTTCAGACCCAACTCCCTCGCCTTTTCATTTGACATCACCAGGACCGCGGCCGCGCCGTCGTTGACGCCGGACGAGTTGCCCGCTGTGACAGTCCCCCCCTTTTTGAAGGCCGGCGGCAGCTTGGCAAGCGCCTCCATATTCGTGTCGGGTCGCGGGTGCTCGTCGACGTCGAACACTCTGGGCTCGGCGCCCCGGGGCTGAGGGACGGGCACGGCCACGATCTCGTCGTGGAAGCGGCCCTCACGGATCGCGACCGCGGCCTTGCGTTGGCTCTCGACGGCGAACTGATCCTGCCGCTCGCGCGCGATCTCGTGCTTCTCCGCCACGTTCTCCGCGGTCTGCCCGAGGCTGATGGCCTCATAGCGCTCAGCGAGCTTCGGGTTGACGAAGCGCCAACCGATGGTCGAATCCTCCATTTCGATTTTGCCGCGAGGAAACGCCGTGGCTGCCTTCGCCATCACAAAGGGCGCCCGCGTCATGCTCTCCACGCCCCCAGCGAGGTATACCTCGCCGGCGCCCGCCTGCACGCACATGGCCGCCGTGTTGACGGCCTGCAGCCCCGACGCGCACAACCGGTTCACCGTCTGCCCGGGGATGGATTCGGGGAGACCCGCCGTCAGAAGCGCCATACGCGCGACGTTTCGGTTGTCCTCGCCCGCCTGGTTGGTGCATCCGAAGATCACGTCGTCGATGGTCGCCGGATCGATGCCCGTCCGGTCCACGATGGCACGGATCACGTGCGCCGCGAGGTCGTCAGGACGAATGTCCTTCAGGGCGCCGGCGTAGCGGCCGACGGGGGTGCGAACGGCTGCGACGATAACGGCGTCCGGCATCCTCTATCCCTCCACCGTGAAGCCGCGGCCGGCCGCGTGGCCGGTCCAACCTGCCATCACCATTTTTCTCAGGAGCCGCGATGGCCGATAGCGGTCCTCGCCTTGCTCCTCTTGCAGGCCCTTGATGATAGCGTAGACGGTATCGAGCCCAATTGCGTCAGCCCATTCCAGAGGCCCGTGCGGGTAGTTCGCTCCGAGCTTCACGGCAGCGTCGATGTCCGCGGCTGACGCGACGCCCTCCATGAGAGCCTGGGCTGCCTCGTTGACGATGAGCGACACAATACGCGGTCCCACGAGACCGACGCCGTCATCGACGATCACTGCGTCTTTGCCGAGAGCCTCTACAAGGCTGAGCACAGCGGCTTTTGCTGCCTCGCTCGTGTCGAGGCCGGGCGCTACTTCAATGATCCTCGTGTCCGCGAGCGGCGGAACGTAGCCGAAGCCGCAAAGATCCTTCGTGTTCAGCAGGGATGAGGCCAGCTCGGTCGTGGACTGGACCAGCGCCAGGCTTGCCAGTGTGCACTGTTGCGGCGCGATGGAATTCCACTCCCGGATGAGCCGACTTTTGGCATCGGCGAAAATGGTCGCATCGACGACGAGGTTCACGCCTTCGAGAGCCGACCCGAGATCGTGGACACGCTGGAGTCTTCCAGCGAGCGCGGGGTCCGCTGTGCCGTAGAGGCGCACTTCGTGCGAGCCCAGGTCGAGTTGCTGCGCCAGCTCGACGCCGAGGGGGCCGTCCGCCACAACGACAACGGGTCCCATCAGGGGGGGCATCTGGTTTGGGCCGCCCTCTCGACTCGACACCGTTGACTCAGGCCTTGCACCGCCGGGATAGCTATACCATCCCCGGCCCGTCTTCTGGCCGAGATTCCCGCTCTGCACCAATCGCTGCTGGAGAAAGGACGGACGAAATCGCGGCTCCTGAAAGAGTCCCTCGTAGATTGATGAGGTGACGGCGAAGTTCACGTCGTTGCCGATCAAGTCCATGAGCTCGAACGGCCCCATACGAAACCCGACCCCCTTCATCACCCGGTCGATCTCCGCAAAGGGAGCGATACCGTCGTTCAGGATGCGCAGGGCTTCGTTGTAGAACGGCCGGACGATGCGATTGACGATGAACCCCGGCGTATCCTCAGCGCGCACCGGCGTCTTCCCAAGATCGCGAGCCAGCGCCACGGCCCTGTCCATGGTCTCGAGAGATGTCCCGTTCCCGCGCACGACCTCCACCAGAGCCATAGCGGGCACGGGATTGAAGAAGTGCATGCCAACGACACGATCTGGTCGGCGCGTGGCGGCGGCGATCTCGGTGACGCTAAGGGAGGAGGTGTTTGTTGCCAGGATTGCGTTTTGCGGCGCGCCGGCATCCAGGCGTCTGAACACCTCGGCTTTAGTCGCGATGTCCTCCAGCACGGCCTCGATGACCGCATCCACCTGCGCCAATCCGCTGAAATCGGTCGCCGTCCTGATCCGCGCAAGCGCGGAGTCCGCGTCAGCCGGCGCCATGCGGCCCCGCTCCACGTTGCGTTGGAGCGATGCCCGGATGCGGTCCAGGCCAGCCTCGACCAGCTCGGCGCGCAGGTCCCAGAGCACCACCTGCATGCCCTGCTGGGCGGCGACTTGCGCGATTCCGGCGCCCATGGTGCCGCTACCCACCACGCCGAGGAGGGTCACTGGGCCTCCGTGCCGTCATGCTGAGGGGTCAGGGGCCTTCGGCCCGCCCCGAACCCATGAAAACCGCTCATGGTGAGCTTGTCGAACCATGAGGCGAAGGTTGCCGACCCCCAGGCTCGTCCTTCGACAGGCTCAGGACGAGCGGTATATCCATTGGGGCGGCGAGGCATCCGCATCTCCGATCGCGACGGGCCGTTCTCTTCGCTCCGGGTGACAGACAACACTACTCGCCTCGGTACCGGGGTTGGCGTTTCTCGAGAAATGCCATGACCCCTTCGCGGAAATCGGCTGTCTGCCCGGCGATCTCTTGCTGATACGACTCGTAGTCCAGCGCTGTCTCCAAATCCACCGAGAGCGCGCGGTTGAAGTCCCGCTTGATGAGCCCGATGGCCCGCCTGGCGCCCTGGGCCAACCGCACCGCCAGCTCTCGTGTTCGCGGCAGCAACTCCTCGGGTGGGTAGACGTGGTTGACCAGCCCGATGCGCTCAGCGTCGGCCGCCATCACCGGATCCCCGGTGAAGGCGATCTCGATGGCCCGCCCCAGGCCCACGATCCGGGGTAAGAAGTAGGAGCTTCCTGAGTCGGACGCCAGGCCCACACGCGCGAACGACTGAATGAGCGAGGCGTCGGCCGCGGCCGTGCGCAGATCACAGGCCAGCGCCAGTCCGCAGCCTGCCCCAGCCGCGACCCCGTTGATGGCGGCGATGACCGGCTTCTCCATCGTGCGGATGCGCATGATCATGGGCTTGTACCGGTCTCGAAGCCCGGCTCCGAGGTGCGGGACTTCTCCTCGCTCGAAGATCGCGCGCCGCGCCTGGAGGTCCTGGCCGGCACAAAAGGCTCGGCCGGCGCCGGTGATTATCACGGCCCCCATCTCGGCGTCGCTCTCGGCCTCGCGCAGTGCCTGCGTTAGCTTGGACAGCAAGTCCTCGTTGAAGGCGTTCAGAACCGAGGGGCGGTTGAGCGTGAGCAGCGCAACGCCGTCAGAGCGTTCGACAAGGACCGGCGCATCGCTAGCGGCCATGGTAGACGGGTCGGCGCTTTTCGAGGAACGCGGCAATGCCCTCGCGTGCGTCCTCGGTCTCCAGCACCAGAGCCAGACAGGCCCGCTCGTAGTCAAGCCCGGCCTCAAGGGGTGTCTCGAAAGCTTTGAGCACAGCCTCCTTCGCCATGCGCGCGGAGATCGGCGGCTTCGACGCGATCTCCCGGGCCAGAGCCAGCGCCTCGTCCGCGAGCACCTCCACCGGCACGACGCGATTCACGAGGCCGGCCCGCTCGGCCTCGTGGGCCGTCAGCATCCGGCCAGTGAGTACCAATTCCATGGCGCGGGCCTTGCCTACGGCGCGGGTGAGGCGCTGCGTGCCTCCCGCCCCCGGGATGATGCCCACATTGATCTCCGGCTGGCCGAAGCGTGCCGTCTCGGACGCGACAACCAGGTCGCAGCTCATGGCCAGCTCGCAGCCCGCACCGAGGGCGTAGCCGCTGACTGCCGCGATCAGGGGGGTTCGAAGGGCTCGGAGCCGGCCCCACAGGGGCGCGCGCGCCGCCATGAGTTGCTCGGGGGCCGCTGCCAGCTGGCGCAGATCCGCGCCCGCCGCGAAGACCTGGGGGCCACCCGTCACAATCATCGCTCGGATGTCGTCTCGCCCATCGAAGGCCTCGAGCGCCGATACAACATCGGACAGGATGTCGTTGCTCAGGGCGTTCAGGACGGCCGGCCGATTGATGGTGACGATTCCGACAGAATCGACGGCTTCGGTGAGGACGTAGGATTCGGCCATAAAATCTCCTCCCTCACCATCCATATGGGGCGGGAAACGCCGAGCTTGTATGAAGTCCGGCTAGAGCCGGAGGAGCTCTGACCGGTCGTCCCATACCTTCTTCTTGCCGCGGATCACGTTCACCAGGTCGACCTTGGCGTGCATGTCACCGATAAGTACTGCGCCAACCAGGCGTTCGTCAAAGAAGAACAGCCGCCGATACGACCAGCCTTTGTAGGTAGCGCCGCTGAAGTCCGTGTGCGAGACGCTCTCGATGTCTTGCCTGATCTCTGGCGTGGCGCCAATCACCGTCATGCGCGAATCGAAAAGCATCGTCGTATAACTGCGCACCTCGACGACGGGCTGGCGGGTGCCCGCCATATTCAGCGCGGCGACCTTCCCATGCGTGGCTGCGC
This sequence comes from uncultured Chloroflexota bacterium, assembly GCA_964417895.1. GTDB lineage: Bacteria > Chloroflexota > UBA6077 > UBA6077 > SHYK01 > CAYQJS01. Next base: position 28,309 of record CAYQJS010000051.1, on the reverse strand, counting down.
TCGCCCACGTGCCCATCGTGTAGTGGGTCTCCAGGTCCACGTCGTAAAACTCGGCGACGTCGCCCGCCGCGTAGACGCCTTCCACGTTCGTCTCGAGGAATTGATTGGTGATGACGCCGTACCCGATCTCAACCTGGTCCGGCGGAAGAAACTCATGATTGAGTCGGAATCCGAGGCCACAGCCTACGATATCAGCCTCGAAGCGCTGCTCCCCCTTCGTCACGACCGCCGTAACATGCCCATCTCGGGTCTCGAGACGTTCGGCGCTGTCCTCGTATACCACTTCGACCCCGTGCTTCCGAGCTATGGCGTCCACGAGCTGCCCCCCGCTCTCATCGAGCACACGGTGCAGGAACCGTGGCCCCCGGATCAGCCACGTGACGTGGAGCCCTCGGGCGCGGAACGCCTCTGCCAGCTCGTAGGCAATGTAGCTGCCCCCGATAGCGACGGCACTCATCGAACGCGGAATGCGGCCGAGTAGGTCCTTCGTGTCGTCGAGCGACTGGAAATAGCACACTCCGTCGGCCGTGGCTCCGGGGACGTCGATGGGATTGGGCGTTCCGCCTGTCGCCACCAGGAGACGGTCGAACTCGAACTCGTTGCCATGGTCGGTGAGAACCGTTCGCCGAGGGAGGTCCACTGAGGTCACTCTTGTTTCAGGGTAGAAACAGATGTTGCGCTCTTTGTGGAACTCTATGGTCTTCATGAACAGCTTCGATTCAGGCGTCTTGAGCTTCAGCGCCGGAGGAAGCGCGACCCGGTTGTAGAGAGGATATGGCTCGTCCGTGAAGAGGGTAATATCGCAGTCGGGGTCGTTCTTGCGCAGCGTCTCGGCAGCAGTGGTGCCGGCCACGCCATTGCCGAGTACTACGTACCGTTGCGGATCGGCCACGCAACAGCCCTCTCGATCGTTCTTGGTGGGTTATGGCACCTGATCGCTCACGCCCATCAAACACAGGAAAGCAAGGCGCGGGAGCGACGGACCGCCGCGTGGGAGATGGCCGCAGCGCCGTCGATTATAGCCCACGTAGCGAGAGGCCCCGGCGGGGCCGGGGCCTCTCGTGTAGCCTCCGGGCTACAGGAATTGCTGCTTGTAAGCCGGGCGGATACCGTCGATCAGTCCTTACGAACTGAGGCTTCCGGGCCGCCAGATTCCTTATACCAAGCGACCCCTTGGAAAGCGTACGCTATCGGCGCGCCCGGGGCTGAACCGGCCCTACGGTGCCTCCGCAGGGCCTCAGCTGTCCACCTGCCAGACTCCGAGAAGGATCCTATACCGCATGATCGGATAGCACCTCCTCATCGTGTGATGTCCTCCCTGGGACTCTCTTGGACCTTGCGCAAGTCCAAACCAATCCTACTTCTCCCTCGCGAAGTTGTCAACCGAGAGTTTCCGGCGAGAGTTTCTGGCACCACGCCGAATCAGCTGGCATTGGAGGACTCCAACTCCAAGTGGTCCTCGAAGGTCTCCCGCCAGCGCTTCGGCGTACGACGCCACGATCACGCCCCCGGAGCCAGGCCTCCCGCCTCAGCCCCTGTATTGAAGAAGGGTGACAGTGGGCTCGGGGGGAAGCGAGCTGTGGGTGACGTTCAGTCGCGCCTGCGGCTCCGGCGCCGTCAGCCCCATCTCTCGCAAGAAACGGTCCACGCCATCCAGCTCGGCGGTGGACGCCTCCGTCGCATAGTGCATTGGGATCACCATCTTCGGCTCGATTTGGCTGATTAGCTCTACGGCTTCCCCCGCGCCGATAGTGCAATGACCCCCGACCGGCACGAGCAGCACGTCCGCTGCCTTCAACAATTCGATCTGCTCGCCTGTTGGGAGGCTCGCGAGATCCCCAAGGTGGCAGATAGTGACGTCGTCGACGCTGATGATGTAGGCCGTGTTCCGTACCGTGTCGCCGTGTCCACGCGGAGGGCCTGTGCGAACCCCGGTGACGAGCACACCACGTACCTCATACTCACCCGGCCCGTTGACGACCATTGGCTCGCCCTCGACGTCGCCCGCGGCACTGTGGTTAGGGTGGTCGTTCGAGACCGTTACCAGCTCGGCGGTTACCCGACTCAGCGCGTACCCGGAGGATCGAGAGCACGGGTCCGTGATCACCGTGGCTTCCTTCCCTCGCAGGCGGAAGCACGAGTGGCCTATCCAGGTAATCTCCATCTGGGCTCCTTTGTCACAACGGGACCGCAAATTGTACCGGGAACCCACCGACCCAATGGCAAACGGGCCTATATACTTCGCCGCTAGCATCGGGGGCGGGAGGCTCAGATGGCGATCCAGGCAATCTGGGGTCGGATGTCGCGGGCGGTTCGTGGGGAAGTCAGCCTGTTCGAAGAGGTCGAGCACGACCCCAATGCGACGGCTGAGGCGATTGCCGTCGTCGCCATTGGCGCCATCTCTGTCGGGTTAGGCTTCGGCCTCTCTTTTTCCTTGTTCGCGAGGCCGGGCAGCTATCTACCTGCCCTGGTTGGGAGTTTGGTGAGCACGCTCCTGGCGTGGGCGGTGTTTTCGGGAGTTGTCTACCTCATCGGCACTCGTGTGTTCGGGGGGACCGCCACCTGGCAAGAGGTGCTCCGGACGCTAGGCTACGCCTACTCGCCGCTTGCGATTGGGATAGTCGCCATCGTTCCCCTGCTGGGAGCGCTCATCGTCCTCGCAGCGGGTCTGTGGGCTCTTTACCTCGCCTACATCGGAATACGGGCGGCTCTCGACCTCGACGCGATGAAGACCGTAGCGACGATCCTCCTCGCGATCATCCCGGCCTGGATTATTAACTCTCTCATCGGCGCCATCGTGCGGCTGTAGATCCTGTCCCAGTCGGCGATTGTTCACGAAGCACGGCCCGCTGGCCTCCAGAACGCCAGCCGGCCGTGCCCCTTCACCTGAAACGTCCCGTCGCCGGCAACGGGACGCACGATGATCTCCCGGACCGTGGGGACCGAACCGTTCTTCAGCTCCTGCGCTATTGAGGCAGCGAGCACTAGCTCGTCGCCGTCAGGCGAGAATAGATGAGCGGACTGGCTGTATTGGTCGAAGTGCCCGAACAGCAGCAGCACGTCACGGCTAGGGCGGATCCAGCCCAGATCGGTCCGCTCGCCGGTCGATGTGTCAATGAGCTGGAGCTTCACCATTCTTCCGCCCATCTCGCCGCCGGTGTATACGATCCGCCGACCATCCGGGCACCAGAAGAAAGCCAGGAAAGGGTCGTCGGTTACACGAGCCTCAGACCGATCTTCGACGTCGTAGACAGACAGGCCCGCGTAGGCTCCTCCGTGCGACGCCGAGCGCGCGGCGAAAGCGACGCGATCCCCGTTGGGGCTCCAGAGGAACACCGGGGCCGGCCCCGTGCGGGTGAGCGTGTCGAGCGGTTCTCCCGGGCCATGCTGCACCACGATCTCCGCGCCATCCTCCAGGGCGCAGGCGAACGTGGCGCTGTCGCGCCGCTTCGACCACGCGGGCGCGCGAAAGTCGCGGGCCGGGGACCGGTCGACGGGAGACTGGATCGCCTGGCCGCCCTCTATCCGAACCCACACAAGGCGAGCTCGGTCGGAGCCAGGGCTCCCGCCTCCAGTGTGGACCAGCAGCCCGCGTGAATCGGGCTGCCAGACAAAGTAGAGCGGGGCCCCCTGCGCGACCGTAATCGCCTGCCCCTGCGAATCGATGACGCGCAAGTACAGCTCGTTGGCTTCCTGGACGAGGACCGCCAGTCGCTGGCCATCGGGCGACCAGCACATGTATACCGGCCCGCCCCGCGGGAGCCGATAGAACGCAGCCGCGGCTGAACCGTCAGGCACTGCTACGCGGATCACCGCGCGTCGAACTTCTGTGCCCGCCAGCTCGTACTCGAAGAACGCCAGGCGGTCTCCCGATGGAGACCACGTCGGCCAGTTACACACGATAGCAGGCCCGGGGGAGGATCGACCTCGGGCTGAGATCTCGGTCTCGGCACCCAGGTCGAGGTCTACAACCCGGATCTGGCCATCGTCGCCGACGTACGCCAGTTGTCGCATGGGAGTCATATCCTGCCGGTGATTGTCGAGCGGCCCGCCATGTATGCCTGCAGCGCAGACGGTACTTCGACAGCGCCGTCTCCTCGCTGATAGGTCTCGAGAATCGCAGCCATGGTCCTTCCAATGGGAAGGCCGGATCCGTTCAGGGTGTGGACGTACTCGGCGTGCGCTCCGGCCGTCCGGCGGAACTTGATATCCGCCCGACGCGCCTGGAAGTCCCCGCAGTCCGAGCAGGATGAGATCTCGACGTACCGTTGCTCCCCCGGCATCCAGACCTCGATGTCGTACGTCTTCCGAGAGGCGAAGCCCAGGTCTCCGGTACACAGCTCGACGACTCGATAGGCCAGGCCGAGCCGTCGAAGCACGGCTTCGGCGTTCCCCACCATGCCCTCGAGCTCGTCGAGCGAGGTCTCCGGCTGGGTAATCTTCACCATCTCCACCTTCTCGAACTGGTGGCGGCGGATCAGCCCTCGCGTGTCGCGTCCGGCCGCCCCTGCCTCCCGACGGAAGCAGGGGCTGTAGGCGCAGTAGAGCAGCGGGAGCGCGTCGCCGTCGAGGATTTCTCCGCGATGGAGGTTGGTGACGGGCACCTCCGCCGTGGGAATCAGGTACAGGTCGTCGCGCTCGAGGTAGTAGGCCTCCTCGCCGAACTTCGGAAGCTGCCCGGTGCCCAGCATGACCTCCGGCTTGACGAGGTAGGGCGGCGCCACCTCGATGTAGCCATGTTCGTGGACGTGCATATCCAGCATCAAAGCCACGAGTGCGCGGGCCAGCGCCGCCCCGGTGCCCATCAGCGCCTCGAAGCGGGCCCCGGCGAGCTTCGCGCCGCGCTCGAAATCCACGATGCCAAGAGCCTCGCCGATCTCCCAGTGCGGGCGCGGCTTGAAGTCGAACGACGGCATCGACCCCGCCCGACGGACTTCGACGTTCTCCTCGGCGTCGGTCCCCAGGGGGACGCTCGCGTCAGGGATATTGGGCATCTGGAGCAGGAGCGTTGCCATCTCGGCTTCGACCTGGCGCGCTTCGGGCTCCAATTCGGCGATGCGAGCCGACATTCCGCGCGTCTCGTCGATGAGCTGCTGCCGAAGGCGGGTATCCCCCGCCGAACCGATGCGGCCCGAGCGTTGGTTCCGCTGCGCGCGCAGTGATTCCAGCTCCTGGAGGATCTCGCGCCGGCGCACGTCGAGCGCCAGGATCCGGTCCAGCGGCGTCTCGGCCCGCCGGTTCGCCATGGCCTGGCGAACCAGCGCCTCCTGCTCTCGAACGAACTGAACGCTCAGCATCGAGCTAGGAACCTCCCCGCGCCCGGAGCTGCGGGAATAGGATCACCTCGCGGATCGATGGCCGATTTGCCAGCACCATCACCAGACGATCGATCCCCAGACCCAGCCCGCCCGTCGGCGGCATGCCATGCTCCAGCGCCTCAACGAAGTCCTCATCTACCTCCTGCGCCTCATCATCGCCATCGACGCGCGCGCTGGCCTGCGCGGCGAGGCGTTGCCTCTGGTCCAGAGGATCGTTCAGCTCGGTGAACGCGTTCGCGATCTCCATCCCGCCAATGTAGGCCTCGAAGCGTTCGACCTCATCGGGCTGCCCGGGTCGCCGCTTCGCGAGGGGGGTCGTCTCCACCGGGTAGTTCACCACGAACGTCGGGGCGATGAGCCGTGGCTCAACGAACGTGGACATCAGCTCATCGACAAGCTTCGCCCGGCCCCAGGTCGGCTCGACGGCCAGGCCCGCCCCCGCTGCCGCTGCCCGCAGCTCGGCATCAGTGCCATGCTCCGCGTAGTCGACGCCCGCATGCTCGATCAGCAGCTCGCGGAGGGACCGGCGGGTCCATGGCGGCGCCACATCGATCGTGCCGGTCTCCCAGGCAAGTCGCGTCGTCCCCAGCAGCCCGCGCGCCACGTGCGCCACCATCTCCTCAACCAGCTCCATGATGTCGTTGAAGTCCGCGTATGCCTGGTAGAGCTCCATCATGGTGAACTCCGGGTTGTGCTTGAAGCTCAGCCCTTCGTTTCTGAAAATCCGCCCGATCTCGTACACCCGCTCGATCCCGCCGATCACGCAACGCTTCAGGTACAGCTCCAGCGCGACGCGCAGATACAGCGTGTCGTCCAGCGCATTGGACCGGGTTTCGAACGGGCGCGCAGCGGCGCCGGAGGCCACCGCCTGCAAGACCGGCGTCTCGACTTCGACGAAATCACGTTCGTGCAGAAACTCTCGCATGGCGTGAATGGCTCGGCTGCGCAGCGCGAAGGTCTGCCGTACGTCGTCGCTGGCAATGAGGTCGAGGTACCGCTGACGGTAGCGCTTCTCGACGTCGGTCATCCCGTGCCACTTCTCCGGCAGCGGCTTGATAGCCTTGGCCAGGAACGTGAGTTGCCGCGCCTCCACGGTGACCTCGCCCGTCCTGGTGCGGAACGGAACGCCCTCGACGCCAATGAAGTCACCCGCGTCGAGCTCCCGGTACACGGCGAACGACCGCTCGTCCAGCACGTCGCGGCGGAAGTAGACCTGAACCCGGCCGGCGCGATCCAGGAGATGGACGAAACCAGCTTTGCCGAACTGGCGGATCGCTCCCACGATGCGTCCCGCTACCCGTACGGTGGCCCCCTGCAGCTGATCGAAGTCCTGGAGCACTTCGGCGGACAGGTGCGTGCGCTCGTACCGCGTCGGGAAGGGATCAACACCGAGAGCGCGAACGGCCTCGAGCTTGCGCAGCCGCGCCGCGGTCAGATCGTCATCGAGTCCCATATCTCAATTCCCAAGTCCCAGGTCCCAAGTCAGACTCCCAGGTCCAAAAGTCCCAAGTCAGACTCCCAGGTCCAAAGTCCCAAATCCCGAGTCCCAAGGAGGTTGGTCCTTGATTGTCCCGCATCCCAGGCGGGGTCTTCTCCCATCGTCGGCCTACGGACCTGGGACCTGGGACTGCGGACTTGAGACCCGTTCGATCGTGAGGGTAAAGCTCCCGCCCGGCGCGGCCACCACGACCTGCTCGCCCACGCGCCGCCCCAGCAGGGCGCGCCCGATCGGCGACTCGCTCGAGACGCGACCCGCGCGAGGGTCAGCATCCCGCGGGCTCACGATGACGTAGGTCTCGGTGTCGCCGCCCTCTGCTTCGACGACGGCGGCGGAGCCGATGCCGATGTAGTCCGGGTGCGCAGTCACGTTGCATCCAATGGCTGGTATGGACGCAGTGTATATACCAGGCCGTCCTCCACACACAATGCTCGCGCCCAGGTCTGCGTCAGTGTATAAGTCCTCTGTCGGTTGCTCGCCCACGAGGGATGGCCGGATGCCGAGCGAACGTATCCAGCGCCAGATCGACCGCCTCCTCGATGAGGCTGACGAGGCTGCACGTGCGCTCAACTGGGAGACAGTCAGAGCGCGCGCCCGAGCCGCGCTTGGATTCGACGCCGAGAACCCCGACGCCCAGGAGTACCTCGAGGCAGCCGACCGAAACCTGGTCGACGCTCCCGCAACGACCGCATCCGCGCCCTCGGCTCCGGCACCGGGAGCCACAGTCGCCGCGGCGCCCCTCCAGCCCACGTCATTCGCCAACGGCCGCTACCGGGTCAAGCGATTCCTGGGCGAGGGCGGTAAGAAAAGGGCCTTTCTGGCGCACGACACCCTGCTCGACCGCGACGTCGCCTTTGCCCTCATCAAGACCGAGGGCCTGGACCAGGTAGCCCGGGAACGCGTCGCCCGTGAAGCGCAGGCCATGGGACGCCTCGGCGCTCATCCGCACATCGTTACCGTCTTCGACCTGGGCGAAGAGCCTTCGACAGACTCGGGCCAGGCCGGTCAGCCCTACATGGTGACGGAGCTGATGGGGGGCGGCGACGTGGAAGGCGTCATCGAGAAGACGCTCGAGGGGAAACTGCCGCTGGAGCAGGCCTTGAAGATCGCCGAGCACGTGTGCCTTGGCCTGGAGTTCGCCCACGCTAAGGGAGTCGTTCACCGCGACCTCAAGCCCGGCAATGTCTGGCTCACGACGGATGGCGCCGCCAAGATCGGCGACTTCGGGCTGGCGGTGGCCATCGATAAGACGCGCCTGACGCAGGCCGGGATGATGGTCGGCACCGTCAGCTATATGCCGCCGGAGCAGGCCACCGGCGGGGAAGCGACGCCCAGGAGCGACCTCTACTCGCTCGGCTGCATGCTCTACGAGATGGTGACAGGCCGGCCGCCCTTTGTGGGCGACGAAGCGGTGGCTAGCATCGGGCAGCACCTCAACACCCCGCCAGTCGCCCCCACTTGGCATCGTCCGGATTGCCCGCCTGGATTGGAAGCTCTGATCCTCCGCCTGTTGGAGAAAGATGCCAGAAAGCGACCAGCGTCGGCCGCCGAAGTGCGGCGGGCAGTTGCGTCTATCGGGCAGGGGGTCGAGGAAAGGGGTCAGCGACCAGGAGAACCGTCCCCCGACCTCCCGCCCTCTGGAAGCGACCCCCTCTACCGGCCAGTCTTCGTCGGCCGGGAACAGGAGATACGTCAGCTCCACGCCACATTCGACGCGGCGCTCTCGGGTAGAGGTGGGCTGGTCACAGTCGTCGGTTAGTCCGGGATCGGCAAGACAAGCTTGTGCGAGCAGCTCTCCACCTACGTGACCATCCGCGGCGGTAAGCCCCTCGTCGGCCACTGCTACGAAGAGGGGTCGCTCTCGCTCCCCTATCTGCCTTTCGTGGAAGCGATGCGGAGCTACGTGCTCGCCCGAGATCCCGAGGGGCTGAAGGAGGACCTGGGCTCCGGCGCCGCGGACGTCGCGCGCATCGTGTCGGAGATCCGCGATCGCATTCCGCAGACCGAACCTCGCACTCCGCAATCCGAAATCCGCAATCCGCAGTCGACGGATCCCGAGGAGGAGCGCTGGCGGTTGTTTCAAGCGATCACCGGCTTCCTCCGCAACGCCAGCCGCGTGCAGCCCCTGCTGGTCATCCCCGAGGACCTGCACGATGCCGATCGAGGCACGCTCGAGCTCCTGATCCACCTGGCGCGCAACCTCGAAGGCTGTCGGCTGCTGGTCGCGGGCACGTATAGAGACGTGGAGGTCGACCGAACCCATCCCCTGAGTAGCGCCCTGGCCGAGCTCCGTCCGAGGCGGCGGCGCGCCGAGCGATGGCGGTTTACGCCTACGGCGAAGCCGCCCGGCATCTCGAACGGGCATTAGAAGTGCAAGATGTGCTGGACCCGGATGACCGAGGCAAGCGCTGCGATCTACTCCTGGCGCTCGGCGAGGCGCTGATGCCCGCCGGAGAGCCACTGCGCGCAGCGAATGAGGTTGCGTCTGAGGCGTTCGCCCTAGCGGAGGCGGAAGCGGACTCTGGCCGCGCGGCCCGGGCGGCGTGTCTCGGTTTGGAGGGCCTGCACCGGGCCCTTGCGGTGAATGCTGCCGGGACGTCGGAGTGGCACCGATGGGCCCAACGCGCGGATCAGCACGCCGCCCCGGGCACTCCCCAGCGCGCGCTCGCCGACATCGGCCTTGCCCGCGCCCAGATCGCGCGCGGGCAGGTCGCCGAAGGCATCGTGTTGCTGCAGCGGGCCCTCAACCTGGCGTGGGGGTTGGACGACCCGGAGCTGCTGTTCACCGCCGGCTGGCAGGCCATTTTGAATCAACTCACCGTCGAGCACTGGCGGGAATCGGTGGCCCTCGCGGAAGAGCTCATCGTCCGCCCCCGCCTGGGAGTCAGTCCGAGAACCCTCGGGCAGGGGTTGGAGTGGTGTGGAGTGGGATTGCTCGTCAAGGGCGACCGCGACGGCGCCGAGGCGGCCTGGGGAGAGCTGGATGAGCTGGCGCAGCGCAGCCGCGACCCCTTCAACCGCCTCAACAGCATGAGCTACCAGGGGCTACTGGCCACGATGGATGGCCGGCTTGAACAGGCGGTTGCGATCGGCGAGCGAATGAGAAGCCTCGGGGAGGAGCTGGGCATTCCGGCCGTTGGCTACCAGTTCGCGTTCTCCCGCATTGGCAAAGCGCTCCTCCACCTGGGCCGTTTTCAGGACTTCGGTAGCTGGCGCCACAATTCCGGCCCGGCAGGTGGACCGCCGTTGGAACTGCCCTACGTGGGCAAGCTGGAGGAAGTCGCCGGAACCCTGTTTGCCCTCTGGAACCAGAGGGGAATCGAGGAAGGCAAAGCGGGCCACGTCCTCTTACCGGACTTATGCGACCTCCTGGAGTTGGCTCTGGCCACAAGTGACCGCGCGCGGGCCCGATTCCTATCGACTCTTCTTGCGGCGGCGCCGGGCGTCATTTGGCGACTTTCGCGCTGCCTACCTCGTCTCCTCGGTGGGGCCGCGGCGCTCCTGGGGGAACCAGAAAAGGCCCGGGGCTATTACCAGCAGGCTATCGACGTCTGCACCAGAGCGCGCTTCCGGCCGGAGCTGGCCCTCACGCGCTTACAGCTCACGGAGCTGCTGCTGGAGCTCTACCCTGAGGAACGAGCGGCCGCCATCGAGCACCTGGATTCCGCCATCGCCGAGTTCCGCGACATGAAGATGCAGCCTTCCCTGGAGCGCGCGCTCCGCCACCGGGAGCTGCTGAAGGCGTAAGGGGCCTGACGGCTGAACGCGCTCTCGACGCGGTGCCCAACAGCGCGTGATGCCACGGACGACACCCGAACCTGGATAACCGCTCAGGTCAGGTGCTATGCGTGTTTGTTGGCGTTACGCGAGGGGCTGCCGGCGCCTTCGGCAGCTCCTGCCAGATCTGCGAGCGCCGCGCCCTCGGCGACCAGTTTGGATCGGCCCCGGCTGTCCTCGCTCATGAGGGCGATAGTCACCACATACTCAGGCCCGTGAGACCGGATCGCGTGGGCGATCACGGCGAGGGCTCCTTCTTTGGTCTCATAGGAGCCCATCAGGTTCCCCGACCGGGTCTCCCAGAGCTCAAAACTCCTCATATGCACAAGCCCTTTCCCCGCAGGACTCTACACTGTGGCGCTGTCCCGAGGCCAAGGGACATCAGACTCTAACCACAGATCGGACCCACCTGAGGCTTTCTTCGGGGGCGGCCCACAAAGTGTGGTGCCCTGGCCTCCTGCCAGTCCGCTCAATTGCTACCACCGCGTCGTCTGGAATCACGAGCTCGGCTATCCACCCGCCCAGCCGGGGCATGCTCCGGGCAGCCCGCCGGGCCTGGGCCAGCGTCGCGTAGACCGAAAGCCCCTCGGCATATCGACGGCTCGTTGGATCTTCCGCGATGGGAGCGACTCCCAACGACGCGTAGGAACTGGAAGTCCTGGTCGCTGGGGGGATCGGTCCGCACAATCCGATAGAAAATCTGCAGCATCGCTTAACATGCAGTCTAGCTCTCCGGGACTATCGTCTCCCGTGCGCCCCCCGCTGACACTCCGTTATCCTCAAATGGCACCGACGCGGTTGACGGACCGGTGACGGCCGGTAGCGGCAGGCCGTAGGCTGGGAGCTTGGTCCCCGAGGGCAGACAACTCGCATGCGGCAGAGCACGTACCAGCTCGACGACATGAACAAGATCGTCTCGCTCGCGAAGCGGCGCGGATTCGTCTTCCCCTCGAGCGAGATCTACGGCGGATTCGCCAACTCCTGGGACTACGGCCCGCTGGGCACACTCCTCAAAGAGAACGTGAAGGCGGCGTGGATGCGCGACATGGCGCAGGCGCGCGACGATGTCGTCGCGCTGGACTCGTCCATCATCGTGCATCCTCGGATCTGGGAGGCTTCGGGCCACCTGAAACACTTCACTGACCCGCTCGTCGACTGCAAGGTGTGCAAGAAGCGGTGGCGCGCGGACGACCTCGCCACGGACGGCCGCTGCCCGGAGTGCGGCGGCGAGGTGACGGATGCCCGCCCCTTCAACCTGATGTTCAAGACCTTCGTGGGACCGGTCGAGGACGACACCTCTGTCGCGTACCTCCGGCCCGAGACAGCACAGGGCATCTTCGTCAACTTCAAGTCGGTGCTCACAGCTATGCGCCTGCGGCCGCCCTTCGGCATCGCTCAGCTCGGCAAGTCGTTCCGCAACGAGATCACTCCCGGCAATTTCATCTTTCGCACGCGCGAGTTCGAGCAAATGGAGATGGAGTTCTTCGTCATGCCGGGCACCGGCGCAGAGTGGCTCCAGTACTGGATCGGTGAACGGAGGGCGTGGTATGAAGGCCTGGGGATCCGCGCGGAGAATCTTCGGCTGCGCGAGCACGGGGAGGCGGAGCGCTCGCACTACTCGCAGGGCACCTGGGACGTGGAGTACCGGTACCCGTTCGGCTGGGGAGAGTTGGAGGGGATCGCCCACCGCGGTGACTACGACCTCGGCCAGCACGAGGAGTTCAGCGGCGAGGAGCTGCGTTACTTCGACGAAGATACCAGGCAGCACATCAGGCCGGAGGTCGTCGAGCCGGCGGCGGGTGCTGGCCGAGCAACCTTGGCCTTCCTGTTAGATGCGTACGACGAGGAGCCCGATGGGACCGACACCCGCGTGGTCCTCCGCCTCCACCCGGCCCTTGCCCCCGTCAAGGCGGCGATCCTGCCGCTCCAGCGTAAACCCGACCTCGTTCAGCTGGCGAAGGACATCCGATCAGCCATCCGAAAGCGCTATGTGACGCAGTATGATGAGACCGCGTCAATCGGGCGCCGCTACCGACGCCAGGATGAGATCGGCACCCCTTACTGCATAACCCCAGACTTCCAGTCTCTGGAAGATGGGACCGTCACCGTCCGCGATCGTGACAGCATGACGCAGGACCGCATCCCGATCAACGATCTCGTCTCATGGCTCAGCGAGCACATCGAAAACTGAGTGGGGCATGAGACAGGACCCGCATACCCTCCGCTCGAACGACTGAGGGAGCACTCGTTGTGACCGCGACGACGACCAAGTGGGTGTATCTCTTCGAAGAGGGCGACGCCTCGATGCGTGCGCTGCTCGGCGGCAAGGGCGCCGGCTGTGCCGAGATGACCCGCGCTGGTCTCCCGGTGCCCCCGGGTTTCACCATCACTACCGAAGCCTGCAACGCCTTCTACGGTAGCGGCAAGCGCTTTCCGGAGGGCATGTGGGAGCAGGCGCTCGCCGCCCTGCACACCCTTGAGATCAAGACCGGCAAGCGTCTTGGCGTTCCAGACAACCCGTTGCTCGTCTCGGTCCGATCGGGCGCTCAATTCTCGATGCCCGGCATGATGGACACAGTCCTCAACCTGGGCCTCAATGACGAGACGGTCATTGGGCTGTTCCGCCTGACCCAGAACGACCGCTTCGCCCAGGACGCCTATCGCCGCTTCATCCAGATGTACGGCCGTATCGTCATGGGGATCGACGGCCGGGCGTTCGAAGAGAAGCTGGAAGATGCGAAGCGGCTCCTCGGCGCGCAGGCCGACGCGGACCTGGATGCCGCCGCTTTACCGGAAGTTGTCGCCGCGTTCAAAGACGTGGTGCGTCGTGAGAAGGGCGTAGACTTCCCGACGGACCCCATGGAGCAGCTGCGGCTCGCCATCGGCGCCGTGTTCAGCTCATGGATGGGCGACCGCGCCGTCGTTTACCGCGACGCCAACAGAATCCCGCACAACCTCGGCACTGCCGTCAACGTCCAGATGATGGTGTTCGGGAACATGGGTGACGACTCGGGCACCGGTGTGGCGTTCACCCGCAATCCTGCGACCGGCGAGCGCTCGCTCTACGGCGATTTCCTCGTCAACGCCCAGGGTGAGGACGTAGTGGCGGGGACTCGCACGCCCATGCCCATCTCCTCGATGCCCCAGGTTCTGCCGGAAGTCTCCCGCCAGTTCGTCGAGATTGCCGACCGGCTGGAGCGCTCGTACCGCGACGTGCAGGACGTCGAGTTCACCGTCGAACGGGGCCAGCTGTACATGCTGCAGACCCGCACGGCTCAGAGGACAGGACCGGCAGCCGTCCGCATCGCGGTTGAGATGGTTCGGGAGGGGTTGATTACCGCGGACGTGGCGCTTACTCGAGTCCAGCCTGACCATGTCGTTCAGTGTCTTCTCCCGCGCTTTGATCCCAAGGCGAAGGAGGATGCGATTCGCGACGGCCGCCTTCTGGCTGAAGGTATCTCTGCCTCGCCCGGCGCCGCATACGGCCAGGCCGTTTTTGACGCGGATCGCGCTGACCAGCTCGGCAACGCTGGCGAGAAAGTTATCCTCGCTCGCCCCGAGACCTCGCCGGACGACGTGCACGGGATGATCCCGGCGCAAGGTGTGCTCACCTCGCGGGGCGGCAAGACGAGCCACGCGGCGGTCGTGGCCCGCGGGATGGGCAAGCCCGCCGTGGTGGGCGCCGAATCCATCGTTATCGACCTCAACGCCCGCACCATGCGCGCTGGCGACCGCACGGTGCGCGAGGGCGAGTGGATCTCCATCGATGGCGCCACCGGCGAGGTGTTCGCAGGGGAGATCAGAACCGTTCCCGCTCCGCCGATCGAGGACCAGCCAGACCTGCTCCAACTTCTCGGGTGGGCCGATGAGCATCGGCGGCTGCAGGTGTGGGCCAACGCCGATTACCCGCGCGACGCGCAGCGGGCACGCGAGTTTGGGGCGCAGGGCATCGGCCTGTGCCGGACCGAGCACATGTTCATGGAGCAGGACCGGCTGCCCATCGTGCAGGAGATGATCCTCGCGGCGCCCGAGGCGGCGCGCCTCGGCCGGGAGGCCGAACGGCTGCGCGCCGAGATGGTCGACGCCTCCGATGCGCGGCGCGGGGGTCTCAGCAGTCGTCTTCAGGAGGTGGAGGCCGAGCTGGCGCCGGCAAAAGAACGCTTCGAGTCGGCCTTACAGCGGCTCCTCCCGATCCAGCGCGACGACTTCCGCGGCATCCTCAGCGCCATGGAAGGCCTGCCGGTCGTCATCCGCCTGTTGGACCCGCCGCTACACGAATTTTTGCCGCCGCATGAGGAGCTGCTGCTCGAAGTCGCCGAGCTACGCCGCTCCGGAGTAGATCAGGCCCGGCTCACTGAACGCGAGGAACTGCTGAGCACCGTCGAGGCGCTGCGGGAGTCGAACCCCATGCTCGGCATGAGAGGCTGCCGCCTGGGCCTGATGTTCCCGGGCATCAACGAGATGCAGGTGCGGGCGATCATGGAGGCAGCGTGCCAGCTGAAGCGCGATGGCGTGGACGCGCGGCCCGAGATCATGATCCCGCTCGTGGGGCACGTCAACGAGCTGGAGCGGGTGCGCCAGCAGCTCGAGAAAACTGCGCACGACGTCGAAGCGGAGCAGGGCGTGGATGTCGACTACAAGTTCGGCACGATGATCGAGGTGCCGCGTGCCGCCCTCACCGCTGGCGAGATCGCAAAGATCGCCGAATTCTTCAGCTTCGGCACCAACGACCTCACGCAGATGACCTTCGCGTTCTCTCGAGACGACGCCGAAGGAAAGTTCCTGGCACGGTATCTCGAGGAGAAGATCCTGCCAGAGAACCCGTTCCAGACGATTGATACCGCTGGCGTGGGCAGGCTGATCCGGATCGCGTTCGAAGACGGGCGCCGGCAGCGGCCGGATCTGGAGGTTGGCGTGTGCGGTGAGCACGGTGGCGACCCGGCGTCCATCGCCTTCTTCGACGAGGTGGGCCTGGACTACGTCAGCTGCTCGCCGTTCAGCGTGCCCGTCGCCCGCCTCGCCGCTGCGCAATCGCAGCTCGCCAGCGCCTCGTACACGACGAAGTGATGTCCCAGGTCCCAGGTCCCGAGTCCCAAGTCCGACGCCTTGGCCGGAGGGATTCCAGCAGGCTGCCGCATAACCTGCTCACCTTGTCCGCGCTGCGGACTCCGAGCCCCGATGAATCGGGGCATTCGGAGAGTTTGTCGAAGGGCCCACATGGTTCGACAGGCTCACCACGAGCGAAACCCGCCCTTTTCCAGCAGCATGCTAGGCTGCTGAAGAACGCGCTCACCCTGAGCTTGTCGAAGGGCCGAGGTGGTTCGACAGGCTCACCACGAGCGAAACTCAACCCTCGTAGCTTTACACTCGGGACCTGGGGCTTGGGGCTATGGACTCGCCAGTAGAGCAGGTCCGCGCCGGCGTCGACGTCGTTGAGCTCATCAGCGGCTACGTCCAGCTCAAGAAGGCCGGGCGGACCCATAAGGCGCTCTGTCCTTTCCACACCGAGAAGACCCCTTCCTTCGTCGTCTTTCCCGCCACCGGCCGCTGGCACTGTTTCGGCTGCGGCGAGGGAGGCGACGTCTTCACGTTCCTGATGAAGGTCGAGAACCTCACCTTTGCTGAGGCGCTACGCCGGCTGGCCGACCGAATCGGCGTTCCGATCGTCGCGTCGCGGGAAAACGAAGAACGCCGCGAGGTCAACAAGCGCCTCTATGCCGCCAACGAGGCGGCCGCCGTCTACTACCACGGCGTGCTCCTCAGTTCCCCGCCGGCGCGCCAGTACGTGGCGAGCCGTGGCATCATCGACGAGTCGGTCCAGAGCTTCCTCCTCGGGTTGGCGCCGGACGCTTACGAGGCGATGCAGCGCCATCTGTTGGGGCAGGGCTTCAATCGCGACGAGCTGCTAGCAGCCGGGCTGCTCTACGCGCCGGAGGATGGGCCGCCCCGGGACCGCTACCGCGGACGGCTCATGTTTCCGATTCGCGATGCTGACGGGCGCATCGTCAGCTTCGGCGGACGGGCCCTCGGTGCGGATATGCAGCCCAAGTACCTCAACGGCCCCCAGACCGACATCTTCGATAAGGGCGGCACCCTGTTCGGCCTGTACGGCGCAGCCCAGGCCATCCGGAAAGAAGAGCGGGCTGTCGTCGTGGAGGGTTATGTCGACGCGGTCGTAGCCCACCAGGCCGGCTTCCACAACGTCGTCGCGACCCTCGGGACGGCCATCACTGAGCGCCACCTACGGCAGCTGGCGCGACTCGCGCCCGAGATCTGTCTTGCTCTCGATCCCGACCAGGCCGGCGAGACCGCGGTCCTGCGAGGGGCGGAGGTCGCCCGCGACGCGCTCAGCGATACAGCGGTTCCCGTGCCCACCTACCGCGGGCTGATCCGCTATGCGGCGGGCTCGCGGGCCTCCCTGACTGTCGCCCTCCTTCCCGAGGGGAAAGACCCCGACGAGCTGATCCTCGCGGATCCGGAAGCCTGGCGCGCGACCATCGCGTCGGCTCGACCGGTGGTGGAGCATGCCATCGACGCCCTCGCCCGGCAGCACGACCTCACCTCCGCGAGGGGAAAGGCCGAGGCCGCGGAGGCACTCGCGCCGCTCCTGCGGGACGTCGCCGACCCCATTCAGCGCGCGCACTACGTGGAGGCGGCCGCCCAGCGACTGCGAATCGACTCGTTGGCATTGGCGGAGCGCGTCGGCCAGGGCCGACGCTCTGGGGGAGCTGCCAGAGGCCTACGGCCGGTGGCCGGGGGCGTGGGGTCAGCAGCCAATCTGGGCGTCAGCGGCCGCGCCGGCGAAGGCCCAGGCCCCAGGCTTCCGACCCCCGACCCCCGCGCGCGGACTCAAGGCCAGCGCGCAGGCGCCGAGCACTATGCGCTGGCGCTACTTGTCGCGGCCGTACAACGCGGCCTCCCTCATCCCGACCTGGGCGCCGACGATTTCCCCGACCCGTCGACCCGCGGGCTCATGCTGCATCTCGCAGAGCTGCTGAGAACCGCGTCCAGGAGTGAGTGGCGACCGGATGTGCTCGCGACCGTAGGCGAAACCTGGCTCCAGGAGCCGGTCGACCGGGTGCGCGAGTTCCTCCCCGATGTGGGGCGTCTGACGGATGCGCAGCTTTCCGCTGCCTCGCACGCCATGCGGCGTCAGCTGCGCGACAGCCGTCTCGCGGTGGAGCTGCGCGAGCACAGCATGGCTCTCGAAGAGGCCGACCCCGAGGACCGCGAGCGGATCAAGGCGAAGATCGCAGAGAACAGCCGCGAGCGCGCCGCCCTCCAGCACGCTGAAGGTACCGGCGCCCCCGGACTGGGCCACCGACTCGCCGTTATCCCGGCGCGCTTCCGACAGTCCGGCGGGGAGTGAAGCTGACTGCGCGTGAAGGCGAATTCTGGAATGGGTGGCCGCTTCGTCTCGAATCCCACAGCCCGCAATTCGCAATCCGCAATCGGTAGAATGCCACCCGTGGAGAAACAGGCGCACCAGGAACAGGTGCTCGGGGGCCGCTATCGACTCGACCGGCGCGTCGGCTCGGGCGGCATGGCGAGCGTCTACGAAGGCGAGGACATCCATCTCGGTCGCCGCGTCGCTATCAAAGTGCTCCACCCTCAGTACGAGGCCGACGCCGGTGCCGTCGCACGCTTCGAGCGCGAGGCGCGTTCCGTGGCCCGTCTCGTCCACCCCGGGATCGTCACGGTCTACGATGTCGGCTGCGACGGCGACAGCCATTTCATCGTCATGGAGTACGTCGACGGCCAGTCCGTCAAGGAGCTGCTGCGCGGCGGTCCGTTCAGTGTCGATCGCACTATCGACGTGGGGGCCCAGGTCGCCAGGGCCCTCGACTACGCCCACCGGCTGGGCGTTGTCCATCGTGACGTCAAGCCCCACAACATCCTTCTGACTCCAGACGGAGCTGCCAGGCTCGTCGATTTCGGCATTGCCTTAGCCAGGGACGTCGCATCCCTTACCGACGGGGGCGCCATCCTCGGCACCGTGCACTACCTGGCGCCCGAGCAGGCGCGCGGTGAGCCCGCGACCCCCGCGAGCGACCTGTACCAGCTCGGGGTCGTCCTCTATGAGATGGCGACTGGGCGCCCCCCGTTCGAGGGCGAGAATGCCATCGATGTCGCTCGGCAGCACGTCGCCCTGGCGCCGCCGCCGCCATCTCGGCTCAACTCGCGGATACCACCGTCGTTGGAGCGGGCCATCCTGCGCGCCATGTCCAAGGATCCGGCTCAGCGTCCGCCAACTGGGGCCGACCTGAGCCGGGAGCTCCTGCGCTTCGACGACCTCGGGGAGCAGCCCACGATGCTCGTCCCTCGCGCGACGCAATCTTCGAGTCCCATACCCGAAGGCCCGAGCGGTAACTCGACGCGCCGTGATGCGGCGCAACCCCGCACCGAGCGCAGCGACCCCTGGCCGCTGTTCCTGCTGGCGGTGCTTGCCGCGGTCCTGGTGATGGGCCTTGCCCCCCTCTGGGCTGCCATCCTACGAGCCGGCAGCGCATGATCGCCCTGCAAAGGCGGCCTCGCGATGGGGCCGCGGGCCGCTGATGCCCATTCATCCCTACCAGGGCGCCTATCCCTCCCTTGCCCGCGGCGTCTTCATCGCCCCCGGGGCTCAGGTCATCGGCCACGTGGAATTGGGTGAGAACGCGAACATCTGGTTCAACGCAGTGCTCCGCGCCGATATCCAGCGCATCGTCGTCGGAGCGAGATCGAATATTCAAGACAACAGCACCGTCCACGTCGACTACGAGCACCCGACCATCATCGCGGAGGACGTCACCATCGGGCACGGGGTAACCGTTCATGGCTGCACCATCGAGCGACAGGCGCTCATTGGCATGAACGCCGTGCTCCTGACCGGGTGCACCATCGGGTGGGGAAGCATCATCGGCGCCAACGCCCTCGTCACCGAGGGTAAGGTGATCCCCCCGAGGTCGCTGGCGCTGGGGAGCCCAGCGCGCGTCGTGCGGACCATCACGGACGACGAGTTGCGCGAGCTGTTCGAGAGCGCCGCGCGGTACGTTGAGGAGGCGTCGATCTACCTGGAAGCTCAGAAGCAAGAGTGAGCGCCGCTTCCGAACCCCTCGCCCCGCTGCCGCGCGCATTCTTCCTTCGCCCTACTATCGAGGTGGCTCGGGATCTACTGGGACGCTACCTGGTGCTTGCGAGGAAGGACGAGGCGCCACGCATCGGCAGACTGGTCGAGACTGAGGCGTACCTGGGCGAGAGCGACCTCGCGTCTCATGCGGCGCGCGGCAAGACGCGCCGGAACGCCCCGATGTACGAGGAGCCGGGTCACGCCTACATCTACTTCGTCTACGGAATGCACTGGTGTCTCAACATTGTCACCGAGGAGGCGGGAACACCCTGCGCTGTGTTACTGCGCGCTGCCGAGCCCGTGGCTGGACTCACCCAGGCCGCCGATGGCCCCGGCAAGCTGTGCCGAGCTTTTGGCGTCGATGGAGCATGGAACCGCGCGGACTTGACCAGCGGCGAGCTCCGCGCGACGTACGGAGCGCCGGTCGCTCCCGACGAGGTCCGCGCCACGGCCCGGGTCGGAGTCGCCTACGCAGGTTCCTGGGCCCATGAACCACTCCGCTTCCTTGTCGCGTCGAGCCCGTCGGTTTCAGGAAGGCGCCGGGGCGCATCTCCCTCTGGGAGAGGACGGGTGAGGGCGTCCCCCCAACTCACGCCCTCACTCACCCCAGCCCTCTCCCAGAGGGCCCCAGAGGGAGAGGGGGCACCGCGTCAGCCGCTGGCCAGTCCCATAGTCGAGATAGTGCCCACGCCGTTGCGCTCGTAGGCGGAGCGCTCGATCACGACCGGACCGCTCGCCTCCACCTCGGCTGAGGCTTCTCCCACCAGCGCAGAGGGCGGCTGGATGCTCGCGCGGCCACGCGGTGGGATCGCGATTTGCTGGTCGAAGGCGACGCGCCCCTCCGTCATCCAGCTCACGCGCGCTTCCACCGCGGTCTCGCCCGGATTGGCGATCAGTAGGTAGCTCGACCACGACGCGCCCAGAGCAGCACGCGGAAGCGTCCATCGCCTTGCCGGAGCCGTATGGCCCGAGCTCAGCTGGGATGCGCCGAGAAACCGCGTCTGGCGCGCTACCGTGACCGGCCCCTCCGCCACGAGCTGAGTCCAGAAGGGGGACGGCGCCTCGCGTCGCGGCGCTAGGATTCGGCGGCGCTCACCCGCGCTCAGCCGAATCGACTCTTCCCAGGCTGCGGCGCCGGTGTCGGACCGCGCCGTAACGCGAATCGCTACGGCGGCTGCGCCCGGATTGTAGATGGCGAGCGTCGTCGCGACTCCGGGCCCAGACTGCCCGTCAGGAAACACCCACACGGCTGCCGGCGCGCTAGCATGAGTGATCACAACAGCCCCATCGGCGCTCCTGGTCGTAGCGTGAGCCGCAATGGGCGACGTAGCCTCAATCTCAACAGCGACGTCACCGCCGCCTGCCGGCCCCCATAAGTGAAATCCCCCGGGTTGTCCAGGTACCACGGTGCGCTGGAATCGCGTACGGCTCCCATCCTCGCGAAGCAGGCTCACTTCCACCGCGGCCGTCCCTGGGCCGGGGTTTGTGAGGACGAGCTCCACTTCAGCTCCATCCTCGGCCCAGACAGTCGGAAGCGCGGCGCGCATCCTGGGAACTGGTGAGCCCTGCACCAGAGCTGGGTTGGGGTCGCGCCGGGCTTCAGGCTCGGCCGGGCGGGTTCCGGTCGCGAGCAGTCGATCCCATACACCCCAGAGATCAGTGCCCTCCTGGCCCAGGCGCCACGCGCCTGCGCCTCGAAGCCCCGATCTGGAGACCAGCGCCAGCTTCGCCGCTAGCGCCCGATCGTCCTCGTACCACACTTCGTGGGCCTCGCCGTCGCTGTCGTATCGAAACCACGTCGAGCCGACAGCCGTGTCGAACGCGGGCGTCGCCCCGGTCGCGTCGAGGAGCTGACGTACGTCGGAGTGGCGCAACGCCCGCGCCGGCGGCCCGCGGGTCACGTTCCAGTCGTAGCCGTAGAACGGGACTCCGAGCAGCAGCCGCTCCGGTGCGATCTGCCCGGCGGCGTAGGCCATCGCGGACTCGACCCAGCTGAGGGGCGCCGTCGAACCGGGGACGGCGCTGGCGCTGGTTCGAAATCCGTACGCCATGACGAGAAAGAGGTCCGCCACCTCGGCGATGGCGGCGTAGTCGTAGGCGCCGGCCCACCCGGTTCTAACGTCGCTCGTTTTGGCGGGGAGCGCAATAACGAAAGCTCTGCCGGCGGCGCGTAGCGCAGCCCCGAGGCGGTGAATGAAGGACGTCAGCAAATCGCGGTCTTCGGGGTCGAGCCCTTCGAAGTCAAGAGCCAGGCCATCCCACGGTCTCACGGCCGCGACCAGTTGCTCGATGGCGGTTGTCGCGATCACCGGGTCCTGCAGGATCCGCCGGCCAGCCTCGGGACTGGCGATGACCGCGGAGGGTAGCACCACAACCCCTGCCGCTCGCACGACTTCGGCGGCCTCGCGGTTCTCGTTCGCTCGAACCCTGCCGGCCTCATCGACGACCAGCCAGTGCGGAGCGACCACGTCAAGCCGAGCGATGTTAGCCCGCAAGGATTCCAGCGAAGAGGCGTCGGGCGGGTAGTAATAGGCGAGCCGGATCGGCCCGGGGGGGAAGGAGCGTCGTGGTGTCGAGGGCTGCGCCGTGGCCGCCGGGGGCACGCTCGCGCCGACCAGCACCGCCAAGAGCGCTATGCCGAGGGAAAGCGGACAGGGGAGGCGAACGCCTCGAACAACGCCGGATCGACCCACTACAGACAGAAGAATACACTGTGCGGCGCCCTTCGCACATACTGTCCTTCTGAAGGGGTGTAGAATAGCCACACTCTGGCAGAGCCGGATGGTGTCGAATATGAGTGTCTCGACCGATCCCGACATCCTCGCCCTCCTCGACGAGCTGGAGGAGCTGATCGCCTCGGCCACTGCGCTTCCCGTCGGTGGGCGCATCCTGGTACCGCGCGACCGGTTGCTCGACTTCGTCGACGCTTTCCGGGGTGAGCTTCCCGATGCTGTGATGGAGGCCGACCGCGTGAGCCGGGACAAGTCCCGTATCCTCGCCGACGCGCGGGCCGAGGCGGAGCAGCTCATTGAGCGCGCCCGCGATCAGGCTGCCTACCTCGTCCAGGAGCACATGCTGCTCAAATCCGCCGAGCTGGAAGCCGAGCGCGTGATAAACCGCGCGCGAGAGGAAAGCTCACAGATCATGTCTACGGCCGAGCGCTACGCGCAGGAGCTGTTCACCCGCCTGGAGGAGGAAGCCCTTCGGCTCGCCGCTGAAATCCGCAAGGCCGCTGGGCTGAAGGCCTAACCGCGTCGTGTGCCATCAGGGACTCCTGTGTGGTGGGCTCTCCACCATTCCGGGTTCTCCGACGGCTCCCACATGAATCTGACAGTTGCAGACGGCTTCAAGTTGGGCTGCGGCATGATCCTCGCCGCGGCCTTCGCGGCCGCGGTTCTGGTTCTGACAGTTGCCCTCGCCGTGTTCGTGTCCGCCTTGATAGGGCAGCCACTGCCTTCCCCGTTCAGCTAGAGGGGGCTGCGCGAGAACCTGCTAGGCCGTCTGCTGGGTCAGGAGGATCGCTTCGGCGATCTCGCGCATGCTTCGCCGGTTGTTCATGCTCAGGCGCTGAATGCGCCGGTAGGCTTCCGCCTCGCTGATCCCCTGGGATTGCATGAGCGCGCCCTTAGCCCGCTCCACCACCTTGCGGGTCTCGAGCGCTTCGCGGGCATCCGAAGCTTCGTTGATCAGACCCTGAAACTCACGGAAGCGCGCGAGCGCCAGCTCGATCTGCGGTACGAGTTGCACCTCGGTGAAGGGCTTGGCTACGTACGAGAAGACGCCCGCGTCTCTCGCGCGCTCCACCAGCTCGCGATCGTTATAGGCAGTCACAAGCAGCACCGGAGCCACCCGCTCCTCGGTGAGAATCTGCGATGCGGCGATACCGTCGAGCCCCGGCATCATGATGTCCATGATGACCAGCTCGGGCCTCAACTGCCGGGCCAGCTCCACCGCGGCATGGCCATCCGCCGCCTCCCCCACGACGACATACCCCTGATCGTGGAGCATTTCCCGCAGCCCCATCCGGGGAATGGCCTCGTCTTCGGCGATGAGGATCCTGTTGCCTGGCAATAGTGCCTCCTAGGCCGGCCGACAGAGCTCCTTGGGGAACGATATTCGCGCGGTCGCACCACGCCCATTCAACAACTCGAGTTGGCCGCGCAAGTCGTCACGAACCAGCGTTTGAACGATCTGGAGCCCCAGGGTCGGGATGACGGCGGGATCGAAGCCCGGCGGGAAGCCAACTCCGTCATCCGCCACCTCTATCACCATGCTCGCGTCCTTCTCCGCGAGGCGGACGTCGATCGAACCCGTGTCGCGATCCGGGAACCCGTGCTGTACAGCGTTCTGGAGCAGCTCATTCAGCGCCAGTGCGCAGGACGTGGCCTGTTGCGCCGGCAGGCTGAAGTCCTCGCCCGTGACCGCGATATGAACGCGACTGTGACCGCCCCAAGCCCCCGCTTCCATCTCTCCTGCGATCCGGGCGCACACATCACGGATCCGGATGTCGCTGCTGTCGCCACGAGACAGGAACTCGTGCACCACGGCTATGCTGAGCACGCGCGAGCAACTCTGACGGAGGGTCGCCCGTGCGGCACCCGAGGTGGAACGCGTCGCCTGCATCTGCAAGAGAAACGCCACCGTCTGCAAGTTGTTCTTGACGCGGTGGTGGATCTCTTGGATCATCGCCGACTTAATCTTGAGCTCCTGTTCGCGGCGGACGTCGTCGGTGACGTCCTGGATGAACACCACGGCTCTGTCCGGCTGCGTTCGATGGGAGCGAAGGTTACGGAATGGCCCGCGCGGTGGTGGCGGAAAGAGGGGGACAGCTCGCTTGATCCACACCTGGTCGCCCTCCCGGATCCTTTGCTCCAGGCAGAGGCCCCACTCCATGCTCCGGAAACAGAGATACTCACTCGTCTCTAGCTCGGAGATCTGCGCCCCGACCAGGCTGTCGACGTATCCGACTCGACGGTACTGGTGTTCTGCCACTGAGCTCATGTAGCGGATGATCCCCTGCTCGTCCACGATGAGCACGCCATCGTGCTCAGTAAGGCGACCTAGCGCCGAGGCGCCCCGCAGCTGGCCGGCGAAGCCCTGGTCACGAACGCGGCCGACCATCCATCGAAACAGACTGTCCCGCCGCTGGAGGCGCTCGTGCTCCAGCAGGTTGGCGGTGCCGCTCACAGCGCCGATCACTCGGCCGTCGCCATTCGATATCTGGAACATTTCCTGAGCCGTGGGCGCTCCCCACACGAGCGTCCCACTCACAGACTGATGCGTCCTGCCATCATGGATGACGCGAAAGATCGGGCTAGCGTCGCGTCGAAGGACGACTCGGCCGGTCTGAACGGCGGGGTACAGCGAAGGGACCGGGTTTGGCGCAGCGTGGTATACGACCACGGCCCGCTCTCCAGACCTGGCGTACAACTGGAGATCCGAGTGGCAAACGTCGGCCATCAGGGGTAGCGCCTCGACGATCGCCTCGAGCTGGAGCTGGTCTTCGAGACAGAGGTCGGTGCACTCGGCGTATGAGCCGCGAAGCATGCCGTCGGCCATCAGAGAATTACGATCTGGGGGACTGTGTCGAAGATTCCTCGCACGTAGCTGCTCACGGGGCGGAAATGCGACGGTACCCTTTCTCTACGAAGCGCCCCAGTAAATGGTACCGCGAGTTGAGCGCCAACGTTGTCCCCGGCGCGCAGCCGTGTCTGGACGCACTTACAAGCCGCTTTCGATACGCCGGGAAAAATCCCCGGTCGCCACCAGCTTCCACCCGACGGACTGATCAGCCGACAGGGGCAGCGTCGCGCCCCCCCGTCGATGGGGGCGAGGGCGTGCTAGAGGGCGACGAGGAGGGCAGTGCTGTACATGAGAACCAGACCGGCGGCGAAGCCGAGGATCGTGGCCGGGCGGCCAAGCTTCTCCGCCCCGCGGCGCGCGATGAGGGCACTGATCTGAAATACTACCTGAAGTGCCGCGGCCGCACCCACGGCCAGCAAGACGGCCGCCAGGACCGGCACGTACGCGAGGCCGCCGATCAACGTGCCGAGGATCGTCGGCACACCGGCGAGGAGCCCCACTCCGGCCAGGAAGGGGAAGCTGACTCGGTCGCGGGCGATCGGAGCAGCGATCCCCAGGCCCTCGGTCACGTTGTGGAGGGCAAACCCACCAATGAGGAACGCGCCGAGCGCAACTTCGCCGAGGCTATATGCAGCCCCCACTGCCATGCCCTCCCCCAGATTGTGTAGCCCGATGCTCGCGGCGATAAACACAGCCAGCGCCCGGCCGCGCGATTCCCCGCGGTTCAGCCGTCGCCCCATGTTCGAGGCGAGCTGCAGTGCCCCCAGAGTGAGGATCAGGGCAACAACCAACAGGCCGACAGCGTGGTAGGCTTCGGGTAACCCCAGTGCCGTGCCAAGGGCCTCCGTGAGCGCGTCGACGGCTAGGAACACCAGCAGCCCCGCCGTCAGCGCGAGCAGGAAGTGGAGCCAGCGTTGATGCAACCGCCGCAGGAAGGGGTACCACAGCAGGCCGATGGCGACGGGCAGCACACCGACATACATGCCGAGCATCGCCAGGGCCGCGAACCACTGCCCCCCAGGCTGGGGCGTCTCGACCGAGACCGAGACCACACCCTTAAACACCGCGCCGGTCGAAGTGAGTAGCCGAACCTCGTGCGGCTCACCCACCACCCAGGGTATGGGATTGTTATTGTGGCTCGTTCCAGCCGCGGCACCGTTCGTTCCGGCGCGATGGTGTGCGCCCAATAGGCTTCGTCGACCAGAGTTTGGCCGATCGTCGCCGGTTCGGGGCCCCCATTTACATCGTGCGAGCGGTCGGATCGAGCGATGTGCCGTGATCGTAATAGTCGAAGAAGTTGCCATGAAGGTGGAGTGAGTTCACCGGGTCGAACTCGGTGAGGTTGATGAGATAGATGCGCTGCTGTTGCTCTCGCCGTACCGCAATCGGGTGCGCCATGTAGTGGAAAGCGACCGTGTTAACAGCGTAGACCTCGTTCTCTCCGTCGAAGTCCGTGTCGAAAGCGTTCATCACCATGACGATCTCGTTGATCTCCTGACACTCGGCCTCGCGGTGGTTGCGCCGGCGCGCTAGAGCCTGCTCCCGACCCGTATAGCGCGCAGGGTCCGGATCGATTGCGAACGCGCCGTAGAGGCCCTTATGGATGTGCCGCTTCAGAGCGGCGGAGTGGCAGTGATACAAATGGCAGCCGAACGGCCCCGCCACGAACTCGTAGGTGTAGGTTTTGCCAGGCTCGATCTCCCCTGGGGCGATGTGTGGAACGCCATCCATCGCGGGCCCATGAAAACCATGGAAATGCATCGTATGAGGATGGGACCCAGCGTAGCGAAATGGACGCGAAGGACGTCGCCTTCCACACAACGGAGCGATGGCCCCGGCACTCGTCCGTTGTAGGTCCAAGCATTGAACACGACGCCCGGAGCCACCTCGATTTCCCGGTCCCACGCCGTGATCCGGAACTCCCGCAGGTCCTCCCGTCCGGGAGCCTGCTCGTGGAACCGTATTCCCAGTCCGAGAGAACCCGCAGCGGGTCCCATCCAAGCCGCACGAGGTCGATCGCCGACTACGCCCGGCCCGGCTACACGCGACCCCGCTCCATGGCCCAATGTGACTGAATGCCCATCCTGCGCTGAGGGTGATGAAGACGAGCCGCCCGGGCGGCTGGGCGCGCTCTCAACTCGCGGGGCGAGGTGGCCGACCGCGCCCACGGCGCTAGCGCCGAGCGCCAGGCGGCCTACGGTTCCCAGGAAGCCCCTGCGGGCCCTCGTTGAGAAACTCGCTGAACCACGCCTCGTGCTCGATCTCTTCGTTAAGGATCGCCAGGCAAAGGTCGTACGTCCGGTGGTCCTTTCCAAACGTCATGTTGCAGAGGTCGGTGTACGTGCGCACGGCGCAACGCTCGGCCTCCACCAGGACCGTCAACAGGTCCCGGACGGCATTACCCTGCATAGCTGGATACTCGCCCATGGCGGTTCTGGCAGTGCCACGGTGCTCGGCCGCCCTTCCACCCAGGCTATCGGGCAGATACGCATCCGGGCAGCCAGCCCGCTGAGAGAAGGCCTGGATATCGTCGGGGAGCTTTCCGCCCAGCTCGTAGATGCGTGGAACCAGGGCTTCGTAATGATTGCGGTCCTCGATGCGGGCGTCTTCGATAATCTCCTTCACCCCCTCGCCCTCGAGGCCGATGGCATTGGCCCGCAGGATAGTGTACTAGTAGTAAAAAGTTGTGAACTCTGCGCCCGCTGCCGCCACAAGCTTAGTCAGCAACTCCTCGACGTTGATCCCCGACTGTTCGACCATCTGTCGCGCAACTCGGCCCACGACGATTCCTCCTTGTGTTTCTCTTTCTCGCTACGGCGCAACGCGGACGCCGCGCAACCGGCTCGGCAGATCGACCCCGCGCAGCTTCCTGAGGTGGCGTCCTCCGGACGCTGTAAAAAGGGGGCACAGCTCCGAGGTGCGATCATGTTACGCAATCTGCTCCAGTGGCGCGGATGGGCGGCCTTGATAGGTGTATAGTGCCCCCCGAAAACTGGACAGGCGGTGAAGTTAAGATCGCCGGGT
>CAYQJS010000050.1:0-41346 GCA_964417895.1 uncultured Chloroflexota bacterium | reverse complement strand
ACAATCGAGCGGCCCTGGACGCAATCGCGCGCTCGAAAGGCGCGATGCGCGGCATCGGCTGCATCGACGCGTCGATTAGCGATGCGCAGCTGGAGGAGCTCGCCGGCGGTGGGATGCTCGGCGCTCGCTTCTCGCTGATGGGAGACCGCGAGGGCAGCCCGGAGGATATCACGTCGCAATTGCCACGGATGATGGCCCGCGACTGGATCCTCGACCTCCACGTCGATCCCGCGGACTTCCTGGAGCATGAGCAATTCATCCGGGCGCTCCCGCTCGTCACGCTGATCGACCACATGGCGCGCGTGACTCCGGCCGCTGGGCTCGACCAGCCGGCCTTCCAGTTGCTGCTCGATCTGTTGAAGGACGACCGCTTCTGGGTGAAGATCTGCAGTTTGGACAAGCTCAGCGGGGTCCCCAGAGCTCGAGTCGAGAGCGGACTGCCGTTCCGAGACATGATTCCGTTTGCGCAGGCGGTGATCGCGGCCGCGCCCGACCGGGTCCTGTGGGGCTCAGACTGGCCCCATGGCAACACGTTCACGCCGGGCCGGACCCCGAACGAGGGCGACCTCCTGGACCTGCTGGCGGAGATCGCGCCCGACGAGGCGACGCGGACGCGCATCCTGGTGGACAATCCGGCGCGGCTGTTCGGATTCCCGCCCGAGTAGTCCGCGTCAGCTTTGGCCAGCGTTTCTGGCCGGCCCCTGACTGCCGGGTCTACTCGGCCTCTGCATCCCACCCCGAAAAACCTCATACTATCTTGTCGGTTTGAGCCGTCCCTGGCCGAACTCGAGTTAATTCGTCGTCCTGAACAGCGTGGGAGAGGGAGTATGAGCTTCCGTCGCTTCGGGCCATTTGCCATTGCGTGCGCGATCCTGGTGGTTGGGTGTACTCCTGCCGGTCAGTCTCAGGCAGGCGGATCCTCCGGCGGCGAACGGGCATCCCAGCCCAAGAAAATGGTGGTTGTCTCGCGCGAGGAACCGTTGGTACTCCATGACAAAGCCGCCGTCAGCGGTAACGGCGACGTCGTCGAGGAGCTGGTCAGCGCGGGGTTGGTGCGGTTTGAACCTCTCGGCGATGCTCACCCGCTGATGGCCGAAGCCGTGCCCACCCTAGAGAACGGCCTCGTCAAGCTCTTGCCTGATGGGCGGATGGAGACCACCTGGAAGCTGAAGGAAGGCATCAAGTGGCACGATGGAACTCCGGTCACCACCGACGACGTCCTGTTCGGTTTGCGGGTGGCCCAGGACAGGGAGCTGCCATCGTTTGGCAACGTGGCCTTCGCGTCCATCGACCAAGTCCGGGCCGACGACGCGCGCACCATCACCGTGGCGTGGAAGGAGCCATACATCCAGTACGACCGCATGTTCAGCTGGCAGGCAGCGCTGCCACTCCCCCGCCATGTGCTTGAGAACGCCTACCTCGACGACAAGGCCAATTTCGGCAACCTTCGCTACTGGATAAGTGACGAGTTCGTCCACGCCGGTCCCTTCCGCGTGCGACAGTTCGTCCCGGCCGAGCGGCTGCTGCTCACGGCCAACCCGGACTACATCCTGGGCCGCCCGAAGCTCGACGAGTTGGAAGTCCGCTTCATTCCGGATGGCAACACCTTCATCGCCAACGTCGTTGGGGGCGAGGCGCAGTTCACCATGGGCTCCTCAACCACGGTCGGGCAGGCCAAGGCCGCTGTAGACAACTGGCCGGATGGCAGGCTGGAGGTCTCAGCGTTCCAGAGCAGCCGCGGCATCGTTCCGCAGTTCATGAACCCCGACCCGCCGGTTCAGCTGGACCTGCGCTTCCGGCGCGCGCTCGCTCACGGCTTCGACAAGGTCGTGTTCAACGATGTGATCAACGTGGGGCTATTGCCCCCGCCGGCGAACTCGATGCTCGCGATCGGGTCCCCCGAGTTTCCTCAGATCAAGGACAGCATCGTCGAGTATCCCCACGATCCCCGGCGGTCGGCCCAGCTCCTCGAGGAGATCGGCTACCGGCGCGTCGGGGCCTACTACCAGGATGCCAACGGCCAGGAGCTGTCCATCTCGTTCCTCGAGACCCGAGGCGGTGGCGAGGAGCAGCTGGTCCTGTCCGCGCTGGACGGCTGGAAGCAGATCGGGATTAACGGCGTCGCGGACATCCGATCCGGGTCGATCGACCGAGAGGTGCGGGCGACGCGCCCTGGCCTCACGCTCAATTCCGGTAGTTTCAATCTGGTGGAGCCACGCCGACTCTTCCAGTGGTTCCATGGCTCCCAGACCCCGACCACCGAGAATCGGTTCCAGGGCAACAACCGGAGCCGTTATGTGAACGCCGAGCTGGACGCGCTGATCGACCGCTTCTTCAAGACAGTGCCGGCGCAGGACCGAATTCAGCTCATGAAGCAGATCATTCATCACCAGAGCGACAACGCGACGATCATATCGGCCTACCACATCGTCTACCCGGCCCTGATCAACAACCGGGTTTCGGGCGTAACCGCTCGGACAGGCTTCTCGCAGGCCTGGAACAGCCATCTGTGGGACATCAAGTAGCGGGCCACCCCGGCGGCCTGACCATGGGGTTGGTCGTGCGAGCCCACCAGCGGGCTCAGCCACCATCGTGTCTGCCCACCTGAGCACGGTCAAAGTTCATTCGCGATGCCACACCCGCCAGAATGGGGTGGCGACGAGTCGTTTGCCAAAACCAGGCGACGCGTGATACGTATGCGCTGCACGTTCGCAGCGACGTCTCGCCGTCCGTTGGAGCGGAGGTGGGGAGGTTGCCAATGGCCACATCGAGCTCAAGGATAGCCATCTCGCTCGCGGTGCTCTGCATCCTGGGCTGCGCATCCACTGACATACCCCGCACCCCCTCCGCTGCCGAGCCGTCGCAGAGAGCGGCTGTTCCAAAGAAGCTCATCGCCGCCATCCTGTCCGAGGCTCCCGCGCTCTCCGAGCGACGCGCTCTGCAGGGGCGGGGCGCCGGCACAGACGAGCTCGGTCAGCTGGTCAACGCCGCTCTGGTCCGCGGCGACGACCAGGGCAATGCCCACGCCGAGTTGGCTGAGGCCGTTCCAACGGTGGAGAATGGCCTCTGGCGCGTGTTCCCTGACGGGCGGATGGAGACGACGTGGCGCCTGAGAGAGGGAGCCGGCTGGCACGATGGCAATCCGCTGACCTCCGACGACCTCCGTTTCACGGTGACCCTGGGAAAGGACCGAGACCTGGCCATCGCCGGCGACCAGGCCTTCAGTCTGATCGACGCTGTCCTCACACCGGATCCACGCACGGTGACGGTACAGTGGTCAGGTCCGTACATCGAGGCGGACGCCCTGTTCAGCCATGGCCTGTTCAGCTTCGGACTGGCGGTTCCCTTCCCGAAACACATCCTGGAGAGTGCGTACGTTGCGTCGAAGGGAACGTTGTTCGAACAACCCTACTGGAGCGATGAGTTCATCGGGGCGGGTCCCTTCCGCCTTCGCCAGTTCGAGCGCGGGAGCCACCTGTTGCTGGAGGCGAACCCAGGCTACATCCTGGGGCGCCCCAAAATCGACGAGATCGAGGTTCGCTTCATCTCCACCAGCACGGTCGTGCCGACGGTGATCGCTGGACAGCTCGACCTCACCATGGGGCGCGACATATCCATCGAGCAGGCCATCCAGGTACAGGAGCATTGGGGGACCGGCCGGGTCGATTTCTCACGGGTCGGGGGAGGCCTGGCGCTCTACGCGCAGTTCGTGAATCCTTCTTCAGCCGTCGTCACGGACGTTCGCTTCCGACGAGCCGTGCTGTACGCATTGGACCGTCGTGAGATGGCGGAGGTCCTTCAGGCCGGCGTGGTGCGCGTGGCTGATAGCTATCTGTTTCCAAGCGAGCGCGAGTATCGCGAGACCGAAGGCAGTCTCGTGCGCTACGAGTACGACCCCCGCCGCGCGGTCCAATTGATCGAGGAGCTAGGGTACAGCCGAGGTGCCGACGGGAGGTTTCAGACCGCCGCGGGCCAGAAGCTATCGCTCGAGATCACCACGACGCCCGCGGACTTGAACCAGAAAACGATTCTGTCGATCGTTGACTACTTGCAGCGGGTCGGCATCGGGCCCGAGGTGGTCATGATTCCTCCCCAACGCGCCCGCGATCTGGAGTATCGAGCAACCTTCCCAGGCTTCTCCCTCACGGGGGCACGAAACGGCGCCCGCACGCTGCGGAATCTGCATAGCACGCAGTCGC
The DNA here is from genome assembly GCA_964417895.1 of uncultured Chloroflexota bacterium. GTDB lineage: Bacteria > Chloroflexota > UBA6077 > UBA6077 > SHYK01 > CAYQJS01. Next base: position 37,147 of record CAYQJS010000050.1, on the reverse strand, counting down.
CACTGCCGACGAACAACTTCCTGGGGAACAACACCTCACGCTATCAAAACGCTGAGCTCGACTCTCTGATCGACACGTATGGGAAGACCATCCCTTACCAGGATCGCATGCGCGTCCTGGGCTCGATCGTCCACCACGTTTCCGACCAGCTGAACTGGATGGGCATCACCTACGACGTGGACCCAACGATGATTGGCAACCGGGTCAAGAATGCTGGCACGCTGCCCTGGAACTCCCACCTCTGGGAACTCGACTGACTTTGGCTGGACAATTGCTTTTTCCAGGGTAGACTCGCCGTTTGACGACAGCCCACAGAGATGAAGGGAGCAAGAATGGCGCCTCGCATGATCCCGCGCATGCCAGAGGTACGGCAGCCTACTTCGCCCGAAGACCTCCTGCCGAATCTGCGCACCGTGGTGACGCGAAAGCCCCAACGGGGCATGTACGAATCGCTGGGTCTGATCCCGGGTGAGCGGGTGCTCATGATCACGGACAGCACCGTTAGCCCGCTGTTGACCGAGGCATTCGGAGAGGCCATCCGCGACGCGGGCGGTCACGTCGACACCGTCAATCTCGAAGGGTACCCACTGCTGGAAGATTCCATCGACCTGGTCGACGGGCCAAACACCAGCAGATGGTATCCGGAGTGGGTCTGGGAAGCATCCAAGCAAGCGGACGTGCTGCTTTGCCTGGCCTTTTTCAAGTTCCCGCACACGCCCAACCTGCCCTGGGGGCGGCACGCGTACAACGCGAACTGGAGACTGCGCGGGCGGGCGATCCAGTGGGAGCTACCACCTGACATGGTGCTCGCTCCTTCACTCACCTACCCGCTGGAGGTGTGGGACGCAATCGATGAACAGACATACCAGTTGATCACGGATGCCCGGCGCATCGAGATCTAGCAAGGGGGAGGTACAGTCGGCCATGTCAGTCGTTCATCCACACACCTTTCAACACGCGGGACTTCCCGTTAACGATCTCAAGAGGGCGAGGGAGTTCTATGTCGACATCCTGGGACTAAAGGTCGGCGGAGTGGAGCTCACGCCCGAATCCCGTCAGCTACGGTTGTACTGCGGAGACGACTCGGACGCCGCCGGGCAGCAAATCGTGCTTTTCAAGCGCGCGACGCCTATCGAACGTGACTCGGCTGCGAATCAGAAGGAATCACTTCGCCTGGTTGAAGAGGGAGATACCGTCGCCGCTGCGAAGGTAGTTCAGGACGGACGGACACATACTGCCTTTGTGATCACCCCCGAAGAGTTCGAGGTGGCCCTGGTGAAGTTCGAGGAGTTGGGAATCCCGTTCTGCAAGGAGGTTCCTCGCGGCAACCACCAGGCTATGTACTTTTTCGATCCGGACGGTAACCAGCTCCAGCTCACCGACCACCTGTAAAGCGCTGTAGCGCGCCGAGCCGAGCCAAGAATCGCGGCCCTCTCTCACCAATGGAGGGCCTGACCGTTGAGGGGGGGTGCGTGGTGCCCTCCGCAAGCGAGCCATTCTGGTCAGGAGCGAACGAATGCTTATTCAAGCCGCTGCCACCCTCCTATGAGCGATATCGTCCCCACCGCCTTTGGCACACCGGAGGTTCGGGTCGAGGGGGCCTTGAAGGTCACCGGGGCGGCCCACTACGCGGGCGACTACAACCTGCCGGGCACCCTGGTGGCCAAATTCGTCACCAGCCCACTTCCGCACGCCCTGATTCGGTCGATCGACACGACAAAGGCGCGAGCGGTGCCGGGCGTGCATGCCGTTCTGGCCGGCGCCGACATCGGTCCCCGGCGGTTCGGGAAAGTCCTGTACGACCAGCCGGTTCTGGCTTATGAGCGCGTGCGCTTCGTCGGGGAGCGAGTCGCGGCGGTTGCCGCGGAGAGTTTGGAGGCCGCCGAGGAAGCCGTTGGGCTGATCTCGGCCGAATACGACGACTTGCCCTCGGTGTTCGACGGAGAGGAAGCGCTGCGCGACGATGCACCCATTCTCCACCCGGGCATCGCTGACTACCACTACGCACGCGGCCAGCGACCTCCGGTACCTCACCCAAACCTGCAAGGCTACGGCGTCAATCAGAAAGGCGCCGACGATCTCTCGCCCCTATTCGCCAGTGCCTATCGCGTCTTCGAGCACGTCTACTACCAGGGCCGGCAGCACCAGGGCTACCTCGAGCCGCACGCCTGCCTGGTCTGGATCGACGAGCAGGGCATCGTTCACGTGTACTCCACCAACAAGGCGGCATTCGCCCTTCGGCAGTCGCTAGCAGTTTGCACGGGGTTGCCGGCTCAACAGATCGTGGTGGACTGCATGTACATCGGCGGTGATTTCGGCGGCAAAGGAAGCTCCATCGACGAATTCCCCTGCTACTACCTGGCAAAGGCGACCGGCCGCCCCATCAAATCGGTGATGACCTACGCCGATGAGCTGAGCAATGCCAACCCGCGCCACGCATCGACCTGCTACCTCAAGACCGCTGTCGACGAAAGCGGCCACATGATCGCCCACGAGGCGCGCATCTATTTCCACGACGGCGCTTATGCGTCTGGTCGACCCCAGGCCGGCACCGCCTTGCTGGGTGGTGCCGTGCTTGACGGGTACGCGATTCCGAACCGGCGGGTGGAAAGCTTCACGGTCTATACGAACACCGCCCCCGGCGGCCAGATGCGGTCCACGACCAACTCCACGACGATGTTCATCGGGGAGAGCCACGTGGACGAGATCGCCCGCGGGCTCGGTATGGACCCGCTCGATTTTCGGATCCTCAACGCAGAAGGCGGCAACGCCCGCCAGTCCGGGGCCGTAGGCGTTCTCGAAACGCTGCGGCGCGAGACCGACTGGGGCAAGCCGCTCCCGCCCAATCGCGGTCGTGGCCTATCAGTGAAATGGCAGGGGCCTGGGGCTGGTCGGGCCGCCACCAGGGTACGCCTGTTGGAAGGCGGGACGATCGAGATTCTGCATGGCGCTCCGGAACAGGGTGGCGGTTCCGCCACCGTGACCCAGCGGGTCGGCGCGGCCGCCCTTGGGATAGCTCTTGACCGAGTCCAGGTGCGATATGGCGACACCGGCGAGGCGCCCCCCAATCCGGGGGCCGGAGGCAGCCGCCTCACCCACGTCCTTGGCCAGGCCGCCGTGGACGGCGCCACGGGAATGAAGGCCCGGCTGGAGAAAATGGCCGCTGGCATTCTCGGCTGGCCCGGCGACCAGACCAGGCTGCGAGAAGATCGCTTCGTGCTCAGCGGGGGCTCCGTTCCCCCAGTCGCCTTCGACGACCTCGTCGAACGGATGCTGCAAGCTGGTGGGGCAGAGGCCACCGGTACTTACGACAGCTCAGAGCTCGGGCATGGGGACGGATCGGAAGGTGGCTACTGTGCGTACATGGTCGAGGTCGAGGTGGATCCGGAGACCGGCCAGGTGCGGCCAGTTGATGTGGTGCTCGTGGTCGAAACGGGCACGGTGATCAATCCCGTTGCCCACCAGGGCCAGCTCGACGGCGCGTTCGTTTTCGGCCTGGGGAACGCGCTTACCGAGGAGATCCTCCTCGAAGACGGCAGGGTCGCGACCTTGAACCTGGGCGAATACAAGCTGCCGACCATGGCCGACATTCCGCCGCTGCGCACTGTCCTGGCCGTCGAAGACAATGGCTGGGGGCCGTTTGGCGCCAAAGCGGTTGGCGAGCTGGCCAACAACCCGGTCGCGCCAGCCGTCGCAAACGCGATCGCCGACGCGGTTGGCGCCCGGGTCCGCACCGTACCGTTTACCGCCGAGCGCGTCCTGGAAGCGCTCCAGGGGACCAGCGCGCGATAGCGCTGCCCGCGGTCGACTAAGGTACGCGTCTCTTTGGAACTCGTTGACGTTGAGGTTGAGGCCGTTGAGGTTGACCGTGCCGTCTGGATCGACCACCCATGCCGTCCAGAGCCTAGATGTAGAGGCCGCGGGGCGGGTTCAGCGCGCCCTGCGAGGCGACCGTCTGCTCGGAAGGTTGGGGCGTCGTCAGTCCGGCATGGAACACGAAATTCATGTCATTCGAGCTGACTGCGGTGCTGGAGCCCCAGCCCGCAAGGCTTCCAACAGGCTCATTTGAGGTATGCATCGCCATCCGCAGAGTCTTCGGTCCGGTGGTCTGGGGGCCGGCACTCGAAGAGCCACCGGGTCCGGGCGCGGCGCACGCGAGGAGGAGCGAAGCCGCGATTACGAACGGCATCAGGCGTAGTCTATTCAAGATTGAGCCTCCGTCGCGGGGCGGATCGAACCACTTGCCTCGGCAGGCCATGGCTTTCCCCCCGGATTAGTCGTCGTAGCCGTAGAGCGTTGCCCTGGTACAAGTCAGCGGGCTCTGCGTGATGCCAAGATTCACGCACATCTCGGCGGTGCGCACCCCGATCGCCCGTGGATTGAGGACCGGTACGCCGATCTCTGCTTCGAGCTCCTTGGGATCAAGGATAGACGGAATCACCGCGCCCCCGAGCGGCACGATACACTCTGCCCTCGTTTCCTTCACCAGGACCTCGCATGACTTCGGCGGTTCGCTGGAACATCACCGGCCGCAGTTCAGGTATCCGTTCGGGTGGAGGGACGTCGTCGAAGCCCAGGGACCGAATGCCGCTCACGAACCCCATGAGTCCGTAGCTTTCGAGCAGATGTCGAGCCAGCACGTAGTAGCCGTCGAGGGGAACCGTGACGCCGACCCGGTCGGCGAAGTTTGCGGCGAGGTGCATGGTAGTGCGGCAGAGGCCGAGTACCGGTATGCGAACCGCAAGCCGCGACGCCTCGACGCCGTGCTCGAAGTTGTTGCTCTGGATGACGGCGTCGTAGCCGTTCCGCTCGGCCCAGACGGTTTTCTGCACGATGGCGGGCACCGACATGTAGTAGCGGAGGTGCCTATCGGTTCCTCCGGTACCCGGGTCCGGGTCCGGGCCTGGATAGGGGTCCGGGGCCGGAATCGATCTGTGTCCCGGGCGACGCGTAGCTGCGGTAGGTGCTTATGAGTGAGCGGTTCGGTTCGCTCTCGGCGCCGGCCTCCACGCGGCCTCTCGCCTGGCTGTCATCCGCGCCCGGAACCCCTGACCGTCCCATCCCGATCACCATGATCCGCATCGTGACGCCTCCTCTTTTCGCGCACCGTTCCCAAGTGGGGCCATGTTAGTGCTGCACTGAGTGCGCTGCAAACTGGCGGGCCCACCAGGAAAGCCGCCTCGCTGCGAGACTTGCCATGCGGTCGGCGCCTATGACCTCTACTACTTGTAGGATGTCCGAGCGGGGGTCCTTCGTCCCGGCTACAAGGCGAATGTCGTCCTGTTCGATCCGACGTCTTGGGGTCGCCCCCCGACGATTGCACGCACGGCTTGCCAGATAGAGGAAAGCGCTGAATTCAGCGGGGCAGCAGGGATCGAGATCTGCTAGACGGCACCCAGTCGCACGAGAGCCTTGTTCTGAAACGGTCCACTGGAGAAGATGGGACAGTATCAGCGGGCACCGGCCGGTCTACGCAAAGCAATCAGCCTGATCGAGGTAGCGATCGCACCACCTGGTTCCGCCGGAGCTGTCGTGGGCAGACCACAGAGTGGACACGAACGAAAAGTGGTGGGCGAGGCAGGACTCGAACCTGTGCCAGGCCGGACGCACGTGGCTTTTCAACTTGGCTCGACGCAGGTGGATCATGGGTTTAGGGTTACGCTTCCTAAGACGCGATACCGGCGAGGCGCCTTGGCCGAACGCATTCCTTCCAGGACTCGCTCGACTGGTCGCGAGGTGACCACGTACACCGGTAGGTGTTCTTCCACCTGGAGATCAAGGAGCCGGTCGATGAAGACGTCGACGACCTCGTCGGTATCTTCGATGTCAACCGTCGCGCCGAGATAGATCCCCGCCGGGTCCTCCCCACGGTAAACCGCGAAACTGGCTGAGGGGTACCGATCACGGATCAGCTGCTGTAGCTCGCTCAGTGCACGCTGGATTTTTGGATCTGTCTCATTGGGTTGTTCCACTGTCATCTGACCTCACCCCCTTATCCGCGGACGGCTTCAAGCAAAGCGCCGGCCCGCTGGAGCGCTCTCGACGCCTGGACCTGGGACACCTGCTCCATCCCGTAGTCGCCCCGCTGACGCAGCTCCAAGGTGCGGCTCAAAGTGTCTCGCAATTGACTGGAATAGACTTTCCGGCGATTGATCAGCAGGCCCACGAATTGGGCCTGGACGAAATCATGCCCCCACTGCTCACGCGCTGGCGAACTGATCCCGGCTTGGACCAGCGCAAAGATAGCGGCCTGGAAGCAGGCATAATACGCTCTGTTGGCCACGTTGTTGTAGCGACGGTTGCCAAACTCGCTCTCCGCTCCGTCTAGGCTTTCTTCCGCCTTAACCAGGAAAATCTGGTGTTGCTCTATCATGAGGGCATTTTACTATTGTCGACAGTTATAGTCAACTATGCACAGTAGCGCGCAATCATGGCAGGTTAACGTCCTGAAGCGAACGATCAGTAAATCACAGGGAGCAGGGGTGGTTCCCTCTCAGAGCGGTCGCCGGCCCGTTGGTGTCGTGTTGGGCTCCTCGTCTCAGAACCTATACCACGGAGCTGACGTGGGAGACGTTGACTACGAGACGGGTAGAGCCACTAGGAGTCGGGAGGTGAGGCGGGGAATGAGGGGGCCGTGGTCAAGTCGTCTCACAACCGGGCGTTTCCGAGACGGGACGGCCTTGTAAGCCGCCGCTGGGCCCGAGCCGGGGTGGCAGACGGTTAGCCTTCGACAGCAAGCGTCAGTCCAGAAACGAATTGAGGCTCATCGGGAAGTGTCGGCGCTCACCTAAACCCCCCAATGAAATGGGAAGATGATCACGTAAATTCCCCACCTCCCTCGTCAGTTCCCAATCGACTTCGTTTTTGCCTACGAGTTCTTTGCCTGGCGGGACTTCGCAATCGGCGTAGATGTCGTCGGCTAACCGCTGTCTCGACTCGCCCAAGCAGCGTCCACCGGACAAGAGACTGATCTCTACCATTGCCGTGTCGCACCTATTTGCCCGACCTGCGTTTTCGGCGCAAGAGAGAAAGCCCGCTCCGCGGGCTTTTCGTGCCTGAATATGGGTGGGCGAGACAGGACTCGAACCTGTGACCTCACGGATGTGAGCCGTGCGCTCTAACCAGCTGAGCTACTCACCCTCGCTCCATGATTCTACGTCCGGTCGCTTCAAGGCTCAAGCCCCGTTTCGGGCGCCGTCCCGGCGACGCCTGTTCCGCACTAGCGGGTCGCGCTCGAGCAGGAACGGCCTGAATCGCTCCACGTAGCGTCCTGGGAGGCGGCCCTCGATCTCAGTTCCCTCGGCGACGTGCTCGACGCGCGCCGGCTGGCCGCGCCGGTGGAATAGGTCCACCAGATCGCTGTGCTCGTATGGAACGAGGGCCGCGATCCACGGCGTCTCGACGTTGATGTGCGCCTCGATGCGGTCGCGGAGCGCGTCGATCCCGGCGCCCGTCCTCGCCGACACGATGACGGTATCGACGTCCGGCGGCACTTCGAGGTTGCGGCCGTCAGAGGGCAACGCGTCGGCTTTGTTCAGCGCCGTGACAATCGGCTTCCCCTCGAGCCCGATCTCGTTGAGGATGTCGCGCACGACCTCATTGCACTCGGCGGCGCGCGGGTCGGTAATGTCGACCACGTGAACCAGCACGTCCGCGTCGTTCAGCTCCTCCAGGGTGGCGCGAAATGCTGCCACCACAGTCGGCGGCAGCTTGGAGATGAAGCCGACGGTATCGGAGACGAGGACTTGCTGGCCGCTCTCCAGCGCCATCGTGCGCGTGAGCGGGTCGAGGGTGACGAACGGCGCGTCGGCAGCTCGGGCATCGCTGCCTGTGAGCGCCGTCAGGAGCGTCGACTTTCCCACGTTGGTGTAGCCAACGAGGGCCACCAGGGGTAAGGCCAGCTGGCGCCGGCGCTGGCGCGACCGGCGCCGATGCTGGCGAATCTCGTCGATCTCGCGTTTCAGCGCCGTGATGCGCTGCCGCACGCGCCGCCGATCGAACTCAAGGCGCGTCTCACCGGGGCCCCGCGTGCCGATGCCGCCCCCCTGCCGGGATAGCATGCCGCCGCGGCCCACGAGGCGCGGCAGCAGGAACTCGTACTGTGCCAGCTCGACCTGCACTCGTCCCTCGTGGCTGCGCGCATGTTGAGCAAAGATGTCGAGGATAAGGGTCGTGCGGTCGATCACGCGGCGGCTCAGCTCATCCTCGAGGGTCTTCTGCACGCGTGGCGACAGCTCGTCGTCCACCACCACCGCGTCCGCGGCGGCGAGGGCGGCGCGCTCCTTGACCTCTTCGAGTTTGCCCTTCCCGACGTAGTGCACCGGATCGGGGTGCGCCAAGCGCTGCCAGATCTCGTCGACCGGATCGAGGCCGGCGCTGCGGGAGAGGTCCGCCAGCTCGCGCAATGACGTGGGGGCGTCCCAGGGATCATCGGCGGCCTCGACGGCGACGAGCAGAGCTCGTGGTCGGCCTTCGGCCGAGTTCCGAGTTCCGAGTTCCGAGCTCCGCGCGCTACTCGCTACTCGGAACTCAGTACTCGAAACTTCACTTGGCCAAGTCACTACAGTCGGACCCGCTCCAGGCGCTCCAGCGCCTCGGTGAGGCGCTGGTCCGGCACCGTCAGCGAGATGCGGAAATAGCCCTCGCCGTTGGCGCCGAACCCGACGCCTGGCGTGACCCAGACCGCCGCGTCGTCCAGGATGCGCAGGCAGAACTCCACCGACTTCTGCCCCCTCGGGACGGGCGCCCACACGTAGAGCGAGGCCTTCGGGGCAGGCGCCTCGATGCTCATCCGCCGGAGTGTGGCCATCACCGCGTCGCGGCGCGCCTGGAACCGGGCGTTGCGCTGCTCGACCCAGGAGTCGTCGCCGTCCAGCGCCGCGATCGAGGCGATCTGGACGGCGTCGAAGATGCCGCTGTCGACGTTTGTCTTCACGCGGCCGAGCGCCTCTACGGCGATCGCGTTCCCCACCATCATGCCGGTGCGCCAGCCAGTCATGTTGTAGGTCTTGGATAGCGAGTGGAACTCGACGCCGACGTCCTTTGCTCCCGGGACTTCAAGGAAGCTGGGGGCGCGGTAGCCGTCGTAGGCCACGTCGGAATAGGCGTTGTCGTGGCAGACCAGCATGCCGTAATGCCGGGCGAAGTCGACGACCTCCTCGAAGAATGTCAGCGGCGCCACGGCGGCCGTTGGGTTGTTGGGGTAGTTGATCCACAGGATGCGCGCCCTGCGCGCCACGTCCTCGGGGATGGCCTGCAGATCCGGAAGGAAGCTTCGCTCAGCCATCAACGGCAAGAAGTAAGGCTCGCCGTTGGCGAGCATCGTTCCGATGCTGTAGACGGGGTAGCCGGGGTCCGGCACGAGCACGAGGTCGCCAGGGTCCACGAAGGCGACGGCGATGTGGGCGATGCCCTCCTTAGAACCGATGAGGGGCACAACCTCGCGGTCGGGATCCAGGCTCACCTCGAAGCGTCGCTCGTACCAGCGTGCAATGGCCTGACGGAACTCCGCCAGCCCGTAGTAGTCCGGATAGCGGTGGCGTCGCGGGTCCGCGACGGCCTCCTGCGCCGCCTGTACCACGTGGGGCGGGCTCGGCAGGTCGGGGTCCCCGATGCCGAGACTGATCACGTCGAAGCCCGCGGCGCGCTTCGCCGCGATACGCCGATCGACCTCCGCGAACAGGTAGGGGGGCAGGTTTTCGATGCGGCGAGCAGCCCGAACGACCGGCGCAAGCGGTTCCGGGTTCCGAGTTCCGGGTTCCGGGTTCGGAGTCAGCGTGCGGTCCCCACGGCGTCCCGCGCTCTAGGCTCGTCGATCGAAATGTTCCGTAGAAATGAGCCCGGGCTACCCCCCTCCCTAACCCTCCCCCTCAAGGGGGGAGGGGACAGCCGCACTCCCTCCCCCTCGACGAGGGAGGGTTGGGGTGGGGGTGTTTCCAGGCGGCCAGAACTACGAAACATTTGCCTCGACCCGCTTAGCGTCGACCCGGCTCGGGACTTGAGACCTGGGACTTGGGACTTGGGGCCTGAGAGCTGATGTACGGCCCTCAGAACTCGGAACGCGGAACTCGGAACTGGAGTACGTGCCCGTGTACACGTACTCGGTCGGCCCCGTCATGAGGACGGGGCCGACTCCGTCCCAGTCGATGGTCAGCGCTCCGCCCGGCAGCTCCACGCGCACCGGTGATTGCACTCGTTTTGTGATCGCAGCGACGACGGCCGACGCACAAGCCCCGGTGCCGCACGCGAGCGTGATTCCCGCCCCTCGCTCCCAGACCCGCACGCGCATGAGGTGAGGTTCGACCACCTCGCATACCTCGAAGTTGGTCCGCTCAGGGAAGAGTGCGTGGTGCTCGACCCTCGGCCCGACAGTCTCGAGAGGGTAGGTCGCCAGACTCCCGGATCCGAGGAACGTCACGGCGTGCGGGTTGCCCATAGAGACGCAGCTCAGGGCCAGGGGCCCCTCGTCGAGGCTGAGCGTCACGTCGAGCGCGTCCTCGCCGGCCACCGTCACCGGGATGCCGCTGGGATTCAGGATCGGGCTCCCCATGTCCACGGTGACGGCGCCATCGGTGGCGATCCGGATCGTGCTGATGCCAGCGCCCGTTTCGACGCGGAGGCCCGACGCGCCAAGGCCATGCCGGTCCCGAACGTAGCGCCCGAGGCAGCGGATGCCGTTGCCGCAGCTCGGCGACTCGGATCCATCCGGATTGAACATGCGCATGCGGGCGTCGGCGACGCTCGAAGGGAGGACCAGCAGCAGACCGTCGGCGCCGATGCCGAAGTGGCGATCGCACATCCTCCGGGCCAGCTCGGCCCACTCCTCCGCGTCGTGCTCCGGGACCTCCGCGAGCAGATCGAGGAGGACGAAATCGTTGCCCGCCCCCTGCATCTTCACGAACTGCAATGCCAGTCCTCGAGTCCCCGTGTCATCGTGTGCCGTCCCCCTGTCATCCTGAGCCGTCAGGCGAAGGATCTGCCGTCAGATGCTTCGTCGCTGTTGCTCCTCAGCATGACAGCGGCCAGTGTTTAGCCATTATGCCGCAACTCGGGGTGGGTCGTGAGTAGCTGCTCGACCAGATCGCCGGGAGTGGCCGTAGCATCCAACCACTCGATCCTCCCATCGGCCCGCAGCCAGGTCTCCTGTCGGCGCACGAACGCGTGGGTCGCATGCTGGGTGCGTTGGACTGCCTCCAGGAGGCTCGCGCGACCCTGCACGACCGCGGCCAGCTCGGCATAGCCCGTGGCCGACATGGCGGGCAAACTGGGGGCGAACCCCATCATGAGGAGCCTGCGCACCTCCTCCAGCCAGCCAGCCTCGAGCATCGCGCGGACTCGGCGCTCGATGCGGCGGTGCAGGGTTTCGCGGTCGACGCGGAGCCCGATCCACACAACCGGGGCCGCCGGGCGGCGTTGGCGGCCGGCTTCAGAGAATGGTCTCCCCGTCAGGAGCGCGACCTCGATGGCGCGCAGCACCCGCCGCCGGTTCCTCCGATCTATGCGCTCGGCAGCCTCGGGGTCCAGCATCCGAAGCCAGCGGTCCAGCGCGCCGGCGAACCCCGCGCCGTCGCTTCGTTCGAGCCAGGCTCGGAGTAGCGCTGAGCTGGGCGCTGGCTGGAGGCGATCAACAAGCGCCTGCACGTAGTGCGGGCTGCCGCCAACGATGAGCGCCCGCCTGCCGCGGGCGTGGATGGCCGCGAGGGCGGCGTCCGCTTGTTGTTGATAGCGGGCGATGCTGTAGGTCTCGTTGGGATAGGCGACGTCGATCAGGTGATGCGGGGCCCGCGCCCGCTCTGCGATCGTCGGCTTGCCGGTACCGATGTCCATGTAGTGGTAGACCTGGCGGGAGTCCGCCGAGATGATCTCCGCGCCCAGGGCGCCGGCCACTTCCAGGGCGAACGCAGACTTGCCCACCGCCGTAGGCCCGGTGATCACGATGGTCAGCGCTGGCGACACCGTCACCCCGTCCCTCCCCCAGTCAGCGTCGCGCGATTCGTGACCCCTGGGTCGGCGCGTACGTCACCCCCTCCCTCACCCTCCCCCGTCGAGGGGGAGGGAAGAAAACCCCCTCCCCCGTCGAGGGGGAGGGAAGCTAGCCCCCTCCCCCCTTGAGGGGATGGAAGAGAACCCCCTCCCCCCTTGCGGGGGAGGGTTGGGGTGGGGGGTCACGAACTTCTACGATTCTGTACTGGATGGCATCATAGCTCCCGCGCCCCTCGGAACTCAGAACTCAGAACTCAGAACTCGCTATACTCGCACCCGGTCGAGCCAGGAGTAGTGCGTGGCACCAGGCGAGCCCGTGGCCATCGCTATAGACCTCGGGGGAACCCAGTTTCGCGTTGCCGCCGTCACCCGTGCCGCCAGCATCGTGGCCCGAGTCGCTCGACCGACCGCTGAGGACCGCGCTCCCGAGACCGTTATCCGCGATCTTGTTGCCGCTGTGGCCGATGTCCGGAAGCGCGTTGGCCGTTACCCCATCGTCGGCCTGGGCGTCGCGGCGCCGGGCCCGCTCGATCCGCGCAGCGGGATCGTATTCAAAGCGCCCAATCTGCCGGGCTGGATCAACGTCCCCCTGGCCGGCGAGCTGCGCATCCGCACCGGCCTCCCGGTCATGCTGGGCAATGACGCCAACCTCGCGGGTCTGGCCGAGTCGCGCTGCGGCGCCGCGCGCGGGGAGCGGAATGTTGTCTACCTCACAGTGAGCACTGGGATCGGAAGTGGTTTCGTAGTCGACGGGCAGCTCCTGGTCGGCGAGCGGGGCGCCGCGGCCGAAGCGGGCCACATGGCGATCACCAGGGACGGGCCCTTGTGCGGCTGTGGGAATCGCGGCTGTCTCGAAACGTACGCCTCTGGGACGGGCCTGGTGAACCGGGCCTTCGACGCCTTGGCAGCTGGCAGCTCATCGGTTCTCAGCGAGCGCGGATCCGACCTGACGGCCGAGGATGTGGCGGAGGCCGCCGAGCGCGGCGACGCTCTCGCTGGCGAGCTGATCGAACAGGCAGGGGTTGCCCTGGGAATCGGTGTCCGAAACCTTCTCCATCTCCTGAACCCGGCCGTCGTCGTCATTGGGGGTGGCGTCAGCCGGATCGGACCGCCTCTCTGGGAGCCGATGCTCCGGGTCGTTGAAGCTGACGCGATGCCCGTCTATCGCGAGAACCTGCGCATCGTGCCGGCAGAGCTGGGTGACGATTCTGGTCTGCTTGGCGCCGCTCTGCTGGTCCACGAAGCGACCGAGTCAGCGAAGGAGGGGAAGGGCGCAGAGTCTGACGCCACTAGCAAGAGGTTGGGCCCGTGACTGCGCTGGAGATCCGGCTTGCAGATTACGTGGCGGCCGTGGATGCGGAGATCGAGCGCCTCTGCTCTACCACCTCCCAATATGAAGCTCTATACGACATGCTGCGCTACCACCTGGGGTGGCTCGACACGCGGCTAGCCCCTGCAGAACGAGCCCCGGGCAAGAGGCTCAGGCCAGCCCTGTGCCTGCTGGTCGCCGACACGCTGGGCAACGGGTGGAAGGCCGCTCTGCCCGCCGCCGTCGCCCTGGAGCTGGTGCACAACTTCTCCCTGGTTCACGACGACATCGAAGACCACAGCCCACTTCGGCGCTATCGCCCGACGGTATGGGCCAGATGGGGCGTCGCCCAGGGCATCAACGCCGGAGATGCCCTGCTCGTTCTGGCGGAACAAGCGGTGGCCGAGGCAGAGGACATGGAGCCGGCAATGGCTATCGAAGCGCTCCGCGTGCTGAACCGGGCATGTCGAGGACTGTGCGAGGGCCAGTATCTGGACCTGCTTTGGGAGAACGAGGCCTCCATTTCGGTGGCCCAGTACCTGGAGATGATCGAGCGCAAGGCGGCTCGACTCTTCGCGTGCGCGGCACAACTGGGCGCGCTGTGCGCCGGGGAGACGATGGACGCGCAGCGCCAGGCTGCCCTGTTCGGCAGCTCGCTGGGGATGGCCTTCCAGGCGCTCGATGATCTCCTCGGCGCCTGGGGGCGCGAGGAGGACACGGGCAAGACGGCGGACCTCGACATCGCGAACCGGAAGAAGACTCTCCCCGTGGTTCTGGGGCTGTCTGCCCCCGACTCTCCCGAGGTCCGCCGCCTGAAAGCGCTGTTCTCCCTCGATCGCCAGCTCACCCCCACGGAAACAGCCGAAGCCACGGGCTTCCTCGAGCAGCTGGGCGCGCGTGAGCAGGCAACCCGCTACGTTCGGCGCTACCGCGACGAGGCCCTCGCCCATCTTGAGCACCTGTCGGTCCGCGACCGTTCCTCGGAGTTGCGAGCGTTTGCCGACGCAATGCTGCCAGACGTCTAGGGTAGGTGCACGCTTAAGGGTTTGTAGAACTGCCGGCGCGGCAACCCCCCACCCCAACCCTCCCCCGCAAGGGGGGAGGGGTTCTCTCTTCCCTCCCCCTCGACGGGGGAGGGTGAGGGAAGAGGGTGACGTACCCGCCGACCCAGGCTATTAACCCGGCAGGATCTCCGACAGCACCGCGTTACACACGAAACGGCGTGAGGGGTCCAGCGCCAGGCGGCCGTCGCGCCAGTGGAGAATGCGGGTTCCCACGAGGCCATCCAGCCGGTCGCTGCAGTAGTCGCGCAGTCCTACGCCGAAGCGCGCTCGGAAGTCCGTGTCCGCAACGCCCTCTGCCAGGCGCAGCCCCAGCATGACGGTATCGCGCATCATGCGCTCGCGCGTCCACGGCTCGCACTCGACGTAGGCTGGCTCTCCTCTCGCGGCTGCGGCCACATAGTCTCGGACGATGGGCGTCCGCTTGTATCGGGCACCCATGAATGAGCCTGCCGCGCCCGCACCGACGCCGACGTATTCACCGTTGCGCCAGTACGTCAGGTTGTGCACCGAGACGTGGCCGGGCCGCGCCCAGTTCGAGATCTCGTACTGGGCGAACCCAGCGGCCTCCAGAGTCGTCTGGATGGCTGCATACTGATCCGCCACCAGGTCGTCTTCTGGCAAGCGCAGCCGCCCCGATGCGGCTTGGGCCCCCATGGGCGTGTTCGGCTCCAGGGTGAGCGCGTAGCTCGAGATGTGGTCCGGTCCCAGGTCGAGGAGCCCCTGGAGCGACGGGCTTGGCGTCTCGCGATTCTGGCTCGGAAGGCCATACATCAGGTCCACGCTGAGGTCGCCGCAGCCCGCTTCGCGCGCCGCGCGCACGGCGCGGATCGCCTTGTCCGCGGTGTGGCGGCGCCCCAGGAAGCGCAGCTCGGCGTCGTCCAGGCTCTGCACGCCGAGACTGAGGCGGGTCATACCGGCCCGGAGATAGGCCACCACCTTATGAGCCACGACGTCGCTGGGGTTCGCCTCGACGCTCACCTCGGCGCCCTCTGTGGGCGGGAACGACCGCCGCCAGGCATCGACGATGCGGGCCAGCCGCGGCGCGGTCAGCAGGCTCGGCGTTCCCCCGCCGAGGTAGAGGCTGTGGGCGCGGCGCACGGGCGTCAGCTCCATGTGGTGGACGAGGGCGTCGATGTACTCGTCGACGAGCCGGAAATCGGAGGCCTGTTTGTCGAAGTCGCAGTAAGGGCATAGCGATGCGCACCACGGGATGTGGACGTAGACGGCTACGGAGGGGACAGGGGACAGGGGACAGGGGACAGGGGCCGCGGCGGGGACAGGCGCGGAGGAGGTGACAGGGGACAGGTTAAGGGTGACAGGGGCACCCAACGCGCCGCTGTTCCCTGTCCCGTTCCCCTCGTCTCCTGTCACCTGTCCCCTGTAACCTGTCACCTCTCGCCGGTCCCTTAGTTGGCGAAGTTTTGCGTGAACATACGGCCGCGGCCGTCCGCTTGCGCGGCGCCGATTCCGACTCGCCCGAACTCGGGACGCAGGATGTTGGCCTTGTGCCCCGGACTGTCCATGAGCCCCTGGTGTGCAAGGGCTGCCGTCGGCGCTAGCGCAAGGTTCTCGCCGGCGCTTGAGAACTGGACGCCGCCATCGCGCAGGCGGTCGAAGGGCGAGCGTCCATCGAGCGACTCGTGGGAGAAGTAGCCGCGCTGCAGCATCTCGATGGAGTACCTGCGAGCGACCTCGTCGATGTTTGGGTCGCGGACGAGGGGTTTGAGGCCCGCCCGCCGCCGCTCCTCGTTCATTAGCTCGAGCATGCGGGCCTCCGACGTCAGATCGACCGCCGGCGACGCGACCTTGAAGTCGAGAGCAACGTGCTCGTCAGTCCCGGGTTTGACGGTGAGGAGGGTCAGGGTCTGCGACAGCGGCTCGCCGACGATCTCTCTGGCGAGCCTGTCGAAGGCAGCCATTCGCTGGACAAGCTCACCCGCGAGCTGCGATTCCTGGATGGACTCGCGCACCGCGGCGAATGCCTCGTGGCCAGGCATCCCCTCCGATGGCGCCGGGATCGCGAGCAGGATCGTGAGCGCGAAGCCAGCGACGAGCAGCCCCCTTGCTGCCGAGGGAACGACGCTCAGTAGGATGTCGAGAGCCGAGCCCCGCAGCAACGCGGCAAAGGGCCCGCCGATGGCCCTGCCGATGAAACCGGCAACCATGCTCGTAGCGATCCACAGGGCTCCGAAGGCCAGGGGGCGAGCGGCGAGAGAAGGGAGGCTCCACTGCGCGGCGACAAGCTCGCCAACCTGTACGTAGAACATGACGGAGATCGCCACGGACAGGCCGAAGACGATCAGTTGCACGACCGAGAGAATGAAGCCGCGGCGAGCCCCGTCAGCGAGGTTCCACGCCACCACCAGGATGACGGCAATGTCGGTCCAGTTCTGGGGCACGGGGAAGATCCTTCGGGCGGGGTCACGATGAGTATAGTTGGTGCACCACGGCAGGGCGCGCATAGCGCCCATCAGCTTGTCATGGAGGTAGGATGCGCAGGACTCATCGCTGCGGCGAGCTGCGCGCGAGCGATGTTGGACGGCGGGCTGTCCTGCAAGGGTGGGTGCACCGCCAGCGGGACCACGGGGGCCTGGTCTTCATCGACCTGCGCGACCGCGACGGTTGGACTCAGGTCGTCTTCAATCCGCAGCTCGCCCCCGAGGCCCACCAGGTGGCCAGCGGGGCTCGCGCCGAGTTCGTGCTCGAGGTCGAGGGCGAGGTGGCACGCCGGCCGCCCGGCACCGAGAACCTTGCGCTGAGCACCGGTGAGGTTGAGCTGGTCGCCGAGCGGGTGGACGTTCTGAACCCATCGCTTCCACCTCCCTTCAGCATCGCTGACGAGGGCCCGGTCGAGGAGCCGTTGCGCTTGACCTATCGCTACCTCGACCTGCGTCGACCGCGCATGGCGCGCAATCTCGTACTGCGCCACCGCGTCGTCAAGTACATCCGCGACTTTTTCGACGCCCGCGGCTTTCTCGAAGTCGAGACGCCCATCCTGACCAAGAGCACGCCCGAGGGCGCGCGCGACTACCTGGTGCCGAGTCGGGTCCACCCGGGCACTTTCTACGCGCTGCCGCAGGCGCCGCAGCAGTTCAAGCAGCTTCTCATGGTCGCTGGCCTCGACCGCTATTTTCAGATCGCCCGCTGCTTCCGGGACGAGGACCAGCGCGCCGACCGCCAGCCGGAGTTCACGCAGCTCGACCTCGAGATGTCGTTCGTCGAGCAGGACGACGTGCTCGACCTTGTGGAGCAGCTCTATACCGAGATGAGCCAGGCCTTGACCGAAAAGCGGGTTGCCACGCCCTTCGCCCGCCTCACCTATCGGCAGTCCATGGACCTCTACGGCACGGACAAACCCGACCTGCGTTACGGCCTCGCGTCCATCGACCTGTCGGACCTGTTTGTCGAGACGGAGTTCGCGGTGTTCCGAACGGCGCTGGAGAACAGTGGGCAGATCCGCGGGATGCGAGTGCCGGGCGGTGCGGGGTACAGCCGCCGTGAGATCGACGAGCTGACCGAGATCGCACGCGGCCAGGGGGCGCGGGGGTTGGCCTGGGCGCTCGAGCCTGGCGAGCCGCGATCGTCCTTCGCTCGCTTCCTCACTGAGGGCGAGCAGCGCGCAATGATCGAGCGCCTGGAGGGCCAGGAGGGCGACTTGCTCCTGCTCGTGGCGGACGAATGGCCAGTCCCATCCAGGGCGCTAGGGGCCATCCGCGTGGAGGTGGCCCGTCGCGAGTCCCTGGCTGACCCCGATCTGCTCGCCTACGCGCGCGTCATCGAGTTCCCTTTATTCGAGTGGAGCAAGGAGGAGGGCCGATGGGACGCGATGCACCACGTTTTCACGGCGCCTATGGACGAGGACCTGGCACTGCTGGACGAGCATGCTGGAGAGGTTCGCGCGAAGGCCTATGACCTGGTATGCAACGGCTTTGAGCTGGCGAGCGGCAGCATCCGTATCCATCAACGCGAGTTACAGGAGCGCATCTTCCGGCTGCTGGGCTACGGCGAAGCAGACATTGAGGAGCGCTTCGGGCACCTGCTGCGCGCCTTTCAATACGGAGCCCCACCGCATGGCGGCATAGCGCCGGGCATCGACCGTACGGTGGCGATCCTGGCCGGCGAGGTGAACATCCGCGAGGTGATCGCGTTTCCGAAGAACCAGAGCGCGGTCGACCTGCTGATGAATGCTCCTTCTCCCGTGTCAGACGCGCAGCTGCAGGAGTTGCATATCGCGCTGCGGCCCGACGCCGGGCCCTGACTCGATGCGCCGTGCACTGAGCGTCGTAGCCTTGCTCGCGGTGACCCTGGGGGGTCTCGTCCTGATGCGGTGGGTGACGTCGGTCACGGCTGCTCCACCGCTCACTGGCCAGGCCCGGCACGCGAGCGTGGGGTCGGTCTTGCCATCGGTGCGCGGCGGGAACGCCCCGGGGAATCCAACGCCCGGTGACACAGTAGTGAGCGGAGAGATGATGGCTGCTCACGCGGAGGCGCTGCGCCTCGGCCTCGAGGCGTTGGCTGCCGACGACCTGGAGACTGCGCGCGATTTCTATTTCCTGGCAATGGAAGCGGTGCCCGGTGAGCGAGAGGCCGATCGGCTGTTTCGGGCTGTCCAGACAGCTCTCGCCATCGGACAACGGCGCACCGAATGGAGCGAGGCGATCGCGGACCTGGAAGAGCTGGTCGCCGTCGCGCCCAGCGCGGGGATCGTGGTGCGCGCCTACCTGGACGCGTTAGTCGGGGGCGGCCGCGAGGCCCTGGAGCAGGGCAACGCGTTGCGCGCTCAGCGGCTGTGCAGCGAGGCCAACTACTGGTCGCCGACGCGCCCGGACGCGCGGCAATGCTTCAACGAGGCAGCGGCCCGGCTCGCGCCGGCCGCTACGGCTGCCGCTCGACCCACGGCGACGCCGACGGCGACTGCGACGGCGAGGCCGGCAGCGACCGAGGTAGGCACATCCCCTTGATGGCTTTTCGGGCGGCTCACCGGGGGAACGAACGTTCTCTCCCAAACGTGGAGACTGCGCAGCTCTCCTGAGGGGCACTTGCGTGTGACGAAGATCGCGCGATACGACGGCCTGGCTGAATGGTACGACGAGCACTTGACGGACTTCATCACGCGCGCGACTGCGCCGCTCGTCGAGCTGCTGGGCAGTGGCCCAGGCGATTGCCTGGAGATCGGCTGCGGCGGGGGTGTCTACTTACCGGCGATCGCCGCCGCAGGCTGGTCCGTCGTGGGTCTCGATATCTCCGGAGATCAGCTGCGAGTGGCGCGGCGGCGCGCGGGCGTTCCTCCACGCCTCATTCTCGCCGATGCGGGTCGACTCCCCTTCTCCGCTCGGGCGTTCGACGCTGTAGTGACCGCATTCATCCATACGGACGTTAGCGATTGGGTGGGCGTCCTCATGGAGGCCGCGCGTGTGCTCCGCCCGGGCGGCCGGCTGGTGCACGTAGGTACGCACCCGTGCTTCGTCGGACCCTTCTCGAGGTACTCCAGCGGCGAAACGCCCCTGCTGTATCCAGGGTATCGAGAGACAGAGTGGACAAATGATGGCCCCGGGCTCGGGAACGGACTTCGGCGGCTCGTCGGGGTCCGCCACGTCCCGCTCGCGGAGCTGCTCAACGGTTTCCTCGAAGCCGGTCTGCGCCTCGAGCGCGTAGACGAACCGGGGCCGGAGGACTACCCCAAGCTGCTTGCGATGGTCGGACGTCGGTAGGCACCGACGAGCTCGGCGAGCGACCTGACCACGCGGTCGGGCTGCACGACGGCGCCAGCGGGAAGGCCCCGATCCCCCGAGTCCACCCAGACCGCGTGGATGCCCAATCGTTGGGGGGCCGCCACCTCCCACTCCAGGTCATCTCCAACCATCCAGGTCTCGGCCGGGACAGATCCGAGGGCTGCCATGGCGTGCTGGTAAATGCGCTCGTCAGGCTTGCCGAAGCCCAGCTCCCCCTCGACGAGAATGCAGTCGAAGAAGCGTGCGAGCCCGAAGCGGTCGATCTTCTCGCGCTGGACGGGCCCCGCACCGTTGGTGAGCAGGCCGAGCGCGACCTGGCTCGCGCGGAGCTTTTCGAGGGCGTCGAGGGCACCCGGGAGCAGCATGAATCGGTCTCGGCGGTCACGGTACGCGTCAGCGATGGTCGTCGCCGCACCGGAGCGGCTTACCTCAAGTTGAGTCAGTGCCCGCTGGACGATCGCGCGGGAGGCAGCTCGCAGATCTGCCCTGCCTGATCGGCTGCGATCCGGGTCCGCCCAGAACCAGTCGGCGGCAGTGGCGATGGCGGAATAGAGCTGCCCTGACGCCACGCCGATCGTTGGGGCGGCAACGGCGCAGACGCCCTGCCAGACGTCCGCGGCACTCGCCAGGTAGTCGATGATGGTGCCGTCGAGGTCGATGAGCATGGCGCGCGGCAGTGGAGCATGTGGGGCGTGACGCACGACGACAGTATCCCTCACGCCAGCGGCGCATGCTGCCTCGTCGCGTGGGCGCGGATTCTTCACTTTCGGCTCAGAACGACATCCTATGTCGCGGCCCCCGCCAGCGCCCTGCTCGGCGCACCAATCTTGAGCCGGTCGACGAGATCCCGCAGCGTCGCGGTCCAGCCCATCCCGCGCCCCAGCTGCATGCGCACCTGGTTGGCTCGGGCTCGAATTGGGGAGTTCAGTTCGCGCTGGAGCCCGACCGCGTCCACCGAGCGCGCGGCGCGGAAGCGGACGACGATCTCGCCTCCCTCAACGCTGATCTCCTCCACGCCCGCTTCGACGGCCGCGAGACGCAGGCTGACGACGTACGCCAGATTCATGGCGGGCTCGGGCAGCGAGCCGAACCGGTCCTCCATCTCGCTGATCAACTCGCCCAGGGCCGGCCCGTCCTGGATGGCGGCGAGTCGCCGATAAAGGTTGAGGCGCGCGGCCTCGTCTGCCACGTAGTCCTCCGGTAGCGATGCCGATAGCGGCAGCGTGATGCTGGCGTGCGGCTTCTCCTGCAGAGCGCCCGACAGAACGCGGTCGGCCATCCCCTCGCCGCTCATCGCCTGCTCCCGCAGGCGCTTCAACTGCTCCACCGCCTCCCCCAGCAGGCGAACGTAGAGATCGAATCCCACCGCGCTGATATGTCCATGCTGCTCCACCCCGAGTAGATTGCCCGCGCCGCGGATCTCCAGGTCCTTCAGGGCGATTCTGTACCCCGCCCCCAGCTCTGTCGCCTCGAAGATGGCGCGCAGCCGCTTCTCGGCGATCTCGGACAGCTGGCGATCGCCCGCGTACAGAAAGTACGCGTAGGCGCGGTTCGCACCCCGCCCCACTCGCCCACGGAGCTGGTAGAGCTGAGAGAGGCCGAACTGGTGGGCGTTGGTGACGACGATGGTGTTGACGTTCGGCAGGTCGAGCCCAGCCTCAATGATGGTGGTGCAGACGAGCACGTCCGCGTCGCCGTTGGCGAAGCGCAACATCGCCTCCTCCAGCTCGTCGTCGCTCATCTGGCCGTGGCCTACGACGATGCGGGCCTCGGGCACCAGCGCAGCAAGCCGCGCCGCGACCCCCAGGATCGAGTACACCCGGTTCGACACGTAGTACACCTGCCCGCCGCGGTCTAGCTCCCGAAGGATGGCCTCGCGGATCAAGCCGTCGTCGTGCTCGGTGACGTACGTCCGGATTGGGAGCCGGTCCTCCGGCGGCGTCTGCATCATGCTCAGGTCCCGCACCCCCACCAGGGAGAGGTGCAGCGTTCGGGGGATGGGCGTCGCCGAGAGTGTCAGGACGTGCACCTCGGTGCGGAGGTGTTTGAAGCGCTCCTTGTGCGCGACGCCAAAGCGCTGCTCCTCGTCGATGATGACCAGCCCCAGGTTCCTGAACCCGACGTCCTTCTGGAGCAGCCGGTGTGTGCCGATGACGATGTCCACGGTGCCGTCCTTGATGCCCCCGATCACGCGGCGTGCCTCTCGGTCGGAAAGGAACCGCGAGAGGACCTCGACGCGCACGGGGAACGGCGCGAGCCGCTCCCGAAAGGTCGTGAAGTGTTGCTGGGCGAGGACCGTCGTTGGTACCAGGATGCCCACCTGCTTCCCCGAGTTGACGGCCTTGAACGCGGCGCGCACGGCGACCTCCGTCTTCCCATAGCCGACGTCGCCGACCAGCAGACGGTCCATGGGCCGCTTCTGCTCCAGGTCCTCCTTTACCGCGGCCGCGGCCTGGAGCTGATCGGGCGTCTCGAGGAACGGGAAGGAGGCCTCCAGCTCCATCTGCCACTGGCTGTCGGGGGCCAGCGGCGTCGCCTCGGCCAACTCGCGAGTGGCGTACAGCTCCACGAGGTCGCGGGCTATGCGGTGTACTGCCGAGCGGATGCGCCGCTTCGTGCGCTGCCACTCACCACTGCCCAGGCGCGTCAGAGCTGGGACGGCCTCGCCGGCGCCGATGTAGCGGCTCACCCGGTCGGCGTGTTCGGCCAGCACGCGCAGCCGCCCGTTGTCGGCGTACTCGATGTCGATGTACTCGCGCTCGATGTCAGTGCCGCGATCCTTGATGCGGACCAATCCGTGGTAGCGGCCGATCCCGTGGTCCACGTGGACGACCAGCTCACCCGGCTCGAGGTCGCTGAGGAAGCGCTCGCGGGCGCTGGCGACCGCGCGGCGGACGGTCCTTCGGATCTTGGCCCAGCCGAAGATCTCCCGGTCGGTGAGGACAGTGATGCCGATCCCGGGGTTGGCCCATCCTTCGCCGAGAGCGCCGTGGACCAACGCCAGAGGGCCAGGGCTATCGACCTCGCTCGGCCGAACGCCACCCTCCTCGAATAGCTCCGCGAGTCTGGCCGCCTGCTGGCTGACGATGACGACGAGCTCCGAGTTCCGAGTTGCGAGTTCCGCGCCCGAATCCGCTCGGAACTCGGAACCCGGAACCTGAAACTCTCCGGTAGCGGTGGCGTCGATCAGCTCCGGTAGGCGGCCGCTGTACATGGGGGCGGGCACGAAGGCGGTGTCCAGCGCATCGGGGTCCAGCACGAAATGGAGCTGTGAAACACCTTGCGGCGACGCGGAGACGCGGAGACGCGGAGACACTGGAGGAATCGCCCCGTCCCCTGTCCCCTGTCCTCTGTCCCCTGTCCCCTGTCCCCTGTCCCCTGTCCCCTGAAGCTCCTCCCACGTCCGGTAGGGGCGCGGCAATCCCCCGGGCGCCTCGCCTCGATCGCGGAGGTCCAGGTACAGCTCTTCCGCCTGGCGATGCAGCTCCCGAGCCGTCGCCGCCACGACGCCCGGCTCGTCGACGATGAGAAGACCATCCTCCGGCAGGTAGTCCAGAATGCTGGAGGAACCGAGCAACCCCCGGTACGCCTCAAGGAGCGCGAACGGCTGGCCACCCTGGAGCATGCGAACCTCGTCTTCGACCTCGTCTCGAAAGCGAGGCCTCATGTGGCGAAAGTCGAAACCGTCGAGACTGAGGGCTGCCTCCGGCGCCGTCGTCGGCAGCACCTCGTGCGCCGGCCCTATCACCACTTCCTCGACCGACTCGGTCGAGCGTTGTGTAGACACGTCAACGGCGCGGATGGAGTCCACCTCGTTCCCGAAGAACTCGATGCGGAACGCGGCTCCCCGAAGATCCGGGCGGCCGGTATGGAGGCCAACAGGGTAGACGTCCAGGATGCCGCCCCGCCGGGCGAACTCCCCGGGACCCTGTACTACGGCGACTGGCTCGTACCCTGTCCTCACCCACTCCGCCACCAGTTGCTCCGGGCGAACGTGATCCCCCCGGCGAACGCGTTGGCTGGCCTCCCGGCATTCCTCCGGCGACATCACGCGGTCCATCGCCGCCCGGGCGGTCACGACCACCAAGGGGGTCAGGGGTCGGGGGACGGGGGGCAGGCCGGCCCCTGGCCCCTGGTGCCCTTCCCCCGTTCGGGCCCCTGGCCCCCAGCCCCCATCGCCCATGCTAAGGGCCATCAAGGTCTGAAGCCGTTGGGCGAGGATCTCCCCGCCCAACGGCATCCGCTCGTAGGGCAGGGCGTCCAGCTCCGGGAAGAGGTAGATGCCGTCCGGCGATTCGCCCCACGCACGTAGCTCCTCGACCACCTGCCGCGCGCGCGCCAGGCGGTTGACGAGGACGAAAGTCGGCCTGTCCAGCTCGCCGTGGAGGGCGGCCACCACAGCGGGCTTCGCCGCGTCGAGGACGGAGAACCGCGCAGGCTCGCGGGCGCCGGGCCGCGCCAGTCTCTCCCGCAGCGCCTGGTACCCCGGGTCTTGCCTGACCCGAGGCAGCAGCGCGTCGAGCCTCACTCCGTAACCTCCGGACCGCCCGACAGAGGAGCCCTGTTGAAGCGGTTCATTGCCTCCGATGGCCCGTCCTCGATCCAGCATTCCACTGCATCCGCGCCGAAGGTGACAGCTCGCTCGATCAGCGCTCGTTCCTCTGCCGCGAACCTCGTCAGCACGTAGTCGACCGGGTCCACCCCGGGCGGCGGACGACCGATGCCGACCCGCAACCGAGCGAAGGTCTCGGTCCCCAGCGCCTCGATGATCGACCTCATGCCATTGTGCCCGCCCGACCCCCCACTATCCCGAAGGCGTAGGGCGCCCAGCGGGAGGTCGAGCTCGTCATAGACGACCAGCAGATTTACGAGATCTCGGATGTTATAGGCGTGTCGGAGCGAGGTCACAGCGCGTCCGCTCAGGTTCATATAGGTTTTGGGCTGCGCCAGCGTAACGTCGGCGCCCAGCAACCGCGCCTCCCAGACGGCGGCAAGGTTGCGGTTCTTGGCTGTTAACTTGTGGCGGCGCACCAGCTCTTGCACGACGAGGGACCCTGCGTTGTGGCGCGTTCCGCGGTAGCTCGCGCCGGGATTGCCCAGGCCGACGACGAGCTTCGTCGGATCAGTAGGCATTACGGCCGCGGAGAACGGCCGCAATCGTCTTCAAGAGGATCTTCAGGTCGAAGGCTGGAGACCAGTGCTCGACGTAGAAGAGATCGTAGAGCGTCCGTTCGTGGATAGGGCTCTGACCGCGCAGCCCGTTGACCTGCGCCCAGCCCGTGACGCCGGATTTCTCCTGGTGTCGCCGGTCATACCGAGGGATCAGGCGACTGAATTGCGCGACGAAATGGGGTCGCTCCGGTCTCGGGCCCACCAGACTCATGTCACCCATGAGCACGTTCACTAGTTGGGGCAGCTCGTCGACCGAGAACCGTCGGAGAATGCGCCCCAGCGGAGTGACGCGCGCGTCCTCCGGGCTCGCCCACACGGGGCCCGTGCCGGCTTCCGCATCCACGAACATAGACCGGAATTTGACGCAGGGGAAAGGGCGCCCGTCGATCCCGACGCGCTCCTGCACGAAGAAGGCGGACCCGCGCGACATGGCCTTGACCGCGAGCGCGACCAGGACCAGGAGCGGTGCCAGGAGCACCAGCAGCGCTGCTGCGACGGCGATGTCCAGGGCGCGCTTGACCGCCAGGTTCCAGCCGCGGAGCTCCACGTCGCGCACGCGCAGGATCGGGAGGCCGCCGAACTCGCTGGCGCTCACCTCCCGTACGACCAGGTGGAAAACGTCCGGGAAGATCGTCACACTCACGCGCGCCCGATCGCATGCCGCCACGATATCGAGAATCTGCGTATGAGTGAGCTCGGGGTCCGCGACGACGACTTCCCGTACGCCGTGCCGCTGTATGACGTCGGTGAGATCATGGATGGAGCCCAGCACCGAGGCGCGCTTGATTCCGTCCCGAGTAACGAAGCCAACGATCTCGTAGCCGAGGTCCGGGTTGCTTCGCACCTTGTGGAGGATGGTCTGCCCCTCATCTCCCGCGCCGACGATCAGGAGGCTCTGTCTGTCCAACCCCGCGCGGCGCGCCATACGCAGGCCGAAGTCGGTCAGTGCGCGCATCAGCCAGACGAACAAGATAGTTAGGGCCCAGGCGGCAACAAGCATGATTCGAGGGGCGTCGAGGGTACCGCGGCTGAACGCGGAGACCGCCAGCGCTACCACGTTCCCGATGGTCACCGCTGTCAGGAGTGAGCCCAGCTGGTCGACGTAGGATCTGCCGCGGCGGGGCAAGTACATCCGCATTAGCGCGAACGTGAGCAGCAGAGAGACGACCAGGAAGCCCAACGTGGGGAGGTATTCGGACAGTGGCGGGACCTGATTCGGGCGCTGCTCGGTGGCCGCGCGAATCTCGTACGCAAGAGCAAAGGCGACCGTGATGGCCAAAACGTCGCCCAGGATGAGGCTCACAACATACGCCGCCCGGACGAACGGCGCCAGCCGCTGACGGATGGCACGCTCCGGTGGCGCGGGGATCGCCCCGGGTACAGGTGGCGCGTCGAGCATCATGGGCGGGGGATCCTCACAGGGGCACCGACCGCCGGAAGCTCCGCTGTAGCCTCAGGTCGCAACGCGGTGCTCCTCGTCCGGCCGCAACGCGTTCTTGAGGAGTGACCATCCGAGGCGGAGATAGATGCCGGCGACGACGAGCCAGCCGAGGGGAGATGGAGCCCGGTCGCGATAGTGCTTCTCATAGAAGAGCTGCATCGCGCGGTAGAAATGCACCGTCGTGCGCTCGCTCGTCTGGCGGCTGCTGGCCCCCTTGTGGTGCACAACGGTGACTTTTGGATTGTAGCGGATGTGCCACCCGCGTTCCTTCATCCGAAACGCCCAGTCCAAGTCTTCACCATACATGAAGAAGCGCTCGTCGAGGAGACCGACCTGCTCAATGGCCTCCCGGCGAACCAGCATGAAGGCGCCCGTCACAGAATCGACTTCCGTCTCGACATCCGGGTGCAGGTAGGTGAGGTTGTAGCGGCCAAAGACGGGACTGCCTGGGAACAGCGAGCTGAGGCCCACCAGGCGGTAAAAGGCGACGGCCGGGCTCGGGAAACTGCGTCGGCAGGCCAGGTCAAGGGTGCCGTCAGGCCGGATAAGCTTGGGTCCCACCGCCCCGGCGTTTGGGTGCGCGTCGAGATAGGCGACCATGTCGGCTATGGCGGTCGGACCAAGCTCGGTGTCGGGATTGAGGAGCAGCACCCGCTTCCCACCAGCCTGCCGCAAGGCCATGTTGTTGGCGTAGGCGTAGCCGCCGTTGACGGAGCTGCGGATGAGCTGGACCCAGGGAAACTCAGCCGCGACCATCTCGGCGCTCCCGTCCGTCGAGGCGTTATCGACAACGAACGTCTCGCGACTGGCGACGCCAATGCTGCGCTCCAGGGAACCGAGGCATGCCTGCAGCAGGTTCCTCGTGTTGTAGCTGACGATGACCACGGAAAGGTCGCACGTGGATTGCTGATTGCTGATTGCTGATTGCTGATTGGAGAGTACCGTGGATTGGGGATTGCGGACCGCTGATTCCGGATAGGGGAGAAGCGTGGGTTGCGCACTGCCCCCTCCCCCCTTGAGGGGGAGGGTTGGGGTGGGGGGTATCTCCCCGCGCGCGAGTCGCCGGAGTCGCCAGAGCACTCCCGCCGGGTAGCCCAGCATTTTGGCAACGTCGCCAACGACCCGAATGATCGGAACCAGCGCTAGCGCCCCGACGAACGCGGATTGCGAGCGGGGAAATCCGGCATCGTGACGTGCCCCCTCATTCCGCAATCCGCAATCCGCAATCCGCAATCCGACGAGCCGCTCAATGGGTCGGCGGAGGTAGAGGGCAGCCGCCGCGGCGGCGAGTCCAATGGCCACCGGTGATCGCCGACCCCGCCACAAAAGCGCAGGCCCTAGCGAATACGCCGCGTAACGGGCCGCGTGGCGCCAGCGCCACAGGTCCGCTTTTCCGTCCCCCCGTGCGTACCGGTAATACTGCGTGAAGAAGGCGGCGAGACCCGGCCGGGGTCTGAACTTGACCACGGCGTCGGGTGCAAAAGCGAAACGATAACCCGCTCGCCGCAAAGCGAGATCGAAGACGAGATCTTCGCTGTAGTCGAGCCACTCGGGGTAGCCCCCCACCCCGGCCCACGCGCTCCGCCGAAAGGCTACCGACCGACTGGAGGGCAGGAACCGCTCCGGATCCACGTCGTCGAGCGCAGGCAGCACGGTGGCCGCTATCGCTCGCTCGAACCTGCCGCGGAAGTCGGGGAGGAAGAAGCCCGAAGCCACGTCGACGAGAGGGCCCGCCTCGATGGTCGCGATGATGCGCTCGAGCCACCTCGCGTCGAGCGTGGTTCCCGCGTCGGTGACCGCGATCAGCTCGCCGTTAGCGTGCTTGATGGCGGCGTTCCGCCCCTGCGCGATGTTGGCGCCCGCCCAGCGGCGCACCGAGGCCCCAGGGGTTTCTGCCCCCCATGACTGCAACGCCTCCCACGTCCCGTCGGTGGAGCCGCCGTCCACGATGACGACTTCATCGGGCTGGCGCGTCTGGGCTTCGATGGAGCGGAGCCAGGCAGGCAGGCTCGCCGCCTCGTCCAGCACAGTGGCGACGAGCGAGACCCTCAGGGGCGACATCGGAGAGGGTTCCATCGGATTAGCATTATCCTACCGACGCAAACGACCATTGCTGAGAAGGGGTCCATGAGGCAAACAACTCGGAGGCTCGTGTGGTTTTCCCTCTTGATCGTGCTGCAGCAGGTTGTTGCCACTCCGGTAGCGATCATTTTCAGGTGCCCTATCAGTTCGGTGGACCTGGCGACCCGAATAACGTTGCGAGCGATTTCGTATCCTCCGGCACCGCCATATCTGCCCCGGTCACGATCCTCGGCGTGTTGGTCTTGCTCTCCCTGCTTGTCAGAAGCCCTCGCTGGTGGGGTACGCTGAGCGCGGCGCTGTTTTGCCTCGTGGCAGTGCTGATGGTCATCGGGTCGCCTGGAGAAGCGTTCGCGCCCACCACTTCCGATGTACCCCGGACGGTGCTTGTGGCTTCCGGATTTGTGGGCGGCGTCTTAGGCCTCGGACTGCTGCTCCTCGCTATAGCCGAGTTGGCTGATCGAGCGCGAACCCGTGGGCAAATCGCCTCCGGACGCGACTGAACACGCGAGCTCGTGGGCCACCCCGCCGAGCCGCACCCCTCGACCGGCTCAGGAGCGCTCCTTCTCGTTACCTGGTTGCGCGCCCGCCCTGGCTTCGAGCTCCGTCAAGAAGGCCCGCAGCACCGGGTGCTCCACCGCCTCGCGGGCGCTGATGAGGAAGTTCTCCACGTCCGACGGATGTCCCGCATCCCGGTACTCGATGGCCTGGAGCAGCGCCTCGAGCTTGTCGATCTGTGCGGCGAAGCGGGCCTCGGGTGTGCGGCGCTCGGCGTAGTCGGTCCACAGCTCCTGGACTTCCGCGCCCAGCTCGGCTGGCAGCAGCGACGAGAGTCGCGACTCGGCGTCCGTCTCCAGGCGCCGCTTGCTTTGCTTGGCAGCGGCCAGTTGCACAGGCGTGAGCAGCTCGCGCCAGCGCCGCACGCTCCGCGGGAAGTCGGCGTCGTTCGTGATGGCGTCGGCGTATGGGGTGGCATCACCAACCTCCGACTCGGCCAGGTCGTGCACCAGCGCCAGCTTCACGAGGCGAGCGGTATCGAGACCTGCCGCGTTACCGAGCACCAACGCCATGATCGCCGAGCGGAAAGTGTGATCGGCCACGGACTCGGGGGACGGCACGCCGCGGTCTACCCAGCCCTGGCGGGCAATGGTTTTCAGTCGCCCAGCGGCATGAAAGAAGTCCAGCAAGCTCAACGGACCCTCACCGGGCGCGCGCCTGCGGCGCCCCGGGCATGAAAACCGCTCATGGTGAGCCTGTCGAACCATGAGCCCGGCGTTGCGCGACCCCGGGCCCGTCCTTCGACAGAGCCTGTCCTGAGTGTGCCGAAGGGCTCAGGACGAGCGGGATTTTTCAGAGCAACTCCTCCGCAGCAGCTCCCGGTCCCGCGTTGCCCCTTTGGACCTGGGACTTGGGACTTGGGACCTTCACACCGGCATGACCGAGTGCTTCTTCCGTGGGCGGTCCTCCCGCTTGCCGGCGAGCATTCGGAGCGCTCTGATGATGCGCATGCGCGTCTCCGCGGGGCGAATAGCAGCGTGGGCGAATTGCTTCGAGAGCGCGTCGAAGGGCCCCGAGAAGCGCGCGTTGAACTCGGCGATCTTCTGCTGTCGAACTGCTTGCGGGTCCTCCGCCTCCTCGATCTCGCGCCGGTACAGCACGTTCACGGCACCCTCGGCCCCCATCACCGCAAGCTCAACGCCGGGCCATACGAAGAGCTGGTCCGCACCCAGCTCGCGGGTGCACATGGCCTGCTTCGCCCCGCCGTAGCCCTTGCGCAGGTAGAGCGTGATCTTGGGGACCGTCGCCTCGGAGTAAGCGAACAGCATCTTGGCGCCGTGGCGGATGATGCCGGCCTTCTCCTGTGCGACGCCGGGCAAGAAGCCCGGCACGTCGACGAGAGTCACGATGGGGACGTTGAAGGCGTCGCAGAAGCGAATGAAGCGCGCCGCCTTGTCCGCGGCGTCCACGTCGATGGCGCCCGCCAGCCAGTTGGGCTGGTTGGCGACAAACCCCACCGTGCCACCGTCCATCCGACCGAAGCCGATCACCATGCTTCGGGCGAAGCGGGGCTTCATTTCGAAGAAAGCACCTCCGTCCACGAGACGCCTAATAACGTTCAGGATGTTGTAGGACTTTCGCGACTCGGACGGGACGAGCGCCCCCAGGTCGTCGTCCAGGCGGTCCGGGTCGTCGTCGGCCTCGTGGCGGGGCGGCTGCTCGCCGCAGCTCTGGGGCAGAAAGCCCAGGAGGCGGCGAATAGCATCCAGGCACTCTTCGTCGTTCGCTGCGACGAAGTCGGCGCACCCCGACGTCTCCGAGTGCACCTTGGCGCCGCCCAGGTCCTCCATGGTCACCTCTTCGCCCGTCACCTCCTTGATGACCGACGGGCCGGTGATGAACATCTGGCTCGTCCCGCGTACCATGAAAACAAAGTCGGTCAGAGCCGGAGAATACGAGGCGACGCCGATGCAGGGCCCCATGATGGCGCTGATCTGCGGCACAACGCCGCTGGCGATGCTGTTCGCGTAGAAGATCTTGCCGATCGCCCTGGTAGCGTCCAGCCCCTCCTGGATGCGGGCTCCCACCGAATCGTAGAGCCCGACCAACGGCACGCCGACCCTGGACGCCGTCTCGATGACGTATGCGATCTTCTCGCCGTGCGCCTGCCCTACGGCCCCTTGAAGCACTGTGCGGTCCTGCGCGAACACGTAGATCGGGCGCCCGTTCACGGTACCGTAGCCGGTAACGACCCCATCCGTCGGCAGCCGCCGCTCGGCCATGCCGAAGTCGGTGACCTGAGTCTCGGCCATCATGAACTCCTCGACGAATGAGCCGGGGTCAAGGAGCCGAGCTACCCGTTCGCGCGCGGTCAGCTTCCCTTCGGTGTGCTGGCGCTCGACCATGCGCGCGTCGCTGGCCAGCACGCGCTCCTCGAGGCTGCGCAGCTTCGCCTCCATCTCCTCGCGCGCCATCACTTCCCTCTACTACACGTCGGCGCAAGAGCACCGAGGGTTGAGCGAGCTGGCAGGCTCCCTCTCCTGCCGCGGCGGGAGAGGGGTGGGGTGCGGGCAGACCTCGATGGCCGGTGACACTAGGGTTCGGGAGGGGGCCCTCACCTAACCTCTCCCCGTGCGATGGGAGAGGGATTTGGTTGAACGCGTCCGGGTGTTTGAGCGCAACCCATGCCTCACTTCCGCCGAGCTGTACTACCCAATCCCGAGGCCCGCCAGCACAGCGAGCATGATGGCCGCCGCCATGACGCTGCCCAGCTGGCCGCCCGTGTTGGCGCCCATGGCATGCATCAACAGGTAGTTGCGTCGATTGTAGCGCTGGCCCTCCATCTGCACGACCCTGGCCGCCATGGGGAACGCTGAGATGCCTGCCGCGCCAATCAGCGGGTTCACCTTGCCGCGTGTCGCCACGCACATGATCTTCCCAAAACCCACGCCGCAGACGGTGTCGAGGCAGATGGCAACGAACCCCAACGCAAAGATAGTGAGTGTCTGGGGAGTCAAGAACTTTTCCGCCTCCATGGTCGCACCGATGCAGATCCCCAGCAACAACGTGACGATGTTGGCCAGCTCGTTGGCCGACATGTTGGCGAGGCGCTCGACGACCCCGGACTCCCGCATGAGGTTTCCCAGCATCAAGGTCCCGAGGAGAGGCGTACCCTGGGGCGCGACGATCGAGCCCAGGATTGCGACGACGATGGGAAAGAGGATCCGGGCGCGTTTCGAGACGCTGGCTCGAACCGCCGGCATCACGATGGTCTTCTCCGCCCGCGTGGTCATGAAACGCATGATGGGCGGCTGGATGAGCGGCACCAGCGACATGTAGGAGTAGGCAGCGACCGAGATCGGCCCAAGGAGCTCTGGTGCGTACTTACTGGTGACATAGATGGCCGTCGGCCCGTCCATGGCGCCAATCACTGCAATGGACACAGCCTGCAGTGGGGCGAAGCCCAGCAGAAGCGCCAGGAGCAGGGTGATGAAGATCCCGAACTGGCCGGCCGCGCCGAGAAGCAAGATCCGGGGGTTCTCCAGCAGCGGACCAAAGTCAGTCATGGCGCCGATGCCGATAAAGATCAGCACCGGAAACAGCTCGGTGAGCACGCCGGCGTCGTAAATCGTACGGAGCACGCCGCCCGGCTCCATCAGGTTGGCCCCCGGGATATTGACGATGACGGCGCCGAAACCGATGGGCAGCAGGAGCAACGGCTCGAGCCCGCGCGCGATGGCGAGGTAGAGGAGCGTGCACCCGACGGCGATCATCGCCGCGTCCTGAACGGTGAGGGTGGCGAACCCCGACAGCAGGCCGCCGAGCCCCGCCCCGAGCGCACGTTCCATCTCAGGAGGGGCCAGGGGTCGGGGGTCGGGGGTCGGGGATCGGGGGCGCGGCTTTGCCTGGGGTTGGGGGTCGGGGGGCGGGGGTCGGGGCTTCGCCTGGGGTTGGGGGTTGGGGGGCGGGAGTCGGAGCGGAAACTGCGACGGGGCTCGCTGCTGGCCCCTGGCCCCTGGCCCCTGGCGCCTCCGGCGGGAAGAGGCGCTTCAGGAGGTCGGCGATGAGGCTGAGCGCGAACAGGGTGATGAGCGTGCCGGCGATACCGAGCCCCGCCAGGACCAGCCCGAGGGTCAGCGGGTCCATTGAGGTCACACTCAAAGCACGCCGCTCCTGACCTTGAGACCTGGGACTCGGAACTACTCGATGACAGCGACGATGCTGTCAGGCTCGACGGAATCGCCGGGCGCCACACGGATCTCCGACACTCGTCCCGAAGCGGTGGCGACGATCTCGATCTCCATCTTCATGGCTTCCATCACGATGATCGTGTCGTCTTCCTGCACCTCGTCGCCCACGTTCGCCGCAAGGCTGAGGACCTTTCCAACCATGGGCGCGGTTACCGGGGTAGCCACAGTCTATCTGTGGCCTCGGCGGAAAATAATTCGTCTGAGCACCACAACGGTCTCCTCAACTATCTCTGCGAAGGGCATCGTACGCGGGCCGGGTTGAGTTGGGCGAGGCGCAGGTTCCCGCTCGAAGGAGACGGTTGGGTGCTCAGCAAGAGGCGCTAACTTTCGGACCAGACGCCATGCGCCCGGAACCGCCAGGGCCGCGAGGATGAGTTTGGCCACGTCGCCGGGAATAAAGGGAACCAGGCCGGCCTGCCAGACCGACGTCTCCAGCCCGTGGGCGGTGAGCCACATCTGGAGCCAGATGAGCCCCGGCACGTAGAGGACTACGTTCCCAACGAGCAGCAGGATGGCTGCGCTCCACGGGGCGCGGTCCATGCCGTAGCGCTCCGCCAGCCACCCTACAACAAACGCCGCGATCACGAAGCCCAGCAGGTAGCCGACCGTCGAACCGAAGATCGGGGGTTCGCCGAAGCGGTTGAGCGGGAGCCAGGCGCTTCGCGCCTCAGCGAATACCGGCAGGCCCGCCAACCCCTCGGCCAGGTAGGCTAGCAGCGCGAGCGCTCCCCGCTTGCTTCCCAGGGTCACCCCGACGAGCAGTACGGCGAACGTCTGCCCCGTGATGGGGACGGGCTCGAGCCAGATGGTGATCTGGGCAAACACCGCGACGACGGCACTGCCGAGGAGCACAAGAAGAGTGTTGACGAGCAGGGTCGCGCGGGGAAGAACCGCCTCGGAGAGGGTGAGCGCTCCAGACCGCTGCATCCATGCACCTCGAACCAACGCGCGATCATAGCACACGGCATCGGTACTGGCTCGTTAGCGTCTGGTGATATGAGCTTGTGACTATGGCCCCGATGGCCCGTGAGTCCAACGTGACCTCGTGTGATAGAACATATATTCGGAACATACGAGCAGATGGAGGCCGCGATGGGCGAATCCGAAGGGACGCTGTTGGTCACTGGCGCGAGCTTGCTCGGCGTCGCGCCAATGGGCGGCAACCTGGCCGTCGCCATCTGGACAGGGCGCCTGCCACGCACCGTGCCGCTCTCCGCGTGGCTCGGGGTCATCCTCCTCGCGGTATCCGTGTTGCTCACGCGGGAGGCGCACGAGGATGTCGCCCTCGTTGCGGGCGCAGCCCATCAGCCGCCCCGGCAGGAGCCGGGACTTGAGATTCGAAGCCAGGGCTCCGACGTCGTGCTGCTGGGTCGCGGTCGGGCGTGTGAGGACTGTGGCATCTGGGCCTTGATCGAGGACCCACGGACCGGCGTTATCTGGCTACAGGGGCCGGCCGCGCTCGCCGGGGAGGACTGGACGCTGCACCTGGTGCTGGGCACGGGCCGGGGTGAGGTGGGCCCGCTGCTGTATGGCGCGAGCGTCGCGGTCTTCTCCGAGGAGGCTCATCGCTCCTGGCTGGGGCGAGCGCTCGCCGGCACGCCTATCGCCTTGTCCGCCGTGCCCGCGCCTTCCGTGTGGCTCGCGCGTTACCTCGCGATCGAAGTTGAGGCTTACCCCTGAGGGGTCAACCACCCATCGCCCGAGCTACAATGGCGGCGACATGGGCCTGACGCACGTGACGGTTTCCTTGAAGGCTTTCCCGCTCGCCACCGAGGCGTACGAAGCACGCTTCCTGGTGGATACGGGGTCGATGGATTGCATGGCCCCTGCCCGAGAACTGAGACGGATCGGCATCACACCGATGGGAAGGCGAATGTACGAACTTGCAGATGGAACGCGTCTCGAGTACGAGTTCGGACCGGCGCAGATCGAATTCCTGGGGGAGGTCACTTTCGGGGCTGTCATCTTCGGTCCCGACAATGCCGAGCCGATTTTGGGTGTGACAGGATTGGAATCAGCAGGCTTCGCCGTCGATCCCACGACTCAGGCCCTCCTGCGCCTACCGGCAGTCCCCCTGAAGGCGGCGGTCCTTAGAGAAGCGAGGTCCCCGTGGCCCGTGTGCTAGCCGCCCTCTGGCGGGCAAAAGAGGGCAACGAAGACCTGATCGAGGACGTCATCCGCATGATGACGCCACCCTCGCGCCAGGAGCCCGGCTGCTTGGACTACCGGGGGCATCGCTCCGTGGACGACCCCCGGCTCTTCTTCCTGTACGAGGTGTACGCGGACGCGGCGGCGGTCGATGCGCACCGCGCCTCGCCGCATTTCCAGCAGCACGTTGCCGGGCGGGCTATCCCGAACCTCGAATCCAGGGAAGTGTCCTTCTACGACACTCTGGACTGACGTCCTACAGAAAGTCCGCCAGCCTGACTTCGCCGAAGCCTGGCGGCTTGATGCGCGTGAAGACCTCCCGCTCTGGGTCGCTGGTCGGCGGCCGCGTGGCGTCGATCAGGACCTTCGACCCCAATCGCTGCCAGCCCACTTGCCCGGTGTGGAAGAACTCCACCCCCGTCGGGTCCATGGGGTGCCCGCGCACACCCGGAATGATCGTGATGTCCCGCTCCGGGTCGACGCGCGTCGTCAGCGACCAGAGGATCTCCCAGTCGCTGTAGACGTCCACGTCGTCGTCAACCGCGATAGCGATCTTCTGGTGCAGGTACTCGCCGGCGAGGGCGGCCATGAGCACTTGACGCGCCTCCCCGTGGAACCTGGGCGTCATTTGCACGACCACGCCCAGAATCCCTGGCATCACGCGCACGTTCTTGAGATCCACGAAGCCGCCGACGTTCTGGACGCGCCGGAACAGCGTGGCGGCCATGGGCACCTTGTGGAAGACGCACCCTTCGACCTCTGACCCATTCTGAATGGCCTTGTAGATGGCGTCGTGGCGGCGAGTGACCGCTGAGTACTCGATGACCGGGTTCTCGCCGCTGCCCGCCACGTAGTAGTCGTGGAACTCGGAGAACGGTCCTTCCTGTTCCCTGACACCCGGGAGCACGTGCCCCTCGATCACGATCTCGGCGTCGGCCGGCACCTCCAGATCGACCGTCCGGCATTTCACCAGAGGAACCGGCTCGCCCAGGAAGCCGCCCGCGATCTCCAGCTCGTCCATCCCGTAGGGGCCCGTCGTCGCGGCCGCCATGTAATAGAGGGGGTGGTGGCCGATGAAGAAAGCGATGGGCATCGGCAACCCTTTGGTCTCGTACTTCTGGAAGTTGCGAAACGTGTGGCGGGGAACCAGCAAGGCTCCCGTGCGATTGCGCCCTTTGATCTGGAGCCGATGGAAGCTGACGTTGCGGCAGCCGGTGTCCGGGTCGCGCGTGACGGCGAGGCCGGAGGCAATAAATGGCCCCGCGTCCAGCGCGCCGGCGACGTGCGCCGGAATCTCCAGCAGGTTCACCTCGTCCCCGGTCTGGATCACCTCCTGCACCGGGCCGTCGGGCACCAGCTTTGGGGGAATGCGCCGGTCCATCAGCCGCGCCACGCACGGGATCAGGCCCCGGAGATCGGTGTCAAACGCGAGCGCAGCGTGCCGCAGGTTGGCGGGCGCCTGCCCCAGAACG